>JAZDMV010000019.1:0-26756 GCA_043800535.1 bacterium | reverse complement strand
CCATTTTACTTTCACATTGAGCACCCCGCCCTCTATGCCATTTGATAGATTACGGATATTTTTTTGATAATTACCTTATTTGAGATTTTTAAAACTATCCAACAGCTTAGAGGGCGGGGTTAAGGTTTTGTTATCCCGCTTAGCGGGAACAAAGCCCTTTACTTCTTCGGCTCCGCCGGCGCTGCTTTTGCGGCCTGCGCTGCAGTGGCTTCCGCCTGTGCTTGGGCCGCTTCAAGTTCTCTCTGCATTCTTCCGCCGTGCCTGGTAAATTTCCTTGTCGGCGCAAATTCGCCTAACCGATGGCCGACTATCTCCTCGGTCACAAAAACAGCAATATGTTCTCTGCCGTTATGTACGCCAAAAGTGAACCCTATCATTTCAGGAGTGATCGTGCAAGCCCGGGACCATGTCTTTATGATAGTCCGGTCGCCCGGCTTCAGGTTTTTTATCTTTTTCAGCAATTTTTCGTCCACAAATGGACCTTTTTTAAGACTTCGAGCCATATCCTATTTTTCTCCTTTTAAGAATAAACTTATCTGACCATTTTTTTCTCTTTCTTGTTTTAACGCCCAGAGCCTGCTTGCCCCAGGGAGTTTTGGGCCCTCGGCGCAAACCGATCGGTGTCCTGCCTTCGCCTCCGCCGTGCGGATGGTCAACCGGATTCATCGCCGTGCCGCGAACTCTAGGCCTTATTCCCATCCAGCGGCTGCGGCCGGCTTTACTAAAAATCTGTTTGTCATATTCGGGATTGCTGACCTGCCCGATAGTCGCAAAACAAGTATCAACCACCATTCTGACTTCGCCAGACGACATTTTTAAATGTGTATAGCCGCCTTCGTTTGCCAAAACCGTAGCAAATCCTCCTGCCGAACGAATAATTTTCCCGCCGGCTTTAGGATTTAACTCAATATCATGCACCTGCGTGCCGACAAGAATATTTTTGAGCGCCAAGCGATTACCGATCTTCGGCTCGGCGCTTGCGCTCGTCATTACTTGGTCGCCCGCCTTTAACCCATGCGGCGCGATGACATATCTTTTTTCGCCGTCAACATAATTCAATAAAGCAATAAAACAATTGCGGTTAGGATCATATTCTATGGCGACAACACGCGCCGGAATATCAAATTTATCGCGCTTAAAATCGATCATCCTGTATAATTTTTTGTGGCCGCCGCCCTTGTGACGAACCGTTATCCGGCCCGAATTGGCACTTCTTCCGGCCCGTTTTGGCAAAGGCGCAAGCAGGCTTTTCTCCGGTTCTTTGACAGCCAAAATACCCTTCGTTTCTACGCGATTCAATTGTCTGCGTCCCGGACTTGTTGGGTTATAACTTTTCATAAAAATTTCTCTAAGAGTGAGGGTGTCGCCTTCCAAAAACATCGCGCAGCCGCACCCACATATTTGTTTATTTAAGCATCTAAGGCGCGGCGAGCGTGAGCGGCAGCTGACAATGAACTTTCGACTATCGCCGACCGAGCTGACCGCGTTTTTTGGAGGTAATACCCGAACGATATTTATCTAGGCATTATTTCTATTTTTTCACCCTCTGCCAGTTTTACCATCGCCTTTTTGAAGCCGGGTTTAAATCCCTGGCTCCGGCCCAGGCGCCTTGCTTTTCTAGGAATATTTACAACCGTCACCCCCTCAACCGCCACGCCGTATAGATCCTGAACCGCTTTTTTGATCTCATGCTTATTGGCCGATGAATTTACTTTAAAAACATAGCTGTTGTGTTCTGAAAGCATGCCCGATTTCTCCGTCACGTGAGGGGATTCCAAAATTCTGTAAGCATCTGGAAACTGCTTTTTTTCAACTTTTCTTGCCCGTCCTGAAATCACCTGCTTTTGCGGCGCCTGCAGCGCTTCATCCAGCGTCTGCTTTTTAACATCCGCCTCTTCCATTTTTGGCGGCTTTTCTTTAACGGCTTTATTTACCTCTGCTTTTACTGATTCCTTTTTCTTTTTTTTGAAAATATCTAATATCGCCATAAACTTATCGTAAAAATGTTTTCTCAATTATCACTACCGCTTCTTTGGGCATTATCAAGTATCTGTGATTCAACAGATCCGCGACATTTAAACTGTTTGTGCCGATTGTCATAAACTTAGGAATGTTTTTTGTGGCGCGGATAACGTTTAAATCCTTTTGCGACATTACTACCAACGCACCCTTATCAATATCCTTTTTCACTTTTAGCCTTAGACTTTTGACTAAATTTGCCATCAATTTTGTCTTCGGCTGTTCAATTTTCAAATTATCCAAAATGACTATTTCGTTATCGGCCGCTTTGCCCGACAAAACCATTAAAATCGCGGCTCTTCGCATTTTTTTATTGATGCCTTTGGCAAAATTTCTTTCTTTACGCGGTCCATGCGTCACACCGCCGCCTCGCCAGATCGGCGAGCGAATTGAGCCATGCCTTGCTCTACCTGTTCCTTTCTGCCGCCACGGTTTTTTGCCGCCGCCCCTGACCTCACTGCGGTCTTTCGCATGAGCGTAGGGGATTCGCGCCTGCGAAACTTGCGCTTCATACGCCTGCTTAACCAGGTCAGAATTCACTTTTAATCCAAAGATCTGTTCGGGCAATTTAATTTTTTCAACTTCTTTGCCTTCCTGATCAAAGACAGACAACTCTAAGCTAACGGGGGTTTTTTCTTGTTTTTTTACCGTTTTCTTGGAGCTGACGACTTTTTTGGTTTTTGGATTGACAAGTGACATATTATATGATATAATGTGTATTATTCAAAATCGTTCTTTAAGGAGGTGCATTAATGGCTACTTTATATGGGAATGATTTAACCCAAAAGAAATTTTTGGATCTAGCGGTAAAGGCCGTGGTTCAGTTGCAACAGTCACAATACTACAGCGTCGCGCAACTCCATATGGCGCTGCGCACCATTCACAATGGCCTGGAATTTTCTCTCGAGGAATTGGCCTGGGTCACAACATCTCTCATCAAGACGGGATATCTGTCGCTTACTCACCAGCTAGATGGGTCAGTTGCCCGAACAAAGAAAAAATAATCCCACCTCATTCTCCGCCATCAGGATTCATTAACTGGTCCTGGTGGCTTTTTTATTTCTATTTTTCTGTCATTCTGAGACCGTAGACCGAAGAATCTCCGACCTTGTGTCGGCCCGCATTCGCGGGATATTCCTCGCTACGCTCGGAATGACTATATACTACTTATTTCCAGCAACGTTCCTCTCTTTCCCGGCACTGCTCCTTTTATAGCAATAATGTTATTCTCCGCGTCTACCTTTACTATTTTTAGTCCTCTCACTGTCACTCTTTCACCACCCATTCTGCCTGCCATTCGCCTGCCCTTGGGAACTCTTTCAGGAAACGTCGACCCGATGGAACCGGGCCGGCGCAAGCTATGTTTCTGGCCGTGTGATTTGGGCCCGCCCTTGAAACCGTGCCGCTTGACAACTCCCTGAAATCCCCGGCCAATCGTCAACCCGCTCACTTTAATCGCGTCCCCTTCTTTAAAAATATCTGCTTTGATTTCTGCGCCTAATTCAAGTTCCGGTTTTTCAACCCTAAATTCTTTTAAAAATTTCAGATTTTTACTGATATTTGTTTTTTTCAAATGGCCGGCTCTGGGCTTATTAATCCTCTTTGCCTCGTCAAATCCGATCTGCACCGAAGAATATTTATCCTTCTCCTCGTTTTTAATTTGCGTCACAAAACACGGCCCTGCCTGAACAAGCGTCACGGGCACAACATTGCCCTCTCCGTCAAAGATCTGCGACATTTCCAATTTTTTGGCTAGTATAAACTTCATAAATTAGCTACGGATTACGGATCAATACAGATATACAGATAAAATTTAACTCCTCCCAACCTCCTCTTTAAAAAAGAGGAGGAGCCCCCCCTCTTATTTTAAGAGAGGGTGGGGTGAGTTAAAATTCGTAATCCGTATATCCGTAAAAATCTGTAATCCGTAGTTATCTAACGAAAAACTCGGCTAGGCCGAGTTTATCGACTAATACCTGACACAAGTGTTACAGATTTTAAAAAGAAATAAATGCAGCAGTTTCGTTGTCCCGAGCCGCTTTGATTTTGGAGCAACCTTCCGAAATCAAAGCGGCTCAAAGAAAACTACATTTTAATTTCAATATCAACCCCGGCTGGCAAATTCAAGTTCATTAAAGCGTCTATCACTTTTGGATTCGGGTTCACAATATCAATGATCCGCTTGTGCACTCTCATTTCATACTGATCGCGGGCGTCTTTGTGGACAAAAGTTGAACGATTGACCGTGTATTTGCGGATCTCTGTAGGCAAAGGTATCGGACCGGAAATTTCCGCGCCATAGCGTAAAACCGTCTCCACGATCTGCTTCGCTGACTGGTCAATCACCTTATGGTCATAGGCCCGGATTTTTATCCGAATCTTCTGCTTGACCTCTTCTTCTTTTTTCTTCACGGTAGTTGGCGTCATAAAGAACTGACACTCTTGTGTCATCCCGAGCCCGTAAATGCGGGGCGAGGGAACCCGTTATTTAACAGCGGGATTGCTTCGTCCTGCGGGCTCGCAATGACAATAAATTCTGTTTATTTGATTATTTTTGTTACAACGCCAGCGCCCACTGTATGCCCGCCTTCTCGGATAGCAAATTTCATTTTGTCTTCCATGGCGATCGGAGCGATCAATTTTATTTTAAGGTTAACAGTGTCGCCCGGCATAACCATTTCTGAACCGGCCGGCAATTCCACCTCACCAGTCACGTCGGTTGTTCTGATATAAAACTGTGGCTTATAGCCCTTGAAAAACGGGGTATGGCGGCCGCCCTCTTCTTTGGTCAGAATATAAACTTCGCCATCAAATTCGGTGTGCGGAGTTATGGAACCGGGCTTAGCCACAACCTGGCCTCTTTCCACGTCCTCTTTTTTAAGACCTCTCAAAAGAACGCCGGCGTTATCGCCTGCCTGGCCCTGATCAAGGGACTTATTGAACATTTCAATGCCCGTAATAACCGTTTTCTGGGTTGGTTTGATACCAACAATTTCCACTTCGTCATTAACCTTGATTATGCCCCGGTCAATTCTGCCGGTGACAACCGTGCCGCGACCTTCAATTGAAAAAATATCTTCTATTGGCATAAGGAAGGGCTTAGCCGTATCTCTGACCGGCTCCGGAACAAATTCGTCGAGCGCCTTGGCCAGTTCCAAAATCGGTTTAGCTGCCGCGTCATCCGCAGATTTTGTTTCAAGAGCTTTGAGCGCTGAACCACGGATAATCGGAGTTTTGTCACCGGGAAATTCGTATTTGGTCAGAAGCTCCCTTATTTCCTGTTCAACCAGATCTATAAGTTCTGGATCGTCAACCTGATCAACTTTATTTAAAAACACGACAATGGCAGGCACGCCGACCTGGCGGGCAAGCAATATGTGTTCTCTGGTCTGGGGCATCGGGCCATCAGTCGCCGCCACCACTAAAACCGCCCCGTCCATCTGGGCTGCGCCCGTTATCATATTTTTGATATAGTCGGCGTGGCCGGGACAATCAATGTGGGCATAGTGCCTTTTTTCGGTCTCATATTCAACGTGGCAGGTGGCAATCGTTATCCCGCGGGCCTTCTCTTCGGGAGCCGAGTCAATTTGGTCGACCGATCTTTCAGTTGCCCTAAAACCAGCCATGTTCAAAACATGCAGCAGGGCGGCTGTTAAAGTTGTCTTTCCATGGTCGACGTGACCAATTGTGCCCACATTCAGATGGGGCTTAGTGCGCTCAAATTTCTCTGCCATAAATTACAGGGGCTATGTACTGATTACAAATGAATACGAATCTACAAATATATGTATATTTGTACAAATTTGTAACTTGTACCCTAAATTAATTATGTTTTATACGCAATTTCGATTTTATCCTAAAAATGCCTTTATGTCAACCACGTACGAAGTCTTCCTAAGAACTTACTATTTTTGCAAAAGAAAGCCGCAGGCGATTCGCTGAAAATGCATAGTTTATTCCTACGCCGGCTGGACTTCTAACGTGGTCAACAAAAAATCCTCCTCTGCTTTCTGACTTGTTTTTAAAGCGGCAAGTCCTCAATTTTTACGTCGCTTTCCGCCTCTTCTGCTAAAGTTTCGGCTGCGTGCTCTTCTGCCTGCGAAGCCTTCCAATTTTCAATTTCCTGATTTATCCTTTCAAGCAAACCCTGCTCAGAATTATTGCCTGCCAGACTTTGCGGCTCTTGTTCCTCGCTTTCAAGCAATTTTTGGTATTCAGAAAAGCTACTCACAACATAAGTCGGCTTGCCATCTTCTATAATAATACACGCGCCTCCTTGCTTTTGCAATACTTTTTTGATTGTTTCCCACATGGTTTGCTTCGCTTAAGTTAAAAGTTAAAAATGAGAAGTTAAAATTTAGTTTTTTCTCATTACAACTTTTAGCTTTAAACTGTTAACTTTAAACTACTTCTTCTTCCCCTCCACTATCATTTGCGCGATATTTGACGGTACCTCCTGGAAATGACTGAATTCCATTGTAAAATTGGCTCGTCCCTGGGTCATCGAGCGCAAGCTTGTCGCGTAGCCGAACATTTCAGCCAGCGGAACTTTCGCGTTTATGACTTTGACCCGGAAAATATCCTGGCCTCTCTCTTCTATGTCGTCAACCTGGCCGCGCTTGGCACTGATGTCCCCGATAACATCCCCCATAAACTGTTCGGGCGTTATCACCTGAAGTTTCATAACCGGTTCCAGTAACACCAGCTTTGCCCGTCTGGCCGCTTCCTGCAGAGCCATTGAAGCCGCGATCTTAAACGCCATCTCCGAAGAGTCAACTTCATGGAACGAACCGTCATAAAGAGTGGCCGCGAGGTCAACGACCGGATATCCGGCCATGATACCCTTATCAACTGCTTCCTGCACGCCTTTTTTAATCGCTGGAATAAATTCCTGCGGAATTATGCCGCCTTTAATTTCATTAATAAACTCAAAGCCAGTCCCCCGCTCTTTTGGCTCAACCCGCAGCCAGACATGACCGTATTGGCCGTGGCCGCCTGACTGACGTATATATTTTCCTTCGGCTTCCGCTTTTCCTTTAATGGTCTCTTTGTAGGCCACCTGCGGACGGCCGACATTCGCTTCAACCTTAAATTCCCGCTTCATGCGGTCAACAATAATTTCAAGATGCAATTCGCCCATGCCCTCAATAATTGTCTGGCCAGTTTCGGGATCGCCTTTAATGCGGAAAGTCGGGTCTTCTTCGGCCAGACGCCGTAAGGCAATGCTCATTTTTTCCTGGTCTGCCTTGGTTTTTGGTTCAATGGCGATAGAAATAACCGGCTCGGGAAATTCGATTTTTTCAAGGATGACCGGATGGTCGGGGTCACAAATTGTATCGCCCGTGCCGGTGTTTTTTAAACCGACTGCCGCCGCGATATCTCCGGCATAAACTTCCTGGATTTCGGTGCGGTTATTGGCATGCATACGCACAATCCGGCCAATACGCTCTTTATTGCCAGTGGCGGTATTTAAAACATAAGAGCCAGCCTTAAGAGTGCCCGAATAAACGCGAAAAAAGGTTAAACTGCCGACAAAAGGATCGGTCGCGATCTTAAACGCCAAAGCGGCGAACGGCTCGTTGTCATCCGGTTTTTTTACTATTTCTGCGCCTGTTTTTACGTCTATTCCGATAATATCTGGCACATCCAGAGGCGAAGGCAGATAATTTAGCACCGCGTCAAGAATCGTTTCAACTATGACGCCGCGGCCGTCGCCGCCAAGCACCGGAAAGAAATTCCCGGTCAGGATATTTTTTCTGATCGCTAAAACAAGTTCGTCTTCGGTTATTTCCTTACCATCCAGATATTTTTCAGTTAAAGCATCATCTATTTCCACCACCTTTTCTATCAGCTCCTTGCGGTATTTTTCCGCTTTTTCCTTGAGTTCGGCGGGAATTTCGCCCTCTTTTAACTCTTTGTCATGAAAATCCGTATAAGTATATGACTTCATTTTTACCAGATCCACAACTCCGATAATATCTTTTTCAAAGCCGATGGGAATCTGAACAGGATAAGAATTTGAACTTAATCGCTCTCTGATCGAATTTAAGCTTTTATAAAAATCACCGCCGGTCTGATTGATTTTATTTATAAAACAAAGCCGCGGAATGTTGTATTTATCCGCCTGGTGCCAGACAGTTTCTGATTGCGGCTCAACGCCCATTTTGCCATCAAATATGACAACCGCTCCGTCAAGCACGCGAAGCGAACGCTGAACCTCAACCGTAAAATCAATGTGGCCGGGCGTATCAATTATATTTATCTGATGTTCGCCGATTTCCGGATAATGCCTCGATTTCCAGAAACAAGAAGTGGCGGCGGCAGTAATCGTAATGCCGCGTTCTCTTTCCTGCTCCATCCAGTCCATCTGCGTTTCCCCTTCATGCACCGCTCCGATCTTATGGGTTTTTCCGGTCAAAAATAAAATACCCTCCGTTACCGTGGTTTTGCCTGCGTCAATATGGGCGATAGTGCCAATATTCCTGATTTTTTCACTGGGAAATTGTCTCATAGATTAGCGACTAGGGTCTAGCCACTAGCGACTAGTATGAGAACTGAATTTACTAGTGGCTAATCGCTAGTTGCTAGTTGCTACCAAGAAAAGTGGGCAAAGGCCTTGTTCGCCTCTGCCATCCTATGCATATCAAGTTTCTTCTTGATGGCCGTGCCTTCGTTCCTGGCCGCGCCCAAAAATTCTTCGGCCAATTTCTTTGCCATCGGCGCTCCCTTGCGCGAACGGGCTGCCCCGATAAGCCATCGAGCGGCGAGAGCAATCCGGCGTTCACCTCTCACCTCTCGCGGCACCTGATAGTTCGCTCCCCCGATCCTCCGCGATTTGACCTCCAGAAGCGGAGAGGCATTTTTTATCGCCTCATCAAAAATCTGCATCGGGTCTTTTTTCTCGTTCTCAATTATTTTAAAAGCATCATAAATAACCGATTGGGCAGTTGATTTTTTGCCCCCGGTCATTAAATGATTAATAAATTTTGCCACCAGAACATTCTGGTATCTTGGGTCTGGCAAAATTTCTCTTTGAAAATTTCGTTTTCGTCTCATTTTTTTATATCTTTAAAAGTGAGGGTATCGCCTTCCAAAAACATCGCGCAGCCACGCACCAAATAAATATACATATCTATTATTAAAATCTTAGCGCAGCGAGCGTGAGCGGCAGCTGACGATGAACTTTTGACTATCGCTGACCGAGCTGACCGCGTTTTTTGGAGATGATACCCGAACGATATTTATTTAGGACGCTTAGCGCCGTATTTACTTCGTTGCTGTTTCCTTCCTTCCACTCCCGCGGTATCCAATATGCCGCGCACCACGTGGTATCTGACGCCCGGCAGGTCTTTAACCCTTCCGCCACGGATTATAACAACAGAATGTTCCTGCCAATTGTGGCCCTCTCCCGGAATATAAGCCGTCACTTCCATGCCGTTGGTCAGGCGCACACGCGCCACTTTTCTTAAAGCCGAATTAGGCTTTTTTGGAGTAACGGTCGTGACTTTCACACAGACCCCTCGCTTAAACGGCGAAGCAAATCTTGAAGGCCGATTTTTTTTGGCATTAAAACCACGCCAAAGCGCCGGCGCTTTGGGTTTGTATTTAACCTGTTTTCTCGGTCGTTTTATTAATTTATGAATCGTAGGCATGGTGCAAAACACTGAAATTAATTAATATTTACTAAATTTAACTGAATTTTTTGTTTCTTTCGTGTTTATTTCAAACCATAAAAAAAAGCCGAAGCCATCACAACCCGTTATTAAGTTGAGGTCCAAGTGTTAATCCTATTCTAAACGATAAATTCTTTTATGTCAACAATCTAATAAATAAACAAAAAACCCGCCAAAAAAGAAGCGAGATTTGCGAAAAAAGAAATTGTCAGGGCTCTGTGTGTTTTTAAATTAAGCAATTGCCTGTAGATTATCGCTTCCGCCAGAATGACAGATGCCTCGCCCACAATATAGAACATCGTTCTCTCCGTTATTAACGCCGGCAAAACAAACCACAAATATGGCAAGGTTGAGAATGAAGCGATGAAGCCGGCAAAAATTATTTTCGTAACGCCAGTGGCTTCTGCCTTAAAAACGTATTTTACGGCTAAAACCGCAACCGGGATCTCTATTGCCAGAGTCAACAAAAGCGATATTAAGAATTCTGTTTCATACGCCATGCTAACACGCCTTACCGAATATTTTTTTAACAAAACACCAAACTGAATAAAAAAATCCTTTCTTCTGCGGCTGTGGCTGGGGACTCGCGTCTGGGCTACTCCAGGTTTCTACCTTATCGGCCGCGTTCTCATATTTTGTTATACGCTTTGACTCGTATAAAACCAGCTTATTTTGCGACAAACCGACAATTGAATAAAATCTATCTTCTTGCGTCCGCTTGTCATTTTGGGCAATATAGCCCAGGCCAGCCAGAATAGTTCCTTCATCTGCCGCAAATACATTTTTATCAGAATTGAAATCTATATTACTGATCCCCTTCTGGTTTAAATACTCTTTTTTGACCGCGTAGATTCTGAAACTGTTGAATTTATATCCCTTGCTTACGCATTCGCCGTCTTTTATTTCAGAAACCTGGTAGCCCTGAATCATCGGGCCGGTTGTATAGATAAATAACGCAATATCCGGAAAGTCGCTTAAATTTGCTATTTTTGTGCAGCCGGGAAGCGGCTTCATGTCAGGCGGGATAACATCTGCCTGTATAAACAGAGGCAAAAAAATTGCCCCGAGGATTAAAGCACAAATGATTTTTGTTTTCATTATTAAAATTCAGGACGGTTATCGCTTGTTCGCTACATCGCGATATTACCGCCCGTAATTAAGGTAAAAATTAAATTGCCAAGATACGGCAGAAAGGTAAAAGCAATAAAAAGCGCGAACAAAATGCCAAACCAGGAGCCGGCGCCGCGCAGGAAATCCAATGCCCCGCCACGCCCCGCGGCCAGGCCAAAAAGCAGTTTTGAGCCATCAAGCGGCGGCACGGGAATCAAATTAAACAATCCGAGCCATATATTTACAAAAGTTATAAAAGCAATAAAAGGAATTACAGATAATCCGCCAATAGCCAAACCTGGAAAAAATCTTACGAGCAACCCAAGAATTATGGCCACCAAAAAGTTTGAGCCCGGCCCTGCCAAGCTCACAAGGATCAGACCCCGCCGCTGGTCACGAAAATTATTCGGATTAATAGGCACTGGCTTGGCGTAGCCGAAGAAAAACGGGGAAGTCCCGAGAATCAGCGGGAAACCAACGAGCAACAGCAACGGCAAAATAATAGTGCCGAAAGAGTCCATATGCGGAATGGGATTCAAAGTCAGCCGGCCGGCATATTTGGCGGTCGGGTCGCCTTCCTGGTAAGCCATCCAACCATGGGAATATTCGTGAATAATGGCCGAAAAAATGATGACTACATATAGGAATAACGCTTGTTCAATGCTCATATGCTTGAAATTTTATACGAAATGTTATACTCTAAGATTACTAAATAAAAATGAAAAGCGGGTGAGTTCGTGTCAAGCTTAAGCCCCAGCGGATAAGAATGACAAAGACACTGCTTTTAACAAAATGGCAAGAATCTGCTCTATCTGCGGCAAAACATCTATTTCCAGTGTAACACTAGTCAAGCTACGCGGCAAATATAATCCGACAGCCAAGCGCCGCCAGTATCCTAACCTTCAATGGCTCCGCCTTGCCTCTGGCAAGCGGGTTTTGGCCTGCACCAAATGCATAAAGACCAAATCTAAATCAAGGTAATTTTGGATAATTCCCCTCTTTGAATCCGCCAACTGGCGGAGAGGGATGAGGAGGGGTTTTATTAAAGACAGATCCCCCCAACCCTCCTTTTTGAAAGGAGGGTTTTTTTGTTAAATACGGGCCATAGGATAACGGCAGTCCGTACCCTTGGGGTGGGTATGGTGGCGGTTCAATTCCGCCTGGCCCGACCATCCTTCGCTAAAGCTTCGGAATGGTAAACATGTCTCAAAAAAATTTCAATTATTGCTTCTGGCTCTCGCCGCTTCGCCGGCTTTGAAACAAAATCGCGTTCACATACATTAGAAAAACCGACAAATTCACTGAATATCCTGAAATTTGAGGCGTTAAAACTCCTGATGCCATTTCTGGACAAACGTGGAAATCCGCAAGAGAAGCTAATCCGCCTTATCGGTTTACGAGTAGAAAAACTAGCCTGACTTGACAAAAACCCATTATTTGATATATAATATTTAATATCAGAGAAATGTTCTTTTTTGTAATAAATATCTCATTAAAAGAGGAGGGCTTAATGTGCAAAAAAAGGAAGGACAAGGTGGCATTGCCAATGGACAAGAAAGAACCGAATCGTCTATCGCTTTTTGACTTTAGGGGGACCATTGGAGAAGAAGATGACCACGGACATGCGAGGCAGAAAAAAGCCGGCTTAGTATCGGTCACCACGGCGTTCTCCTGGAGAAACTGGGGAGACGTGGCCGAAGACGAAAACGAACGTCTGACAAAGAACGACACAGTAAAAGGCAGAGCTCCGCTAGACGAGCTCGCTTGGGCCGACATTGACGGTAAACCGATGTTTTGTCGAGACGGACCGAATTAAAGAAAGGAGGGCAGAGTCTATGACCTGGCCCTGAACCACCGGCTAAAGTGATCGTCGCCATCCCGTTGCTTCCGGCCGGAATCGGAAGCGACCCAAAAAATGGGGGTTACGGAGGTACCCCTACCTTGCGGAAATAAACCAAAATCAATTGGATAAAAATCTCCCCCGAGCCAGCCTAGTTATCTAGGGTGGCTCTTTAATTTGACATTTCTCCCAAAAAACCTTATATTTAGCTCATAGCAGTTCATTCCATCACATCTTAGAGAGGAGGGTTTTCATCATGAGGCAAGTAGCAGTTGTTTCGGCAAGGGCGGATATGGAGATAATCGCGGGATTGGATTCTTCAAATCCAGAAAGTGTAATGCAGTTTAAGGAGGACTACCCGATATATGCTGCGATTGAACCAATATTAAGAGAGTTCACAGCAGAAGAATTCATTCGCCTTGTTTCCACGCTTGACAAAGACAAGCGCCTTACGGTCCAATTGACTGAAACGATTCAAAACAGGAAAGATGCCCGTGCCAGACGCCGTGCTTTACGCAAGAAAGAACACCCCGTTAAAAAAGTTAAGGTTCCCCCCTTCTTCCCGATGGCTTCTGTTCCCCAAACCGAAGCACAACTGACAACGCGCGCTCTTTCTTTCCGTCGCTCACCACACGAATGCTGTCTCGTGCCTGACCCAAAATGCGGATACCGCATCCTGAACCTCACCAAACCAAATCGTACCCGCCAAACCGATCCCTGTGGCAGACGCATCCTTAAAATATGACATCCTCTCTGCTAAGACCAGAGGGCAAGCATCGCTTGCCCTCTTTAATTTGCCTTTACGCTGTTAAAAACCGAATTTATCTGATAAAATAGAAATATATGGCAAGAATTCTTTACGGCGTCTGCGGCGAAGGCTCCGGCCACTCTTCCCGCGCCAAAGAAGTCGTCAACCATTTAATAGAAAAAGGGCATGAAGTAAAAATACTTTCTTATGACCGCGGCCTGAAAAACCTAAGCCAGAATTTTGAAATGGAGGAGATAGCAGGCCTTGGTTTCCATTACGCCAAAAACGAGATCCAGCTTATTCCGACTCTGATAGACAACGCGATAAAAATTCCTCAATTCCAGCAAAGCATCCAGAAAGTTATAAAAATAGCAGACAAATTCAAGCCACAAATAGTTTTTTCTGATTTTGAACCAATATCTTGCATTGTCGCCAATATGAAAAACCTGCCGCTTGTTTCAATTGACAACCAACATCGCCTGATAAACACGGCCATTGAATATCCAAAAAAATATGCTCTTGAAGCCGAAGCGGCCAAAGCAGTCACCCGCGCCATGATCTTTAACAGCAAGGCGTGCCTGGTCATATCTTTTGACCAACCAAAAATAATAAATCAAAAAACTTTCCTTTTCCCGCCGATATTGCGCAAGGAAGTGCTGCAAGCAGAGCCGACCGATGGCGACTATATCCTTGTCTACCTTACTTCCCCGTCCAGACCGCTTATAGATATTTTAAAAAACATCCGCAAAAAATTTATTGTTTATGGCTTCAACGAAGACCGCCAGGACCAAAATCTGATTTTCAAAAAAGCCAGCCAGGAAGGATTTTTAAAAGACCTGGCCGGAGCTCAAGGCATCGTCGCCAATGCCGGCTTTACATTGATCAGCGAAGCGCTTTATCTTGGCAAGCCGTATCTGGCCTGGCCGGCCAAAAACCAGTTTGAACAAACATTTAACGCATATTATATAGACAAGCTCGGCTATGGAAAATTTCTGGAACAGCCGAATAAAGAAAAAATTGAGGCATTTCTTTTCAGTCTGGACTCATATAAAGAAAATCTCAAAAAATATCAGAAAGAAAACAATTCAAAGATCTTTGCCAAAATAGATGAGCTAATTAAACAATATACATAATAATAATTTTAATTTGTCATCCCGCACTTGATGCGGGATCCAGGCCTGTAAGACCTCGGTTCCCGCTAAAGTTTGCCCAGCACTGGATTCCCGCTTCCGCGGGAATGACAGATACAGGGACGGGAACGACACAATTGTATGGACCAGGAAATTCTCCAAAAGTTTGAGGAACAGAATAAAAAGCTTGACGCCGTATTAAAATCCACCGAAAAAACAAGAAAGTATTTTTTAGTTTTGATCATTATCAGTATCGCCGTCATAGTCCTGCCTATAATCGGCCTTCTATTCGCCATTCCAACCTTTCTGGATATTTACAATCCCGCTAATCTTGGCCTGTAATTTATGGCTATGAAAAGTTATCAAAATTTCAACCGCACACGCGGGCTTTTTGACCCAAAGTCAAAAGAGCCGTTCCGATTGAGCCGTTCAAAAATTGACCTGTTTTTTGAATGTCCGCGCTGTTTTTATTTAGACAGGCGTCTTGGCATCGGCCGGCCGCAGGGCCCGCCTTTTACATTGAACTCGGCAGTTGACGCCCTCTTAAAAAAAGAATTTGATATCCACCGCGCCAAAGGCCAGCCACATCCATTAATGGAACATTATAAAATTCCCGCCGTCCCGTTCCGGCACGAAAAAATGAACGAGTGGCGCGAGAATTTCAAGGGTGTGCAATTTTTACACAAGGCGACCAATTTTTTTGTCTTCGGCGCGATTGACGATATCTGGATAAATTCCCAGAAAGAACTGCATGTCGTTGACTATAAATCAACCAGCACCTCAAACCAAATAACCTTGGACGACGAATGGAAGCAGGGTTACAAGCGCCAGATGGAAATTTACCAATGGCTGCTGCGCCATAATGATTTTGACGTTTCAGATACCGGCTTCTTTGTCTATGTCAACGCCAAAAAAGACAAAGCCGCTTTTGACGGAAAACTTGAATTTGACGTCCAGATAATTTCTTATAAAGGCAACGATAACTGGGTGGAGGACGTACTGATAAAAGCGCATCAATGCTTAATAGATGCCCATATTCCTGATGCGTCCAACAGATGCGATTTCTGCCGTTATCGCGAATCAGTTAAAAAAGCAGAAAAAATTAGAATATGACGCTACCAAGACCAAGAACAAGAGACGTAATAATTCTTCTGGCAATTGTGGCGATCCTTGTCACCGCCTCAATTCTTTCAAGCCAGTACAGCGAACGCCTGAAAACTTTTATTGAAGTGCCGGGTGCTTTGGGCATGGCTGGTTATGTTTTTGTAACTATAATTTCAAACGTCATCGCGCCTTTGACTGTTTTGCCTCTTATGCCGGTTGTGGTAGCTCTCTGGGGAGGGCTGACAGTCGCGTTTCTAAGCATCTTTGGCTGGACAATAGGCGCTATGATCATCTTCGGCCTAACCCGCAGATACGGCCGGCCTTTTGTGGCCAGGTTCGTCAACATTGAGCGCGTTGAAGAGATCAGCCACGTTATCCCGGAAAAGAATTTTTTCTGGATCATTGTCCTCTTCCGCCTAATATTTCCGGTTGACCTTTTAAGCTTCGCCATCGGCCTTTTCACCAAAATGAGCTGGCAGCCTTATCTTGCCGCAACAGTTTTGGGCATCGCTCCTTTCGCGTTCCTTTTGTCTTTTGGCGTCACCCTGCCTGTAACTTGGCAGATAATCCTTGCCGTAGTTATTCTGGCCGCCTTTGCAATTATTTACGCCCGCGCCGGCCGGAAAATTATGGATTGGATAAAAAAATGAAGCCCTCCGCGAACCTACGCATACAACATCAAAAATTATTTTCTTGGAGGGCGGAACCCCGCACCGTCCCGCTGCGCGGGACTGGTGCGCGGGTAAATTTTAAATTATAAATAATCAAAACATATGGACAAACACTCTCTTGTCAGAACAGTATATCTTTATCTGTTTGCGCTGGTGGGTTTAACACTTCTAACCATCGGCAGTGTCGGCTTCGTCAATATGGGATTGAAGGCCTTTATTTTTACCAAAGCCGATGAGGAACAAAGATTATATAACAAACAGCCGTCCTTTGCGCCAACCTCAACTGACAAACTGGAATCACTTGCTTCAGGCAGCCAGACGACTTTGTCGGAATTAGAGAAACAAGCCATAACTCAGTGGCTGACTGATTACAAAAACTGGCAGGAACAAAACTCAAAGATAGATTTTGTCACTTCACAACGCCACCGCGACGCCTCATATTATTTAGCCATGATCATTATCGGCCTGCCCCTTTTCGTTTTCCATTGGCGCATCATAAAAAAAGAAACAATAAAAACATCTTAAAGGTCGGCAAAAAATAATTAAAAAAATAAAGCGCATATGTTTTACTTATCTAACATCATACCCTCTGACACATCGCAACTGCCCCAATTTTTGGTTCCCTACTTCTGGACAGGCGGAGTCGCCTTGGCCTTGCTTCTGGCCTGGAGCGTCATCTGGAAAGGCATCGCTCTCTGGAAAGCGGCGCGCAACGGCCACAAGATATGGTTTTTCGTCCTGCTCATTTTGAACACGGTCGGAATTCTGGAAATTCTGTATATTTTTATCTGGGGTAAGAAAAAATCAGGAGTATCTCCTCCGCCTTCGGTTTAATCAATCCCCACACCATAAACCAGAGGCATCTGTCAAAAGATGAATGGTTAATAACACGAACGTAAGTCCTCAACGTTTTTCGAGGCATGAGAGCAAGCAGTGGTGTGGGGATCAAACATGAAAAAAATATTTTTTCTTTCAACGCTGTTTTTTGGCCTGTTTTTTTGTTTGCCTGCTTTTGCACAGGAAAAAATTGATAGTTTTGATGTCACAATAAAAATAAATTCCGGCGCCACTATTAACGTCAGCGAACGCATCCAATACGATTTTGGCGACCTGCAAAAACACGGCATCTTTCGCGCTATCCCGATAAAATACGAAGCGCGCGGCGGCAATTTCAATTTAAGAATTTCCGATATTTCCGTAGCCGATGAAAATGGCAATCCGTATAAATTTCAAATTTCTTACCCCACCAGCGACATCCAGATAAAAATCGGCGACGCCGATCAGTTTGTCAGCGGCCAGAAAATTTATGTCATAAATTATACGATCGGACGCGCCATAAATTATTTTAGCGACCACGACGAGCTTTATTGGAACGCGACTGGCAACGAATGGCAGGTGCCGATTGAAAAATCGTCTGCTAAAATTATTCTGCCCTCCCCCATTGAACAAGGTAAACTTGACGCTATTTGTTTTGCGGGCGCGCTCGGCAGTAATCAACCCTGCACAAATTATGCTTTTAAAAATGCCGGCTCTGGTCTTGCCAGCGAAATTGATTTCAGCCAGCTGTTACTTACGCCTGGCCAAGGCCTGACTATCGCCGTCAGCGTCCCAAAAGGCGTAATTGCCAAGCCCTCAACGCTACAAAATATCCTTGAAACGATAAAGGACAACTGGATAGTATTTCTGCCTTTTCTTACTTTTTTTATTATGCTCTATCTCTGGTATACCCGCGGCCGTGACCCAAAAGGCAGAGGCACAGTCATTGCGCAATATGAAGCACCCGACAATTTGACCCCGGCCCAGATCGGCACGCTGATTGACGAAAAGGTTGACGCTAAAGATATCTCTTCTGAAATTATTTATCTGGCCACAAAAGGTTTTCTCAAAATTACACGCACCCAAAACAAAGGATTCATTTTCTCACACGAGGATTATCTTTTAGAAAAATTAAAAGAGCCTGACGCTCTTGCGCCGGCCGGCAGACGATTAATGGAGGCGCTCTTTCCGCAATCTCTAAACACAAAAAAACTATCCGATCTAAAAAATAAATTTTATAAAGATGTGCCCGATATAAAAAGCAAATTATATGATTCGCTTGTCAAAGAAGGATATTTTCCCGAAAGTCCGGTAAGAACAAAAACCAAATATATAATAATCGGCGTCCTGGTTTTGGGCGGGGTATTTTTGCTGGGTGAACTTTTTGCCGGAGCGATTGGATCGCTTGGCATTATTAGCTTAATTGTTTCGAGTGTTCTCGTTATAATCTTTAGCTTGGCCATGCCTGTTAAGACAAAAAAAGGAGTTGACGCAAAAGAAGATATTTTGGGCCTGAAAGAATATCTATCCGTCGCAGAAAAAGACCGCATCAAATTTTTTAACGCGCCGGAAAAAAATCCAGAGCGTTTTGAAGCGCTTCTGCCTTATGCGATGGTGCTTGGCGTTGAGCAGGAATGGGCGAAACAATTTGAAGGGATATACAAAGAGCCGCCTTCCTGGTATTCTGACCCATCCGGCCACGCGTTTAATTCGTTAATTTTAATTCACAGCTTAAATAACTTTAACCATTCGGCCTCCTCCGCTCTTTTTTCCGCTCCAAGAGGCGCTTCCGGCGGGGGTTCTGGTTTTGGCGGCGGCGGGTTTTCTGGCGGCGGCTTTGGCGGCGGAGGCGGAGGCAGCTGGTGATTTCTCTACGGATTACGGATTTAGTACAGATATACAGATAAATATAAACCATGCGTGAATTTTTATCTTGTCATTCCCGCGAAAGCGGGAATCCAGATTTCTCCCTCTCTTTTTTAAAAAGTGAAAAAGCCATCGCAACTGTTGAATCGCGATGGCTTCATATGATTAACGTTTACTTTGGGCCCTTTTTTGCCAGATTTATGGCTTCGCTAATGATGTCGCCGAGAACCTTAAGGTTATCCTCTGATTCAGAAATTCCGTCGAGCGTGATCAGGACCGTGATAAGGCTTAACGATTGATGATCCAAGTCCAACGGTCCGACAAGCTTAACTTCACCACGATTTTCTTTTTTAATAACCAATCGCTCGACACTAATAAAATACTGGTTGTTATAGAGCTGCTTATAAAGGTACATTTTTTCACCTCCTCCTAAGATTTTAATTGCCTTAAATGTAGTAAAATGTTAAGTAATTGTCAATAAAATCCGATGAATTTAGATAATCTTGAAAAAATCTTTTCGGGCAAACCCACTTTTCAGTTGCGCCAGGCAAAAGAGGCGGTTTTTAAGCATTTAATTGATGATTGGACACAGGCGACAAGTCTGCCAAGGGACTTGCGCGAAACGCTTAATAAAGAATGCCCGCTTGACATAAATGCCCAATTGTTTACGTCAGATGACAAAAATACGATCAAAGCGCTGATAGCTTTGGAGGACGGATTGAAGATTGAAACGGTGCTTATGCGTTATCAGAATGGCCGCAACACTATCTGCGTTTCTTCACAGGTGGGCTGTCCCTTAAACTGCCTTTTTTGCGCCACAGGCAAGACAGGATTTAAACGGGATTTGACGGTTGAAGAAATAATTGAACAGGTTTTGTTATTTGCGCGGCTGCTAAAAAAAGACAGCCAGCGCGTGGATAATGTCGTCTTTATGGGCATGGGCGAACCGTTCTTAAACTACGATAATGTTATGGCTGCGATTAAAATTTTAAATGACCAGAAACAAGGCATGAGCATTGGAGCCAGGCATATTTCAGTTTCTACCGTTGGCGTCCCAGGCGGCATAAAAAAATTTGCTGACGAGCCCTTGCAGATTAATCTTGCCATCTCCCTGCATGCCCCAAACAATGAATTGCGGATAAAGATCGTCCCTGCCAACAAAAAATATCCGATTGAAAAAATCTTAAAGGACGTGGCTGATTATTTGAAAAAGACAGGCAGAAAAATAATGTTTGAATATATAATGATAAAAGGCCTGAATGATTCACCAACCGACGCAGAAGAATTAGCCCGGCTTCTTAATGGCTCCTTGCCAAAACCCTTTATGGTCAATCTCATATCTTATAATCCCACTGGCATTTTTGAGTCTTCAACCCAAGAAAATATAAAAAGATTTAAAGACGCCTTAACCAAGCAACATATTGAGGTGACCCAACGTTATAAGTTCGGCAGCCAGATACGCGCCGCCTGCGGTCAATTGGCAGTTAAATAATTAATAAATAGATTTATGCCAGACAAAAAAACTTTTTCCGCAGAAGAAGCAAAAAGTGTCGGCGAAGCGTTAAATATCAAATGGGATAAATTTGATATAGAGCAATTCCGCTTAGGTATGGACGTTGAACTCGAACACGGCCTTCGCGACAGCTATACGAACGTCACCAGCGACGACCCGTTTGCCACCGGCAAAATTGCCCTTGCCCATCTTAATGAATTCCCCGACTACTACACCCGCCTTGACAAAATGGAAAAAGAAGCGGAAAATTACTGGAAGAAATAAACAAAATTATTTATTGTTCGAGCAAGCCCCGAGCTTGTCGAGGGGGCGCGTCGAGAACTAATCATTAATGATAACTTCTCGACTCCAGCCGCGATGACGCGGCTTTCGCTCGAAGAATAAACTAACTCTATGAATAAAATAATTATAGCGATTATCGCAATCATCATTGTGGCAGGCGCAATTTTTTTGGGCCTGCGGTTTTTGACGCCTGAAGATACCTGGCTCTGCCAAAACGGACAATGGATAAAACACGGCAATCCTTCAAGCCCCATGCCGACTGATGGCTGCGGGACCCCGGCTCCGGAACAGGAAATTACAATGATTTCGCCCCAGCCGAACCAAGTTGTCACAAGTCCTTTAATTATTGAAGGCACATCCAAGGGCGGTTGGTTTTTTGAAGGCAGTTTCCCGATAAAAATTCTGGACGCAAGCGGGCAAGAAATTGCATCAAGCTTTGTCCAGGCCCAAAGCGACTGGATGACAACTGATCCTGTGAATTTTAGAGGGGAAATAAGATTTATCTCCCCTGCTTCGGGCAACGGTACTCTGCTTTTGCAAAAGGATAATCCTTCCGGTCTGCCCCAAAATGACAAAGAGTTCCGGGTCCCCATTCGCTTTGACGCCTCCCAAACAACAAAAGTAAAAGCTTACTTCAACAATGACAATCTTGACCCGCAAATTTCCTGCAATAAGGTTTTCCCGGTTGAAAGGGAGATTCCCAAAACCGCGGCAGTGGCTCGCGCCGCCTTGGAAGAACTTCTGGCCGGAGTGACTTTCAAAGAGCAAAACAACGGATATCAAACAAGCATAAATCCGGGCGTGAAAATTCAGAGTTTAACCATAGATCCGCCAGCTGGCGGAGGCGTGGCGCGCGTTGATTTTGATGAACAGCTGGAATTCCAGGTCGGCGGTTCCTGCCGCGTCTCAGCCATTCGCGCCCAAATTACGCAGACTCTTTTGCAGTTCCCGACTGTTAAAAGTGTCATAATCTCTATCAACGGCCGGACAGAAGATATTTTACAGCCCTGACCTAACGTGAAAATTCTTGCTACTGTCAAACCCAATGCCAAAGAGCCACGCATCAAAAAAACTGGCGATGCGACTTTTTCAGTTTGGGTCAAAGAACCGGCGCGTGACGGAAAAGCCAACCAAGCGGTCATTAAAGCGCTTGCCCAATATTTTGGCGTCGCTCCTCAAAAAGTCAGAATATTGATCGGCCAGACATCCCGCCAAAAAATTATTGCGATAAACAAATAAAACCTATCCTCAAAGAGAAAAATTGAACGCCGCTATAACGAATCTATTGGCCTCAATTTAATGGAATAATGAATAGTGTCTCGGCAATCTGATAAAAAGAAAAAAGGAAGAACTTAGTTCTTCCTTTTTGTTTTCTCCAAAAATCATTTTCTGCTCTCATCGCTTCTTTATAAATGTGGGCTTCGCACAAAATAAATATTCCCAAAAAAACATGCTTTCTTTTCTGCACCACTGCACGATCTTTCTTCGCCGCAAAGCATCTTTAGCTCGTCCTTTTTGTTTTCTACGCCTCCGCCTCGTTTGCCTGCAAATGCCGGCCATTCCGTTCTCTCTTCCAGCCCCGCCAAACTTGCCTGACCATCTGAACTAAAAAAACTGCCTTTTTCCATTGCTCTCCTCCTTTCGTACTTAAATATTAAGGAACAAATGACGGCGAATTTGCAAAAAGCCATATGTCGCCGTAAAACCAGCCGGCGGCTTCGCGTATAATGTACGGAAGCTGTAGAAATCTTGGTATCGGGTTAAAACCATTTAACCCGATAAACAAACGGTAGCTGTTACGGCTCTTAAACGCCGGTAGCCAAAGCTCTTGAAATGGCGCAGGCCTATCTCCCTTGTGTCCAAACACCCTTGAGGCAACAAGATGCCAGCCCTCTGGCCATTCAAAATTATCCCCATACCTGAAAAATCCCACACCCCCGTTTTTCAAGCCCACACATCCGCAACCCGGCGTGATTTCGTATGCTTCTTTGCCGCTAATCTTTATATCGCCCTTGCCGATTCTCTGCAACTCTGCCATCTTCGCCCTCCTCTCTTTTATTTTGCCGTCACGCTATATCGCGCCCAACCCATAAAAAAGGCTCCTGTGTTTTATCCTTGCCTTTCACAAAAAAAGAGCCAAATGGCTCCATTCTTCCAAAATTTTCACTCCTGCGTAAATTAAAGCTTCGCTGCTGCGGGTATTTATGAATCCCGCCTCGAAAATAGGTGGGTGCCCGCAGTACAGATGACTGGAACATAATTGCCATATTTTTAGCAACTATGTCCCAGTCACCTTAGCAGCGTCCCGAACGAATCAGCAACGATGCCCGATATAGGGCTCCCTCAAAAAACGATTTGATGCAAGATCATACAAAGACCCGCAAAGCAGCAAAGCTGTCTATATTATAGCTCCAAAAAAAACGATGTCAACCCCGCACATGCGACTATTTTATTCTAAAAATTGTTCAATAATGAACCTAGAAATTTTAGAAAATCAGATTTCTAAACAGAGGCATGTGAGGGGTCAAGATTTTAAATTTTGTTTTTTATGTTCGGATTCTGGATATAAGGCAGATCGCCTTTTACCCATTTGAAAATAACAAAAAACGGCAACCCTGCGATAAGCAGCAGCGAAAACCATCTATTTTTCTGTTCCGAATAAGGCATTGAATAAGGCATGCCAATAGAATTTCCAATAACCAATTACCAATTTTCAATAATGTCCTGCTGCGCGGGACTAAAATTAAAATTACGCACTGGGAATTAGAATGTTTGTTAACTGTTTAATTAAGGCTAGCGCCACCGGAG
Source organism: bacterium (assembly GCA_043800535.1). Classification (GTDB taxonomy): domain Bacteria; phylum Patescibacteriota; class Minisyncoccia; order Portnoybacterales; family GWB1-42-6; genus CG1-02-40-82. The sequence goes on along the minus strand of JAZDMV010000019.1, from coordinate 3,176 downwards.
GCGCAAGCAAACTGTATGCTTCTTCTCCTTCGTCATCCTTTATCGTCCAGGGTTTTTCTGAAACTTTTACCTGGCCATCCAGCCTTTTTTCATAGACGTATTTCGGCGTAATTTCATAATCGTCAACATATTCTTTGGCAGATAAGGCCGGCACAGAATTGCGCAACAAAATTTTTGGGATGCCGTGGAGCGAAAACGCTTTTTCTATCAGCTTGTCATCGAGCTCCAGGCGCTCTCTGATAGTTTCTATTCCAAGATTATCGCCTTCTTTGGCCACTAATCTGGCGCCGTTGCATTTTGCGTCATCACAAATTAAGTAAAACTCTTTTTTTTGTTCGTCGTATCCGATCTTATTAGTCGCAAAAAGTTTGGTATTTCGGGGCGTGTGGCAAATAGGGCAAATAACGCGGTATTTCATCCGCTCGTCAATCACGGATTCGGGAATGCTGATGGCCACAAAAACATCCGGGTCTTCGCGAAAATTTATCAGATCGCGGAAATAAAACGAATAGGAAACCTGATCCAGTTCCCGCGGAAATCCGTCTACAAATAACGCCTTGCGCGGCATTTTGGCGATCTCCATTTTTATCAAAGCCAGAATAAATTCTGTCGGCAAAAGAGTTTTTGTGCTGCGGCCAAGCAAGGCGGCGATCGCTTCATCAATTGAAATATAGCCGCGGTAATTTTTTTCAAGATACGTCAAAAGCTCCTTTTTCTTTGCTTCGTCCTCAATGCTTTCATGCACGCTGCGCACCACGTCTCCCACGGAAACATGGCCGATCTTGTCTTCGCCGAAAATCTCCTTCATCAGCTTTGAATATGTGCCTTTGCCTGAATTTTTTTTGCCCAAAAGATAGGCGATAAAGGTGTTTTTTGCCAGATATTCTTTCAGTTTTTTGATCTCTTGGCCTGCTTTGGCTTCAAAATACTCGGCCCGTTCCGCCGGGTCTGACAGGTTAAATTTCCTTGTTACACCCTCTGTTTTTGTCTTGAATATCGGAAAATCTTTTTCGTATGATTTCATTATTTATTCTATTGTCATTCCGGCGAAAGCCGGAATCCAGATTTTTGCTACCTGGATCCCGGATCACCCGCCCGAACGCTTCAGGCGGGCGGGAGTCCGGGATGACAAATATATGTCATCAGTCAAAGTTTAGACAATCATCTTATCAAAAATATCCCTAGCGGGACGTTTATAATATAACAGAAAAAACAAGTTAACGCAAATTATATCTCTGCCAATTTTATGCTATCGTACAAAATTGGCACATCAATCACACCCTCTTTCTTCTTTAAAATTTTGCCCGTCGCTGAAAAACGTAATGTTCCCGCAGAGATCCGTCCGCAGAACTTTAATGCCCTTCAGCCGTTCAAGCGCCTCCTGTGCCGGGTGGCCGTAGCGGTTAGCAGCGCCGACCTGAATGACAGCATCCTGCGGGCTGACTGCTTCCACAAACTCCTGGCTGGTTGAGTTTTTGCTGCCGTGGTGCCCAACGTCCAAAACGTCAGAATCAACCATAGCGCCGCTGCCAACCAAATACGCTTCGGTCGGTTCTTCCGCGTCGCCCGTGAACAAAAAAGAATTTTTGCCGTAAACCAGGCGAGCGACGATCGAGCTTGAATTTGTATTTTTAAAAGATTGGCCCGCTAAATTTTGGCCAGGAAATAGTATCGCCAGTAAAAATCCGTCTCCTATTTTTACTTCCTGCCCCGCGCGGGCGATAACCAGCGGAATGTTTTTTTCTTTAATTAAATTATGCCAGATCCCGTAATTTGCCGAAGGATCAGTAATTCCTGTTTCTATTATCCGGCCAATTGAATAGCGCTTTAAAACTTCTATCAGACCGTTTAAATGATCCGCGTCCGGATGGGTCAAAATTAATAGATCAATGTCGCGGTCATAAAACGGCATCTCTTCTGACAGTTTTTGCAAAACTGAATTATCCGGTCCTCCATCGATCAGGATCTGGCTGCCGCCGGGCTCTTCAATAAAAATTGCTTTGCCTTGGCCAACGTCAAGAAAATGAACTTCTAATAGCCCGCTTTCGGCCTTGGCAAAAATTGTAAGCCAAATAAAAACAGCTGCCATGCCCAAAAAAGCAAGCACTGAAAAAATGACTTTATTGGGAGTCACTCGCATAAGATTCAACTAAGATTCTTGATTTTTGTTTCGCAAAAAATCGGTATAAAAATGCAACGAGCACCAAATAATATATTGTAACCGACAACCAGCCCCATGATATTTTGACCGAAGCCAGCGGTAAAGAAGCGAAGAATTCTATCGCCTTAATTTCAAATGTCAAAATGAGCCAGGCGAGCCACCCAAAAATCTTGCCTAGCGCCAACCAGATCATTGCCGCGCTACCCGCCAGAAATCCAATAAGCATGGCCCAGGGCACAAAAACGAGCACGACCAGATTGGCAGCCGGCGAAACAATGGAAAGCTGGCCAAAATAAACCAAAAGCAGAGGTAAAACTGCCAGTTGTGCTGAAAGTGTGGCGATTAAAATTTCCTTTAAGCCAAGAGCCCGCGGCAGTTTGACAAACCACTTTTCAAAAACTGGCGCGAGCCACACAAGGCCCATTGTCGCCCCAAAAGACAGTTGAAATCCTATATCAAAGCGCAAAATTTTTGGATTGATAAAAATCATAACTGCGCCGGCAAACGCAAGCGCGTTGCGCACGTTATACATCCGACCCTCCTGACGCGCCACTAGAACCAAAATTCCCATAATGGCCGCCCGGACGACCGAGGCCGAAGCGCCTGTTAAAACCGTAAAAAATATAATGGCCACAACCGCCAACCAGAATCTTAAAGAGCGACGGAGCATAAACCAGCCAAAGATCGTCATAAAAAATCCAGCGATAATGCTAATATTGTAGCCGGACAGGGCGACAATATGCGTTGTGCCAGTTTTTTTAAATGCTTCTGTCAGCTCCTGGCTTAATTCTTTTTTCTCTCCGAGCGTCAACCCGGCCAAAAAAGCGGCTTGCGGCTCGGGCAGAATTTTTTCTATTGCTCCTTCAAATCTCTGTTTCAACCAAAAAAGCGACTGCTTTAATTTACTGCCCTGTCCCGACGCCACAACTTTTATTTCAGGGTAAGAAATAACCGAATAAATATCGCTCTTTGCCAAATAACTTTTATAATCAAAACTCGCCCCGAGCCCAGTCGA
>JAZDMV010000012.1:0-3549 GCA_043800535.1 bacterium | reverse complement strand
TTAGCTTCTCACTTAGAAGCTAAGCTTCTAAGTTTTGGATTTCACTTCTCTAATCCTATTTTTTTTGTGAAAGCGTTATATCTTCGGATGTTGTTTTTTTTCAGGTAATTCAAAAATTTCCTTCTCTTTGCCACCATTTTTAAAAGTCCTCTTTTGGAAGCAAAGTCCTTGGGGCTTTTTTTCAAATGCAAAACAAGCCGTTTAATCTCTTCGGTCAAAAGGGCAATTTGAACTTCCGAGGAACCGGTATCTGTCTCGTGGATTTTGTAGTCCTTAAATGCTTTTGTTTTCTCTTGTGGTTTTAGCATAACTTTATTGTAGCACTACAAACAAAAAAAGCAAAATTGCTTTAGTGCCCCACCAGTAATGTTAAACATCCGATGTTTAACAATGTGCCCCCAGTAGGAATCGAACCTACATCCACGGATTAAGAGTCCGCTACTTTGCCGTTAAGTTATGGGGGCTAAATTTTAATTGGGCAGTTGATGCCAAACCAGCCCTGCCGCAATCCTGTCCAGTCGGCCACGCCGATGAAAGTGAGTATAGTGCTGACTACTATCCAAGCGACGAACATTATGACTAATCCGATGGCCACTGATTTCATTATATCCATTCCCTTCTTAATCATCCCTGGATTGCCGGCGGCAAAAACAAACATCGCGCCGCCAATAACCAAAAGCAGGATGGCTGCCGGGATGGCAATTTTCCAGATCAGAAAATTAACCATGCCTCCAAACATTACAAAAAAATGGCAAAATTGGCAAGAGACATATTGGCCGTTGCCGCTAAAAGCACCCTGATTATTTTTTATTTCGGTTTGAGCTGCTTCAAGCGTTATGTTCTTGGCCACTACGCATTTTCCGCAAGGCACCAAGCCATCATATCCTGCGGTTTTTTGGGGTTCACCCTGGTCAAATCGGTTGTTTTTATTGCTATCCTGGTAGCCAGCATAAAGATTAGGGCTTTGGATTGAAACAGGGCAGATTCGGTTCACGCCGCCAGTACTCCCAGGCGCAGGAATAGCGCTGCCCGGTGCCGGGATACCATCGGTGCCCGGGGCCGGGCTATTTACTCTTATGGAAAAAGACACTGGCTCGCTGGGTATATTTGCGTTATCGGTAGCTTTTAATTGAAATGTTTTTGTTTCAGCCGTAATCGGCGTTCCAGAAATGATGCCGTTATTAGCTTTTGAAGGATGGATAGGCGATAAAGAAAGTCCCCCTGGCAGAGAGTCCCCCACTTGCAATCGAAAACTATAAGGAGGAGTACCGCCCATAACTTCAATTGTTTGAGAAGGATATGACTGACCTGCTATTCCGTCTGGCAATGCCTTGGGAGTAATTCGAGGAGGTTGTCCGGCGGTAGGAGCAGCAGTAGAAATAAACTGAAGAGTAAATGTACCGCTTCGCCAGTTGTTTTCGCCGCTTCCGCTAGTTACATATACTCTCACAGTATATGTTTGGCCCGCAATGGCGTTATTTGCATCTACTCTCAATACTCCATTACTGTCAAGAGAAAATCCGGTGCGAAGCGATCTTAAGGCCCAAGTATAAGACCCCGTACCTCCTGTTGCTACAAAAGGGAAGCTGTAAGCTTGACCAGCTTGGCCCGGGGGTAATACGCCGACATATTCTGTGCCGTTAAGAGTCCCAGAAGGTTGCGTAAAAGTTAGAACTTCGGCCATTACATCTTTTCCGGAATTAACGAAAAATACAATTCCAGCAAATATTATAAGCGGTATTAATAATAGTTTTTGAATTTTGATTTTTGAATTTTGCATTTTATTGGTGCCCCTGGAAGGAATCGAACCCTCATCGCCAGGTTCGAAGCCTGGAACTTTATCCGTTAAGCTACAGGGGCGGGCTGGATTATTGTCTTATTTTAACATAAAATAAATTTATGACAATCCCAAAAGAAGTAAAATCTGTAATTGCCAAACTGGAAAAGGCCGGTTTCGACGCTTATATTGTCGGCGGGTGCGTGCGCGATTTTTTGCTTGAAAAAGAGCCGGATGATTGGGATGTGACAACTTCGGCAAAACCCGAAGAAATCCAAAAAGTTTTTCCCAAGAATTTTTACGAAAATAATTTTTTGACCGTCACCGTCAAGACCCCAAGCAAAAACCCGAAATTAAAAGAAATTGAAATCACCACCTTCCGGTCGGAAGCGAAATACTCCGACAAGCGCCACCCGGATGAAATAAGATTCGCCAAGACATTGGAGGAGGATTTAGCCAGAAGAGATTTTACCGTGAATGCTATCGCATTGAAAATTGAAAATTCATTGAAAATTAAAAATTGTAAATTGAAAATTATTGACCTATATGACGGCCAAAAAGATTTAGGGGATAAGATAATCCGGGCCGTCGGCAATCCCGAAGAAAGATTTGCCGAGGATGCTCTAAGAATGATGCGGGCGGTGAGATTTGCTACCACTTTGAACCCCGTCGCTCGGCTTCACCTCGCTTGGGTGATTGAAGCAAAAACAGCCGAGGCAATCAAAAAAAATGCTGGGGGATTAAAATTGATTTCCGGGGAGAGAATACGCGATGAATTGGTCAAAATTATCATGTCGGAAAGGGCGGCCGAAGGCATTGATTCGTTAAGAGAACTCGGTCTTTTAAAATATATTATTCCCGAGTTGGAAGAGGGATATAAAGTTGGCCAAAATAAGCACCATATATATGATTGCTACGAACACGATTTAAGGTCGCTGGATTTTAGCGCCAAAAAGAATTTCAACAAAGAAGTCAGGCTGGCCGCGCTTTTGCACGACATTGGCAAGCCCCGGGCAAAAAGAGGCGACGGGCAAGATTCCACTTTTTACAACCATGAGATAATCGGCGCCAGAATAGCGAGCCAGATTTTAAACCGGCTTAAGTTCCCAAAGAAAGAAGCGGAAAAAATAATTAAGCTTGTCAGGTACCATCTTTTCTACTACAATGTGGGCGAAGTGGGAGAAAATTCGGTCAGGCGTTTGGTCAGGAATGTGGGGCCGGAATATATGGAAGAGCTGTTGCAGGTGAGGCAGGCAGACAGAATAGGGTCGGGAGTTCCTAAGGCCGAACCCTACAAATTAAGGCACTTGAAATATACGATTGATAAGGTCAGCAAGGACCCGATTTCCGCCAAACTGCTTAAAGTGAATGGCGACAGGGTTATGAAAATTCTGGGGGTTAATCCCGGCCCTATGGTAGGACAGATTCTGGATGTCTTATTAGGTTATGTTTTAGAAGACCCTAAAAAAAATAAAAAAGAATTTCTGGAAAAAGAAATTATCAAGCTAGGCAAATTAGATGAAAAAAATCTGAGCTTCTTGAGCCAAAACGCGGAAAGAGAAAGGAATGATATAGAGATGAAAGAAGACAAAATGACGAAGGAAAAATATTGGGTAACGTAATTTAGTTGACGGGGTGGAGTATGCCAGTAGTACGTACCCTTCGGGAGGGTATAGACTGGGTGCAATTCCCAGCACCCCGACAAGATGGGTTTACCCTGAGCAGGGTCGAAGGGCCTGTAGTAAAACGGCATTACGCGTCATTCGCATTGA
>JAZDMV010000028.1:0-2442 GCA_043800535.1 bacterium | reverse complement strand
TGTTTTTTTTGCCGGCGCGATTTTATTAATTATCCGGGTAATTTATCTTTGGTTTTTATTAATCCTCGCCCCGCTGGCCTGGCTTGCTTATATTCTTCCTGTCCAACGCTCTTCATACACCAAGTGGTGGAGCACATTTTTCAACCAGGCATTTTTTGCGCCTGCCTATGGTCTGTTTCTTTTTATAGCCGTAAAAACATTGATTGAAAGCGGCAAAAATGTAAGTTTTGCCAGCGCCACTACTTTTAACGCCGGATTTGTTTTCAATTATATAATCGTCATCGGGCTTCTTGTCGCCGCGCTTTACGCGGCTAAAAGTTTGGGCGCTGTCGGCGCCAGCGGCCTCATGGGCTTTGCCCAGGGCCAGGCCAATAAAGCCAAGAAATGGGCAGGAAAGCAGGCCATGCGACCGGTTGAGTATGGAGCGGATAGAGCTCGCGGGTTAAAAGACAGAGTGTCAGCGGGTATAAGTCTGAAATTAGGCAAATTTGCGGAAGGCCAGGGAATGGATAAAACCAAAGCCAGACTTGAAGCCAGGGCCGAACGCAGTCAGCGTCAGCTAGCAGAAAGAAAATACATAAAGAGGCAGCAAGATATAATGGAGCATATGAGCGATAACACAATTATAGAAAAGACCAATAAAGGCGATCTTGCCGCCACAAGAGTCATGCTGAAGAGAGGGCTTAATAACAGAAGAGATGCCGCTGGTAATGCTCTTGTAAATGGTACATTAGCACAAAAGGCCGAAGAAACTCTTAGGAAATTTAACGATCGTGAAAACCTTGAAAAATTATTAAAGAACAGGGTAGATGCGATAACTGATCCACTCAAACTTGAAAACGCAATTGCTGCCGCAGTCCAGGAAGGTAACTTAAATTTAATCTCCTCTGTTGCGCTCGAAGACGACAGAGTTGTTGCAGCTATCACCAAACTTTCGACGCCAAAACAAATAGAGGATTTAAGAAGTAAATCTTCCGCACACAAAAAAGCGTTAGTGGATAGTCTGCAACATCTCGCTGCTGATCCTACAAATAGCACAAACAAACAAGTCCAATATGCCTACGCTTCGCAGAGCGGTGACTTAACATACCTGACAGATCCAACAATGCAGGGGGACTGGGCAAAAACAGCGGGCGCTGACGGCCTGAAACGGTTACAAAGTTTTGATCCCACCCTGCATGCTGAAATTGCCAAAAATATATCGCCAAACCTCTTGCACGGCGTATTTGAAAAGATGGAGAAAGGAGACGCTGCCAAAAATTTAGCCGCATATCTAAGATCATTGCCAAATACAGGCCCGACCGCGGCCCTCAGAAACATAGCAGACCGCGACCCAATAATACAAAATTTATAAATTTACCATGCCCACAGATTTCTTAGAAAAATTGAGAGGGTTACCCGAGCCGGTTAAAAAAATCCTTTTGTCAAATCTCACGACAGAAGAGATTTCTAAAACAACCACAAGCTATGGTCTGACGCCAGAGAGACAAGCCAAAACCGCAAAACTAATTGGCCAAATATTTGTTGGTGAGTTGCCGTTGGAAAAAATGCTTGAAGCACTGGAGAAGACAGCGGCTCTGCCAGAACCAATCGCGGCCGGCATTGCATCGTCCTTGACAAAAACTCTCTTCGTACCCATAAAATCCTTCTTTCCAGCCGCAGAATTGCTGGCACAAGAGTGGTCACAAAAAGCTGTCAAACCGACTAATCAGCCGCAGACGCTTAATCTAGAAAACGCTCCCGAAACAACAGCTGCCCCTCAACCGGCTGTCACCCCAGAAGAACTTATCGGCCGCGATATAAGCACGGCTATGCTGCAAAACGAAAAAATAGGGGTCCAAATCATTTCCGAAAAACCGATCAAGCTGGCCGACTCGCCGAATTTAAGAACGCCTTCCGTGGCTAATTGGCTGGCTGATTACGCAAAATACAAAAGCCAGTTTCCGGAACAGGACATCGCCATGATAAGAATAAAATATATCCATGACAGCCCAAATGCCAAAGGGCTAAGCGAACAAGAAAGAAATGTTTTGAATTTTGTGTTAAAATCATTTGATGAACATACCCTGCTTCCATTTTCAAAAAAGACCGGCCTGCTTTCCATAGAAAAACTGATCGAAGCGCAGGCAGGCCAAAAAACGCAACCGCAAAAGCAATCGGCTGTTGTGCCAACACCTGCTGTTGCAGCGCCAAAACCCGTTTCCGCGCCACCACTGCAACCGGCCCAAAGGCCGACCCAACCATATATTCCGCCTCCGCCAGTCCGTCCCGCTCCGCCAAAACAAATGTCGTCTCCCGCATCTGACACAAGAGTGATAAATCTTGGCCAGCAGCAAAAACCGTCCGTCCCACCACCTCAACAAGTTCCGCAGCAAAAACCGTTGACTGAAGGAAATGTGATCAATCTTAGAAACCCTGGTATTAACGAATAGCACGAATGCC
>JAZDMV010000025.1:0-12247 GCA_043800535.1 bacterium | reverse complement strand
TACCAATGCACATAGCCATTCTTTCTGATGTTCACAAAATCTTCTCTTTAAATTATCTGTGTATCCAATGTACCAATCGCCATTTCCTTTTTTAAGCACATAAGTATAGTGCATAGAGGGCGGGGTAAAGGTTTTGTTACCCCGCTTAGCTGGAACAAAGCCCTTTAGTTATCCACAGATTTGTCGTTTTATCCCCACTTTTATCCACAATCAGACACTGCAAGTAAATTTTATCCCACTTTACCAGAAAGTGTCAATCATCATTTCCCACCTTATTTATGGGTATCTATTCGTTTTTCGCCCAAATCAAAAGAATGGCTCTATTAAGCCATTCTTTTGATTATTTGCTATTTGCTATTCGCTATTTGCTATTTTTGTTGTCCACTTTTTGTCCACAAAGGCATATTGCCACTAATTAAAGTGGGTGTTGCTAAGCTCGAGCCAACGAACTTTGCAACTTACCCCGTTAAAAAAATATACAGTGGACCTCGTCCGTGCCAGTTGGAACCAAAATATCCAAAGCATTAATAATTGGTCTATAAACCCTCTAACGGATAAACATCTATTACAACCTCTTCATATGGATGAACACGTTTAATTGCGGATAATACACTATCAACCACCTGTTTATCCGCCACCACCTCTATCCTTTCTTCTTCTACGGATTCCAAATTACCAACTTTCCCAATGGTGGGATTTGCTCCCTCTTCTGGCTTGAACCTACCGATGCCTTTACTTGAAAAACTACAATAGGTGTAATTTCCTATTTTTCCAGCTCCCGCATCACCCATTGCCTTACGAACTACATCAGTATGTGACTCGGGGACAAAGACAACTATTTTATATTTATTTGCCATAGATTTACGTAGATACAAATAGTTTAAAGCGGATTGGTGTGGACACTACAGGGCTCGAACCTGTGGCCTTTCGCATGTGAAGCGAACGCTCTACCACTGAGCTAAGTGTCCAAATTTGACGGGGCAAGCTGGTGGGCTACGCGCCCTCTTCTTGTCATTCCCGCGAAAGTGGGAATCCAAGCTCGATGCCGGATCAAGTCCTGCATGACCTGAAAGAATTATATCCTCAATTTATTTACCAGCTTTTCATGCGGCTTTTCCAGAATATCATGCACAAATCTATCAAACATATGATAGCGGTAATAAAACTCTTTGCTGTTCATAACGGCAAACGCAAGCTCCTTGCCTATTTCTGATTCAATATCTTTTAAAAACTGCGACAACTTCCTGTGATTAACATTATCCCCGACGATAAACAGATCCAGCCGGCTGTTGTCGGAATTAAGAAATATGCCGGCCAGAAGCAGAAGCCGGATCCGGCCGAGCCGTAAAACTTTTTTTAAAATCTTCTCTTTTGAAGTCGGGCTTGATTTTAAAACCAAACTCCGAAGCTCGTGATAAAAATCAAAATCTGGACTGACGGAAAAATAAGTGCCCGCCGGCAGACCTTTTTTCGTTTTCGTTATCCGCCTGTCTTTAAGAAAGCCGATACCGGCAAGGCCGTCTACTTCATTCGATACCGATCTAAACGGCGCCTGTGTTTTTTCCGAGATGTCTTTCATATTAAAAGACTTCTCCGGATTTCGCAAAAAAAGCTTCAGAAGCTTAACCTTGACCGGCGAGTCGAATAATGTTTCTAGAATTTGTTCTGGCATAATAAACGCATAAAAATGACCGCAAAGCTCCTCCTTCGCTGCCATTTTTACTATATGAATATCTTACCTTAATATAGCTCCTCTAAATTTTTTTGTGAAGTGCCATCGTGCTGTTAACGGTAGATATTTATCCCCACACCAAAAAAACTATGTGCACCAATAGATGGTTAAATAACCAGAAAAGAAGTCAGAACGCCATACGGCGTAAATCCGTGGTGTGGGGATTTATTTGCGTCGCGAATTCATGATATAATACGTGGCATAAATGGATATCAAAACCGAAGAGATAATTTCCGGCTCGTCAAAGCCCAAACAAATCTCAAGCAAGCCGCGCACGGTTTGCGAGATTTTTCGTTTTCAGCCCGAAAACATGGAGCAGATGCCTCTTGGCAACCTTTTTATTGTAGCTGGACTGTGCCTTATCAGGGACTGCGGGCATCTTAACAATTTACTCGCTTCGCTTATTAAACGCGAATACTATTCCTATCCGCAGAAAGGCGCCCTAAAAAGCCTCCAGTCCGCCCTCAAAAAAGCAAACAGTCATCTTGACGAATTGGCCAAACAGGGAAACTGCGAATGGATGAATAAGATCCATTTTATCTGCGCAACAATTGCCGGCCGAAACCTTCAGTTTGCGCAAGCCGGCGATTCCAAAACATACCTATTCCGCCAGGGCCATTTCATTGACCTCGGCCGTAAGGCCGTCCCTGATACGCGCGACCCTGACCCTTCAAAAATTTTTTCCAGCGTTGTTTCCGGAAACATTGAGGCCGAAGATATTCTAATAATGGCCACGCCACAAATAGAAGAAGTTTTTTCGGCTAATGGCTTAAAACAACTAGTCACAAGCCGCCCCGGCTTACCTGATATTTCTGATCAAATCAATAAAGTGCTGCGAGAACAGGAAAAAACCAGACACCTTGCTATATTATTGCTTCAGACACAACAGGAGCCAGAACCGCCCGCCAGCCAGCCGGATAAAAACCGTAAAATAATCACCCCACCAATTAACCTCAGTGAAATACTCAATTGAAAATCCCCGCTAATAGCAGGGATTTTCAATTTTGTTTCCTTATTTAATTTCTACTGTTGCACCGACTGCCTCAAGCTTCTGCTTTATTTCATCTGCCTCTTCCTTTTTTACGCCCTCTTTTACGTTTTTGGGCGCTGCATCAACCAGATCCTTTGCTTCCTTTAAACCAACACCAGTCACTTCGCGGACAACTTTTATCACATTAACCTTCTGATCGCCTGCTGCCTTAAGTTCAACATTGAAGGCCGTTTTTTCTTCAACTTTTCCGCCTTCTGCCTCGCCACCGCCAGAGGCGACCATTCCCATAGCCATTGGCATCGCGGCGCTGACACCGAACTTTTTCTCCAGCACCTTGACGAGCTCCGCCAAGTCAAGAACAGACAATTTTTCTATCTCTTCTACTAAGTCCTTGAATTTAGCAGGAACTTCAAACTCCTGCTCGTTCTGTTTTTCTTCAGACATATTGTTTGACGAATTATGCAAATGGCTTCGCCCACTAATTATGCAAATATTTGTATAATTCGCGGCCGCACCAGCGGCATTCACATTATTCGTTAATATTATTTCTTAATAACCGATAATACAAAAACCAAACTTCTTAAATTTCCGCCAAGCACAGAAACCAGGCCTGATAGCGGCGCGTTTAAGGTACCAATCAATTTGCCGAGTGACTGCTCGCGAGAAGGAACTTTGGCCAGAGCCCTGGCCTCTTTTTCGCCCAAAAACTTTCCGTCCAGAATCGCGCCTACGATTTTCAGTCCTTCGTTTTTCTTTGAAAATTTGTCTATGGCTTTGGCAGCGGAAACTTCGTCTTTAAAGCTTAGGGCGAGCGCGATCTGACCTGACATATTTTTGGCGCTCACATCCTTCACGTCGGCTTTTTTAAGTGCCAAATCAATCAGCGTTTTTTTGGCCACTTTAAATTCGGTCTCCACCCCTTTTAAAAGCCGCCTCAACTCTTTCAATTGCGAGACTTTTAAGCTTTTATAATCGGTAAAAACCGCTGATTTTACATCTTTCAGTTTCTGAGCTAATTTATCAACTAATTCCTGTTTTTCTTTTCTCGTTAACATCCTATGTTTGTCATTCCTGCGAAAGCAGGAATCCAGATTTGTACCTTATGGATTCCGGATCAAGTCCGGAATGACAGAAAAAAAATAAAAAACGCACGCTTTCCAGGCGTACGACCATAAATGGCAAAAAGCCAATAGTACATGGCCTATTGCAATAATTTATTGCTACAAGCTATACGCTATTTGCTATAAGCTATTTTCGCGCCTGAGCAGGACTTATATTACGATTTGCTCCCTGAGCTTATCGAAGGGCCTGCTGTATTGGGCTTGCCCGTCCGAAGCCTTTAGGGCGTAGGAGGGCTATTCAGTTGCTTACACCATATCAAACCACCGGTTCTATGTCAATATTAGCCAGCTATTTTAAGAATTTAGCCTTATTTAGATTATGTTCTTCCAGCGTCTTGGCAAAAACTGCTTCGCCGGTGTCGGGCTTGGTGATAAAAAAATAGTAATCTGTCTTTTGCGGATAAATCGCTGCTTCTATCGCGTCCAGGCCCGGGTTATTTATCGGCCCAGGCGGCAGGCCAATATATTTATAAGTGTTATAAGGCGAATCAACTTTTGTCTGCTCAATGGTATGGCGAGTGTAGTTATCGTCAAAAATATAGCTTAAGGTTGCGTCTGACTGCAGAGGATATTTATCGGCCAGTCGCTGCCAGAAAATCCCGGAGGCGATTTTTCGGTCAACACCTGTTTTCACTTCTTTTTCCAAAATACTGGCCATAATGACTATTTCAAAAATCGTCCGCCCCTGAGAGGCAATATCTGAGCGCATTTTTCCCGTTAGCTTGCTCTCGAAATTAGAAAGCATCTTGTCCAGAATTTCATCCTGCGCCGCGTCTTTTTCAAATTTATAGGTATCGGGGAACAAAAATCCTTCGAGGCTAGCCTTGGCTGGTAAATCCTTTAAGCTTTCGTACTCAGCCCTAAAATCGTCCAAGCCGACAGATACAAGCCCGTTGGCCGAAAAAAGACCGCTTTCAGCCAGACGGCCTTCAATCTGCTTTGAAGTAAATCCTTCGGGGGTCGTCACCCAAATATTGTTCTGGACAACTTTTCCTTGCAAAATTGAATCCGCCACCTCAACTAAACTCAAGCCCGAGCCAAACGAATACTCACCTGCCTGCAGATTCACCTGTTTCCCTGAAAGCCAGATATATGTTTTAAACCAAAATGGGCTGCTTATTAAATTTTCATCCTTGAGCTCGGCCGCAATGTCTTTCACCCCCTGCCCCTTTTCAATGACGACTGTTTTTACGCCGCCCTCGCCAAACGGCATATAGAACTGATAAAGGCCGTAAAAAATAAAACCGACAACGCCGGCAAAAACGATTATACAAAGAATAAAAAGATAAATGAATTTTTTAAACATTTCTAGACCCTCGAAAGATTTTATATTTTATTTTTTACAAGCGGCACAAAAGCAAAGCCTGGATGTTCAAATTCATCGAATTCACTATCTTCTTTTTTTACCAGTAAAAAAATGCTCGTTTTAATAGGGCAGACAATTCGCCCGCCGACCTTAATCTGCTCCATCCATGCGCCAGGGAGAGACTGGGATGTCGCCGCGGCAATAATTTTATCAAACAGCGCTTTTTCTGCCAATCCTTCGCTGCCGTCGCCCCGAAGAAACTCGATGCGGCCGTTAGTAACAAATCCGTATTTTTCCGCGTTCGCCCTGCCTGACTCAGCCAATTGTTCTATTATTTCCATCGCGTAAACTTTCCCTTTTTCTCCTACTATTTCCGCCAAAAGAGCCGCCTGCCAACCAGAGCCGGAACCGATATCCAAAATAATATCTCCTGATTGCGGCTGCAGCAATTCAAGCATAAAAGCAACAGTCAGGGGCTGAGAAATCGTCTGGCCGTGGCCAAGAGGCAAAGGGGTATTAATATATGCTTCTTTCTTCAAGTTTCTCGGAACAAAATCAACACGGTCTATTTTTCTAAACGCGCTGATTATCCTTGGTGTTTTTAGATAGCCATCTTTTATTAAACGATCAATAAGCTCACGGTGATTCATATGAGTAGTGGCTAGTTGTTAGTCTACGCTCCCAGTCTCCTCTCTCGCTTTGCATAACTTTCAACTGCTTTTATAAATTCTTTTTCAGAAAAATCCGGCCAAAGGGTTTCGGTAAAATAAAACTGGGAATCCGCTGTATCCCACATCATAAAACCATTTGACCAATGAGGGTCTCCTTCAAGGCCTGTCCTGATAACTAGATCAACCGGTGGCAGGTCTTTTGTCCAAAGATTGGCCTTTAACAGCTCCTCTGTCACCTCCAAATTTTTTTCCTGCCGGGCTTTCGCGACAATTTTTTTTATAGCGTCCAGCATTTCATAAGTGCCATTGTAGCCGATCAGAAAATTTAAAAACTTTTTATGATGATCCTTTGTCTTTTCAATTATTTTTTCTATTGGCTGCATTATCCTTTCCGACAGCAACTCGGGCCATTGCCCAAAAACGCTTACCTTGATTTCATTGCGAAAAATATCCTTATTTTTCAAAAGGCGTACAAAATTTATTCTGTAAACTTCTTTCAAAAATTTTAATTCTTTTTCCGGCCGCTTTGTTAAATTGTCATAGGAGCCACCCCAAAAAGTCAGGCAAAAAATGCCGATTTTCTGCGCGGCCTTGGTGATCTTTTCAAAGTTTTTAGCGCCTGCCCGATGGCCGTCCCAAGCCAGCCTCCCTCTGCTTTTGGCCCATCGCCTGTTGCCGTCGGGAATTATCGCAATATGTTTTGGCAGATTTTCCATAAAATAATCTTATCATAATCTTATCTTTTATTGCAAACACTTGATGCATATGTAATAATAATAATCTTGCTATTGTATTAATAAAGTAGTTTGTTATGGGCCAACTAACCGACGAAGAAATCGCATCAAAGGTCCAAGCTGGCGATACCGAGGCTTTTGGAGTTTTGTTGGAACGGTACACGCCAAAGATCACCCGATATGCCAGAAAGTTTCTTTCGCGTATCCAGGATGTCGAAGACCTCGTGCAGGAGGTTTTTTTAAAGGCCTATGCCAATATTTTGAGCTTTGACGTAAAGCTAAAATTTTCGCCTTGGCTTTATCGCATCGCACATAACGAATGCGTGAACGCGCTTAAGAAAAGACAGCGCCTGCCGCTGTCTTTATTTGATTTTGACATCCTGTTCCCTCATCTTTTGGCCAAAGAAACCGCTGATCTAAAAACCAGCCAAAAAGAAATAAAAAACGTGATAGATAAGTATTTGGACAAGCTCCGCTTCAAATACCGCGAAGTGCTGGTGCTTTATTTTTTTGAAGAAATGTCTTATCGGGAAATCGCTGAAGTTATACGAATTCCCGTTTCAACCGTTGGCGTGCGGCTGAACCGAGGAAAAAGCGTCTTGAAAAAAATGTTAAATAATGAATATATGCGCCATTAATACCTATGGAAGAACCACAAAATAAATCTTTACAAAATTTAATACTGGAAAAGATCAAAAGCGGTAAGGCTAAAATGCGGCCAAGATGGCATTTTATTTTGAAGGCCGGGCTTTTTGTTGCCGGCTTTGTTATCGCGACATTCGCGTTGCTGTATCTGACAAGCTTCATCCTTTTCATCCTTCGCCAAACAGGCGTCTGGTTTCTGCCGGCCTTCGGCTGGCGGGGCATGGGCGTGTTTTTGATCTCTTTCCCCTGGCTGCTTATTCTTGTCGGGATAATTTTTGTAATTCTGCTGGAAATTATGGTTCGCCATTATTCTTTCGCGTATCGCAAACCACTTCTTTATTCTCTGGCCGCCATCATCGCTTTTGTGGCCGTCGCCGGCCTGATCGCCGCAAAAACCACATTTCACGAAAGACTATTTTTGCGCGCAAGGCAAGAAAAACTGCCTATTGCCGGCCCGTTCTACCGTGAATTTGGCATGCCCAGAATGGAAAACGCACATATCGGCACAATAATTGAGATAACCAATGATGGCTTTTTAATGGAAGACCTTAAAGGAGAAAAACTGACAATTATTGTTAGTCCAGAAACCAGTTTCCCCCTGGGCATAGATTTTCAAAAAGACGACCGCGTTATGATTTTAGGAGAACGTTCCGGCAACAGCGTGAAGGCGCTCGGCATACGCCGAATTGACGAAATGATGGGCAATATAAAGCGCCAACGACTCCCCCGCCCCGGAGGATGGTTCATGCCGATGAAATAAAGATGTTTTTTTATTGTAGTAATTATTGCCTAGGCGAAATAAAAACTAAAAAGTGCAAAATTATGAAAAGCAAATATTTGATCTATTCCCTGGTTCCTTTGCTCGGACTTTCGGCTTTTATCGGCGTTAACGCCGCTTCAGCGCATGGTTTTTTTGGCCTGTTCGGCAATCTAACTCCCGACCAAATTGCCACCCAGCAGCAGACCATGTTTCAAAAACAAGCCGATCTGCTTGGCATCAGTGTTGACGATATAAAAAATGCCTGGGCCGAAGGCAAATCACTAAAAACACTTGCCGAAGAAAAAGGAATAAGCCAGGAGCAACTTCAGGCAAAAGTTAAAGAAGCCCGCCTGCAGCAGATAAAATCAGACCTCCAGACGCTGGTTGAAAAGGGAGTGATCACACAAGCCCAGGCCGACAAACGCCTGCAATTTATGCAGAACCAGTCCGCTAACGGCAAACAGGGCAAAGGAATGCGAGGATTCGGTTTTCATGGCATGATGTGGTAGACCGTGTCATTAAAAACGAGGAAGTTTCAGGCGCTCTGTTCAAGCAATTTTTGAACAGAGGCCTGAAATTTTCTTTTTTATTACTAACTTTAACTCTCGTAAAAAACTCCATGCTGAAAAAAATTTTTTTATTAGCAAAAAAACATAAATTTCTGACCGTGATAATCGTTCTGGCCGCCACCGCTGGCGGCTATTTTGCTTACAATTCGCTCATCAAAACCGGTGCACAAACCAGTTATGTTCTGGCCGCGGTCCAAAAAGGGACGCTGGTGAGTTCAATTTCCGGCAGCGGCCAAGTTTCAGCTTCAAACCAGATTGACATAAAACCCAAAGCATCCGGAGACGTAACATTCGTCGGCGTTACCAACGGACAAGAAGTAAAAGCAGGCACTATCATCGCGCGCCTGGACAGCCAGGACGCCCTAAAAGCCATCCGCGACGCCCAGGTAAATCTGGACAGCGCCCGCCTTTCTTTGGCAAAACTGAATCAGCCGGCAGACGCGCTTTCTCTAATGCAGGCAGAAAATGCGCTTAGCGATGCCCAGCAGTCGCGGCAAAAAACGGATGACGATCTGCAAAGATCCTACGACGACGGATTCAATACCGCTTCCAACGCCTTTCTTGACCTTCCCACAATAATGACCGGCCTCCAGACCGTTCTTTTTGACGACTCGATCACCACATACGTATCAAACATAGACTATTACGCCGACGCGGCAAAAGTATACGACGAGAAAGCCAACCAATACCGGAATCAAGCAAATAGCGTCTATCAAAAAGCTCGCACTGAATACGACCAGAATTTTGAAGATTACAAATCTGCCAGCCGTTTTTCAGACACCCAAACGATTGAATCGCTCATCAGCCAGACATACGACACCACCAAAGATATCGCCGAAGCGATAAAAAGCGCCAACAATCTTATCCAGTTCTATGAAGACACACTTCGCCTGCACGACTTAAAACCGCAGGTAACAGCCGATACGCAGCTCACAACTCTTGGCGGCTATACTGGAAAAACAAATTCGCATTTAGGCAATCTCCTCTCCTCAAAAACCGGCATTCAGAACAGCAAAAACTCCCTTCAAAACGCAGACCGCTCGATCATCGAAAAAACCGCTTCTTTGGAAAAGCTAAAAAGCGGTGCCGATGCCCTAGATCTGCAATCCCAGGAGCTCACCATAAAACAAAGAGAAAACGCGCTCCTTGACGCCAGGGAAAAACTTAATGACTATGTGATCAGGGCCCCGTTTGACGGAGTGATCGTGGCACTTAACATCAAAAAGGGAGACGCCGCTTCTTCCGGCACAGCAGTCGCGACGCTTATAACAAAACAGCGCGTCGCTGAAATTTCTCTTAACGAAGTTGATGCGGCAGAAGTAAAGACCGGACAGAAGGCCACGCTGACATTTGACGCGATAGACGGCCTTTCCATCAGCGGCCAAGTCGCGCAAATTGACGCGCTCGGAACTGTCACTCAAGGCGTTGTCAGCTATAACGTAAAATTAAGTTTTGACACGCAGGACGACCGGGTCAAGCCCGGCATGAGCGCTTCGGCCCAGATAATCACAGACGTAAAACAAGACGCCCTTTATGTCCCGAACTCTGCCATAAAAACCGCCGATAACAGCCAGTATGTCCAAGTGCTCGACCAGCCGCAGACTTCATCCACGGCACAAATCAGCCAAGGAGTCACTTCGCTCCTGGCACCACGAGAAGTCACAGTGCAAACCGGCATTTCAAATGACACCTCAACCGAGATCACTTCCGGCTTAAAAGAAGGCGACCAGATAATCTCACGCACCGTCAGTTCAACTGCCACCCAAACCACAACCCAGCAAAACTCGCTGTTTGGTGGCGGCAGCGGGACAATCCGCGCTATTGGGCGTTAAAAAAATGATAGAAGCCAAAAACATCACAAAACTTTATAAAACCGGCGAAACGGATTTTCAGGCCTTATGCAGCGTGTCTTTTAAAATCCAGGACGGCGAATTTGTCGCCATCATGGGGCCTTCTGGTTCCGGCAAGTCAACGCTCATGCACATTTTGGGGGCTCTGGACACACCCACCAGTGGCACGTATCTTCTTGACGGAAAAGATGTCTCAACTTTGAGCGACGACGAACTAGCCGACATCAGAAAAGGAAAAATAGGATTTGTTTTTCAATCTTTCAATCTTCTCCCCCGTTCTACTGTTTTGCGCAATGCCATGCTGCCTTTGATCTATGCAAACATAAATGCCCAGGAACGGGAGGAAAGAACAAAAGCGGCGCTTGTTTCCGCCGGTATGGACAAAGACCATTTTTTTCATCTTTCAAACCAGCTTTCAGGCGGTCAGATCCAGCGAGTGGCCATTGCCCGAGCTTTGGTCAACAACCCATCCCTCATCCTGGCTGATGAGCCGACCGGAAATTTGGACACCAAAACCGGAGAAATTGTGCTTGGAACATTTCAAAGACTTAATCTGGAACAGGGCAAAACCATTGTTTTGATCACCCACGAATCAGACGTTGCCGAACACGCCGGTCGTATCATCCACATAAAAGACGGCCAGATAGTAGATGACAAAAAGATACAAATGAAAAAACTTATATGAAAATCTCCGACATCTTAGAAGAAACATATTCCGCTCTTTCGGCGAACAAGGCCAGATCAGGCCTCACCGTTCTTGGCATTGTCATCGGCATCGCTTCAGTCATAACTCTTATCTCGATCGGTCAAGGAGCGCAGGGCTCAATTGAATCAAGCATTCAGTCAATCGGTTCAAATTTGATAATAATTATGCCGGGCGCCCAGCGCGGACCAGGCGTAACAGTCAACCAGGGCCGCGGCTCGGCCAGAACCCTAACTCTTGCCGACTCCCAGGCCATTGTCAAAGAAGTGACCCAAATAAAAGCGGTTGCTCCCGAAGTTTCCGGCCGCTATCAGATAACCGCCAAAGGCCAGAACACCAACACACAGGTTGTCGGCACTGTTCCCGAATATCCGGACGTAAGGAATCTTCAGGTTGACAGCGGCTCTTTTATTACGAGCCAGAATATGGAAAGCGCGTCGAAAGTGGCGATCATCGGGACTACTGTCCGTGATGACCTTTTTGGCACGGACGTTGACCCTGTTGGCCAGACAATAAAGATAAACCGCATTGAGTTCAAGGTCATCGGTCTGACAAAAACAAAAGGCGGAGGCGGGTTTGGCAGCCAGGACGATATGATATTTATTCCCCTTTCCACTGCCCAGCGATTTCTTTCCGGCGACCAGTACGTAACAACCATCAGCGCGGCGGCGCAAGATGCAAATTCAACTACGTTCGCCCAGGAACAGATCACCGAACTTATGCTTTTACGACACAACATCGGCGACCCAACCCAAGCTGATTTTAGCACCATCAATCAGGCCGATATCGCCGCCGCCGCCACCAGTGTTACCCAGACGTTCACCATGCTGCTTTCCGCCATTGCCGGAATCTCTCTGCTTGTCGGCGGCATTGGCATCATGAATATGATGCTGACAACCGTGACCGAACGGACAAAAGAGATCGGTTTGAGAAAAGCCATAGGTGCCAAAAAAAACGACATAAACATCCAGTTTTTTGCCGAAGCAGTTTCTTTGACCTTTGCCGGCGGCGCCATCGGGATTTTTATCGGCTGGATGGCGGGCCTTACGATCTCATATTTCAACATCGTTCAAACCACTCTTACAATTTCATCCGTGCTTCTGGCATTCGGCGTCTGCGCGGCCATTGGCATTATTTTTGGCTATTACCCCGCCCGCCGCGCCGC
>JAZDMV010000006.1:0-6132 GCA_043800535.1 bacterium | reverse complement strand
GATACTCTGACTATTTCGGGCCTGGGATTCACCAGTTTCAGCCAGGTGAACGCCGCCGCCGTGGCTCTCCAGGTTTTTAAAGACGGCTATACCGATATTGTTTCTGATGCGAACGACAGCAAAACAGTTGTTATTAAAGGTAAAATGGCCGAGGCAATCCACACCGCTGGCCAGGAAACAAATAAATTTGATATCTCCAACGCTGAAATATCTGACAGCAACCTTTTCAGGTTCAAGCTGACGCCTACCGGAGAGGATACAACGATCAGTAATCTTACTGTTTCGCTTTCAAATGTTCACGGCTTTACCACTGGCAATATAACAAACGCCAAACTCTACCGCGATTATGACGGCAATGGCGTGGTTGACGTTGGCGACGACCAGGTTGGCGACTCTGGCTCTCCCAATATCTCCGATTCCAACGGCACAATCGCATTCTCATCTCCATTTTCCGCCACCACCACTTTAAACTATATCCTGAAAGCCAGCGTTGCCAGCATTAATTCTGGCGATGAAATGACTTTTGGCCTGTCTGCTTCAAATATCGTTCTCACAGGCGCAACTTCCTTAGTTTCTATCACATCTGGCGGCTCTCTGGTTGGCGCCTCTCATTCAAAGATCGGCGGATTTGGCGCCGGCCAGAGCATTGGCGGAGCTCCGCCGCCAGGCACTCCCATGACACAAGGATTGCCCAATTTGCCTGGCGAAGAGATTGGCGGTGAAGCAGGATTTATCGCGCCTTCCTCTCTTGGCACAGTTCAGAATAACTGGACTGACGCGACCTATGCCTATGTTTCTGACAACAACTATGCAACCAGGACAGGCACAGACTCGGGCCAGGATTATGGCGGATTTTCTTTCAATATCCCGGCCGGCAACACAATTGACGGGATTGAAGTAAAAATTGAGGCGTTGGGGGATCCGGCAGGCGGCACCATTCAGGCCGCCCTTTCCTCAAATACCGGAACTGCGGTAACAGAGACAAAAGCCACAGACACCTTAACCACTTCTGACGTAGTCTACCGCCTTGGCGGCTCTGCCAACCTTTGGGGCAGAGCGTGGGTAATTAGCGACTTTGGGAACGACTTTCGTCTGCGCATCATAGCCCAGCCGACCGGCACCACTGTCAAAGTTGACGCCGTTCAGGTGCGCGTCTACTATCATATTTCCGGCGATGGTGGCAGCGGGGGCGGCGGAATAATTTATGCGCCGCCTGCCAGAAGCTCCAGATTTGCCTCTATATTTGAATCAGTAAAAACAGCGATTGAATCATCTGTAAATTTTCTGATCAGCCATTTTCTGGCAAGTTTGTGATCCATTAGCTAAAGAACCACACCTAAGCGCATCTTATTTTCTTTGTTTTGGACATTTTTGCCGCTTACCCGCTGTGACTTCAAAAATAAATCCCCACACCGCGGGCTTACGCCCATGGTGTTATCATTTATCCTTCGGACTATTTAACCATTCATCCAAGGGCTTACGCATATGGTCTTCTGGTGTGGGGATAAATCGCCTTGAAAACCGTGTTTTTAAAAATTTCTGCCAAAAACTTCTTTGTTCTGTTTGCCATCTTTTTTTTAGGCCTGGCTGGTTTCGCTTTTGCCGATGAATTTACCGCTACTAGCTACAAAATCCTTGACCCTGTTATTGCGCCCGGCAGCTTCTCAAGCTCAACCAGCTATAACTTGCACAGCGTTATCAGCCAGATCAGCATCGGC
Organism: bacterium; assembly: GCA_043800535.1. Classification (GTDB taxonomy): domain Bacteria; phylum Patescibacteriota; class Minisyncoccia; order Portnoybacterales; family GWB1-42-6; genus CG1-02-40-82. Next base: position 4,414 of record JAZDMV010000006.1, on the reverse strand, counting down.
ACAAGCTCGGCTTCGGCTACGGGCTTCGGCCTGTCTTCCGGCTTTTTATACTTCCCCACTGCCACAGTTTTTTCAGTTTTGCCCACTGCCGGCAACGGCCAGGTAGACCTTTCCTGGAGCGCTTCGACCGGATACTTGGGCTGGACGGTTTCTGGCTACGATGTCGGCCAGTCAACTGTTTCCGGCGGGCCTTACACCTATACAGATGTCGGTAATGTTTGGGCCAGTACGCGCAGCGGCCTGACCAATGGCACGCCTTATTATTTTGTTGTCCGGGCACAGGACGCCTTTGGCAACGCCATTTCTACCTCTTCACAAGTTTCTGCCACGCCTGTCGCACCCAGCGCTGCCTGCGGAGACGGCACCTGCAATGGCTCTGAAACCTGTTCAAACTGTCCGTCCGATTGTGGCCAATGCGGTGGCGGAGGAGGTGGAGGCGGAGGAGGCACGCCTGTCCCAACGGGCACCAAGGTTATTTTGCAAGGCAAAGCTTATCCATCAAGCGATATTACTGTTTTAAAAGACGGCCAAATATCCGCCATAATAAAAGCTGATGCTCAAGCTAATTTTAAAGCAGAGATCTCTTTGGCTAGCGGCGGGATTTACACCTTTGGCTTATGGGCAGAAGACAGCGCGGGCAGAAGGTCCATCACTTTCAGCTTCACCACAAATGTCACGTCAGGAATGACGACAACCGTCGGCGGAATTTTCCTGCCGCCTACGATTGACTTGAGCAAAACCGCGCTCCAAAAAGGAGAGTCCTTGGATATTTTAGGACAAACGGCTCCCCAAAGCGAAATAACAATTTCCGTTAATTCAGCGGGAGAAATAATCAAAACAGCAAAAGCCGGAACCGACGGCGTCTGGTTCTATACCTTTGACACTTCGCCATTAGAGGAGGGCTCGCACAATACTCGCGCCAAATCCGCCTCGCCCGATGGTCTGCTCTCCACTTTTTCCCAGACCCTGACATTCCAGCTCGGAAAAACAACTACTGGCTGCCCTCGCAGCCCTGATATCAATAACGACAAAAGGGTAAATTTAATAGATTTCTCCATCTTGCTCTACAACTGGGGCAAACCGAAAAACGTCGCTTCGGATCTAAACTGCGACGGCAAAGTTACTTTAACTGACTTTTCAATAATGCTTTATTGGTGGACAGGATAATTTTTTAGACATGAAACGCGCAACATGAAACCTGAAACGTACCACAAAAAACTGAAATTCTTATTTGCTTTATTCGTTGTGGTTTTTCTTTTCTTCCCTTTCCTGCCTGCCCGGGCCGAAGGCGGTTCTTTATATTTTTCACCTTCGGCCGGCACTTTTTTCGTGGATAACACTTTTGATGTCTCTATTTTTATGAACTCAGGGAAAAAAGACGTTAATGCCGTCAAGGTTGACTTAAGGTTTGACCCAAAAAAACTTCAGATTGCCAGCCCGACCGCCGGAAAATCGTTTATTTCTGTCTGGATTTCCCAACCCGCCTATTCCAATCAAGACGGCACCGCTTCATTCCAGGGCGGTATCCCGTCTCCGGGCATCAACACTTCCTCGGGCCTGGTCTCAACGATCACTTTCCGGGCCATTGCTCCCGGTAAAACATCTATTTATATTGAAAATTCTTCCCAGGTGCTCTTAAATGACGGCGCCGGAACAGATATTTTAAGCTCAACCGGCAAGGCCACCTACGAATTAACCATTCCCCCGCCCGAAGGCCCAAAAGTTTTTTCGTCCACTCACCCGGATAAAAATAAATGGTATAGGAACAACAATCCAAGCATTGAATGGGAAAAAGAAGAAGGAGTCAATGCTTTCAGCTACGAAATTGACAACAGCTCCTACACCGTGCCCGACAATAACCCCGAAGGCGAAGCAATTTCAAAATCATACAGCGAGCTTGAAGACGGGATCTGGTATTTCCATATAAAAGCCAGAAAAGGGGAAACATGGGGAGGCACAAGCCACTATCCGCTGCAAATTGACACTACCGGGCCGGCGGCCTTCATCCCCCAAATAGATCCAAAACCAAGGGCCACAGGAACCGCCGTCAAAAACAGCATAATCACTTTCTTTACAACCGACAATCTTTCAGGCATGGACCACTTTGAAATAAAAACGATAAAACTGGAACCGGGCGAAGAAGCCGAAACAGGGTTTTTTATTGAAGCGGCAAGCCCATACCGCCTGCCTGTAAGCGAAACCGGAGAACGCCAGATTGTGGTAAGGGCTTATGACCAGGCAGGAAACTGGCGTGATGCTTCGCTCAAAATTGAAATTATTGACTCCCAAGAACCGTTTTTCCTGACAAAATACGGCATCGGATTTTTCCAATTCTTTTTCCTTTGGTGGCAGATAGCGGCTGGTTTCGCAATACTTATTGCCGCAATCATTATTTTCATTATTTTACTGAAAAGGATTAGACGACGGGACGCGAAAAATAATTTTATTAAAATTGAGAACCAGCAAACGCCGCAGGATTACACGTCGCCAGACGGCAGGCTAAACATGCCATCTGAACTGCCATCACCGCGTTCAAGAAAGATTTTTTGATATCGCCATTCTGCTGTTTTTTAGCAAACTTTTAAAATAACAAAAATAGAACGACTTTATGAAATACCGTCTGACTATATTTTTTCTCTTGCTCTTTGCGCTCTGCCTGCCGCTGTCTGCCAGGGCGGCTCTGTTATATTTTGCGCCCAGCCGGGCTGATTTTACGCTTGGGGAAACTTTTTTGGTTGATATCCGGATTGACACACAGCAGGAATGTTTTAATGCCGTAGAAACAACAATTGTTTATCCGGCTGATATTCTTGAGGCAGTTGGCTTTAATCAGGGCAACTCAATTTTATCAATCTGGGCAAAGCCGCCGGTTATTGACCAGGCAGGCGGTCTAATATCTTTTGCCGGCGGAGTTCCCGGCGGCTATTGCGGCGACCTGCCAGGTGCCGCGCAAAAAACCAATATTCTCGGCAAAATCATTTTCAAAGCAACGCAAACATCAAAAAATTCCGTTCAGCTCTTATTCCGCGATTCACAAATTCTTCTAAATGACGGCCTCGGCACTCCTGCCAGCGTTGCCCAAAACCCCGCTTTCATCACAATTTCAGCTGCAAAACCAGGCCAACCCAGCGACCAGTGGCAACAGGAGATCAAAAATGACCAAACTCCGCCAGAGCAATTTCAAATTCAGCTCGGCCGCGACCCAGCTCTTTTTGACGGCGAATATTTTATCGCCTTTTCCACCACAGACAAACAGACCGGCGTTGATTATTACGAAGTTAAAGAAGGCGAAAATGCTTGGCAAAGAGCCCAAAGCCCTTATCAATTGAAAGACCAAAGATTAAAGAGTATAATAAAAGCGAAAGCGGTGGATAAAGCCGGCAACGAGCAAATAGCAACTCTTGAACCATTGCGCCGCGCTATTAACTGGGGGCTGATATTTCTTGCTCTGGCTGTTCTTGCTGCTTTTGGTTTCTTTTTGGCCAGCAGAAAAAAACGCAGTTAAAGTTATCATTTTTACATTTTATTTTCAAGCGAGTGAGTGAAATGAAAATCAGATTTCATTTCCGAGCGAGCACAGAAAACAAAGGATTAATACTTTGCGCCTCCGGGCGCGTAATAATGTTTATTCCTTGACCGAGCCTCCATGCCCGGGATAAAAATCCTTTATTTTTAGTTTTTTATTTTATATAATGCGGAGGGCTTTTCTAATTTTCGTCGTCTGCGCCGTTCTGTTTCCCTTGGCGGCGCCCCAAACCAAAGCAGCCAGTGCTTCGCTTTATTTGGCTCCAAATGCCGGCACCTATACTGTCGGCAATACTTTTTCTGTCACCATAAGGGTTAACACCGATTCAGCCGTCAACGCAGTTGAGGCTATTTTGTTTTTTGACAACGAAGATATGGAGGTAACGAGCCTTTCAAAAAGCGGCTCAATTTTAACTCTCTGGCCGGTTGAACCAAGTTTTTCCAACTCTGCCGGCAGTATCAGCTTCAGCGGCGGTTTGCCAACGCCCGGCTATACGGGGTCTTCAGGCCGGCTTTTAATAGTCACTTTCAGAGTAAAAACCGCCGGCACCGGTAATATTAATTTTTCTTCAGGCGCGGTTTTGGCTAATGACGGCAGCGGCACAAATATCTTAACTGGCATGACCGGCGGAGCTTATACTTTCATGGCCACCTCAACTGCTCCTCCTGCCCAACCCGCTGCCCCAAGCGCCCCTGCCTCCGCAAATCAGGCACCTCCTGCTCCGCAAATTTCTTCGGCCACGCATCCAGACCAAGCCAAATGGTATAATAATTCAAATCCTCAATTTTCCTGGGCTTTAACCTCTGACATAACCGATGTAAGCTTGCGCTTCGACCAGGAGCCCGATTCAAATCCGGGCAATATTTCTGACGGCCTTTACAGCTCAAA
>JAZDMV010000013.1:0-13049 GCA_043800535.1 bacterium | reverse complement strand
TGCGAAATCGTATATCGTTTTTTGCGCGCTAACGATATGGCAATAGACAAAAAAATTGCCACTTGTCTTTTGGCAGGAATTTTTGCCGATACCTGGGGTTTTCGTCACCCCAATACCACTTCGGCCACTTTGGAAGTAGTGGCCGAGCTTCTTTTGAAGGGGGCATTCGTCAATAAAATTGCCAGGACTGCGCACAGGCGCAATGCGGCTTCTCATCCAAAAATCTGGAGCCGGGCGCTGGAGAAGGTCATCATAGAAAAAAATTCGGGATTTGTTTTTTGCATTCTTGGGCAAGACGACCTTAAAGAATGCGGCGCGTCGGCTGACGATGTTTCGGGCTTGGCTTCTTTGCTTTGTATGATCCCGGGAATAAAATTTTCGTTGGTGTTAAAGGAATTTGTGATAGGCGAAATTGACGGCAGTTTCCGCGCCTTGCCTTCGGGCGGCGTGGACGTGGCGGGCATGGCCAGAGCCCTTGGCGGGGGAGGGCATAAGCTGGCAGCCGGATTTAAAAGCAAAAGGCCGGCAGAGGAAGTAATAAAGCAGGTCAGAGATTTGATAAAACAGGGTTAATTTGTTAGTGTTGAGGCAGATACGGCCAGGTAGCCAAGCAGCAAGGCGGAGGTCTGCAAAACCTCTATGCGCGGGTGCAATTCCCGCCCTGGCCTCAAAGAAAAAAGCTAACCTTTATTCTAATTTTTTGCCCGGGTGGTGAAACAGGCAGACACAAAGGGATATAGATTGAGTGATGTCTACCATTATGATACAATAGTGTCATGAGAAAGCGATCATGGACAAAAGAGCAATTAAAAGAAGCTGTAAAAAATTCTTTTAGCATACGGCAAATTCTGAATAAATTAAAGCTGCGTGAAGCTGGTGGAAATTATTTTCAAATTAAAAAATATATAGAAGAAGGGAAATTAAATATCTCTCACTTGAAAGGACGCGGCTGGAATAGGGGACTTAAAGGATTCGGAACACCGCACATTCCGTTAGAAAAAATCCTGATTAAGAATAGCAACTTTCAGAGATATAAATTAAAAAAAAGACTTTTTTCTGCTGGGCTAAAAAATCCAAAATGCGAAGAATGCGGCTGGGCTGAAAAATCACCAGACGGACGCGTTCCGTTGGAGTTAGATCACATTAATGGAATCAGTAATGATAATCGATTAGAAAATTTAAGAATCCTTTGTCCTAATTGTCACAGCCTGAAATCTACGCATAGAGGCAGAAACCATAAAAAATAAATGGCCCGGGTGGCGGAATTGGTTTACGCACAGCACTTAAAATGCTGCGGGAGCAATCCCTTGTGGGTTCGAGTCCCACCCCGGGCACCAGTAAGGAAAAGTCAAATTTCGTTGGCTCGCCTCGCTTCGCTCGGTGATTAAATTGCATTGAATTTTAGGCAAAAAAATCAGTTGGCGATTCTGTCGCCAACTGAGCTGACGGTAAAAGAAAATTTTTTCAAAAAACTGCACATTAAAAAAGGAGGTAATTTAACATGAAAGCATGCGTTTTTCCGGGGCAAGGAGCTCAGTTTGTAGGAATGGGTAAAGATCTATATGACAATACCCTAATTGGAAAAGAATTGTTTGAAAAAGCAAATAAAATTTTAGGATTTCGAATCACAAGTTTAATGTTTGAAGGAACAGATGAGGATTTAAAACAAACAGAAGTTACTCAACCTGCAATATTTTTACATTCGGTAATCCTTGCTGCCACCCTTAGCGATAAATCTGCACCAAATATGGTAGCGGGTCATTCTCTTGGAGAATTCTCTGCATCGGTAGTATCTAAAGCATTGTCGTTTGAAGATGGATTACGACTTGTAATAGTGCGTGCTAAAGCCATGCGAAAAGCCTGTGATGTCGAACCCTCAACTATGGCAGCTGTTCTGGGATTAGATGATAAAATTGTAGAAGGAGCGCTCGACTCTATTGACGAAGCGGTTGTTCTAGCCAATTATAATGGCCCCCAACAGATTGTAATTTCTGGTTCACTAAGGGGAATAGAGATTGCCTCTCAAAAACTAAAAGAAGCTGGTGCCAAACGCATCATTCTTCTAAATGTGGGCGGTGCATTTCATTCACCTCTGATGGAACCGGCACACGTTGAATTGACAAAAGCCATCAACGGGACTACTTTCAATCAGCCAACTTGCCCTATCTATCAAAACGTGAATGCGAAACCCGCTACCAATCCAGCCGTTATTCGTGAGAATTTGATTGCCCAGTTAATTTCCCCTGTCCGTTGGTATCAAACCGTGCTAAATATGGTCGCGGACGGCGCTTGTACATTTATCGAAGTAGGGCCTGGTAATGTTCTCCAAGGCCTCATCAGAAGGATTGTGCCGAGAAATATTAATGTTTTAGGAATTAACTCCACCTCATAGAGATGCTGGGTAAGCTGGCATCTCTTTTTTTCCGCCAAAGTAGTAAATTTTTCAGGCTTATTTTTCTTGAATAACTCACTGTTAGGAGTTATGATTAACTCATAGAAAAGCTTAAAATTGTCAAAGAACGCGGCGGAGCCGCTCAAGTTTTTGGGGCTTCTCGTCGCCGCCGCAGGCGGCGAAATGCGTTCGGACTAATTCAAGAATACTGCACCGGTGAAATTTTTGCAGCTTTTTGTCCTTTTCAATTTCTATATTCACGAAAGGAGGAAAGGCCATGTGGAAATTTTTGAAATCGGCAAAGGAGATGTTGATGGCGGCTGGCGGCATAATTCTGTTGCTCATTCTGATTGCGGTCTGTCGCAAGAGCGAGGACGAAGAGGATGGGGACTATGTCGGGGAAAACGGGATGTAAGAAAGAAAACAAAAGAGGCTCACTTTTCAGTGAGCCTCTTTAAAATCGCGTTAAAAGTTATTCCAGGACTTCAATGGTTAAACGCTTGGCGCCAAATTGCAGCGCCTGTTCTCTGGTTTCCATCCAGACGTCAAGCTTGTGGCTGTTCTTTTTGGCCATTCTGTCTTCAACGACAAAGACCTTGTCGCCATAAACTTCAGGCAGGCGGACTCTTGTGCCGAACGGCAGCCAGTTGGCCGCCACAATGCCGTCTCTGACTTGCGTGCCTTTAGCCGTAATAAATGGCGTTGCGTCGCACTGGTCAACAGTGCTTGAATAAGCTGTTACAATCACATTCTGTTTCACGTCGATAATGTTCTGGGACTGAGAAACCGTGTACTGCTTAACATTCTGACTTGAGCCGATTTTTGAATTTTTCTGGCTGGCATTTCTTAGGATTATTCCGTCAATAGCTGTTGGGTTGACCTGGCCCATAATGCTTGAGCCGCGGACAATGAAGAATTCATTTGTCCTGTCATTTGTAGGATCAAGAGAAGAAAACATGGGACTGGTTCCGGTCATGGCCAGAAGCGCCGGCTTGCCGGATTGAGGCGACTGCGCCTGGGCAACCAAATACATGGGTGAAATAGCTGAAAAAAGCATACCGGCAAAAGCCATATATTTGGGCATGTTGCTTAAACGAGGATGCCAGAATAGGTATTTAATTTTGGTTAATTTACGCATATATTTGTATTGCCCTATAAACAGGCGTTTTTTGGCTTATATTCAACAAAAAAACCCCGTTTCATAGGGGAATATAGGAGTATATCATACCTTGGGGACGAAGTCAAGCCCCTCACATGGATGCTTCTTTGTATGATTATATTCTGTAAATTTTACATGATTCTTGGTTTCGGCCATGTGAGGGGTCAAGGGTTTGGGGATGGCGGTCAGTTTCGGGGACAAAGATCAAAAATCCGCCCCAAGGCGGTATTTTGGCAAATTTGGTAGTTGGAGGCGAGCTATATTAATTTGTCTCTTTTTGCGGGCGCGCGCAAAGGATGACAGAGGCGATTACGAGGGCGTTTATCAGTAGGGGAAACCAGATTTGTGAAAGCCAGGGCGCGGGTATAAGAAAAAGAACGTCAGGGGTTGTCAGTGATGAAGGCCATCTAACAATTGTCCAAAGCCAGACATAATAAAACAGATCCCAAAAGGCAAATGACCAAAGGAAAAGAGCAAAGCGCTCGCGGCGTTTGGGCGCTGCTATCAAGGCAATCGCCAGAAGCATGATCATTGTTGCTACTTCGCGGAGCACCTCAATTATTGATAAAGCGTTTGGCAAACTTTTTAAAACATCCGTCTGCTGGTAGATATTTGAACTGAATCTGGCTATGTCAGAAAGCGAGCCGTTATAGCCAGGCAGGAGGCCAATAGCCGCGCGCAAGTATATGACAACTGATGCTTCAATAAACCCAAAAGAAATCGCAAAGAGCGCGGCAAAGATTAATTGGCGTTTTGTGAGTTCAAGTTCTCTTTTCCGCCAGAGCAAATATGCCAAAAACGGAATTACAAAAACTAGATTTACCCACCAGGGTTGAGCAAAGAGTATGAATTTACCATTCATAAAGGGAGATAAGTATACTTATGACTTCGCTCGGACGCACTTTATAAAAAGTTCCTATTCTTTATCACTTATTTAATCCCACAGAGTTTTTTGAGATCGGCGAGGTCAATGGCGGTTAGTTCGTTGTTTATGCCGTTGTTCAGTCGGTACATGATCGCATTCGGATCATCCACGTGCCCGAGGTCAAGGGCGTGCCCTAGCTCGTGAGCGAGGATTCTTATTAGTTTGTCCCGATTATCGAATTCATAAATATTGATTTGTTGACCGTCCGGTCCGCTCTGATAATTACCTTCCTCAAATTCGCTGCCGAGCGTTTTTCCAATAGTGTTGAATTTGGACACGTCCAGATTGAGCGAGACCGCCAAGCGGTTCAAAACGACGACTAACGCATTAATATTATCGATCTCTTCGTTAAGATGAGCCTGCAATTGGTTGAGCTCCGCAACTTCCGCATTGAGCGCCACCCTTTCGGCATTCAACCGATCATATTCATCTTTCGGCGCGCCGTGACGGGCATTCCAATATGCCAATTCCTTTTCGTAAGCGCTTTGGCGCGTCTCGTAATCCAAAACTTTCGCCTCAAGCGCCGCCTTGTCCAGAGCATACACTGCTTTGAACGCGTCATATTTTGCCTTCAAAATATTGTAAGAGATCTTGTCGTCACCCACCGTCAATCCCAGCTTTTGCAATTTGGCGGCCGCTTCCTGTCGATAATCATATATGAGATTGATTTTTAAATTTCCCTCTGGCTCGTAGGCAAAAAGCTCGCGGCCGATCGGCTTTTCCCATATCGCCTCGGCGTCGCGCAAAGCGTTTAAAAAATAATCTTTAGATATTCCGAATCTTGTGTCGAATGATTCAATCTTGTAAGTAATGGGCCTCTCACAAGGCAGATAAACGCCCTCGAAACGCGTAAACAGAGCTTGGAGCGGGCTTCTATATATATACGATATATACGCAAAAACTCCGATGATCGCGAAACCAATAATAATTTTAAGAAATTTCTTCATTAAGGCGGCACCTATTCTTGTGGTGAGCTCCTCGAGTCGAGCTCGGAGTCGAGACTTGTCGGACCCACTTTATCAGCAAATACCACTAGTCGCTTGGAATAACTTCTGGAAATTTTATTCCAAACTCCTTCGCAGGTAATGAGGTTAAGATGTGGCTTCCCGTCATTTGAGACAAACACGGCTCTGGCATCCGCGTTCGGGTCATAACTTTGGCTTTCGCGCACCACGAAGGAAATAATCATCCCTTTGTCATCTTCAACGTATAATTTATCGCCTTTGCTTAATTTATGTAAATTATCAAACACCGAACCCTTCCCGTTTTTCCATATTCCATAGTGTCCAGCCATAACAGCACTGCCATTTTCTCCGGGGCGTGGCCCGAGCTGAAACCAAGCTACATCGTTCTGGCTTTTCGGCACATCCATCGCCCCATTAGGAGCAAGACCCACATACTCTATAGCAGAATCAACATTAATAGCTGGAATTTTAAGACGCAATGGTAACCCAAAACCCGCCTCGCCGGCAGGCAGGTTTGCTTGTTCTTGTTTCGGGGAAGCGGCGGCATTTTCAAAAAGCTGTGCTGAACCACTTTGGACCGGACTATTTAGGATAAAATAAAAAAGGAGCATCGAAGAGAGTGCAAATCCTGTAAGGGCAACTATTAATAATGTCCGTCTTGATAATATTTTCGATAAATTCATACATAATCAGAAGAGCCAGACCAGCATTGGTCTGGCTCTTCTTGCTTGCTGGCCCGCTACGCCAGAACGCGAGCGAGGCGAGCAGGCAGGACAAACAAATTTGTTAATTCTTTTCAATGCCTGGACTAAATTGTTCGTCTCTTTCGAGCTAGGTAGAACGAGAATAGGGCAATGAAAATTCCAGCTGGAATGATAATATTCCAGGGAATACTGCTTATGTCGTTAGGACCAATTCCGGTATTTGGCAGTGCTGGAGTAGGAGCTGGAGTGGGAGCTGGTGGGACGATCACGGCCGCGATATCATCATTAGTGATTGTGCAAGTTTTGTTGTCACCAGAGGTGAGCGTCACGCTGCCGCTCGAATTACAATCCCCGCTGAAGCTTTGCGTATAAGAGGCATTTGCATCTTCACTGACTACATAAGTGCCTGCAGCGAGAGTGTATGACCTTCCGGGTGATATGACTCCGGTTGCCGGACTTCCTGCAACATCAGTCCCGGAAAGCTTTACATGAAGATTAAAGAGAGAAGCAGTTGCTGTGCCGCCGTTATTATTCACTACTTGCTTTATGACATGAAGGGTGGCGGAAGCAGGAGGAGGGGCCGCACATGTCGGTACGGTGATCGTATCCGTATCGGTCGTAACTGTTCCGCCAAATGCCAAGGCCTGTCCTGTCCACGTTACGGTGCTGCCTATAGTAATACCTGAATCATCAATATTAGTTCCTACGAACGTGGAGTTGGCGCCAAGCGTGGTGGCCGCGGTCGGCGTCCAAAAGACATCGCAGGCTGACGCGCCGGCTAATGTGACTACAGAGTTGGCTACTGTAGTAAGGGCGCCACTTATTCTAAAGATGTATGTTCCGCTGCCAGAAAGAGTAATTCCCCCCGTTCCAATGGATGCAGCGCCTGACGTACAATATACCCCAGGCGTATAAATCCCAATCGGACCGTGTGTAGTGTCAGCAGCAAGATCAATGGCTCCGGCTGCGAAAGTGAATGTGCACGGCTGGGAAGCCAAGGCAGATAAGGCACTGCCCTGATTTGTGCCTGCCGTAGAATATGGGGCGCCGGATCCGTAGTTTGTATGCGTGCCCAATGGAGCCACTGCCGGTCCTGTGGTAAATCCGACATCTCCATTGATCGTGGTTCCTGCCGTCGTGTTGGTGTAGGTGCTGGAAAGAACACCGTAGGTTGCCGCTGAGCCAAGAGATGGTGTTGTTGCCGCGAACACGGCAATCGGCCCGGCCAAGCCAAGGATAAACGTAACAGCGACCACAACTACTACTAAAACTTTGTTAAATATTTTCATATACTAAAACTTTGTTAAATATTTTTATAATTGATTATTTTTAAGACCTTTCTTATAGTTTATCACCCCCTGACAGTTTTACAATGTTAATCCTTGTGGATAAGTTATTAATACTTCAAATTATATCGATTACGATATAAATGACGTCGCTCGGACGTCGTGCAAATAATTACATTTGCACACGCTCCTCACTAGTCATTATAAAGGATTGAAATCGTTGTGTGCCTGCCTGTCGGCAGACAGGGGCATGGCAGAAGGATCCCTTTGCTAAAGCTACGGACGGGGATAAAGGGGGTATGGGGGAGCGCCACAAAATCAATGAGCGGAACTTTGTGCTGCTCGCCAACTCGTCAGAAAAAAGGATGAAAGTCAAATCTTGGAGCGGGTGATGGTCTCCTTCGCTCTGCCAAACACGGGGCTTCGGAAGACCAATGCATCCGCGCTTTATGGTGTTCCGTCAAAGCGTACCATTCTGTAGCCTTGGCGGAAGATGGGAGCGGGTGATGGGAGTCGAACCCACTTCTGGACCTTGGAAGGGTCCCATAATAGCCGTTATACGACACCCGCACTTCGCCCCGCACAGTGCGGGGCTTAGTGTAAACTGTCTAATAAGCGTAGTAAAAAATGTTTACCCTGAGGAATGAAATGACGAAGGGGTCGGGGAGCCGAGAATCGAACTCGGACCACCTGCTCCCAAAGCAGGCGTACTACCACTATACTACTCCCCGGTTCAGGCAATGGCGGGCAGCCGATATATTTATCCCATACTATATTCATATCGCGAAGCGATTCTGGTACGGGGCTGCAGCCCGTTACTTATATATTCTACTTGTAAAACGACGCTATTTCAAGCCGTATGAAAGCGAGATCCTTCTCCCGCTTAGCGGGATCGGAGCCTGCCCTGAACTTGATTCAGGGATGACGCCGGCATAGTCGAGCTGATTATATAATTTTGTGCCGGCGTCAGTTGTCCCCAGCTTGTATTTTGCGGGGCTTGATATTGTGATATACTTAAAAGAGTAAAAGATATTTTTAGGCGAGGGAGATGCCTTTTGTAAGATTTCTCAAAAAATACATTTTCAGAGAGTGCGAGCGTTACAACATCGGGCTTTGGGAGAGCCCTAGTTTTTTGTTTTTTGTTATTGGCTTGATGAACGTGATAGCTATGTTCGGCACTTATATTATTTCTAGCCGCTTAACCGACGAGCCAGAAATTACCGCCCTAATAACCATTATCGTTTCTGTCATTATTTTTATTATCGGCGCGACGATAGTGCAGGGTTTTGACCGCTTGCTTGAAGCAAGCAAAATGAAGACGGAATTTATCCGGATTGCTTCCCATCAGTTGCGTACTCCTCTTTCTTCCCTGCGATGGGCAAACGACCTTTTGATGAGCGGAGGCAGTATCGGGAAACCAACCGAAGAGCAGGTGGAGTATTTGGGAATCATCAAGGAAAGCAACCAGAGGATGCTTAAGCTGATAAATGATCTGCTGGATGTGACAAAGATTGAAATGGGCAATATGGCGATTGAAACAAAGCCGGTAAATTTAAAAGAAGTTGCGGAAGCAGCGGTGAAAGATCTGTCTTCTTTGGCCAAGGCCAATAATATAAATCTTGTTCTCAAGGCGGAAGAAAATCTGCCGCCTGCATTGTCAGATATAGAAAAAAGCAAAATGGTTTTTTCCAATCTTATAGACAACGCCATCAAGTACAGCAAAGGCAGGGGAGAAGTGGCGGTGAGTATGGCCAAGAACGGGAACTGTATTCAGGTTTCTGTCAGGGATGAAGGGGTTGGCATACCAAAAGCCCAGCAAAAAAATATTTTTCAGAAATTTTTCCGTTCAGACAACGTAATGAAACATCAGACGGTCGGCTCGGGCCTCGGGCTTTTTATTGTCAAAGCAATAATAGACGCGCACAAAGGGTCTATTTGGTTTGAGTCCGAAGAAAACAAGGGGTCAGTGTTTCATTTTAAAATTCCTATAGCTAAATAACGGCGCTCGGGTATTGTCAATAAAAAAACGCAGTCGGCCAGGCGCAGGGCAAAGGATCTTTTTTCAGTCCGCTGCTCAGCGCTCGCCGCCAAACAGCCACCATATTAAAAGAAAATTTTTACAGGCGGCTGCGCGATGTTTTTTATTAACAACACCCTCGCTATTAAAAAATATATGCCAAAATTAATCTTGTTCGTGGAGGATGAGCCGACTCTTCAAAAGACTTTGGGCAGAGCGCTTGAAGGGGAGGGCTATGAGGTGCAGAGCGCGCTTGATGGCCAAAGCGGCCTGGCTCTGGTCGGTCGGATAAAGCCGGACTTGGTACTGCTTGACCTTATTCTTCCAAAAATGGACGGCTTTGAGGTTTTAAAAAAACTTAAAGAAAATCCGGAGACAAGCGATATCCCGGTGATCGTTCTGACCAATCTTGAAAGTCCGCAAGACATAGAAAAAGCGCTTTCGGGAGGCGCCACAAGCTATTTGGTTAAAGCGAACTATGAGCTTGAAGACGTAGTTAAAAAAATAAAAGACATTATTAAGTAAATTTTTTTAAAAGATATATTTTAGATGCGTATTGAAACCTCGCAGCTAAAAGCGTTTTTAATTGACAGCGGCCTTGTTAACGAGGCCCAGCTTAAAAAGGCGGAGAAAGAAGCAGAAAAAGGAAAAGAAAAGCTGGGGGATTTTTTAGTTAAGCAGGGGCTGGTGAAACAAGAAGAAATTACGCGTCTGCAGGCATATATTTTGGGCATTCCTTTCGTTAACCTTGAAGAAGAAAGCGTTGCCAAAGAAGTGCTTTCAATAATTCCGGAACCCATTGCGCGCAAGCACAATATTGTTGCTTTTCGCAAAACCGGAAAAAATCTTGAAGTGGCAATGCTTGACCCAAATGACCTGCAGACGATCGAATTTATCAAGAAAAAAGCGGCGCTAAAAATCCTGCCGCGTCTGACCTCTAGCGAAGGCATAAAGAATGTGCTCAAGCAGTATCAGAAAAGTTTGGAGGCGGAGTTCGGAGAGCTCATAGAAAAAGAGGCCAAAATCATCGCGGTGCCGCAGGCGGCAGAAGAGGAATTGGGCAAGGAGGATCTGGAAAAGGCGGCTGAAGATCTGCCGATAATTAAGATCGTTGATACTTTGCTTAAGCACGCTATTTTACAGAAGGCCTCGGACATCCATATTGAGCCGATGGAAAAAGAAGTAATAGTGCGTTATCGCATAGACGGCATTCTGCATGACGCGATGGTCCTGCCGCTTCAGGTGCAGTCAGGCATTGTGGCAAGAATCAAGGTGCTTTCAAATTTAAAGCTTGACGAACATCGGCTGCCCCAAGACGGCCGTTTTAAAATTGAGACAGAAGAGTATAAAATTTCTTTCCGCGTTTCTATCCTGCCTGTTTATAACGGTGAAAAAATCGTGATGCGTATTTTGCGCGAGGATGCCAAAGGGCTAACACTTGAAACGCTCGGTTTCCACGGCGAGGGGCTGGAGCGGATCCACCGGAACATTAAAAAGCCTAACGGCATGATTCTTGTGACCGGGCCGACGGGCTGCGGCAAAACCACAACGCTTTATACGATAATGGATATTATCAATACGCCCGAGGTTAATATTTCCACGATTGAAGATCCGATAGAGTACCGGATGCCTCGCGTTAACCAGACGCAGGTCAGTCCAAAAATCGGCCTCACCTTTGCCAACGGCCTGCGGGCGCTTGTGCGTCAAGACCCTGACATCATTATGGTGGGGGAGATAAGAGATATTGAAACGGCATCTCTGGCGGTTAATGCCGCGCTGACCGGCCATCTTGTGCTTTCAACTCTGCACACAAATTCCGCCGCCGCCTCTTTTCCGCGGCTGATAGACATGAAAGTTGAGCCGTTTCTGATTGCCTCAACCACCAACTGCGTTGAGGCGCAACGCCTCGTACGCATGCTTTATCCGGAAACCAGACAGAAATATCGCCTGACGCCGGAAGAGGTAAAAAGTTTGGGCAGCCAATTTAATATGGACGAGATCTTAAAAATGTTGCGGCAGGAAAAAGTTGTGAAGCCGAAGGATGACTGGAAAGATATAGATTTTTACAAGCCCAAGGGTTCGCCCGAGGCGCCTGATGGTTATAAAAGCCGTGTTGGTATTCACGAAATTATGGAAATGTCAGAGCCAATCAAGCATATGGTTATCAGCCGCGCTACTTCCCACGAAATAGAGGAACAGGCAAAAAAAGAAGGAATGATAACAATGCTGCAGGACGGCTTTATTAAAGCGGCGCAAGGGCTGACTTCAATTGAGGAAATTTTGAGGGTGACCAAAGAATAGAAATTAAGAAATTTGGAAATTAGGAAACTAAGAAATTAAAATTTCTTGTTTCTTTATTTCCTATTTCCAGCTTTTTGCCTTTATTTGACTACACCGCTGTTTCGCAGACGGGACAGCGCAAAAACGGAACCCAGGAGGCAAAAGACGCCTCGGACCTTTCAAAAACGCTCAGAGAAGAGGGTTTTATTTTAACGTCAGTCAAGGCTCAGCAGGAATTTAAACAGACGGGTTTGACCTTTGGCAAGCTGGTTGAGAGTTTGAAAATTTTGGGCGGGATACCGCTCGTTGAAAAAATGCTTTTTGCCCGGCATTTATCTGTGATGGTAAAGGCCGGATTTTCGTTGAACAAGGCGCTTCAGGTTCTGACCATGCAGACAAAAAACCGCAAATTTTCTAAAATTATCACCGCTATGGAAGAAGATATACGCAAAGGAATTTCTTTCGCCGATGCCCTGGCAAAATATCCGGAAGTTTTCTCGGACCTTTTTGTCAATATGGTCAGAGTTGGAGAGACAACAGGGAACCTGGAGGGAAATTTAAAACTTCTGGCCGTGCAGATGAAAAAAGACCACGACTTAACGTCCAAAATAAAAGGCGCGATGATGTATCCGGCTGTCATTTTAGTGGCGATGGTTGGCATTGGTATAGCCATGATGATATTTGTTTTGCCGAAACTAATAAGCATTTTTGACGAAATGAAAATTGAACTGCCCTTGCCGACTCGAGTGATTATCGGCTTAAGCCATTTTTTGACGAACTTTTGGTATCTGACAATTATAATTGTGGCGGTGGCTGTGTTTGCAATAAGAATAGCGCTGCGCAGCAAAGCAGGCCGGGACAAGTTTGACACTTTGATTTTGCGCATGCCAATATTTGGCGACATTTCAAAAAAGATGAATTCAGCAAGAATGGCGCGAACAATGAGTTCGCTCATTGAAAGCGGAGTTCCGATCGTAAAAGCGCTTGAAATATCAGCCGGCACTCTGGGAAACGTACGTTTCAAGGATTCACTTATGGAGGCGTCAAAAGAAGTTCAAAAAGGCAGCCCTGTTTCGCAGTGCCTGGCTGCTTTCCCGCATCTTTATTTGCCGATTGTCACTCAGATGATCCAGGTGGGCGAAGAGACGGGAACGCTTGGTGAAATTACCAAGCGGCTGGCGGAGTTTTATGAAGAAGAGGTTTCTAATATAACCAAAAGTCTTTCAACAATTATAGAGCCGATACTGATGATAGTTATCGGCGCGGCAGTCGGTTTTTTCGCGATCTCGATTATCCAGCCGATGTATTCAATGATGAATTC
>JAZDMV010000021.1:0-20626 GCA_043800535.1 bacterium | reverse complement strand
AGACAAAACCATTAAAAGCGCCGCTCTTTTCATTTTCTTATTAATATCTTTGGCATAAACTTTTTCCTTCCTTGGCCCATGCGTCACGCCGCCGCCTCGCCATAATGGCGAACGAATTGAACCGTGTCTTGCGCGACCCGTCCCTTTTTGCCTCCACGGCTTTTTCCCGCCGCCCCTCACTTCGCTTCTGTCTTTTGCGTGCGCGTAAGGAATTCTTGCCTGACTCATTTGTGCCTCATACGCCTGCTTGACTAAATTATTATTCACCTTCAACCCAAAAACTTTTTCGGGCAATTCAATTTTCTCCACCTCTTGTCCTTCTGTATTGTAAACAGTCAATTCCAAATTCTGCCCGCCCCCTCTCCTCAGACGAGGAGAGGGTTGGGGTGAGGTGATGATTTTTTCCGTCCCCAACCCAGCCGGTTTTTTTCCGGTTTTCTTTGTTTTTGCTGTTTTTTTATTGTCTGACTTGACGGGGGACATAAAATTTATTATCCTAAAAAATCAAATCAAAGGAGGTGATACTATGGGTTTTCTTGCCCCTAAAATGTTCCTTTATAAAACAATAACTGCTGACATTTACCTTCTCGATACCGGGTCTGGTCGTAACGATAAGGGTCTAAAATTTATCGGCGAGGTAGAAATCAGTCAACGGACTCGGTCCCTTATCGATGCATTATGTTCTTTAAATGGTGCGAGCGAAGGGAGAAACCTACTTGAATGCATCGCAGAGATTACCACCAAATGTATAGCACTCGCCAAGAAAAAATAACTTTCTCTTTATCCCTGCCACTCCAAATTCCTTTCCGCCACCCGGACTTATTCAATGGTCCGGGTTTTTTTATCCTCAAAAAAATTTGTGTCATTCCCGCGAAAGCGGGAATCCAGATTCAATTTAACTCACCCCAACCCTCTCTTAAAATAAGAGAGGGGGTTGCAAAGTGACAAAAGTGCAACTATGGACTTCCAAACAACACAGCCACAAAACAATCAGCCACCTCAAAACTTTACCCCGAGCCCCGCAAATATGAATGGGGTAAACTCCGTCGAGGGGCAGCCGCAACAGCCGAAATCAAACAAAAAGCTGATCGCGGTTATTATTATCGTCTTTCTTATTTTGGCCGCCGGCGCGGGAGCTTATTGGTATTTTACGCAACCTGACCAAGTCGCCTGCACCCAGGAAGCCATGCAATGCCCCGACGGCTCATCTGTCGGCCGCACCGGCCCGAATTGTGAATTTGCACCGTGTCCCGCCGACCCCACCGCCTCCTGGCAGACTTATCGGAATGAGGAGTATGGGTTTGAGGTGAAATACCCGAATAATTGGTTAATCATCAGTGAATCAGAAAGTCACTTAGGTATTTCCCCAAAACAGAACACAGATTATTATCCGGGCGCAGGAGCAGTAATTGTTAATATTTTAAAAAATCCTAAAAAATACGATTTGGAAAAATTTTATAGATTTTATGGGGATGATGGAAACGACCAAATTGCACAAAATGACACAGGAGGGCTTGTTGACCATTTTTATGATCCGGCGTGGGAAACTACAATCGAAAAGATTAAAATAGATAATACTGATGCGTTAAAATTTTCAAATTATCCTGCCGAAGGTAATTCTATAACAGTGGCTATTCTTGGTCCGAATAAGAATTATGTAGTGGAAAGCTATGCCGCATTGGTGATCATACCGGATGATGAAAATATTTTTAACCAAATCCTTTCCACTTTCAAGTTCATTGAACCGATTGATACTTCAAGCTGGCAGACTTATCGGAATAAGGAGTATGGGTTTGAGGTAAAATATCCAGAAAACTTTATTGTCCAAGATAGCCGTATATTAAATTGTGAAGGAATTAGTTTTTTGGATAAAGATTTTCTATCATCCCATGATACCTCGCTTAATAAAATAGTCTCATTTGGTATATTTATAAACAGTCCAGACGAGAGCTGTGTCGGCGGGCATTATTCCTCCGTAGGCGGTCCAGGCGGTAAAACATATAATTTTTTGAGTCAAACTCAGGTTACTATAAATAATCAGGAGTTTTTGAAAAAAAATTATATTGATATTGTCCCCACCGGAGAAACTGTCTCTAATGAAGAATATCAAGCATTTAAATTTTCATCGTGGCACATTACTGATCAAAATAATAAATATACTTTAATTTATAATAATGGTGTAACTGTAAATCCAGAACCTCATGAAAATTTATTTAATCAAATCCTTTCCACTTTCAAATTCACCACTCCCGACCCCACCGCCTCCTGGCAGACTTATCGGAATGAGGAACGAGGTTACGAAATAAAATATCCAAGTGGCTGGAAATATTTGAGCTGTATGGAGGGAACTCAATTTGGATTATATTCACCAGATAATCCTGTGGGTAATTGCGACGCGCCAAGATTTAATACCGATTTTTCAATTATTGGGCCGGGATCTCCGCCAGGTAACATTGAAAGCGCCACCAAGGTAGAAACGATTATTTTAAATGGTATAGAAGCCAAAAAATATGTCGATGTGCACACTGGTCAAATTGGTGACTTATTAGAAGATGGGATTGTAATTTCCAAAAACGATGCGACTTTCTATATCAGTCTATTTAAATCATCTCCTCAATACAAAGAACAATATTTTGACGTGCTTAACCAAATCCTTTCCACTTTCAAATTCACCCCGTAAAATCCTGCTGTCGCGGGACCACGGGGCAGGCGAAATAATACATACTTTAATATGAAAAAACGCGTATTTTCAGGAATTCAGCCCTCGGGTAATGTGCATATCGGCAATTACCTCGGGGCGATAAAAAATTGGGTAGGAATCCAAAACGAATATGATTCGATGTTTTGTGTTGTGGATTGGCACGCCTTAACCATTTACCAAAAACCAGAAATTTTGCGCCAAAAAATTCGCGACGCAGTTGTTTTATTGCTGGCCGCAGGCCTTGACCCTGAAAGATGCATTATTTTTGTCCAGTCGCATGTCAAAGAACACGCGGAGCTGGCCTGGATATTGAACACTTTGACACCGCTTGGGGAGCTGGAACGGATGACGCAGTTTAAAGACAAGTCGCTTAAGCAAAAATCAAACATAAACGCCGGGCTTTTGGATTACCCTGTATTAATGGCCGCCGATATCGTGCTTTACAACACGGATGCCGTTCCTGTTGGCGAAGACCAGCGCCAGCATGTGGAGCTGGCCCGCGTTATTGCCAGAAAATTTAATAACCTATATGGCGAGACATTTGTAGAACCGCAGGAAATAATTAGAAAAGAAGGGGCGCGGATCATGAGTTTAGCCGACCCAAACAGGAAAATGTCAAAATCAGACACCGACAAAATGGGCTGCATTGATCTGCTTGACTCCCCTGACGAAATCCGTGAAAAAATTAAAAAAGCGGTGACTGATTCGGGCAAAGATATAGTTTTTGGGCCCGATAAGCCGGCTATTTCAAATTTGCTTACTATCTATTCCTTATTTTCTGGCCAAGAGATCAAAGCTGTGGAGAACAAATTCAGCGGCAAGAGCTATAATGAATTTAAGGAAGAACTGGCTGAAGTTGTTGTAAAGGGGCTCGAACCGTTTCAAAAAAAATACGCTGAAATAAAAAGTGACGAAAAATTTGTTGATAAAGTTATTACTGAAGGCGCAAAAAAAGCGCGGGCGCTTGCCAGTCCAAAAATGGAAGAAGTGAGAAAAAAAGTGGGGCTGGATTTACCCTGAGCGTAGTCGAAGGATTAGCACATGCCGGTCCTTTAAAAACCTAACATTCTACTGCCAATGTATTTTGGCTTAAAAAAGGTATCTTTCGTTCCTCCTTCGCCCTCAGATGTGGGGCTACGGAAGGACGTAGTAAAACTTCGGATTACCAAAGGAGGTGAGATATGTTTTTTGACTACGAACCGCGATATGAATGTAGCCACAGAAGGGCAGAAGAAGGCCTTGTTGGAAAAGTTGTCCATATCGGGCTGATACTCGTCATAATCTACATGTGGATTATGACCGGCTGAAAGGAGGTTTTTATGGACCTAAGAATGCTTCTCGCTATCGCAGGAGTAATTATTGGAGTAATTATTATCGGCGGGATTCCTATCATGGCCATGCTCTATCCGCTTATTAGTAGGAGGTGCGCCTGATGCCAACTTTCAGAGTAATTAAACAAAACGGAGAAACCAGGTGGGTAATAGCAAAGACAATCCAGTCTGCATCAAAAAAAGTGCCAGGCGCGAATGCTATCCAGCAAGAACCGCCGGCGAAATCTAAAAAAAGGAGGTGAAAGAATATGAGCATCAGCGCTTTTGCGCTTCAGGACATTGCGGGCAAACTTGCTGTTTATCAGCCTCATCAACCACTTCCAATGCAAGCCATGACTGATATTCTTACAGTTTTGCAGCGAGTATTAACGATAGCTCGTTGTACCTTTTGGTCGATTGACGAACCGCTTGGTATCTGCGAGATTAAAGCCGGCTTGCCAGTAGAGACACATAAGTTTGTCAAAGACCCGCTGGAAGAGCATCCGGACATCGCGTTTGCCGTTAAATCGCCCGGCCTCTGGGATATAATTAAAGACCCTCTTTCAAATCCCCTGACCCAGTACTTTGCCGAAACGATAAAAGAGGCAAGCATCAATGTTATCTTTTATGGCAAAATCGCGGAAGAACACGAAGAAAACGGGGTCTCAAAAAGGCGAGTCCTGGGCATGATAGTCGTTGATGCGACAAAGAACAAGGCAGAATTCGATGCTGACGAGATCGAATTGTGCCAGATGGGCGGTCGATTAATCGCAGCCCATGCTTTGGGAGGATACGAGCAGTTTGTTGCGGCACTACTGCAGGAATATGACGATGTTTTACGCCATCGGCTTCTTAACCCCTGGCTGGTAATAGGTGGATTCAACAAACGTTATTTGCGAAAATTGGAACGGTTATTGGCGGATGGCAAGATAACTGATACAGCGTTTCAAGAATTAAAGCGAGACGCAGAAATCATCGACAAAGAAGGGCCGCGCTTAGAGCAAGCCATTAATGGTCTGCGTAGCACGGTCCGCACTTAATTAAGTACAAAAAAGGACAAGCGAAATCTGCTTGTCCTTTTCTTTTTGGAGAAAATTTGGCGTGTCAATTCTGTAATATCAGGTGGCTCACTTCTTCATACTTTTCTTTCATTAGCGCCTGACTATTTGCTTCCAGATTTAATCTGATAACTGGCTCGGTTTCAGAGGTTCTCAGATTGAACCACCAATCGTCAAAAACAGCCGAAAGGCCATCAATTAGCATAATACTTGCGCCCTCTTGCTCATAATGAGATTTAAGCTCATTAATAATTTTTTTTGCTTTTTCGCGGCTCTCAACGCTAAAATTAGTTTCTTCAACGATAAAATACTTTTCTGCAAAAGAATCCAAAATTTCATCAATACTTTCTTTTTTCAACGATACTGCCTGAAGAAAATTTAAGGCGGCTAAAATTCCATCATCTGTCCAATAGGAGTCGGCAAAAATATAGTGGCCGGAGGTTTCGCTGCCAAAAATAAATTCCTCGTCCTGCCGCATGCGCAATTTTATTGGAATCGTCCAGCAGGCAGAAATCTCTACTTCCCCACCGGCGTTCTTGGCGAAATCACGCACCGCTTGTGATGTTCGAACATCGACTAATATTTTTTTCTTCCCCGATTGTTTTATTTTATATTCGGCGATCAACGCCGAAACAAAGCTCGGGTCAATTACTTCCCCTTTTCTGCTAAGCGCGTACATCCTATCGGCGTCGCCGTCGAACATAAACCCAAGGTCGGCGTTTTCAGAAATAATCTCTTGTCTTAATTTTTGCCGGTTTTTCGCAATTTTTGGATTGGCATCGTGGTTGGGAAAATTCCCGTCGGGCTTGCAAAAAAGCGGTTTAACTTCTAGATTTTTTGACGCAAAAACTTTTTCCACGTACAAACCAGCCATGCCATTGCTGCAGTCAAAGATTATTTTCATCGGCTTAAAATCATTCTGTATGAACTTCCTTAAATGCGTGATATATTCAACCGAAAAATTATTCTCTGTCACATTTTCCTCATTCGATAAAATATCTAATTCTGGCCCCGCCGCAATGTTTTTTAGTTCAATCATCTGCTCTTTTGATAGCGGAACAGCATCGCGGAAAACCGGCTTAAAGCCGTTAAAATCTTTGCCTAAATGAGAAGCAGTTATCATAATGCCGGCGTCAATTCCGCTATCGGGCACAGCAAAATAAAAACAAGAGGTACTGCAAGGACCCATGTCAACAACTGCGATTCCTTGGCTGTTTACACCCCTAATAAGCGCGGCCGCTAATTCGTCAGAGGAAAGGCGCGCATCACGGCCAACCATAATGTTTTTGGCGCCGGTATATCTGGCGAATGCCTGCCCGATTTTAAACGCCAGCTCCTCGCTGATTTCGTCCGGATATTTGCCGCGGATATCGTAGGCTTTAAAAACTCTTTCGTTAAATTTCATATGTTTTTGCTTCTTAATTATATCACTGACTACGGCTTTGGCCAAGACAGGATATTGACCATTCGGCTTCATTCTGCTAATATGGATTTGATGTACGAACTGACCTATATCATAAATCCTAATCTTTCAGAGCAGGAAGTCGCCGCACAAACCGACAAAGTGCGCGGTTTTATTAATGGTTTCGGCGGCGAAATTAAGAACGAAAAACTCATGGAAAAGCGGCGGCTTGCATATCCAGTCAAAAAGCAGGGATATGGATTTTATGTGACAATTGAATTTAATTTACAGCCCGAAAACGTTGCGGAAGTAGATGGCAAAATTAAGCTTGAGCAGGCGGTGCTTCGCCATCTTTTAATTACCAAAGAGATCATCAAAGAAACGCCGAGAAAGCCTTACATGGCGCGCCTCAAAGAAAAGCCCGCACCGGGCGTCTTTAAAACCATTCCGCCCGAAAAACAGGAAAAAGTTAAGATAGAAGAAATAGATAAAAAATTGGAGGAGCTATTAGAACAATAAAAGATTAACGAATAGTGCGAATTCCGCTTCGCGGATTGCGAATGACGCGAATAGAATATTCGCATAATTTGCAGGCCGAAGGCCATTTGCATAATTCGCCAACACCATGAATTTCAACAAAGCTATCGTTTTAGGAAATTTGACAAAAGACCCTGACGCACGCACTCTTCCATCCGGCCAGCCGGTAGTTAATTTCAGCGTAGCGACAAACCGCGTTTACAAAGACCAGGCCGGCAATAAAAAAGAATCGCCTGAATTTCACAATATCGTCGTCTTTGGCAAACTGGCAGACATTTGCAGCCGTTATCTGACAAAAGGGAAAATGGTTTTGATTGAGGGGCGTATCCAGACCCGTTCCTGGCAGGATCAAAGCGGCAACAAGCGTTATCGTACTGAAATCGTGGCTGAAAATATGCAGATGGGTCCGCGTTCGGGAGAACCCACAGCGCCGTCACAATCAACAGCACAGCCAGTCCACGAAGACATTCCAATAATTGAGACCGATGAATTGCCGCCAGTGGCTGAAGAAGAGGAAAAAGAGGGAGTTAATGTAAAAGATATACCATTTTAAAGGGCTTTGTCTAAAATTCAAAGCCGTAGGCTGTAGAATTTTGGATACAAAACCTTTACCCCGCCCTCTAAGCTGTTGGATAGTTTTAAAAATCTCAAATAAGGTAATTATCAAAAAAATATCCGTAATCTATCAAATGGCATAGAGGGCGGGGTGCTCAATGTTGTAGTTAAATTTTATTCGTTCAACATTGAGTTTCACTCTAAAATTTAAACAACATTGGCATATGTTTCAAAGAACCATACAACGAAATAGTGCTCCGCAGGAACCAAAATCATGCTATTTCTGCAAACAGAACATCAATTATATTGATTATAAGGATGTTGATTTACTGCGCCAATTTGTCAGCGGCCAGGCAAAAATTGCGGCAACAAAACGCACCGGTACCTGCAAAAAGCACCAGCGCGGCTTGTCCCAAGCCATCAAACGCGCCAGAATCCTGGCTCTCCTGCCGTTCACGTTACGATAAATCCTCCGTCAAATAAAATTTAAAAGCCCAATTCCAATTTTGGAAAAGGGCTTTTTTAGTGACTGGGGGTTTTTCAAAATTTTAAGTAGGTTCTTGGTTCTTGACAGTTTCCCGGTACCTACCCCACACTTCAAAAACAAGCGCGATAAACCAAAATATGCCAACCGCGCCCACCGGAAACATTACCCACCAAATTAATTGCCCTACTTGTACCGGCAGTTTGGGAAATAAATATGCGAACAAGATAAGGGTACCCAGTGAACTGACACTCCCAAATATTCCAATCGAGAAAAACCTGTTTGAAAAAAGTCCGTGCGACATTTAGAGCCACCTCCTTTTCTATGTCAGCAGACATTCCTTGCGGATTAAAAGGACCAATTCCCTTTCCGTTGGATCCGCCATGTCCATAAGTTCCCGCCTCATCAATAAATGGGTCTTATAGCCACAGAAACGGCAAATAAAATTCCAGTAATCATACGTGACCTCACCAACTTCATCGCACTTTGGACATTTATGGGTCGCTTTCATATAGCTGCCTCCGTCAAATTTTTTAGGAACTAAACCTTATTCAAATGTTTCTTTGTCCTGCATTTTTGCCGCCTCTTTGATGCGCCGCGCGATTTCTGACATGAGCTTTGGATTTTCTTCCAGATATTTTTTGGACGCTTCCATTCCCTGCCCTAATTTTTGTTCGGCATAGTTGAACCAGGCGCCGCCTTTGGAAACTACGCCAAAAATTACGCCTGTATTTATCAGGTCGCCGGAATAAGAAATTCCCTTGTTATACATAATATCAAATTCCGCGATCTTAAACGGCGGGGCAACCTTATTTTTGACCACTTTTGCCTTGACACGGTTACCAATAATCTGCTCGCCTTGCTTAATTTGTGCTGTGCGGCGCAGGTCAATTCTGACAGACGAATAAAATTTTAACGCCTTGCCGCCTGGCGTTTCTTCCGGATTGCCGAACACAATGCCGATTTTCATTCTTATCTGATTGATAAAAATAACCGAGGTTCCTGATTTGGCAACAATTGCGGTGAGTTTTCTTAATGCCTGCGACATCAACCGCGCTTGCAATCCCATGTGCTGTTGTCCCATTTCACCTTCAATTTCGGCTCTGGGAGTCAGCGCCGCAACAGAATCAACCACTATAACGTCAATCGCCGCGGAACGAACCAGGCTCTCAACAATATCCAAAGCCTGTTCGCCGGTGTCGGGTTGGGAGATCAGAAGGTCGTCAATTTTAACACCTATGCGTTTGGCGTATTCCGGGTCTAAAGCATGTTCGGCATCAACAAAAGCACAAAGCCCGCCGCGCTTCTGGGCCTGGGCAACCGTATGCAGGGCTAAAGTCGTTTTTCCGCTTGATTCAGGGCCATAGACCTCTATAACTCTGCCCTTCGGCATGCCCCCCACTCCTAAGGCCAAATCAAGCGAAATAGAGCCGGTTGGAATGGCATCCACGTCCACTCTTTTGGCCTCGCCCAGCCTCATAATCGCACCTTCACCAAACTTATCTTTTATCTCCTCCACGGCCGTTTCCAGAGCCTTCATTTTTTCGTCTTTTTCCCCTCCTTCGGTTGGTTTTGTCATAGTTTTTTCATTTTACAATTATTCTTCTTATTATCAAAGTGCTTTTGCCGAATCGATTTGAAGCTTCGATATTCAGGGTGTTTAGGCCGGGGCTAAGATTTATTTCTTGTTTGAAACCGCCGTCCTTTCCGATGAAAACCTGTTGGCCGTTGATTGTGAGTTTTGCCGTGGGGTCGCTTTCGCCAATAACTTCAACGGTCGTCCGCTCAATAATTAGGTCGTCGGCCGGATAACTCACCGCCAGTTTCGGCGGCGCGATCAGAAAGTCAAACTGATAAAATAAATAGCCCGCGATCAGAACAAAAACCAATGCCAGCGCCGCCCAAGTTATCTTTTTTGGCGTAATAACTATTCTGGGCGACGGCAATGTCGGCAGAACACGCAGCACTTTTTGCTTTTCCGCGGCTAGCATTCGCGTTTCATTCTCACAATCAGCTATCAATTCGTCCAACGGCAAATTCAGAATTTCCGCGTATCTGTGCAAGAAACCCTGGATATAAACAAAAGCGGGCAACTTGTCATAGTCGCCGCCCTCCAAGCGTTCAAGGTATTTAATTTGAATTTTTGACGCGTCCGCGAATTTCTTTAAGGTCAAACCGGCATCTTCGCGGGTTTTTTTCAATCGTTCGCCTAAGGACATAATCTAAATATTATGCGAATTTATCCAAATGCCGCAAATGCTTGCATCATTTGTATTCGTTAAAACTATATTATATCGTCCGGATTTTCAAAATGTTCCGCCCCGGTTTCCCGGCTTAAATAAACTTCTCTTGGCTTAGCCCCATCACCCGGTCCGACCAATCCTTTGTCTTCCATGATATCAAGCAGGCGCGCCGCGCGGGCATAGCCAACGCGCAGGCGGCGCTGCAGAAGCGAGGCCGACGCTTTGCCTGCTTCAATGACCAATTTCTTTGCTTCCTCGTATAAATCATCATCTATGTCTTCGTCTCCCCTGAAAAGCCCGCTTTGCTCGTTAACCTTTCCCTGCATAATATCCTCGGTAAATTCCGTTTTTGCCTGGCCGCTTAAAAATTCGCAGACGCGTTTTACTTCCTTTTCAGAAACGAACGTGGCCTGAATTCGTCTTGGTTTTGACGCGTCACCCGAAAGGAAAAGCATATCGCCGTTGCCAAGAAGCTTATCAGCGCCGCCAGAATCCAGAATTGTGCGCGAATCAATCTGTGAAGCAACCTGAAACGCAATGCGCGATGTAATGTTCGCTTTAATTAATCCTGTGATGACTTCCACTGAAGGCCGCTGGGTGGCTAAAACCAGGTGAATGCCAACAGCGCGCGCCATTTGCGCCAGCCGCACTATAGCAGCCTCAACCTCCCGGCCATGCGATGCCATTAAATCAGCTAATTCATCAACAACAATGACAATATAGGGCAGCGGCTCATCCAGGTCGCCGTCAATATACTTTTTATTATACGTTAAAATATCGCGCGCCTGGGCTTCCGCCAGAATCTCAAACCGTTGTTCCATTTCATGAACCGCCCAGCGCAAAGCGTTGACCGTTGTCTGAGCATCAACTATGACAGGCGTCAGAAGATGCGGCAGACCATTGTAAATAGGAAATTCGACGCGTTTTGGGTCTATCATGATAAGTTTCAGGAAATTCGGTGCGTGACGATAAAGTAGGCTTATGATCAAAGTATTAAGACAGATTGTTTTTCCTGTGCCTGTCGCGCCGGCAATCAGAATATGAGGCATGCGTTCGAGGTCCGCAAAAACCGGCATGCCCGCGACGTCTCTGCCAAGGGCCAGAGTCAACATCTTGTGGTCGTGGTTGAAGTCCGGCTGTTCTAGCAAATTGCGCAGGCGTACTTTTGTGACGGCCCGGTTAGGAATTTCAATACCGACAAGCGAGCGGCCCGGAATCGGCGCTTCAATTCTTATGGGATGCGCCGCCAGCGACATAGACAGATCATTCTGCAGGGCAGTTATTTTTGAAAGTTTAACGCCCTGTGCCGGCCGCAAGGTATATTGCGTGACAGTAGGTCCGATATTTACCTCCGCCATTTCAACTTCAATGCTAAAATGCTGCAGCGTCCGTTTTATAATGTTGGCATTGGCTTTTATATCGCCCGAAGTCGGCTCGCCTGAATCTGCTTCCAGTAAATCAAGCGGCGGCAGCTTGTAATCCTTTAAGGTCATCTTCGCGATGAGAGGGATCTGCGGAACGCCTGCTTTTTTTGGTTCTTTGTTTCTGTCTCTTTCTTCTTCCTCATCATCAATATCTTTGACCTTAAAAGTCGGCGAAGGCATCACTTTTTTCATGAGCGACGAAAAAGCCGAAGGTTCTTCCGTCACCATATCGTTTTGGTCAGGTGCGTGTTCGGGCTCTTCTTTCCATGAAAATGCCTTTTTGATAAGATTTTTTAGTGAAATATTGAAAGTTATCAGAACCGAAATTAAAAGAAGGGCAAATAGAATGATATAAGAAGCGAGGTTGCCAAACGCGTGCTGCAATGGCCAGGCAACGCCGAGACCAATATAGCCGCCGCCATACTTGTCGTTGACGACCGGATCTTTAGTTAAAATGAGCTCAAAAAGCCCAAGCAAACTTATCAAGAAAATTCCTATGCCGATGAACGGCGTGCCATACACGTCTTCATGTAAGGATTTAAGGACAGCGATGCCGACTAAAATTAAAGAAAGGGGCAGTAAAAAATAACCGGCACTGCCAAAGACAAGCACCCCGATTTTATGAAAATACTGGCCGAAAACCCCAGCTACGTCAAAGACGCTCAAAATCGCTATCAGGGCGAAAACGAAAACCAAAACGGCAATAATGCCTTTTTTGGTTTCATCTGCCAGATTAAGCATCGGCTTATTTCGCGGCTTTTCCCTATCTTTGCCGTTGTTGTTGTTCTTGCCCATAGCTATGCTTAAATTTTACTACTTATGCTTTTTTAAGTCAAAAAAGAAATCCCCAGAGAAAATCTCTGGGGAGCAGAACAGCTTTAAACTGCAACCAGCATTTGCTCCGAACACCATTCGCGATTTTTTGAATGAATGGGATCTTTGCGCTCGCCTGGAAACCAGGGTTTTGCATATTGGTCGCTCGCGCCATAATCCGTATTAGCGTTATCATAGGCGACCAAATAAGACAACCTGCGGCGTTTTTCAGGGCAGATAACAATGACCTTGCCAGTCATCTCGGGAATTCCTGCGGACCGGACTTTATCGCCGACCTTGAATTTCATACCCGGCCGCGCCAGAAGAATAAGGCCTGTTCGAGTGTGGAGGTTAAAACCTCGTTTGCGCTCTATCGGTCTGGCCCAGATAAAAAAGAGACGACTAGAACTCCGCCTAAAACCCTCGACGACCAGCCGGCGTCCTTTCATTTTTACAATCTCGGAAGGATCATACTCGCTTCTGATTATGTCACCCGGCCGAAAATGCCATAAACTCTTCCAGTTTCCCAGTATAACTTCTCCTCCGAACCAATATTGAACTTTTTTCATACCAGCACCTCCTTTTCTGCGTTTTTTACAATAGTAAGAACAAAAACTACACTCCTGTTATTATCGTAACCATTTATACTATTATAGTCAAACAAAAAACCCACAGCCATAAAGCCGTGGATTTTTAATTTCTGAAAATTATTTTTTATCCTCTATCTTTATCCTCTAATTTAATCTCCTCTTTTTCGCTTGGTTCTTCTTCGTGGTGGTAACCGGTTCCAGCCGGAATTAGTTTGCCGATGATGACATTTTCTTTTAAGCCCCTGAGACGGTCTTTTTTGCCGGCCACGGCCGCGCCGATAAGAACGCGCGCGGTTTCCTGAAACGATGCCGCCGAAAGCCAGCTTTCAGTTGTCAGCGAAACTTTGGTGATTCCCATAAGTAGCTGCACCGCAGTTGCCGTCTTCCCTTTTGCCTGGCGCACGCGGTCATTTTCCAATAAAAACTGGCTTTTTTCCACCACATCACCGACTAAAAGATTAGTGTCTCCCGTATCTTTGATCCTTAAACGCGAAAACATTTGCTTGATGATTATTTCAATATGTTTATCGTTGATTCCTTCACCTTGTGAGGTATAAATATTCTGAACTTCTTTTAACACATAACGCTGAACCGCTTCTTTTCCGGCCAAACGATAGAGTTCTTTGAGGTCCAAATGCCCTTCTGCGATCTGCTGGCCCTTAGTGATCAAGTCGCCCGGTTTAACCCAAATGCCCTGGTTCATAGGCATAATATATTCGCGCGTTTCTTCAACAAAACCCACTTTCTTTTTGACGTCAGTTGTTTTGGCTTTGACTTGCCCGTTGATTTTAACAATGCGCTGATTTTCTTTTTCTTCAATCTCAACAACCTTGCCGTCCAATTCAGACACGGTTCCCTTTCCTCTTGGCGGCCGGCATTCAAAAATTTCTTCAACGCGCGGCAATCCCTGCGTAATATCGCCGCCGCCAGCGACACCGCCGGTATGAAATGTCCTCATTGTCAGCTGCGTGCCCGGCTCTCCTATCGCCTGCGCGGTCACAATTCCTACTGCTTCGCCGAGCTTAACCAGCTGATTATTGCCCAGATCATATCCATAGCACATCTGGCATACGCCGTGACGCGACTGACAGGTGATAACCGAACGAACTTTTATTTTTGTCACTCCCGCTGCATCAATTTTTTTAGCTGTCTGTTTATCTATCAGGACGCCTTTTTTGATCAAAATATCGTTTCCGGCTTTTATATCTTCCAGCACGACACGGCCGATTATCCGCGAACCAAGCGAACGACCGAGCTCCTTGCCGTCTTCTTTATAAATATATATGCCTTCGCGGGTGCCACAATCGGGTTCTCTGACGACAACATCCTGCGCCACATCAACAAGGCGTCGTGTCAGATACCCAGCGGTTGAGGTACGCAGGGCGGTATCGGCTGTTCCTTTTCGCGCGCCGTGCGTGGCGATAAAAAATTCAAGCACG
Organism: bacterium; assembly: GCA_043800535.1. Classification (GTDB taxonomy): domain Bacteria; phylum Patescibacteriota; class Minisyncoccia; order Portnoybacterales; family GWB1-42-6; genus CG1-02-40-82. The sequence continues at coordinate 6,070 of JAZDMV010000021.1, read as the reverse complement.
TTGAATCCTTCCTTAAAAGAGCTTTTTATCGGCAACTCAATAATATCGCCAGCCGGATTAACCACCAAACCCTTCATACCCATCATCTGATAAGTGGCGCCCCAGGAACCGCGCGCGCCCGAAGAGACCATACTAAAAACAGGACCATTCGGATCAAGCTCTTTTACAACCAGTTTTGAAATTTTTTCAATGGCCTCAAACCAAGTTTCGATAATTCTGGCGCGGCGCTCTTCGCGTGTTAAGAGACCGTCAAGATATTGCCTGTGGATAATTTCAACTTCTTTTTCGGCGTTATCCACAATTTCATGTTTTTCCGGAGGCACGGTTAAATCCGTCATGCCCCAGGAAATTGCCGACTGGGTCGCATATTCAAACCCGATTTCCTTTATTTTATCCAAAATTGCCGCCGCTTTTTTAATGCCGCATTTTTCTATCACTTCGCTGACAAGCGCAAAAAGCGTTTTTTTATCGAATTCCCTGTTGAAAAATTGGATTTCAGGCGGCATCTCCTGATTTATTATCAGGCGGCCGACGCAAGTCTCAATCGTTTCTTTTTTGTGCTCCGCGTTCAATTCATTTGTTATCAGTTTTATTTTCGCCCTCAAATTAATTTCGCCAAATTCATATGCCAGGATCGCTTCCTTAGGGCTACCAAAAATTTTCCCTTCTCCCGCCAAACCATTTTTCATCTGTGACATCCAGAAGCAGCCAAGGATCATATCTTGCGATGGCGTGGCAATAGGCTCACCCGTTGCCGGCTTAAGCAGGTTGTTTGCTGAAAGCATTATTTTTCCTGCTTCGGCCTGCGCCTCCTGGGTCAAAGGCAGATGAACTGCCATCTGGTCGCCGTCAAAGTCAGCGTTGAATGCGCGGCAGACAATCGGATGTATCTGAATGGCGCTGCCTTCAATAAGCACGGGCTGGAAGGCCTGAATGCCTAGCCGATGCAGGGTCGGAGCGCGATTCAGCAAAACGTATTTATCTTGAATAACTTCCTCCAAAATCGCCCACGCCTCATCTGTCTCCTGCTCAATCAGGCGCCCGGCGCCGCGGATATTATGAGCAAATTCCCGTTCGACAAGTTTCTGTATGACAAACGGCTTAAATAATTCAAGCGCCATGTGTTTGGGCAGACCGCATTGATAAAGCTTCAGATTTGGGCCGACGACAATGACCGAACGGCCAGAATAGTCGACGCGTTTGCCAAGTAAATTCTGACGGAAACGGCCTTGTTTGCCCTTTAGCATGTCGGCCAGGGATTTCAACTGCCGTTTTTGTCCGGTAGCGGCCATAACCGGGCCTTGCCCGCGACGCGCCGAGTTGTCTATCAACGCGTCAACGGCTTCTTGCAACATTCTTTTTTCATTCCGGCAGATGACCTCAGGCGCGTTAAGCTCAATTAGCCGCTTTAAGCGGTTGTTGCGGTTAATAACTCTGCGGTATAGATCATTTAAATCAGATGTCGCGTAGCGGCCGCCGTCCAAAGCGACCATCGGCCGCAAATCAGGCGGCAACACAGGCAGAACCGTTATTATCATCCATTCAGGCCGGATATTGGCTTTTATCATACCTTCCACAAGACGCAGCCGCTTCATCGCCCGTTTTTTTGAAACATCGGCCTCTTTTTTTATTTCAACCGAAAGCTCTTCTTTGAGATGGCTCAAATTAATGCCTGCCAAAATTTTTCTGATGGCTTCCGCACCGATGCCAACTTCAAAAACCTGGCCGTAGCGCATGTTCAAGTCAAAATAATCAACCTCCGAGAGAATTTGCAATTTATGCAGGCTTCTTAATTCACTGACACTTTTGTCGCGTTGGCTTTTTATTGACTGCCTTTCGGCGGCAGAACCAGCAATTTTAATTTTCTGCTTATACTCTTTGTCTATTTCTTTAAGCGTGCGCTCACGGGCCGCTTCGTCAACATTGGTGACAATATAACTTGCAAAATAAATTACTTTTTCAAGTTCCTGCACAGAAAGGTCAAGGATCAGCCCGACCCGCGAAGGGACACCGCGCAAAAACCAGATATGGGAAACCGGCGAAGCCAAGGTAATGTGGCCCATCCGTTCGCGCCGGACGATTGAACGCGTCACTTCCACTCCGCATTTGTCGCAGACAATACCCTTGTAGCGGATACGGCGGTATTTTCCGCAATAACATTCCCAGTCCTTTTCCGGGCCGAAAATCTGCTCTGAAAACAGCCCGTCTTTTTCCGGCTTCTGCGTCCGGTAATTTATCGTTTCTGGTTTTATCACTTCTCCGTGCGACCACGCCAAAATATTCTCGGGCGAGGCGAGCTTCACACTGATGGCTTGAAAATCAGAAACTTTTATTGACATGGTTATTGATTTCTAATTGACCTAATTTCTAATTTTTAATCCAGTCCCGAAGTCACGTCGGAGCATTTTTTTAGATCAATTATAATAATCAGAAATTCTCCTTCTCCGTTTTTTCTTCTTCCTCTTCTTTTTTAACTCCAATAAGCTCAACGTCCAGGCCGAGCGCCTTCATTTCAGAAACCAAAACGTTAAATGACGCGGGAACATTCGGGGCTTTTATGGTCTGGCCGCGGATTATTGCATCATAGGCATTTGCCCGGCCGACAACATCGTCAGATTTTATTGTAAGCATTTCCTGTAATGAATAAGCGCAACCATAACCTTCGAGAGCCCAGACCTCCATTTCACCGAATCTCTGGCCGCCAAATTGTGCTTTTCCGCCCAGTGGCTGCTGAGTGATCAACGAATATGGGCCGATTGAACGCATGTGAATTTTATCTTCAACCAGATGATGCAGCTTCATAATATATATATAGCCGCAAGTTACGGGCTGGCCGAATGGTTCGCCTGTATGGCTGTCAAAAAGCTGGACTTTGCCGTCTTGTGGCAGACCGGCTTGTTTAAGCTCCTCCTTGATCTCTGATTCTTCCGCGCCATCAAGCGCCGGCGTTATTGCCCGGAAACCAAGAATCTTTCCTGCCCAGCCAAGATGAGTTTCCAGAATCTGGCCGATATTCATGCGCGAAGCCACTCCCATCGGATTTAAAACAATGTCAACCGGCGTTCCATCAGCCAAATAAGGCATGTCCTCATCGGACAAAACTTTTGATATTACGCCTTTATTGCCGTGGCGGCCGGCTAATTTATCGCCAACCATCACTTTGCGCAGCTGGGCAATTTCAACCTGAATTGTTTTCATAACTCCGGCCTGAAGCTTGTCGCCTTTTTCGCGCGAAAAAACTTTTATGCCGACGACTCTGCCTCGTTTGCCGTGCGGCAGACGAAGCGAAGTATCTTTGACATCCCGTGCTTTTTCGCCAAAAATCGCCCGCAGTAATCTCTCTTCTGCGGTCAGATCCGCTTCGCCTTTGGGCGAAATTTTACCTACTAAAATATCATTCGGACCAACTTCGGCGCCTATGCGAACAATTCCTTCTTCGTCCAGATCTTTCAGGCGTTCGTCGCCCACATTGGGAATATCAGCGGTCGTAGTTTCCGGCCCGAGTTTTGTTTCGCGGACCTGGCATTCAAAATCCTCTATATGTATCGAGGTAAAGCGGTCATCTCGCACAACGCGCTCGGAAATTACAATAGCGTCTTCAAAATTATTGCCGCGCCAGGGGATAAACGCAACTAAAAGATTCTGTCCCAAGGCCAGACGTCCTTGCTCCGTGGCCGCGCCATCAGCCAAGACATCACCTTTCTTAACCGTGTCGCCGGGCCGGACCAGCGGATGCTGCGTTACGCAGGTAAACTGGTTAGTGCGCATGAAATTTCGAAGGTTATAGCGAACCCGTTTTTTGCGGCCGGTTTTTCCGTCTTTTTCATTGAGTTCAATTTCAACGTGGCTCGCGTCAACGCCGATTACCTGACCATTGACCTCCGAAATAAGCAACTGGCCGGAATAAAAAGCCGCTTTTTTTTCAACGCCCGTGCCCACAAACGGTGCCTCTGGTTTGACACAAGAAACCGCCTGGCGCTGCATATTTGAACCCATCAGCGCGCGGTTTGCATCATCATGTTCCAAGAAAGGAATAAGTGAAGTGGCAATAGAAATACACTGCTGCGGCGAAACGTCCATATAATCAATTTTTTCACGTTTTGTAATTGATGCCTGCCCCTTGACTCTTGCCTCAACGCGTGCTTCGTCCAGGCGGCCGTCTTTATCAATCGGCACGCCGGCGTGAGCAATATCATGTTTTTGTTCTTCAAAAGCGTCCATCATTACAATCTCATCAGTAATTTTTGAGTCCTTAACTTTGCGGTAAGGTGTTTCCAAAAATCCAAATTCATTCAGCTGCGCATAGGCGGCCAGATTTCCGACAAGCCCGATATTCGGGCCTTCAGGCGTCTGAATCGGACAGATCCTTCCATAATATGTCGTGTGCACGTCACGCACTTCAAACCCGGCGCGTTCGCGCGTCAAGCCGCCCGGTCCCATGGTTGAAAGGCGTCTTTTGTGTTCAAGCTCCGCCAACGGGTTAACCTGGTCCATAAACTGCGAAAGCTGGGAAGTAGTAAAAAATTCCTTGACCGATGCCATAAACGGCCGCGCGTTTATTAACTGCGCCGGAGTCAATGTGGCGATATCAAGCGTTGTCATGCGGTCGCGAATTATTCTTTCCATTCTTGCCATACCGACTCTCAATTTATTTTGCAAAAGCTCACCGATAGAACGCAAACGGCGGTTAGCTAGGTGATCAATGTCATCAGCCATCGCGTCCGGACTGTTATTTAAACGGATGATTTCCTTGACAACGGCCACGAGGTCATCAACTCGCAGGATACGGTGTTCCTTGTCCAGCGGCGTGGAAATGCCAAGTCGTTGATTGAATTTCCAGCGGCCGACCTTGGCCAGATCATATCTTTCAAAATTTAAAAACATCGCCTCGATCATCTGCTGAGCGTTATCAACCGTGGCCAAGTCTCCGGGCCGCAATCTTTTGTACACTTCAATAAATCCTTCTCCTTTATTTTTTGCTGCATCTTTTTTGACAGTTGATTCAATGTATTTTATATCCGGATGCGTATCGACGTCCTTGAATGTTTTTAAAAGCTTCTCGTCCTCTTCAATGCCAAAAGCCCGCAAAACCGAGGTTATCGGCACTTTTCTTTTGCGGTCAATTTTGACGCTTATTGAATTATCTATGTCTGTTTCCAGCTCGAGCCATGCGCCGCGATTGGGAATGATTTTTGCGCCAAAAAGTTTGCGGCCGCGATGCTCCTGCATGGTGAAAAATATGCCCGAAGACCGGATGAGCTGGGAAATTATAACTCTTTCAACCCCGTTAACAATAAAAGTTCCTCGCGCCGTCATCAGCGGGAATTCACCCAGATAAATTTCCTGTTCTTTGGCTTCGCCTGTTTTTCTGTTGACCAAACGCAATTTCCCCCGCAGAGGCGCCTCAAAAGATGCGTTCTGATTTTTCGCGGTCACTTCATCATATTTTGGTTCATCCAGATAATAGTCAACAAAATAAAGTTCGAGTTCTTTTCCCGACCAGTCTTTAATTGGCGAAACCTCCTGAAATAATTCTTTCAAGCCCTTATCCAAAAACCACCGATATGAATTGAGCTGTAATTCAATCAAGTTTGGCAGAGGAATGAGAGAAGGATGTTTGCCGAAAAATTTTTCCTTCATAAAAACGCAGGCTTATTCTACGAACTTACGAGGACAAATAAAATACAGCCAAAAATAAGCCTTCTGGGCTTGGCGTAAAAAGGAGATAAGTATTTATTAATTATACAAAAGCAAGGGAGAACTTCTTTTTAAAATCTCGCTAAAGATTTCTAAAACACCGCTTAAATATACGGCAGTACTAATGTTATTATATTTCAGAAAGCTTGTCAACCCCTCACTTGAAAAGGATTAAAGAATTCACGATTCGCTTATTTAAATGTGTATACGCGCCGGAGAACCTTTTTAGCCTTGACTCACGTATGCGCGCGTCTTTCTCTGAGGCATAAGCCTCATAATAAGCTAAAACGAACGGCGCTCTATACTTAGTTGACTGCTCATCTCCGTTGTTGTGCTGGGAAAATCTGCGTTTTAGATCGTTTGTAGAACCGAT
>JAZDMV010000002.1:0-84039 GCA_043800535.1 bacterium | reverse complement strand
TTATGGTAGCGCCTGGCGCGCCCTAAAAAAGCGAATTACTGCTTAGAGGGCGGGGTGCTCAATTCTGATAACTAAATTTTCTGTGCCGCCTAGTCCAATAAATTGGGCTAGGGGCTTGAAAATTTAGACATAATTGGCATGGAATTTAAATATACAGCTCGTACAAAAGAAGGCCAGGTCCAGAAGGGGACCATTCAGGCGCCTTCAAAAAGTGAGGCAATAGCGGTGCTCCAGGCCCGCAATCTGATAATTCTTGACATAGGCCAAGGTGCCAAGGGTATGGTTTTAAGTAAGGAAATTACGATCTTTAACCGTGTTTCTGGCAAAGAGAAGGTGTCTTTTTCCCGGCAGCTTTCAACGCTTTTTTCAGCAAGGATTCCGTTGCTTGAGGCGTTGCGGGTGCTTGCAAGGCAGACGCCAAACAGATATTTTTCCCAGATAATTTTTGACGTGGCCAACGAAGTTGAGGGCGGCAATTTGCTTTCAAAAGCGCTGACAAAATACCCGAAGGTTTTTTCCGATTTTTTTGTTAATATGGTGCGTTCGGGCGAAATTTCAGGAGGCCTGGACAAAACTCTTAATTATTTGGCCGATTATTTGGAAAAAAATTATTATATGAATTCCAAAATTAAAGCGGCGATGGCCTATCCGGCTTTTATTTTAAGCGGCTTTATCGTGGTAGGAACTCTTATGATGATTTTGGTTGTGCCGCAGCTGACGTCTTTTTTGAAAGAAACCGGCCAAGCACTGCCCTTGCCGACAAAAATTCTTATTGCTACTTCCGGATTTATGCAAAAATACTGGTGGCTGATAGTTTTGTTTGTGGCCGGAGTTATAGGCGGAGTATTTGGTGCGGTTACCCGCCTGCCCGAAGGCCGGCGAATTTTTGACATGCTCAAAATAAAAACACCGATTTTTGGCAGAATTTTCCGAGGCATATATCTAGCCAGGCTCACTGACAACTTGAGCACGTTAATAGAAGGAGGCCTGCCGATCCTGCAGGCGCTTCAGGTGACGGGCGAGGTTGTCGGCAATGTCATTTACAAAAAAATTATTTTTGAAGCAAAGGAAAATGTGAGGATAGGCAACACGATTTCGGATTGTTTCGCCCAGTACGAGGAAATTCCGCCGATGGTTACGCAGATGCTGGCGACAGGCGAGAAGACGGGCTCGGTTGAAGAAATCTTAAGGAAGCTCTCCGGTTTTTATACAAAAGAAGTTGACGCAATGCTTGGTACTCTTTCGCAGCTGATTGAGCCGATTTTGATTGTGATTTTGGGCATCGGCGTAGCGACTCTCGTTGCTTCGATTTTGATTCCGATTTACAACATAGCGAGCGGAATGTGATGCCGCCTGATTTAAGAATTTAGATTTTAGATTTAAGAATTGTGGAAGAAAGAAAAATAAAATCATTTACCGACTTGATTGTTTGGCAGGAGGGGCATAAATTAGTGGTCCTCGTTTATAGAATTACGAAGAAGTTTCCAAGAGAAGAGCTTTTTTCATTGACCAACCAGATGAGGAGAGCGGCTACTTCAATTACGTGCAATATTGCCGAAGGGTTTGGCAGGCAGACATATAAAGAAAAAATCCAGTTTTATTATTTGGCTCAGGGGTCTTTAACAGAATTAAAAAACCAGATATTGATATCAAAGGATGTCGGATATTTAGAGAAAATAGATCTTGATCTATTGGTCGAAAGAATTAATATAGTCCATAAGCTTTTACAGGGCTTGATAGCAAAATCAAAAACATTCTTAAATCATAAATCTTGAATCGTAAATCGCCAAATACGTGGGCTCGCTGTGGAAAACTTATTTCTCTAAAGCATTCAAAAAAAGCTATAATAAGGTCAAAGGTCAAAATTAAAAAATAAAACGTCCGTCTTGTCCCGCTATGCGGGATTGGGTGAGATGCTTGTCGAGGTGCATAATTAAAAAAATCTTTTTGCGCATTCGGCAATGAAAGGGGGTGTTAAAATTAAAAATGATACAATTTTTAGCATGCAAAAAGAAAAAACGCGGCTTTACCTTGATTGAGCTTTTGGTGGTCATCGCGATTATCGGAATTCTGGCAGGAATCGTGCTTGTGTCTTTGAACAGCGCGCGTGTTAAGGCCAGAGATGCCAAAAGACAATCAGACTTACATCAGATCGCTTTGGCTATGGAGATGTGTTATGATGACGCGACATGCAGCGGTACTGCGGGGAGCTACTTAAACGTTACCTTGACTACTGGCCCAACTGCTATCGGTACCTATATGCCGGTGGTTCCAACTACAGCTGGTGGGGGAACTGCTTACGCCTGGGTCGTTAATACTGCAACTCGCAGTAAATATTTAGCGTGCGCGGCGTTAGAAAGTGGCGGAGTTGGCTATGTTTATTCAACGCAAAATGGAACGAAGACCGTAGCCACTGGTGCTTGTCCGACTACCTTGGTGGACTAATGAATTTAGAAATCGAACAAAAGCAGCTCAATTTTTTTGGCGCTGCTTTTGTGTTTCTAGGATTTTGTTCTTTGGGCTCTATAAGGACAAGTAGGTTGGTGTGGATAAAATCTTTTGATTTGTAAAAAGATGTAGTATAATAAAGGCATCAACATATTATGTTCTATTCGTTTTTGGCCAATAAAATTATTAATAAGCGCAAAAAGGGATTTACTCTGATTGAGCTTTTGGTGGTCATTGCCATAATTGGCATCTTGGCCGGCATCGTGCTTGTTTCGTTGAATTCGGCAAGGCAGAAAGCAAGAGATGCCAGGCGTTCTTCAGACATGCGCCAAATCGGCTTGGCCATGGTAATGTATTATGATTCAGTGAGCCCGAATTCCTATCCTACTGCAGGAGGTATAACTGGCTCAGCGGCTGCCATTCCTGTCGCGTCTTTCATCGGCACTTTTATGAATCCTGTGCCGCTTGACCCGGGCAGCCGAACATATTACTGGACCCACTGGGGCGCTGCGACTGTCAGCTACTGCGCCTGGGTGCAAAAAGAAGGAAGTACAAATTGGGTCGTGTCCAATAAGAACGGCACCAAGGAAATTCTGAACACTGATGCTTTCATCACAACGAAAAGTCAAGCAAACTGTGACGCTATTTAATTTGTAATCGCAAGCAAATTTATTCCCACGGTCAGTCAGCCCCGCTTCGCGGAGCGAGACCGGGGAACGTCTCGGGCGGTAAGCCCTAACACCCCGCGAGGTGTTAGGGCAAGCCGTGCATGAACGGGCAATAACCCGAGGCGTTGTGCCAAGGTGATGGATGTAGGTCGTGGTGTGGAGGTTTGCGGAATTTGGCAAGGATAGTCATTTGGGACTATTCTTGCCGTTTTTAGTATAATAGAGGCAGGAGATAATTTTATGATGCGAGCATGATGTATTTTTTGTATGTCATAATTTTTCTTTTCGGTCTGGCTGTGGGCAGCTTTTTACCCCCACACCTAATCAGCATAGCGGATTAATAATGCATTTTGTTTATATTTTGAGAAGCAAAAAACATAGACGCTTGTATCTTGGTTCTACCAACGATCTTCGCGATAGAATAGAGCAACATAATAGTGGTAAAGTTCAATCTACCAAAGTATATCTACCTTGGTGTATAGTTTACTATGAAGCGTATAGTTCGGAGACCGAGGCGCGGCACAGAGAACATAATTTGAAGCTTCGCGCTAACGCCTGGAGCCAATTAAAGCGAAGAATAAATAAAAGTATAAATGCTGATTAGGTGTGGGGGTTTAAACGTTTTATGGATTACTTATTTTATATTTTAGTTTTTAGTATTGGTGTTTCTGTCGGTAGTTTTTTAAACGTGCTGATTTTGCGCCTGTCGCACGACGAAGGAATTGGCGGCCGTTCCGCCTGTCCAAAATGCGGCCATCAATTGGCATGGCATGATCTAATTCCTGTTTTTAGTTTTATTTTTTTACGCGGCCGGTGCCGCTATTGCGGAATGAAAATTTCCTGGCAGTACCCGATAGTAGAGCTGGTAACTGGAATTTTGTTTGTGTTAATTTTCAGCAAATTTTTCCCGCTTGGCGGGACAATTTCCCAATTTCCCAATTTCCCAATTTCTGGTTTACTGTTTACTGTTTACTGTTTACTGTTAACTTCTTGTCTTATCGTTATTTTTGTTTCAGACCTGAAATATTTTATCATTCCGGACAAAGTTATCATTGTTGCTGTAATGGGGACATTATTGTATAAATTGTTTGAAATTTTGGATTTTGGCTATTGGGATTTATTTGGGATTTGGGATTTGGGATTTGGGATTTGGCGGCCGTCTTTATTTTCGTTGTTGTCAGCCGTTGGTGCCTGCGTTTTCTTTTTGCTGATAGTTCTTGTTACCCGCGGCCGCGGCATGGGTTTGGGAGATGTTAAAATGGCGTTTTTGATGGGTTTGGTTCTGGGCTGGCCAAAAATTCTGCCGGTTTTGCTTTTAGCTTTTGTCTCTGGCGCGCTGGTCGGTCTTGCGCTTATTGTCGCGGGCCGCGCCAAAATGAAATCCGAAATTCCCTTTGGCACATTTTTGTCCGTCAGCACGTTTTTTATGCTTATCTGGGGCAGTGCGTTATTTGGCTGGTATCTGGATTATTTGTTTTAGGACGACGGGCAATTTTTTTAAGCGAGGCCTTTGCCATTGACAACACAAGAATGATAGTTGTATCATATCGGTAACGTTTCAAATACAGTCAAAAACAGGAGGTGCGATATGAAGCGAGCAGTGGTGCTTTTTGTGGTTATTGTGGCGGCGTTCTTTTTAAATCAAAACGTTCTGGCTCAGGGATTTCAGCCATTGGGGGCCAATCCCATCTTCAGCGAGGAAATCGCGGCCGGGAACTGGACCGCTTCTTTGTCTGGCCAGGGCCGTAATGACCTTAACCAGAAGCTAAAATTGTCAGAAAAGATGACGGTCACATTTAGTAACTTGAAGCATTTTTCAGGTTACTATAACACCGTCCAGGCCAATGTAGACGTTGTCCTGGGTAAAGATCGATTGGGTATAGGAGATCTCTCTTTTACAATTAACGGGAACAATATCTGGGTCAACCTGATGGTTGACCCAATTCCGAACGACCCGCTCCTGCTAGATGAGGTCGATTACGACTGCGACCTTATCTATTATGGGGACAGGTTAGAGGGGTCATGTAAGGTCTCCGGCTGGCTTTGGGATGACGGGGTCAAGGAGTGGATGCAGCGGACGTCGCTCCACTGCACAATAATAATGAAAAAAGCGCCCTAACCCCGGCGTTATCGATTCATCGGGGCTGACGATTAGATTCGTCAGCCCTTTTTTTGTCTAAAATGTTGCCGAGCCATTGGACTATATATAGATTTGACACTTTTTATATTATATGGTTAGAATATATTATTCCTCATTTTTATTCACCCAAGCAAAATTTTTGAGAGGTTCACGTAATAATAAATTCTGATTTTTTTAGACCATATTAAAAATATGCATAGAATATTAATCTTTGGAGATAGTATAGTAGCCGGGAAAGGAGTCTTTAAAGAAAAATCATGGGTTTCCAGGCTAGCTAAAAAACTAGACGACACAAACAAATATAATATCGCGTATAATTTAGGCGTGCCTGGGGAGTCAACATCTGAATTGATTGAAAGATTAGAGTTAGAATGCAAAACAAGAATCGAAAAACAGCCCAAAGACGATCGTTTTGTGATTATTTTTGCCATAGGAATAAACGATTCAAAATCAGTGGGAACGATAGGAAGTTTTAAAACACCGTTGATAACATTTTCTGAAAATATCAACAATCTGATACAAATCGCATATAAATATTCATCGCATCTAATTTTTATAGGGCTGACGCCAGTTGATGAAAACAAAACCACACAAATTGGAAGTGCTTGTTTTTTAAATAAAAATATAAAAAAATATAATGAGGTCATCAAAAATATTTGTGCGGAAAGAAAAATCGTTTTTGCAGAAGTCTTTGAAGATTGGACGAGAACCGATTATAAAAATTTTCTATCAGATGATGGCATTCACCCAAACGAACTTGGCCATGAAAAGATTTTTAAAAAAGTGGCACTAACATTAGACCTGACAGAATGTACTCCATTCGATGCTTTCCAAATTTTAAAAAAAGAGTATTCATTATCAGACGAGGACATTCAGGCGATAAAATCCAAATTTATTGAAAATAAGATTTTTAAAAGCGATCTTTTTGTTGGTCAATTTATTGACAAAAAACCGGAATTAATTTTTGGAGGCCCTTGCATAAGAAAAGACGTCGATGGAGTTTGTTTAAATACTTTTTATCAAGTATTCATGCCAATAAAAATCTCTTCAGTACTAAAAGTGCCCTGCAAAATTGTCTTGGCAGTAAAAGAAGAAATTACTCTAAAGCCAGTACTGTCCCAGCAATATATCGATTTAGGCCTTAAGCTCGAAACGGGCATAATACAACTAGCCAAAGAGTTCGATGCAGAAGTACAAATTATTAACACTTTGGAGCCAAGTAATGACAAATTTTTGACTGAATGTGTTAGAGAGCTTAATATAAATCTTTCAGAGATGGATTCACGATACTTGTATAATCTTTCGTTAGCAAGACCGAATAAGCCAGCACATTTTAAAAAAAGAATCATGACTAATAAAAGGGTGATTGCTGGTCATAGCTTATGTTTTTTAAAAAAAATTTCTGATTTAAACAAATTTCTTATCGTAGAAGACATAGAACAATATAATTGTGCTTTATATGCGAAAAGATTTGAACTGGGCGACGAACCGAATTTTCTAGCATTTTTACCGCTTCCTAACATCGCAGGCACCGCTCCCATGTTTAAATCAGAAAGGGATGAAAGATTGCTATTAGAACAAGACAAAAATTATTATAATTCTATCTGGATAAAATCACCAACTTGGGTATTGCAGATTTTTCAGGAAATTTTTACGCTAGTTGATAGGAAAAAGCATGTTTCAAAAAAAGATTTTGAATGGTTTTTTAGAATTATTAAAAAAATCTCTAAATATTTTGATATTAATCATTGCTCCGTCTGAATAAAAAAGTTTAAATCCAATCAGTTAAAATAAAACCCCGCTAAAAGATTTTAGCATTAATCTTAGCGGGGCTAATTATTCAAATAACCAGTTACGGAAAGATACTTTTTATTACTGACTCTATACCATCCGCGTCTAATTGAAAATACTTAAGTAATTCTTCCAATTTACCTGTTGTTCCAATCGTGAAACCATGACTCTTTATTACAGATGGCCGCGGTCCTTTTTGTTCCATTACCGCTTTTGCAACCGCTGATTGGAGCACAAATGGGTTACCATTGTACACGGTCAACACGGGCACGCCATCCTCCAGCAGCTCCACAAAGGTGTGGCCAAGCTCTTTCATATTTATCACATTCACCACCTTTATTCCTGTACCGCGTTCTTCATAATTTTTTGCGACATTGACAGCCCCCTCAATCGGTAGGCCACAAGTTACAATCACAAACTTGACTTTTTGTTTTGGCTGATAGGCAACATAGGCCTGGAGATTTCGCTTCAAAGGATCAATCGGAAGAGGAGTAACCAAACCGCTATGAAGCCTAAGATACACGGGACCGGGATAGGCATTAAATGCCCAACTAAGGCAGTTTGCCAGATCAATTGTGTCAGCAGGCTCTAGAAGAATCATTCCAGGCATACTCAATAAAGCACCCGGTTGGCCTGTGGTTTGATGTGTGCTTCCGTTGTGCGCTCCGCAAATTCCGCTATCTGATCCCATAATGACCATTTTCGAACTGGCTTGAGAAATTGCATGCATCTGGTCAGTCGCTCTAAAAAGAAAAGGGTCTCCTCCCGCTATAAAAATTCTGGAGCTTGGATCGGTAACAGAAATACCATGTGCCATAGCAACAAGGTGTTGTTCACGTATTCCGACATCTAGATACCGTATATGTGGTTGATTAAATCCACATTGGTCTACTAGTTCTTTTACGGTAACATCCGCTGTCAGCACATAAAATCTGATTTCTGGATGTTCCTGAAGTAGAACCGTAAATTGTCGGAGATAACGAACTAGCCCTTCCTCAAAAACATCCGTGACTTCGGGAATGAACTTTACCTTAAACGGATTAGAAGAAGAATTCTCTTTTGTACCAGTTGGAGGAATTGGGAGTGATGCCTGTTTAATTCTTTCTGCGATCACTTTTTGTTGTGTACCAGTTTCGATACTAGCAAAAAATTTATCTTCTTTTGCAATTGCCTCGGCAACATAATTTTTTGGACAGACTCTGACTGTATGATAGCCACTTCGGTGGCTTTTAGCGCTCTCCAATCCTTTTCCTTTAGTTGTATTGGCAATAAAAATCGTTGGTTTACCAACTTCTCGGATTGACTGCAACACTTCCATAATTTCAGTAACAGAATGCCCGTCCTGGATTTCTTTCACTGACCATCCGTATCCTTTCCAGATAATTATTTGTTCTGATCCACTATCCACGGCCGATGTTGGTTGTGCAAGTTGTTTCCGATTACGATCCATTATGCATACAAGATTTGAAAGGTGAACGTGACTAGCATATCTCGCCGCCTCGCTTACATTTCCTTCTTGCTCTTCGCCATCACCAAGGAAAACCCAAGTTGTAGCAGGTATTTTTTGCTCTTTTAAAGCGATGGACGCTCCTACACCATAAGAGAGAACCATACCTAACATGCCACTTGGAGTAATATCTACTCCAGGCAAATGCTCCATTGATTCATGCCCCTGAAGTCTGGACCCTAGTGATAGATAAGTGGTGAGTTCTTCTTGGTCTATCCATCCGAGAAGGGAAAAAATACTGTAGCGCAAAGGGGAAAGATGGCCTCTGACCAGCACCCTATCCCTGTTTGGATGACGAGGATCTTTTGGATCAAATCTCAAAATTCCCCCGAAGTAGAGACAAACCATTAGCTCTACCGAAGAAGAACATCCACCAATATGCCCTATTCCTGCTAGAAAAATGGTGGAAAACATACGTCGACGAACTTCGTGACAGATTAGATTCAGTTTCTCAATTTCCCGATTGCTGTTCATAACTATCCTCCTTTTCTGTCTGTGCCTTGTCATTACTGACGTGGCTAGATTTGGTTAAAACGAGATTGCGATACTCGACGGGATAATCCCGACGCAACACCGCAAGCCATCTGCCTGCCTTTGCCTTTACTACGTCTCTTGTTTCTACAAAAACCATCTCATACGCGGCTGTTGGACTACTGCTCGCCTTTACTAAAGAAACGACTCTTCCATCATTAAGGATCGCTGAGCACCGTGCCTTGACCTCTTCTACCGACCTCTCCATAGCTTGGTACCTCCTTTCAAATTTTTAATGTGCTTCCTCAAAGAAAATTTCTATTTTCTTTGATTTTTTATCATACATTGCCAATATTGTTCTGTCAATCTTTGAAAATAGGGTATACTAAATAAGTTGGAACAGATTCAATGATACAATAAAGATGAAAATCTTTAAAAAATCTGTTCCTATGTATAAATTAAAAGATATTTCATCAGAAGCAAAAATTAAAAAGCTAGTCAGAAAGATATTATTCGGCACTCACCTGCACTGTCCGCGGTGCAAATCAAGGGCAGTCTACAAATCAGAGAATCGGTACCTGTGTAAAAATTGCCGCCGGCCCTTTTCCTTAACCAGCAACACCTGGCTGACCAACATGAAGCTGCCCTGGCAGCAATTCTACACGCTTTTGTGGTGTTGGTTAAATCACTTGCCGATTACCCAATCAATTAAAATTACAGAATTAAGCGAAGTCACAATCAGAAAATGGTTTGAAGATTTTAGGCTAAATATCCCTGATCCAGACTGGCTTTCTCCGCTAAGGGACACAATTCAGATGGATGAGGCTTTTTTAGAAGCAAGGCAGTCATCGCGGCCAAAGACACAATCACTAAGAAAATAACTCTGCGGGTGGTTCATAAAAAGTATATTGAAAAACAGAATGTATCGCAGTTCATCGTCAGGCACGTTGAGCCGGGTTCAAGGCTGTTCACGGACGGCGCCGGCTATTACCCAGGCATCCAAAACGCATGGCCGGTCACTCACCAAAGAGACATTCATTCCAAGTGGCAGTTCGGGCTGACTTCCGAGATAGAAGGTATCTTCGGAAATCTTTGAACCTTCATCAGAAGA
Source organism: bacterium (assembly GCA_043800535.1). Classification (GTDB taxonomy): domain Bacteria; phylum Patescibacteriota; class Minisyncoccia; order Portnoybacterales; family GWB1-42-6; genus CG1-02-40-82. Next base: position 73,903 of record JAZDMV010000002.1, on the reverse strand, counting down.
AAATACCATCACGTTACCTGTTCCAAGTTGGAAAATGTGGTGGCAGAATTTGAGGCATATTTTAACCACCCTGAAATCTTTGAAAATCCGCATGAATACTTGAAGAATTCACTGTATCTTGTTCCAACTTGTTAAGAATGCCCTGAAAAATACTACTTATACCCCATCTGTTGATGGGTTTTTTGGTGGAAAAAATAAGTGGTGATATAACGAGAGTAAACTTCTTAAAGAAGCAGTTTTAAATTATGGACTTTGCCTTTTTTAATTCATTCGAGAGACTATACAGACGTGCAAAGAAAATTTAAGTTAGCCAAATATCTGCCCAAAATGGACTTTTTATTCGAGGCGGCATCAAACTATTGAACCATAACAAGATATTGCTAAAAGTGGCTTTTTGTGATATAACTTAATCAGATTTTGAGGAGGGCACAGATAGGGCGTTTTAGGGCAAAAAGCTGGCACTTTAACATTTTTATATAGAAGACAGAAAGGAGAGACAGAGATGAAAACGGCAAAATTGATGATTTTGGCGGGTATTGTTTTATTGGCGATTCTCGGTTTAAATGTTCAGAGTTTCGGCAAAGAGGCCGAAAAGCAATTGAGTCATTATATCGTTTTTGAGATGGCTGACGGAACAATCAGGCCGCTCAAGCATTATTTTGTGCAAATGGCGGTGCCACCGGGCGCCGGAATCAGATCTCCGGAAAAGAACGAATTAAAACCATCAGACGGTTTTAGACAGCAATTTTTTGCGCAGCTTAAGGACGCAGGAGGCCAGATCGTTCACAGTAAAATAGTTGAGATTCCCAAAGTGCTGCACGCAGAATCCCAGGCGGCAAATGGCGGGATCGCTGGGTACCTGGCTGAACAGGAGCTGATTCATTTTGTAGTGCGATTGCCGGTGATAGAAGGAACAAAGCTGTGTCTTGTGGCAGGCGGAGAAAATGCAGAGAGCAGCCGGGAATATGTTTTTGATCTGCAGGAATTGGCGCAAAATCAGCTGATTTTGGCTGAATCCCAGGAAACAGCTGTCAGGCCGATTCTGGCAAACGGCAATCCTAACAACAGACTTGATCTTTTGGTAATTTCGGAAGGCTATCAGGCGACCGAAAAAGATAAATTTTTTGCCGATGCCGGAAAGCTCATCTATGGCTTTTTGGCCATAAGTCCGTTTAAAGAATATAAGCAGGCAATGAACGCAGGCGGCCTCTTTATCCCGTCAAACCAGTCAGGAGCGGATCATCCAGTTTTTCGGCCTGACTGTCAGGCGGATGATCTTTTCTGTTGTAGCGACCCCCAGGCTCAATATGACAAAAAAGCCGGGACATTTGTTGACACCGCTTTTAACGCACGTTATTGCAGTGGCGGCAGTGCACACCGCGAATTAGTGGTTGACTTTGATAAGGTTTTCGCGGCGGCTGCGGCTGTGCCCGACTGGGACGCCATTGTCGTTATTGTTAACGACGACATTATTGGCGTTAGTGGCGGCATGATGGTTGTTACGTCAACTGCTCCACCAATGATTACCAATACTACCCATGTGTTTGGTCATTCATTTTCCAGGCCCGGGGAGTCCGCGCTACGGGACGAATATGACTATGACTGTACTGAAAACTGCTTTATGTGCAGCGAAGAGCTGGGAAATTGCGGGCCAAATATTACGTCAGAAACAGATAGGGCAAAAATAAAATGGAATTATTGGATCTTGCCCGATACGCCAATTCCGACTCCGCCCGAAGAAAAGTTTAATGACAAAGTCGGGCTATTTGAGGGGGCAGGGCATGTTAAGGAAAAGATGTTCAGGCCGTACAACCACTGCATGATGCGGGATGGTCAAGGATTTTGTCCCGTATGCCGGCAGGAACTTATTTTGACGCTTTTTTCTGGCTGGGGCGGCATTCCGGAAAACGGGATTGACTTGATAGAACCGGGAAGCGAAGAGCCGTTGCCAGGAGACATTTTTATTCCCGGAACGCAAACGCAGACAATAGATTTTAAAGTTCATTTATTGGAACCGATCAGCAATCTGCCGCTTGAAATTGTCTGGATTGTGGACGGCGTGCCAATAGCGGGTGTCAGCTCTGATTCTTTTTTTGTTACGGTGGCCAGCGGCACAGACAGAAAAGTTGAATTGCAGGTTAAAGACAGAACGCCGTTCGTCCATCCTTCAATGGAAGGCGGCCATCTGACAAGAAGCCGTGTTTGGCATATCTGGAACGAGTCGGTTTCTTCTCCGGCTTCAATTGCTGGCCCGGCCAGCGGTTATGTCGGAAAGAATTATGTTTTTTCTGTCAACAGCCCCGGTTCCATCTGTTCATTAGGCCATGGCGTGCAGTATCTTTTTGATTGGGGTGACGGTACAGATTCGGGTTGGCTGCCGGCTGGCGCACTGAAGGCTTCAAAAAAATGGAGCATGGAGAGTATCTATGATATTAAAGTCCGGGCGCGGTGCTTTGTTCATAACCAAGTTATGTCTGATTGGTCAGCTGTTTTGGCGGTAGCGATCGAAGCGTACAGGCTTGACGTAACGGTTTCAATTACTGGAAAACAGAAAAAAACCGTTAAAGTTGTTGTCAGGGACGCTGAAACCAGCGGATTTCTGCCAGGAGCGCAGGTGGCGTTAAGCGGAATAACAAACCAGAAGCTGGGCACTAACAAAAAAGGATCGGCCAATTTTAAGCCATTTGGCGGCACGGGCAAATTAATTGTGACAGTGGCCAAAGAAACTTATTTAACTTGGCAGCAGGTGTTCGAAATAACAGGCAAACCGAAGGAATGATTTGCTTTGTGGCGGCAGATGAAAATTCATCTGCCGTTTTTTCTTACCTGATAAACCGCCCCGCTCCGTCAGCTGGGGGTGGCTTCTTTCTTGTGGATAAGTCCATTCTTTTAAGTGGCGTCTCCTGGTATAATTAAGGCAATGGATAATGACAAAATAAGCGGGAGAACTTTCTTGATAAAAAAAGTTCTTTTAGCTGTTTTAAATTCCTAAATTTATGAAAAACAGAACAGTATTATCTTCCTTGGCTTGCTTATCGTTTTTTCTGATATTTGCCATTTTCCTGAAGCCGGTTTCTGCCCAGGAACCGCCCAACGCCACCAGCAGCGCCACTCTTCTGGCCACGGTCGGCATTTATCAGGCCAAGATCATTTCAAATCCGGGCGCGCCTGCTTTTAAGATCTCGTTTGTGCTGGGGAACGGCCAGGGAACGCAGTCAGGAATTAAATATGCGGTTCAGCTATTTTCCCGCGTCAGCTCAACGACCCGCATTCTGATCGACGAGCAGGTTTATGACGGATCAGTTGACCTGAACGAAAACGAGACCGTGACCAAGCAGATCGAATACACGCCGCCGCCATTTTTAAAGGGAGTATATCAGCTTTGGCTTCTGGCGCGAAATTCCGCTGGCCTGACGCTGTCAGTGGCAAAGTTGTCAGATGTGGGGCTTGAGGGCACGGGCCAATATGTTGAAATAGATAATCGTTCCTGCTATTTAACCGTTCAAAATGAAACTCCGCAGAAAAAATACACTCGCTTCCAGGGCGTTGATATATCAAATGAAGAAAAGCTGATCGGCACCTGCGAAATTATTAATCATTTTGACAAGGATATTGTCGTGACGCCCGAGTTTAAGACGTATTATAGGACTTCGTTTGGCAATGCGGTTGAGGATAACAAAGAACTCCAGCAAGAGGTATCTATTAAAAAAGGGGAAACAAAAACAATCAGTTTAATTTTGCCAAAAGCCTTGGCGCCCCAGGCCTATGACGCAAGATTGAGCTTTGTTTTTCAAAACAGGCCGGTTTCCAATTCTATTGCTTTTCATTATGTTCTAAGAGGCGCCAGCGCCACTATCCAGAATTTGCATCTTGATAAAGATTATTATTTAAAAGGCCAGAATGCCCAGATATCTTTTTTCTGGACTCCTTCGGCTGATTCGTTTTTTGGCTCCCGGGCAGGAGAAGGCAGCGATATCGGGCCGGTTATTCTGGATATATCAATTCAGAACAGTTCTGGAGAGCCCTGCGTTGAGGCGGCAGAAAGACAAATGACCGGCCAGGACTCTTTGACATTTACTATGCCGGTTATTCAAAACTGCAAAGACCCGGCAGTGACCGTAACGCTTAAGCAGGCGACCAGCGGCAACGTGCTTGACAAAAAAACTTTCACGGCCAAAAGCCAGAACGTTCCCGGGCCGGAAAAAACAAAATTTTTTTTGAAGGAGATATATAAATATATAATTCCTGGGCTGGCTGTTTTAATCGGTTTTATAGCGCTTATGATTTTGAGAAAAAAAGGCAAGGCAGCCAGCGCGCCGGCAGCGATAATTTTATTATTTTTACTGATATCCGGCGTTGTTTTTTTGGCTTCTGTTAAAACTGCCCAGGCCTTTTCGCAATCTGCCGCTTTTGAGATAGAAGAGGCGACTTTTACTATAGGCCTGGACAACTTGTCTTATTGTCCGAGCGAGGCAATCAATATGACTGCTTCGGCTTGCGGAAATTATGCGTGCGAGAATACGGTTGCCAATGCGTATTTGCAGGTAAGAGCCGGGACAGCCACTCAATATCAGGAAATTTTAAACGGGCAGGATGTGTCGTTAGACAAATGTGCTTACGGAAATACCTCTTTCACTGCCGAATCAACGCCCGGGACATACAACGCTGATTTTAAGGGCCAGGTTTCTTTAAATAATAAGACGTGGAGCTTGCTTGGCAGTCAATATTTGCGCTATACAGTTTTGTCTCCGCCTACAGCATCCATCACTGCCAATGGCCAGGCAGGTTCAATTTTAGTTGCAGCCGGCACTGCGGCGACTATCGCCTGGAATTCAACAGGCGCGACAAGTTGTTCTGTCGCGCCGGCCGGCTGGACCGGCACTTCAGGCAGCCAGTCAACAGGTGCTTTAAGCAGCGGCACTTATACTTATACAGTCACCTGCAATAGCCGTTGCGGGCCAGCTTCAGCCAACATAAATATCTATGTTGAAAGTCCAATTCATAGCTATTATAGATGCAGCAACGCTACTTGCGTGCAGGATGACGCAAAAAGCGTTGGCGGAGCGACATATTATACAGACGATCCCACCTGTGCCAACGCTTGCGTTGTTGTTCCCAAATACAAATGTAGCGGTTCTTCCTGCGCCAGGGATGATGTCAACGGCACCTTCACCGACTCCAACTGCAACAATACCTGTGTTCCTTTGGTAAGCAGCTGGTATCGCTGTAACAGTTCTTATACGTGCGAGGCGGTCAATTGTACAGGCGGTGACGTCGCCTGCTCCTTTCTTGGCTACAAAAAAACTTTAGTCGAATGTCAGGCCGCCTGCAATGCTCCTCCGCCTCCTCCGGAATATTTTGCCCAGGCATATCTTAGAACAAAAACAAGAAATCAGTCCTGGCCCTGTAATTATTATGGTTGCTACTGGGGCGGCTGGCAGGACATTAACTCCGGCACCGTTCCTTTGCAGATTGATTTTATGGCCTTGGGCGTATCCAATTTGGACTGGGGCTCTGGCTGGACTTACTATTTCTGGTGCAATCGCAATATAAGCAATCCGTATCAGCCGTCGGACTGGAGCGCTTCATATGCGTATGACTATGAGACGTCGTTTGTCAGAAGGGCGGTTGCCTTGCCTATTGGCGTTTGCGATGCCAAATACAGCGTTCCTGGCAATTATCTGGCCCAGGTTCGTTTGGTCACTGCGGGCTATTGGGGCGGCTATGCAGAAGGCGTGGCCAATTTCCCGGTGGTCGTCACCCCAGTCGGCTGCACCGCCAGTTGCGGCAGCTGGGGTTCTTGTTCCGCGGCCTGCGGCGGCGGAACGCAATCAAGAACCTGCACGCGCACTGATTGCTCAACCTATCCGGAGACGCAAGTCTGCAACACCCAGGCCTGCACCCTCTCGGCTTCTTTAACAGCCAATCCGGCTTCTGGCCTTGCTCCTTTAAGCTCTAACTTAACTGCGACGGTCTCTGGCACAGCTTTTGGCACGACTAACTATACGTTCTGGAAGAACTGCAATTCAACGTGTAGTACCGTGCAATCCTGCACCACTGCCTGCGGAAACTACGACGCAAAATATGACGGCCGGCCGGAAACTTCATATTCCTCAACCGTTTCTTATGCTTCAGGCGGCAGCTATACTCCAAAAGTGGTGGTTGAGCGAGGCAGCGCCGCGCCTGCCCAGGCACGGACAGCCGTCACGGTCACCAACCCAGTTACATACACCTTAACCGTCTTAAAAACAGGCACAGGCACAGGCACAGTGACTAGCCTTGACACAAAGATCAACTGTGGTGGGGACTGCAGCGAAGTTTACAATTCCGGCAACACGACGACCTTAAATGCAGCTGCCGCTTTGGGCTCCACCTTTGTCGGCTGGTCTGGCGCTGGCTGCTCTGGCACAGGTTCTTGCATCGTGACAACGGACTCATCCAAAACCGTCACTGCCAGATTTAGCGCGCCTGTTGATTGGAAGGAGATCACGCCATAAATAGGGAAAATAATAATATGCGGGTAGCAGTATAAAAAATTATCCGCTGCCGGCTGTGGAAAACTTTTTTAGGTTTGTGGCGCTAATAAGGTATAATTTAAGTGGAGGATATTTTTAAATCTGTCTAAATTCTATGAAAAATAGAACGATATTTTTGGTGCTTTTTATGTTTGCGGCCTTTGCGGCGGCTTTTTTTTGCACTAAAACGGTTTTCGCCCAAAATGACGCATTATCTGTGCAGGATACCAGCGGTGGCCAAATCACGCTTATCGCCACGGTCAACATATATAACGCAAGGATTATTAGTCAAACGGGAAATAATTTTAGAATCGGATTTGAAATATATAACCGCGAAAAAATCCAGCCGGATATAAGATATGGCATTCGTCTGACGAAAGATAATAAGATAATTGATGAAAAAAATTATGCCGAAGCCTTGACCCTGGGAAAAGAGGAGCTTGTCAAAAAAGAAGTGGAATACAGCGCGCCGGCTTATCTTAAGGGAAGTTTTGAAATATGGGTTGTTTCAGCAAACTCGCGCGGCCTGCCTCTGGGTATAAACACGGCAGGCAGTGTTTCTTTGTCAGGAGACAGCCAGTTTGTTGAAATTCTAGCTGATTCCTGCTATCTGGCAATTGAAGGCCAGGAAGCAGAGCATCACTTATTTAGCGAAGGCGGCTTGATTGTCCAGAACGGGCAGAAGATTATCGGCAACTGCAAAGCGGTCAGTTATTTTAAAGAAGAAATAAATTTTGTGCCGCAGGTTGAAACTTACGCCGGAAATTCAAAAGAACTGATTGAGAACGGAAAAACCTCAGGCAGCGGAATTTCCATAAAGCCGCAGGAACAGAAAATTATCAGTTTTTATGTACCGCAGGGCAACGCTTCTCAAATTTATCAGTCAAAAATTACACTGGTTAAAAACGAAACGCAAATTTCCAACGCGGTTTCCTTTTTTCACGGCCTGGAAGGAACAGCGGGAACTATTATGAACGTGTTGGCGGATAAGGATTACTATTCACCAGGCGAGAATGCCGAAATATCTGTTTTCTGGAATTCATTTTCAATACAGGTAAATTCAAACGCAGAAAACGGGGCTGCTCCCCCCGGAAATGTTTTATTTGACGTATCAATTAAAAACGAAAATGGGAGAAATTGCGTTGATCCGATAAGCGCCGAAAGCAAAACAGACAAGACCTCCGCGAAATTTAATTTATCGATAACCAGCGAATGTTTAAATCCGCAATTAGCTGTTTCGCTTAAAGACGCCAGCGGCAAAATTCTGGACGCGTGGAATTTTGCGATAACGAGCAAAAACCCGCCGCAAGCAAAGCCGGGTTCATTAAAATTGGATTCCTCGTCAGCGGTTTTAATTCTTGTTGCATTGTGCGTTCTTGGCCTGGCCGCATTTTTCTTTTTCAGGAAAAAATCGGTTAATGCGGCGGCGCCAGTAATTCTGTTTTTAATTGTGGCAGGCGGCATGTTTTTCTTTTCTGCCGGAGCGGCAGAAGCCTACACCGGCTATGTAGGAGGTTCAATGATGACTTATTTTACGGCGAATCTTACCAAAACATCCTTTGATTTAAACGAGATGATAATGTGGACCACTGATTCTTATACAAGTAATTCCACATCCTGGAGCGGCCCTCTTTGGCTTAGAATCAATGCCCAGCATAATTCAGGCGCAGGAGGGGGCCATATTCTGCTTTGGGACGAAATCGGTGTCGCCGCGTACAGTTCTGATACCGCGCATGTGGGGGGGTCAGGGAGTATAATCGGTTCTCCTCTCTGCACTTATGGGGTGACTACGAATGTAGTCAGTATTCAAATAACAGGCAAAAGAATATTTAGTGACGGAACAACGAATGAACACGTGGGAGGCGATTTAGTGTATATTAATTGTTCTACCCTGAATGTTTTAAAGGCAGGGAACTGCACAGGAACAGTAAGCGGCACAGGCATCAGTTGCGGCAGTGACTGCAAGGAGGATTTTACAGCCGATATCAATGTTACATTGACTGCGACGCCAAGCGCCGGCTGCGTGTTTGCCGGCTGGTCTGGCGCTGGCTGTTCTGGCACCGGTGTGTGTAATTTGGCTTTGACCTACGTCACTCCTGTAAACGTGACCGCGACGTTTAATAAAGTTATTAAATATAAATGCAGCGGGACTTCTTGTATAAGTGATAATGGAGACGGTTCTGGCTCATTTCCCACTAACGCTTGCGGCACTGGGTGTTTGGTTCCTAAATCCGATATGACAGCCAGCATGAGCTGTCCGAGCAATCCGGCAGCCGGCAGTTCGGTGGGTTTTTCAGGAACGATAACAAACAGCGGAAACGCCGCGGCGAATTCTGCTTCCAACCCTCGCATCTGCATAGATAATACAAATTGCATGGCTGGCAGCACGAGCGGCTCTCTTGGTGACGGATGGACTAATGCCATTGGTCCTGGTGTTTCAGAGGGTGTTTCCGGTTCCTGGACTGCAATTACTGGCAGTCACACCGCCACTGTTTGCGCTGACGCCTGGAATCATGTTACAAACGAATCAAATGAAAGCAATAATTGTTCTACTTGCTCGTTTAGTGTTAGCGGTGGCCCTTCTCCCTACTGCGGCGATGGCACTTGCAACGGCACTGAAAGTTGCTCAAGCTGTCCGGGCGATTGCGGAGCGTGCGTAACGCCCAGTTGCACGATTGTCGGTTTTTCTGCTACTCCCTCAAGCGGCACAGCGCCTTTATCAGGCGTAACTTTTAGCGTAACGAATATTGCTTCAACCGGGGGTTTGCCGGTATGCTATCTGTACTGCGACAAAAATTTAAGCAACATTGTTTATACATCCAGTTATAAAACCTGTCCTATTGGTTACGGCACGTGTGTTAATTTCAGTCCGCCGGCCGGCGTATGTAACTCAACCTACGCCAACGCTGGAAATTATGAGCCGCGTGTTTACTGCACTGGAAACAGCACATGCGAAGCAACAACGCCGGTCACGGTAAGTGCGGGAGCCATTCCTGCTCCTCCGGCTGATGCTTCTTGCCCCGTAGGCCAGGTATTCACAAATTATCAGTCACTCGGCGGAGTCGGACTTTTTGAGGCGGTAATAGGAGTGACTAGCGCGGGCAGATTGATTATGGTGGTTCCTGGCGCTGCTAATGCCATATACGCAAACGAATGGCAGGGGGGTTCTCCGACAGGATGGTATTATATAAATGGCAACACAGGAGCCAGGCCCAAGTTAGTTAATATTGGAGGAGTTGTCTGGGCTTACGTTCAGGGGCTTGACGGATATATCTATAAAAGCGCCTACCAGAGTCCTTGGTCTTGGTCTAGTTGGCAGGGCACTGGGATTGCTAACGCGAATTTTGGCTCGGCCGGCCCTTCGGCAGTGTCTGTTTCCGGGACGGCCTATAAAGTGGCGGGAACCAATCCTATCATGCTGCAAAATTGCGTGGCTTGCACTGTTGGTTGCGGCAGCTGCTCGGTTGCCTGCGGCGGCGGGACGCAAAGCTGTACGGCCGCTGACTGTAGCATTTATTCGCAAGCCTGCAACACCCAGGCCTGCACGCTCTCGGTTTCTTTGACAGCTATTCCTACTTTTGGCACTGCTCCTTTAAGTTCCACTTTAACCGCAACAGTGGGAGGCACGGCTTTTGGCACTATTAACTATACATTCTGGAAGAACTGCAGTTCAGCGTGCAGTACCGTTCAATCCTGCACCACGGCCTGCGGAAGCTACGACGCAAAATATGACGGTCGGCCAGAAACTTCATATTCCTCAAACATTTCTTATGCGGCAGGCGGTGGCTATACTCCCAAAGTAGTGGTTGAGCGAGGCAGCGCCTCTCCTGTTCAGGCCATGGCATGGGTCTCGGTTTTTAATCCTCTTACCTCCACGCTAACCGTTTTAAAAACCGGCACCGGCACAGGCACAGTGACCAGCGTCGACACAAAGATTAACTGCGGTGGCGACTGCAGCGAGGTTTATAATTTCGGCAATACGACAACCTTAAATGCCGCGCCTGCTTCAGGTTCTACCTTTGCCGGCTGGTCTGGCGCTGGCTGTTCGGGCACAGGTTCCTGCATCGTAACAATGGATGCGTCCAAAACCGTCACTGCCAGATTTACCGCGCCCGTTAATTGGAAGGAAGTAGCGCCGTAAAGGCAAAACGATAATTTGGGTATTAGCAGTCATAAAATGAAAAGAAACAGAGGGTTTACAATTTTTGAAATGCTGGTGGTGCTGGCAATAATAATAGTCATCACTTCTTTAGCGCTGGCTAATTACCGGCAGGGACAAAAAAATTATTCGCTGCTGCAGGCGGCGCAGAAGCTGGCCGTTGATCTGCGCCAGGCGCAGGGCATGGCAGTGACCGGGACCACTACTTCGGGCCAGCCATTGGGCGGTTATGGCATCTATATCCAGGACAGCGCGAATTATCTCCTTTTTTTAAATACCACTGCGGCTGATGTTAATGGCTGCCCGGCGACATCAGAACGCTTGTCAGTAAAGACAATCGCTCTGCCGGCCGGCGTGACAATGGCTACAGCGGGCACGTCTGCTTTTTTCGCGCCGCCCGAGCCGCGTTCGTGTTTTAACAATACGTCCGCGTTGCAGGAAATTTATTTTACTCTGACGCAGGGCGGCAATACAAAAACAGTAAAAGTAATAAAAAATGGCAGCATTGAAATTCAGTAAAATGAATAAAAAAACCGGCTTCAGCTTGCTTGATGTTATTTTTGCCGTGGGCATAACGATGGTTGGTCTGGTCGCGATGCTGTCGCTGCTGCGTTATGTTGTTGTGGCCGGCCGTTTAAGCAACGAAAAATTTATGGCCAATCATCTGGCTCAAGAAGGGATAGAGATGGTGCGCGGCATGAGGGATTCAAACTGGGTTGCGGGCCGGACCTGGAACTATGGATTGGCCGGCGGGACTTACCTTACGCAATACAACAGCGCATCACTCTTTGCATACGCAAACCTGCCGCTTAAAATAGACAGCAACGGGTTTTATAATTACAACACCGGCACGGATACAAAATTTTACCGGACTATTTATATTTATGCGGGAAGCGACAGCATAGATGTCGTTTCGGAGGTAAAATGGACCGATACTTTGGGCCAGTTTTCGGCGGTGGTTGAAGATAATTTATACAATTGGATGCCGTAAACCTCCACACTTATTCCGACGAGACACAATCTAAATTTCATTGTCGGAGAGCGAAGAGGGCTTGGCCGCCCTCTGATAGAACATCAAGCTATATCACTGGAATAAGTGTGGGGGTAAATTCAAAAATGAAACTGGGTTTTATAAACAAAAAAGGATTTACCCCCACACCAGAATCATACAGGCGTCAGCGAATAAATGAATGGTGTAGGAACCCAAAGGGTATTATGCAAAGACACGGGCACAAGTCAATGGTGTGGGGGTTTACCCTCCTTGAGCTGCTGGTGGCGCTGGCTATATTTTTGACCGTGATGACCATGGCAGTGTCTATTTTTCTAACCGCGCTTAAAAACCAGAGGCAGGGATTTTTATCGCAGAATCTCCAAGACGACGCCCGTTACATCATGGAGGTTATTGCCAAAGAAGTAAGAATGAGCAAGATTTATACCGCGACCAGCGCCAATAGCTCGGTTTTATCAATAAAAAATCAAAATAACGTTGATGTGGTTTATTGTTTTACAACGGTGGACGGACGGCTAGCCATTACCCGTCAGATCGGAACAAGCTGCAGTGTTCAGGCAAGCGCGCGGCTGAACTCAAGCCAGATAAGAGTTGATGGCAGGTTTTATGTTCGAAACAGCGCGGGTGAGCAGCCGCGGGTGACTGTTGTTCTGCATATTTATCCCTCAACAACGGCCCAGCCGGAAATGTGGATTGAAGACACGATTACTAATCGGATATACCAATAATATGAACATTTCTGATTTTAAAAAGTCAGGGAGACAGAAAGGTGCGGTTGCTATTTTACTGACGCTCCTGATTTTAAGCATTACGCTTTTGATCGGTGTCGGCCTTTCGGGCGTGTTTTTTAACGAGCTTAAAATTTCTGATTCGGTCAGGCAGTCAGGCCCGGCTTTTTACGCGGCTGACGCGGGCGCTGAATACTCGCTTTATCAGAAATATAAAGTTGGGGTTATCAGCGGAAGCGGTTCGTTTTTTTTGCCATACAGTAAAGCGAGCTATCAGGTGAGCTGGGGAAGCAATTTCATTAATTCTTTGGGTGCATACTCCAATAGCAGGCGGAAAATAGAAGTAAATTTTCCATCTCCACCTCCTACTGGCACTGTTACTTTTAACTATAATGGCAGCCAGCAGACCTGGATCGTGCCGGCTGACGTCAATTCTATTACAGTTGATGTAAAAGGCGCGCAGGGCGCAAATGGCCATGACGCTAACTCTCCTTATGCTGGCGCTACCCCCGGCACAGGCGCAAGAGGCGGCCGTACTCAAGCAACAATTTCCACGACACCAGGGGAAACTCTGTATATTTATGTCGGCGGGGTCGCTAGCGGATATACAGGCGGTTACAATAATGGAGGAAGCGGAGGCAACGATGTTTATGGTGCCTATGGCGGCGGCGGCGGAGGTGCAAGCGATATTAGACGAGGAGGAACGGCGCTGACAAATCGGGTAGCAGTGGCGGCTGGCGGAGGAGGAGGCGGCGGTAGCCTTTATAGTCCCGGCGAGTTATATTATTACAACGGCGGCAACGGCGGAGCCGGTGGCGGAACTTCCGGAACCGTCGGAGCTGGCGCTTATGATCAATATGGCAATACTTACCCAACATATTCTTGGCTGGCTACAGGTGGCGGTTCTGGCACAGCATCAAGCGGCGGAGCCGGGGGATGCAACTATTACTATGGTGTGTGTATGTCACCGGGTGGTTCTCTTGGCACAGGCGGACCGGGCATGGTATCAGTCAGTAATGTCAGCGGCGGCGGAGGAGGAGGCGCGGGTTACTATGGCGGAGGAGGCGGCGGCGGCCGCGGAGGAGGAGGAGGCGGAGGCGGCGGTTCAGGCTGGGCTATTTCTGGCTCAAATCCGACTTATACTTCCGGCTATCAAACCGGCAATGGCCAGATAATTATTAATTATTAGAACAGGGGCGATATCATCAGGAGAAATTGATTTTGTGCAAAGAACCTCATATAATGAAGGCAGTTGTCCGCACACTGCCTTTTTGAATTTGAGATTAAAATTCGTAAAACCGGAGTAAATTTTAACCCAGGCATCAGAATTTTGCTGGCACGAGCCGTTGATGAAAAGTTCGTGCAAAGCATTCGGTGCGGGGTTCCGTCCTCTAAAATTCCGTCCACGGGCATAAGCCAGTGGAGGGCTCCACTTTTTTAAATTTGATTTTTAAAATTTTATTAGGAATGACCAAACAAGAAGCCAAGCAGAGGATCGGGAAGCTGAAAGAAGAAATAAACCACCACCGGTATATGTACCATGTTTTGGATAAGCTGGAAATTTCCGATGCTGCTTTTGATACTTTAAAAAACGAACTGGAAGAACTTGAAAATCAATTCCCCGGCTTAATAACCGCTGATTCGCCGACCCAGCGCGTTGGCGGCAAGCCGCTGGACGAATTTAAAAAAGTCCAGCATTCTGTGCCAATGCTTTCGTTAAACGACGCGTTTGGCCAGATCGAGGCAAAAGAATGGGAAGAGCGCGTTCAAAAATTAGTGCCGCGCGCAGAACTTAATTATTTTTGCGAGCTTAAAATGGACGGCTTGGCGGCTTCGTTAATTTATCAGAACGGTGTTTTGGCAAAAGGGGCAACGCGCGGAGATGGAAAAATAGGGGAGGACGTAACGCAGAATTTAAGAACCATAGGGGCAATTCCTTTGCGTCTGCGCCAGCCCAGCGCAAGCGAGTTAAAAAAAGCCGGGCTTAACAGCGTCCAGTCCAAAAAAATTCTATCAGCTGTAAAAAACGGAAAAATTGAGGTCAGGGGAGAGGCGATAATGACAATAAAGGTCTTTGAGGAGTTAAACAGGCAGTATAAAAAAGAAGGCAAAGCTTTCTTGGCAAATCCCAGGAACGGCGCGGCCGGTTCGATCCGTCAGCTTGACCCGAAAATTACGGCTTCCAGAAAGCTGGATTTTTACGTGTATGCCTTGGTGACTGATTTGGGGCAGATAAAACATAACCAGGAGCACGAAATAGCCAGGATATTTGGTTTCAAAACGATTCCCGAAAATAAATATTGCAAAAATCTTGACGAAGTAATTAAATTCCATGAGAGATGGGTTAAAAATCGGGAGAAACTTCTTTTTGAGTGCGACGGCGTGGTGGTTGTCGTAAACGATATCAATCTGCACAAAAAACTTGGCGTAGTCGGTAAGGCGCCAAGATGGATGATCGCCTATAAATTTTCAGGTAAAGAAGCAACAACCGTTGTCCAAGATATTATTGTGAATGTCGGCCGCACGGGCGTGTTGACGCCTGTGGCAGTGCTGCGGCCGGTGAACGTTGGCGGAGTGATTATTACTCACGCAACGCTTCATAATATGGACGAGATAAAACGGCTCGGTGTAAAGATCAGCGACACGGTGATAGTGACGCGGGCGGGCGATGTCATTCCCGATATTGTGAGAGTTTTGCTTAAATTGAGGACGGGCAAAGAAAAGTTTTTTTCTATGCCGCGAACCTGTCCTATGTGCGGCGGTAAAGTAGTGCGAACAGGAGAAGAAGTGGCCTTTAAGTGCGCTAATAAAAATTGTTTTGCGGTAAATTACAGGCGTTTGGGGCATTTTGTTTCCAGGGCCGCGATGGATATTGAAGGGCTTGGTAAAAAAATAATTGATCAATTGATGCGCGAAGGTCTTATTCGCGATCCGGCTGATATTTATGACTTAAAAGAAGGGGATCTGGTGCCGCTTGAGCGGTTTGCTGAAAGATCATCTAAAAATCTTATAGAGTCAATTAATAAAAGCAAAGAAGTTTCTTTGGCCAGATTCTTGAACGCACTTGGCATTCTGCACGTTGGTGAAGAAACGGCGATTGACCTCGCAAATCACTTTGGCAGTATTGAAAAAATAAAAAAAGCCCCGCTTGGCCAGATAAATTCTATTTCAAATATCGGGCCGGTTGTAGCCAAAAGCATTTTTGAGTGGTTTAATGATAGTAAGAATAAAAACCTGCTCCAGCGCCTTTTAATATCAGTAAAAATAGAGAACCCCAAAGTGGACAGAAAAAAACAGACGCTCAAAGGAATGACAGCTGTTTTAACAGGCGAGCTTGAAAGCTTGAGCCGCGAGCAAGCCAAACAGGCAATAAGAGAACACGGTGGAGATGTGGCCTCGTCTGTCTCGGCAAAAACCGATTTGGTTGTAGTCGGTGCGGAACCCGGGTTAAAATTTGAAAAGGCAAAAGAATTGGGAGTAAGAATTATCGGGGAGAGAGAATTTTTGAAATTAGTTAGTTAGCAACTAACGGCTAGCCACTAGTAATTTTAAAATTTTACTAGTCGCTATTCGCTATTCGCTCGTCGCTAAAATGATCGACGTCAAACATATCGCAAAGCTTGCGCGCCTGGGCTTAACAGGAGAGGAGGAAAAAAAATTTGCCAAAGATCTTTCTTCCATTCTGGATTTTGTGACCAAGCTCAAAGAGGCAGATACAAAAAATGTTGAGCCGACGGCCCAGGTGACCGGTGTTTTTAATATTTTTCGGCAAGACGAAATAAATATGGAAGGTCAGGGTGAACAGGCAAGAAAACAAATTTTGGAAAACGCACCGGCAAAGGAGAAAGGATATATAAAGGTGAAGAGGGTGCTGGAATAATTTAGATTTAAGATTTACGATTTAGGAATTATGAATTTATTCTTAAATCTTAAATCTATATTCTTAAATCTTTAGTGTTGAGCTTGAACGAGCTGACAATTAAGCAGGCCGCAGAAGGTCTCAAGAAAAAAGAATTTTCCTCCGCTGAGCTGACCGAGGCGGTTTTTGCGCAGATAAGGAAAAAAGACGCGGATATCCACGCTTTTCTCTCATTGGATGAAGAGGGGGCGCTGGCGCGGGCCAAAGAAATTGATGAAGCAAGAAGTAAAGGCAAGGATTTGAATGACCTGGCCGGTATCCCCGTGGCTGTGAAAGACAACATGTTGGCAAAAGGCCTTAAATGCACTTCAGCTTCAAAGATTCTGGAGAATTTTGTGGCGCCGTATGACGCGACGGTAATAAAAAAACTGAAAGAAGTAGGGGCGGTTTTTGTCGGAAAAACAAACATGGATGAGTTTGCCATGGGTTCTTCAACCGAAAATTCCGCTTTCGGGCCGACAAAAAATCCCTGCGACTTGACGCGCGTCCCGGGGGGGTCTTCGGGCGGCTCGGCCGCGGCGGTGGCGGCCGAAGAAACAATTTATGCTCTTGGGTCTGACACTGGCGGCTCGATCCGTCATCCGGCTTCGTTCTGCGGGGTGGCTGGGCTCAAGCCGACCTATGGCGCAGTTTCTCGTTTTGGCCTGATGGCGATGGCTTCGTCGCTTGACCAGATAGGGCCGTTGGGCAAGACGGTTGAAGACTGTAGGATGGTTTTTGACGCGATAAAAGGAAAAGACAGCTTGGACTCAACAAGCGTTGATTTTAATTTTTACCCCGAGCGAAGTCGAGGGGCAGGTTTCAAGATTCAGGACTTAAGGATCGGCATGCCCAAAGAATATTTTGCCCAAGGTATTGACGAAGAAGTTGAAGGGCTGGTCAAACAGGCAATTTTCAGGTTCCAGGAAATGGGCGCAAAAGTAAAAGAAGTAAGCTTGCCGCATTCGGATTTGGCTCTCGCATGTTATTATATAATTATGGCTTCGGAGGTTTCGGCGAACCTGGCGCGGTTTGACGGCATAAAATACGGATATTCAACAATGAACGAAGTTGATGGAGTTGCCAGCGACCTGATGGGTGTTTATTTGAAAAGCCGGCAGCGCGGTTTTGGCGATGAAGTCAGGCGTCGGATAATGCTCGGGACTTACAGCTTATCAGCCGGGTATTATGACGCTTATTATCTGGCAGCGCAGAAAGTGCGGACATTGATAAAAAATGATTTTAAAAGCGCGTTTAAAGATGTGGATGTTATTATGACGCCGGTTTCTCCCACTCCCGCGTTTAAATTTGGAGAAAAAATTGCCGACCCGGTAAAAATGTATCTGTCCGATATTTATACGGTATCAATAAATCTGGCAGGCGTTCCGGCCCTTTCAATGAATTGCGGCAAGATCGGGAATTTGCCGGTTGGCCTGCAGATTATCGGCCCGCATGCGGGCGAACCAATAATTTTTGAGGCGGCGCTGGCCTACGAGCGTTCTCATAATTAGTAATTAAAGTCAGATATCCCTATAATGAATTATCTTTTGGATATTTATGACAATTTGGTCTCTTATTTTCAGTCCACAGGATTTGCGAATACGATTCTTTGGATAAAAGTGGCTTCATCAATTGTCTGCACCGTCCTTTTGGTGTCTATAGTTGTTTTGCTTTCCCGCTCGCGGGCGACCTGGTGGCTATCGGAAGGAATTGACTCGTTTCGCAAGCCAAATTTGCCCCAGCGCATGGAACATGACTGGCAGAGGATAAAGGACCGCATGGAAAAGGAAGACGAGGCGAATTTAAAGCTGGCCGTGATTGAGGCGGATAATTTGCTGGAAGATGTTTTAAAAAGAATGGGCATTGAGGGTAGAGATTTGGGCGAGCGTCTGGAAAAGCTAACCACCCAACAGCTGCACGCACTTGATGACGTGCAGGACGCGCACCGCCTGCGGGATTTGATAGTCCACCAATCAAATGCGATTGTGATTAAATATCAGGTTGAAAGCGCGGTTAGGGCCTACGAAGCGGCGTTGAAGGAACTGGAAATGATTTAAAAAAATCCGCGAAAGCGGATTTTTTTAAAGCTCCAATAATCAAAAAACAATAACCAATGGAATCTGTTTGATTATTGTGTCTTGGTTATTGGTTATTCTAATCTATTTCTTCAGATTTTATCTCAAACGGCACTTGTTTCTGTATTTCCCCTTTAAGCATTTTTTTGGCGATAAGGTCTTCGATTTTATCCTGGATAACTCTTTTCATGGCGCGGGCGCCAAAATTCGGGTCGTATCCCAGCCGGGCAATTTTTTCAGCAAGCGCTTCGCCGGAATTAAAAATAATTTCCTGGGTTGCCAGACGCTTGGCTAAGGCATCCAGCTGCAGCCGGGCGATTTTTAAAATATCTTCCTGTGAAAGCGGATGGAACAGCACGACTCCGTCAAAACGATTCAAAAACTCCGGTTTGAAAATTCCTTGCTGCTGTATGTAGTCAAGGATTTTTTGTTTGCTGGAATTCGGGTCGCTGCCCTGCTGGACGGTTTCGCGGATAAGCTCGGTGGCGGCGTTGGAGGTGGCGATAATAATTAAATTGCGGAAATTAACCTTGCGGCCGAAAGCATCGGTCAGCCAGCCCTCATCAAGAACCTGCAAAAATAAATTGAGCACATTTGTGTCTGCTTTTTCTATTTCGTCCAGCAGAAGGAGCGAAAAAGGATTTTCGCGCACGGCGGTTGTCAAAATGCCCGGCGCCTCTGTTAAGGCCGAGCCGAGTATCCGCTCAGTGGCCGCAGCGCCCTGGTATTCTGACATATCAAAGCGCAGCATGCGGGTGTCTGAACCAAAATACGCTTCGGCCAGTGCTTTGGCGGTTTCGGTTTTGCCGACTCCCGTGGGACCAAGAAATAAGAAACTGCCCATTGGCCTGTTTTTGGAAGCAACTTCAAGCCGGGCGCGCCGCATGGCCGAGGCAATTTCTTTGACAGCGATATCCTGCCCGACCACTCGCGCGTGGATAAATTCTTCCAGATTAAGCAGTTTTTCCTTTTCTGCGGCCTGCAACTGGCCGACAGGGATCTCTGTTTTTTGCGAAATAACCAGATCAACATGAGCGGGTGAAACAAAATATTCTTTGGTGCTGCCGGCCACATAAAGCGTTGTTTCCTCAAGCAGGTCCATGGCTTTTTCTGGCATCGGCACGTCGGAAATATATTGGTCTGAGGTTTTTATAACTTCCTTTAACGCCTGCAGGGTTATTCTCCGGCCGGCTCTTTTTTCAAGGTCAATCATATTATCCAGCATTATTAAAAATGTTTCGTCTAAGCCGGGTTCCTTTATTTCTATTTTTTCAAAAAATTTGAGCAGGCCGGGATTTTTTTCTATTTCCTCATGCAGATTTTGATAGGTGGTCAGGGCAATGAGCTGAAAATACGAGCCCTCAATGAACGGAGTCAGAATGGGGGAGATATTGCGTTCTTCAGAGACGAAATTATGAAAATCATTAACGATTAAAATTACATTGCCGGCCGCGGCTGCCTCGTTAAAAAGGCGGATTAACCGCTCTTCAATTTGTCCGGCGCTAGTCAGGCCGGACAGGGCGCTGTTCAGGTCAACTTCAATAACGCGTCGAAAAGCCAGAGGAGAAGCAATTTTGCCTTCGCTGATAAGTTTTGCGAATTGGCGCACGAACGTCATTTTGCCGACACCAGGCTCGCCGACAATTAAAACGTTGCTCTGCTGCTGCTTGCATAAAATCCTTTCCATTGCTTTTAATTCATTTTGCCGGCCGACGAGATGCAGAGAGCCGCGAAATTCCTGCAGTGGATGTGAGAATTGGTCAAGCGTATTTGTCCAGCCGTATATCCAGGAGCGGCCGATGCCGCCTGAATTAAAAAGATTTTCTTTTTCCCAGAATCTTTTTTTGCGCTGAATTTCGTCTTGGGTCATTATCTGCCATTCAAGAAACGTTGAAAAATCTTTTTTTGGAAGAGAAATTTGTTTCAAAAATTCGTCCAAAAACTTTTCCGGCTCCTGCAGAACATTCTGGGGTATCTGCTGCTTTTGCAGGCCGAGCCGCTCGCAGACGATATCTGCCCAGGGTTGTTCAAAAATTTCTTTTAAAGAAAGCTCGCTTGGCGCTCTTTGTTTGGCGATGCGGTAAAAAAGCAAAAAGACAAAAATAGTCGCGATGTCAAAGCCAACCAGCCCGATGCTGGCAATTTTTGCCATGCCGGGCTGGAAAAGAAGATATATAGTATAGACAAGCGACCCCACAAGGAAAAACGGCCAGAAAAGCCAGAAGAGCAGAAATAAAAAACCGCCGGCAACGGCGAAAATTTCCAAAACCAGCGCCAGCGCTATCACTATTGTTCTGACAACAGCGCCAAGAAATCGACTGACTAGGTTAAAGGCGAAGGTCTCAAAGAATTTTTTGAAATCAAATCCCTTACCGTAGCCGGTGACATCGCGTTTCCAGGGAGAGAGGAGGGTGCGCAGAAGCTGGGGAACGGGAATAAAATAGAAAATAAAAAAACGCAAAAAATTGCCCCAGATCTGTAAGATTCTCTTGGGCGCCTGCAGATAGTGCCACAAAAAATAGTCAATGATAAACATATTCTCCTGGCTCTATTCTAACAGATAGGCGAGAAAGCGTGAAGCTAACTTTTGCACAATTGACTAAAAACACCCTATGCGGGGTGTTTCAAATTTGGCGGGGCTTGCGCAATGACTTTAGAACTATGGATTGGCAAGCCGTTATTAATGGTTTCGGAGCTGATATTCAAAGATTAGATTATTTTTTAATGAATAGCCAGCCTTGCAAAAAATAGAAAGGGCGGCTACGGTCACATCTAAATTCTTTCAATCAACTTCGATAGATCTTCGAAACTATCAAGACTGAGAGTGTTCGGAGGTTCTTTTTTTATTAGATATCTATCAGCGGTATTGGGATTTTTTATCCAGATTGTGCGAATACCCAATTGTTGCGGCACAAGCACATCCACGTCGTAGTTGTCTCCTACCATCACACAATCAACCGCTTTCTTCCCAACAATCTCCAGGGCGCGCTTATAAAACTCTGTAGATTCTTTGCGAAATCCAATATCTGAACTGTACACAAAGTAAGAGAAGAATTGTTCAATATTTAATTCGCGTAGCTCAAGCTGCGTAAATGAACCTTGCGTATGGCTGGCTGTTGATAATATGTATCCTTCCGAAAGACGAGAGAGCGTATCAAAAACACCAGGGTACAAACGAAGATGGCCGCGGCTCGCTTTGCGATGAATATAAATCAGCTCCGTTATTTCTTCTTTCGAAAGCTCTAGTCCCAAATCTTCTTCCAAAACTTTAGACGTTATCTCAAATAAATTGTGGTGATAAATTTTCTTACTTTTTTTGGAATAAAAATCATCTCGTGTCTTGATGTATAGTTTTTGAAAGTCCAAGCCGTTAATTTCCTTACCATATTTGAGTAAAGTTTTTGCAAAAATATTCCACCCCTCGATTTCGTGGTTTGGATTATTGATACTTAGTTCAACGTCAAGAAGAGTTTGGTATAAATCAAAAAAGATTACTTTATTGGAATTTTTTTGCATCCAAACTATTGCGGACCGTGCGGGAATTGAACCCGCGCTCTTCTACGTGACACGGAGACGTGTTAGACAAGGATACACTAACGGTCCATAAATGACTTATTGTAGCGGGGGTGGGGGTTGAACCCACGACCTTGGGCTTATGAGTCCCACGCTCTACCAGTTGAGCTACCCCGCCTCGCTAAAATAAATATAACGCCAAAATTAAACACTGTCACCATTTAACCATCGGCGTTTTTTCAGATCAAAAGTGTTGCGGGGCCCGGAATTGCACCGGGGTCTGGGGCTTATGAGACCCCCGAGATACTTCTTCTCTACCCCGCGTCGCGTATAATTCGCTACGCTCATCACGCGACATAAGTCGCGCATTACGCTTTGGTAATAAATCCCATGATTCGCCTGGCGGATTTACGGGATCTACCCCGCGATAAATACTCCTGTATTCTACATTAAAAGTCGTGATTAAGCAAGCTCTTGTTTGCGTAGTCTGGTTGTAAATATGTCAGTTATTTTGTAAAATATACATATGACCCTTAAACTTTATCTTGCCGGCATCATTTTCACTACGGTTCTGGCACTGGCGTCTTTTTTTCTAATAGTAGGATTTTTTTCGCCCGAAGCCGCCGATGCTTTTGTGCTTGGCCTTTTGTTTTTCAGTTTGTTTATCGGCCTGGCCGGTTTTTTTAGCTTATTTGGATTTTTGGCCCGCGTAAAAAAGTACAGAAGTCATAGCCATTCGGGATTTTTGGGTATTTCTTTCAGGCAAGGGACGCTTCTTTCGTTGCTTCTGGCCGGTTCGCTTTTTTTGCGCACATACCGTATTTTTTGGTGGGAAAGCAGCTTGGTTTTGCTGGTGCTGGTTTTAGCGGCTGAATTTTTCGCTCTGCGGAAGTCAGAATAGCCGTTTTTAAGGAGGGTACGGATTACGGTTTTCTAGCCGTATTTTTATTTGTTTTTATCCACTTTTTGGGGTTGCAATTTGCGTTAAAACAGGTTAAAATGAAGGTAAGAATTTAAAGCTTTTTGCGTCATTGCGAGGAGTCCCGACTTAATCGGGGCGACGCGGTCTCCCTTCGAGAGATCCCCCGAAGGGAGACAATTCCGTGGCATGTAGCAAAAACTACGGGATTGTTTCGCTTTGCTCGCAATGATAAAGTATCTGGCATGAATTTAAAAGAGCTAAGAGACGCGGCGCTTAAAGAAGTGCTTGGCGTCAAAAACCTAGAGGAATTGGAGAAGCTGGAAATAAAGTATCTTGGCCGTAAGGGCGAACTTACGGAAATTTTGCGTGGCTTAAAAGATATGGCCGAGGCAGAACGGCAAAAAGTCGGCAAGTTTGCCAATCAGCTGAAACACGAGCTTGACGGAATGATTGAGAAAAAAAGAAAGGAGCTCGGCAAGTCGCTTGAGGCGGCTAAGGAGTGGATAGATATAACGGCGCCGGGCAAAAAATTGCCGGCGGGGCACTTACATCCAAGGACTCAAGTTATGCGGCAGGTTGAAGAAATTTTCCAGTCGCTGGGATTTTCGGTTATTGATAGTCGGGAGATGGAGACTGATTATTACAATTTTCAGGCGCTCAATTTTCCCAAAGATCATCCGGCGCGCGACATGCAGGACACTTTTGAGATAGGCGATGAAATGCTTCTGCGCGCACACACTTCTCCTATGCAGGTGCGTTACATGGAAAAACACAACCCGCCTTTGCGCATAATAGTGCCGGGTCGCGTGTTCCGGCGCGACGCAACCGACGCTTCTCACGATTGGCAGTTTTATCAGGTGGAAGGCCTGATGGTTGACAAACATATATCCGTGGCAAATTTTAAGGCAGTGATGCTTGAATTTTTCAAACGTCTTTACGGACAGGAAGTCAAAATTCGTTTGCGGCCAAGCTATTTCCCATTCACGGAGCCAAGCTTTGAGGTTGATATGTCGTGCGCTGTTTGCGGAGGCAAAGGGTGCCGTGTCTGCGGCCAGACTGGCTGGCTTGAAATGGCGGGGGCGGGCATGGTGCATCCTTTCGTTTTTAGATCCGCCGGCTACAGCCCTTATGAATGGCAGGGATTTGCTTTTGGTTTGGGCCTGGACCGGCTCGTCATGATGAAATATAAGATCAACGATATCCGGCTGTTGAATTTTGGCGACATGCGCTTCTTAAAACAGTTTTAATATGAAATTTTCCGCCAACTGGCTAAATGAATATCTAAAAAAATCTCTGGCGCCTGAAAAAATGGTCGAGCTTTTGACCATGCATGCGTTTGAGGTGGAAAGCTGCGAAAAATTCGGGCAGGATTCAGTGCTGGACATAAAGATTTTATCAAACCGCGCGCATGATTGCATGTCGCATATCGGAATTGCCAGGGAGTTAGCCGCGATTTCAGGTGTCGGATTTATAGGCCCAAAAGTGAAGCTGTCCGAGGACAAAAAATTCAAAGCCAAAGATTTTATTTCGGTTGAAGTTCAGGTGCCGGACCTGTGCCCGCGCTACAGCATGCGTGTTTTAACGGATATAAAGGTTGCTCCGTCGCCAAAGTGGTTCCAGGAGCGGCTGCAAGCATGCGGTCTGCGGCCGATCTCAAATATTGTTGATATCACAAATTATGTGATGCTGGAAACCGGCCAGCCGCTGCATGCCTTTGACGTTGATAAGGTGGCGCCTCGCGCCATAGCCGTTCTCGGGATTGTCTCCCTTCGGGAGATCTCCCAAAGGGAGACTTCGTCGCAGACTCCTCGCAATGACACGGTTGGAAAGATAATTGTGCGCAGAGCAAATGAAGGCGAAAAAATTACGACGCTTGAAGGCAAATCATACAATTTGAGTCCGCAAAATTTAGTGATCGCGGATGAAAAAGTCGCCATCGGCATCGCCGGCATAAAAGGAGGAGAAGGCCCGGAAATTGATGAAAAGACAAAGATTGTGGCAATTGAATCCGCTAATTTTGAGCCGACAAATATCCGCCGCACAAGAAAAGCATTTAATTTAAAAACAGACGCTTCCACGCGCTTTGAAAACGGGCTTGATCCGGAATTGACAATTGAGGCGCTGGAGCGTGCTTTGTCTCTTATGGTTGAATTTGCCGGGGGAAAAGTCGCAAGTGGAGTGATTGATGTGTGTGAGAAAAAAACTAAACTGCGAAAAGTATTAATGGATGTGGCCTGGGCGCAGGGGCTGCTGGGTGTAGATATTAAAGACGAAAAGATGACAGAAGTATTAAAAGAACTCGGTATTTTATCCAAAATCATTAAAAAAGACGGTAAGCTCTTTATTGAAGCCTCAATCCCGACAAGCCGGCTTGACTTGCAGGCTCAGGAAGATCTAGCCGAAGAGGTGGTACGGCTCGTCGGCTATGACAAAATTCCGATTGATACCCCAAGAGGTATTTTAATCCCGGCCCTGCGCGAAGAGTCACTTATTTATGAAGATAAAATAAAAGATATTTTGGTTGGCGCCGGCTGGAATGAAGTTTATAATTATTCGTTTATTTCCGAAAGCGACCGCAAAATATTTGACTTTTCAAACCACATTGAAATAAAAAACCCTTTTTCACAGGACCAGAAATATTTGAGGCCGACTTTAATTGTGAATCTTTTGAAGAACGTAAGAGAAAATATTAAATTTTTTGATAATATACGGCTTTTTGAAATTGGCCACGTTTTCAGGAGAGAAGCAGGGGAGCGTTTTGAGGAAAATAAGATCGGGGCGGTTGTCTGTCATAAAAACGCAAAGCCAACAGAAAACTTGCTGGAGCTCAAAGGCGGGCTCGAAATTTTATTTTCAAAATTGGGAATCGGCGATATATGGTTTGATGACGCCATCGCGCAAAAACAGTGGTGGCTGGAATTTTTGCATCAGTCGCGCGTGGCGGAAATTAAATCGGGTGATGAATTAGTCGGCTGGATCGGAGAAATTAAACAAGATATTTTGTCATCCTGCGAAATAAAAGAAAAAGTGGCTGCGTTTGAGCTTGATTTTGCAAAAGTAATGCGGCTCGCCTCGGAGGAAAGAATGTATATGCCGCCTTCAAAATATCCCGCCATCATGCGCGATCTGGCCGTTCTGGTAGATAACGACACAAAGACCGAAAGCGTGCTGAACGTCATAGAAACAGCCGGCGGGCAGCTTCTGCAAGATACCGACCTTTTTGATATTTACGAAGGCGTGGCTGACAATAAAAAAAGTTTTGCTTTCCGTCTGACATTTCAGTCCGACGAGCGGAACTTAACAGATAAAGAAGTTAACGAATTAATGACGGGTATTATTAAGGCAGTGGAAGAGAAAGGGTGGGGAATTAGAAGATAAAGGGCTTTCTCTGAATTTTCAATCCCGCGAAGCGGGAGCCGAAAATTTAGCAAGAAAACCTTTACCCCGTCTTCTATGCTGTCTAATAAACCGACGGGGGTCTATAGAAGAATTAGAAACTCAAATTCTTAATAAATTATCCGACAGCTTAGATGGCGGGGTGCTCAATGTTGTAGCTAAAAATTTATTCGCTACGCTTGAGCTCCGCTCATAAATTTTAAGACAACATTGGCATGGCGACAAACAACGGCAAAAACGGCAACGGAAATAATAATGTTTCTTACGAAGCCAAGGATATTTACGTCCTTGAGGGTCTTGATCCTGTGCGCAAGCGGCCTGGAATGTACATCGGCTCAACGGGAGTTGACGGCTTGCATCACTTGATCTGGGAGGTCGTTGACAACTCTTTGGATGAGGCAATGGCCGGTTTTTGCACTGAAGTGGAAATGGCGCTTTTGCCGGGCAACCGCGTTAAAGTGCGCGATAACGGCCGCGGTATTCCGGTTGATATCCATAAACAAACCAAAAAATCGGCGCTGGAAACAGTTATGTGCACCCTGCATGCCGGCGGAAAATTCGGTGGCGAAAGCTACAAAGTTTCGGGCGGCCTGCACGGCGTCGGCGTCTCTGTGGTGAACGCGTTATCTTCCTGGATGAGGGCCGAGGTCTGCCGCGACGGCGCGCTTTGGGCGCAGGAATATAAAAAAGGGAAACCCCAATTTTCCGTCAAAAAGATCGGCAAATGCGAAAGCCGGGGCACGACCGTCATCTTTGAGCCGGACGCGGAGATCTTCAAAGAAATAAAATATAACTGGGACGCGATCCTGACGCATCTGCGCCAGCAGGCGTATCTGACAAAAGGCGTAAAAATCATTATCAGGGACCTTCGGGAGGTTGACGCAAAGCTGGAAGAATTTTGCACAACTTGCCAGGTAAAGCCGAAAAACAAAAAAGCGGCAGGAATTGATGATCTGAAAAAACCATCTTCAAACGGCGAGTATTCGTACAGCTTTTATTTTGAAGGCGGAATTGTTTCCTATGTTAAATTTTTAGTTGCTGACCGAGACTTGACGCCCGGCCACCCGAACATTTTTTATGTAAATCGCGAAGTGGAAAATATCCAGGTAGAAACGGCTTTGCAATATACAGACGACATTCAGGGCTTTGAAATAAGTTTTGCCAATAACATCCATACGCCCGAAGGCGGCATGCACCTGACAGGTTTTCGCTCTGCCTTGACGCGGGGACTGAATGATCACGCGCGAAAAAACGGTTTCTTAAAAGAATCAGAAGAAAATTTGAGCGGTGAAGATGTCAGGGAAGGGCTGACGGCAATTGTCAGCGTCAAACTGAAAGAGCCGCAGTTTGAAGGGCAGACCAAGGCAAAGCTGGGGAATCCTGAAGCTAGAACCGCGGTTGACACGGCTGTCGCTTATGCGCTTGAAGAATATCTGGAAAAGAACCCATCTGACGCGCGCGAGATCATGGGTAAATGTGTTCTGGCGGCCAAGGCCCGCCAGGCGGCCAAGGCGGCTAAAGACACTGTTTTGCGCAAGGGAATTATGGAAGGGTTAGCTTTGCCGGGAAAACTGGCGGATTGTTCCAGCCGTGATCCGGAACAATCAGAACTTTATATTGTTGAGGGCGATTCAGCCGGCGGCTCAGCCAAACAAGGCCGCGACAGGCAGTTTCAGGCAATTTTACCTCTGCGCGGCAAAATCTTAAACGTTGAAAAAGCCCGTCTTGACCGGGCGCTTACTTCCAAAGAAATAAAAGCGCTGATCATTGCTATGGGAACGGCGATCGCGGATGACTTTGATATTTCAAAATTGCGATACAACCGTATTGTCATAATGACCGATGCGGACGTTGATGGTGCTCATATTCGGACTTTGTTGCTTACTTTATTCTTCCGCTATTTTAAAGAAATAATAGAAGCAGGCCATCTTTTTATCGCCCAGCCGCCGCTGTATAGGGTCAGCCGCGGAAAGGAAGCGCAGTATGCTTATAGTGATCCTGAAAAAGACGAGATCATCAGCGCGTTCAAAAAAGCCAAGAGCGAGAAAATAAAGATAAAAATGATGGGTAAAGCGATTGAATCAAAATTGGATGAGGAACAAGGAATAGGCGAAGAAGAAAAAAAGCTTGGTTTTAACATCCAAAGATATAAGGGCTTGGGCGAAATGAACCCGCAGCAGCTTTGGGAAACAACCATGGACCCAAAAAACCGCGTGATGAAACAGGTAAAGATTGAAGACGCGCACGAGGCGGATAAGATATTCAATATCTTAATGGGCGACGAAGTTTTCCCGCGCAAACGTTTCATCCAGACGCACGCCAAAGCAGTGAAGAACCTTGACATTTAATATTTTATGTGATATGCTAATTTTGCTTTAAAAAGCCCCAACGGCCAAGGGAAGAGGCCAATGTTTTGGGCAATAAAAAGCTCAAAACCAGGAGGTGTGATATGGGAAGCTCTTTAGAAATTTTGAGAGGACGAACCGGGGGCCAGATTGTCGCTATTTTAAGCAAGGTTTGCGGTGGCGACGAAGAGAAGCTTGATGCACTTTTGAGGGACGAGCTTGAAGTTAAACTCATTGAAAGAGTTTCGAAGCTCGCGGACAAAAACGGCCGCGTAATTCCGGCAAAGGGCTTGAAAAACGCGGTTTGCGATCCGGACAAGAAATTTTATCTTGTCCAGCCGAGCTTGAATACCATTGATGGTTATGCAAATCGGCTTGTCTATTTTCAGGAAGCTTTCAAGCCCGGCCTATTTATGTCAGTTGCTGAATTCGAAGGCAGAGCCAACGAGCTGATTGGCCAAATTAAAGACAACAAAAAGATTGTCAATTTACTCAATGGCGTTTATCTGCCGATTATCCTGCCGAAGCTGGAAAGCATTGAGGACTATGGTCGGGCCCTGGAACGGATTTTTCTGCCGGCCGTTAAATTTTCTTTCGAGAAACAATTTCCCGGCAGGAAGTTTTATAGTTACCGGGAAAACGAGCTGGAGGGCAAGGTGGGTATCGTGGAAGGAACGCGGCATGAGAAACTCGTTTTTAATATGATAAAGAGCTATGTAGTCGCGATTTATTTCCCTAACCCCTTGCAAGGGTTTTCTGTTCTGGCAAGCCGGGAACAATTATTCCATCTTCCGGAATCTTTACTGATGGCTGGCGGCTTTGACACGGCCATCGCACTGGCGATGTATCCAGATGTCCTTGCCAGAGATTGGTACACGCCAGGATTGGATTTATCGGCTTTAAGTTGGCAGTCGTCGGACTATTCGCTTTGCTTCGTGGCCGATGATGGCGGGCTCTACTTTGGCAGCAGGGGCAATCTGGGCGGCGCGAGCGGCAGCTATTCTTCCGGTCTTTTGTTTGTCGGGAGTTGATTCTTTGTCCCTTGATCTTTGAATCTTTGCAAGGGCGTAACGATGAGTATCACGTTACGCCCTTTTTATTTTTTTGGTATAATAAATTCGTAGGCTAATGTATCTTGGTTTTTAACAAATCAAGGTCGCCGAATATATTTATAGCACTCCTTGTCCTTTTCTATGGTCCAGCCGGGACCGAATAAAATACAAGAAGCGCAGTTTATGCTCTTCTGGTGGCTTGGGGCGGGAAAGAACAAATTATTGACAGTCGTCGGACTATTCGCTTAACTTCAAGGCCAATGATGACAGGCTCAACTTTGACAACAGGGGCAATCTGGGCAACGCGAACGACAACTATTCTTCCGGTCTTTTGTTTGTCGGTAGTGCTAAGTATAGTCAAAGAAGCCCCGTAAGACACGGGGCTTCTTTTCAAAGTTAAAGCCAATTTTATTTGAGAGAACGCCGCCAGCCGCCAATCATTTTTCCGATTTCAATGATTATTTCTTCCAGCGTCAGACAACTTTTGATTTTGACAGAATCTGTCTCGTGGGAAAGCCGGATTAGATATTTCAAAAGGTCAACTTTATTATTTGCTTTTGTTAGAATTTCCTTTTTGTAGATATTAGAATAGCTTGCCGATAGGGTTAGCTCAAGTGTTTCCAAAATCGTATTTTCTATTTTTTGTCCCAGCGTATATTTTTCTTGTTTTGGGAATAATATCAGGCATTTGTGAAATAATTTATACAGCTCAAAAATTCTATGCAAAACAGGGACTTCAAACTTGTTGAACCCGCTGGGGGGGGGCGTTATAAGTCATGAGTTTAAAGTTAAAAGTGAAAAGTTATTGCCCTTCGGGCGACCATCCGAAGGATGGAAAGTTTTTGAGCAAATAATTTCGCTGGAAAATTTGTTTTTGGCCTGGCGGGAATTTAAGCGAGGCAAAGGCAATAAACCGGACGTTCAGGAATTTGAATTTAATTTAGAGGATAATTTATTCAAGCTCCATCATGAATTAAAAGCGAAAGCTTATTGTCACTCCCATTATACCGCGTTTTCAATATGTGACCCAAAGCCAAGGCGGATTCACAAAGCTTGCGTACGCGACAGAGTTTTGCACCACGCCGTATTTAGAGTTTTGTATCCAATTTTTGATAAAAGTTTTATCTTTGATTCATATTCTTGCCGTTTGGGCAAGGGCACACATCGGGCAGTCAGCCGACTGGAAAAATTCGCCGGAAAATTAAGCCAAAATAACACAAAAGATCTTTTTGCTTTAAAATGCGATATTAGAAAGTTTTTTGATTCAGTTGATCATGAAATTTTGTTGGAATTAGTCAGGCAGAAAGTCAAAGAGAAAAATATTTTATGGCTGATTGAAGCAATAATCAAAAGCTTTGAAAAATCGCCTAACAAGGGTTTGCCTCTTGGCAATGTCACCAGCCAGCTATTTGCCAATATCTATTTGAACGAGCTTGACCAATTTGTTAAGCACGGATTAAGAGAAAAATACTATTTGCGTTATTGCGATGATTTTGTGATTTTGGGCGAAAACGAAGAATATTTAAACGGATTGATTCCGCTGATCAGCGATTTTCTTGAAGAAAGATTGAAATTAACTTTACATCCTGATAAAATAATAATCAGAAAGTATCGTCAGGGGATTGACTTTCTTGGCTATGTAGTTTTGCCGTATTATCGGGTTTTGCGGACAAAAACTAAAAAGAGAATACTGAAGAAGATGATAAATAGGCGGCAAGGTTTGCGGACGGGTCTGATCTCTGAAGCGTCTTTTGGTCAAACCTTGCAGTCATATTTTGGGATATTGAAACATTGTCAGGGGCATAAAATTAAGGCGAGAATTGATAAAATTTTGACTGAATCTTAACGTCCCTTGACGGCAAAACAGGAAGTGCTATAATGGGTTTAATTAAGCCCTGCGGGGCTTTTTAGATAGATGGGTCAGTTTGTCAGTTTAACAGTTTGTCAGTTTAACTGAAAAACTGAAAGGTTGCGAAGCAACCGAAACTGGGAAACTGATTAGATATGTTTGCAAAAATCGCTAACTTCTTAAAAGAAGTTAAAGTTGAATTAAAAAAGGTCACCTGGCCCACACGGCAAGAAACAATAAAATACACTTTATTGGTTATTGGTGTCTCGGCGGGTGTGGCGATTTTTTTGGGCGGATTAGATTATATATTTCAGTTGTTATTGAGTAGATTTGTATTGTAAAGGGCTTTGTTCCCGCTAAGCGGGATAACAAAACCTTTACCCCGCCCTCTAAGCTGTTGGATAGTTTTAAAAATCTCAAATAAGGTAATTATCAAAAAAATATCCGTAATCTATCAAATGGCATAGAGGGCGGGGTGCTCAATGTGATAGTAAAATGGTTGCCTTGCGCAACCATCCAGCCCATAAATTTATGGGCTGGATGCAAGCATAAGCTTACACTTCGCATTGAGTGCTCGTAAATTTTAATCACATTGGCATGCCAAAGCAGATATCTCGCGGCAGAAATTGGTATGCGCTGCATACATATTCAGGATATGAAGAGGCAGTCGCCAGAAACCTGAAACAGCGTATAGAATCAATGGGCATGGAAGATAAGATCTTCAATGTTCTTGTGCCGGTTGAGAAAAAAATTAAAATAAAAGCGGGCAAGCGCAAAGTCGTGGAAGAAAAAATTTACCCCGGCTATGTTCTGGTTGAAATGATAGTGACGGACGACTCCTGGTATGTTGTGCGCAACACGCCTCGCGTGACCGGCTTTATCGGTTCAGGCACCATCCCGACTCCTCTATCTGCCGAAGAGATCGCCGATCTGCAGAAACGCATGGGTGTTGAGGAGCCGAAGTTCAAGATAGACGTGGCGGTTGGCGACCCGGTAAAAATAACGGATGGGCCGTTCAAGGACACGGACGGCAAGATTTCTGAAATTGACGAAGAACGCGGCAGGGTCAAGGTGCTGGTTTCTATGTTTGGCCGCGAGACGCCCGTTGAATTAGATTTTTTACAGATAAAGAAAATATAAAACAATGGCAAAACCTATAAAAGCATTAGTTAAACTGCAAGTGCCCGCCGGGGCCGCCAATCCCGCCCCGCCGATCGGGCCGGCGCTCGGCCAGCACGGCATAAATATCGCCGAATTCTGCGCGCGTTTTAATGACGCGACAAAGGATAAAGTAGGCGATATCATTCCGGTGGAATTAACTATTTATCAGGACAGGACTTTTGAGTTTAAATTAAAAACTCCGCCGACTTCCGATCTGCTTCGCAAAGCGGCAGGCGTGGAAAAAGGCGCGGCTAATCCGTTAAAAGATAAAGTCGGTAAAGTTACCAAAGCGCAAATTCGCGAGATTGCGACCAAAAAGATGGAAGATCTGAATGCCGAAGACATTGACGCGGCGGAGCGGATCATAGAAGGCACTGCACGTTCTATGGGGATTAAGGTTGAATAGAAAATTATTGTCCCGTCCCGATCCAAAGGATCGCGGACGCGGATCCTCGATTTTGTTATCAAATCATAGATTTGAACAAAATCGGGAAGGGAACAGCCAGGAGCATGGGTATAAAAGTGGAGTAATAGAATCTATTATCGTATTGTTAAAAAAGCAAGGTGAGCCGCCTTGCTTTTTGTTTTTGTGCGTGATAGGTTAAGATAACAAAAAAGGAGGATTAGTCCTTTTTAAATCTAATATGGAGGTAACGACTATGGAAAGGCCGTCAAAAGACAATTATTATTTGGGAATCGCGAAAGCCGTTTCAAAAAGAGGCACCTGTATAAGAAGACGATATGGCGCGGTTTTGGTAAATGAAGACGAAATCAGAGGAACTGGTTATGTGGGATCTCCTCGCGGATCTAAGAATTGTGTTGACGAAGGATTTTGTCCGCGGCAAAAAGCGGGTATTCCTGCTGGGGAAAGATATGATGAATGTAACGGTGTCCACGCAGAACAAAATGTTATTATTTCTGTTCCAAGACGCGACGCAATCGGCGGAACTCTTTATGTGTACGGCGAGAATTTAGAAAAAGAAGAGGAGTATTTTCAATTTGAGGCGTGTCGACTATGCAAGCGGATGATTGTAAACGCAGGGATTAAAATAGTGATCACAGGAAATAAAGCGAGCGATATCAAACGGTATTATGTAGAAGATTGGTTAGCTGATGGTAGTATTGAAATAGCCGCAAAAAAATAACGAGAGGAGGCAGGATGCATGAATGGAAAAAATTGGTTAAAAGCAACTGTGCTTGTGGCCAGGGATATTCCTGACGCTTGGTTCCAGTGTGTGCGGAATAATGTCAAAGATAGCTATCGGTATTTTGTTGCGCACGGAAGCTATGCGGGTGAGGAATCAAGGTCAGAATTTGACGATTTTAAGATAACTATAACCCATCCGCATGTTAGGCCGATGGAGCCAGATATTCCGCCTGGCCTGAACATTCCATGCCCAGTTGAACCGGGATATTTGCAGACCTACTATGAGCAGAAGATTTTTACGGGGGTTAAGGATGACAATGAGTATTATGTTTATGGCGAACGCCTCAGCGGGATACTTATTAAGCGGCACCGGAACAAAAAGACCGGAGAGGATGACTATGAAGATCCTGTAATTGTCGGGCCGAACCAGATCGAAAAAGTGATAGAAATTTACAAAAAATTCGGGCCTCACACCAATCAAACGACAATGGAAGTCGGCAGACCAGAAGACGTGCTTTTGGGCGATCCGCCTTGCTTAAGAATGGTGGATACGCGCCTTCGCTACGGGAAGCTCCATTTTTTTGTCTATTTCAGGTCTTGGGACCTCTGGAACGGTTTCCCCGTAAATCTTGGCGCTTTACAGCTTCTGAAAGAATATATGGCAAAAGAGATTGGCGTTGAGCCGGGCGAGACGATTGCTTACAGCAAAGGATTGCATATTTATAAATATGCCTGGGCAATCGCCCAATTAAGAGTTTATCTGCAGAACAAGGAGATGGAATAGATATTGAATTGTGGACTTTATGGGGGTTGTTGGGTTAAAATAACCAGCGAGCCCCCTTTATTTTTGAACAGGGAGGCAATTATGCAAAAGAATATTTACGGCGGCAAATTTATTGTTTTTGAAGGATTGGATGGTTCGGGGCAGAGCACACAAGCAAATTTGCTATCTCGTTATTTAATGACACAAGGCAAGGCTGTTTTTTTTACGAAGGAGCCGACAAAATGGACAGAGGCGGGCAAGAAGATTAATGATGCGCTTGATGGAAAGACGGAGACAGGTGATCCTTTAAAGTTTCAAAAAATGTATGTCGAGGATCGGGCCGAACATCTGGAAAAAGAAATTGTGCCAGCCCTAAAAGAAGGAAAAACTGTAATTTCTGACCGTTATTTTTTTTCAACATTGGCTTTTGGCGGTTTGGCGGTGCCGATTGGAAAACTGGTTGCCCTAAATGATGATTTTCTTTATCCAGACAAGATAATTTTTTTGGACGTAAGTGCCCAAGAATGCTTGCGGCGGATTAAAAAAAGAGGAGAAGGAATCAAGTTTTTTGAAAAAAGAGATAAACTAGAGAAGGTTTTGGAGAATTATCGAAAAATATGCAGAATGTTTCCGGATGTTTTGGTGGTGAATGGGGAAAGAAATTTACAGGAAATCCACCGGGAAATAGTTGGGTCATTAAATTTCTAATATAAAGAGCCATCCAATGGATGGTTCTTTTTTCTGTTGAATTATTGTGTTATTATGATTTTATGAAATATGAAGCGGTTATCGGAATGGAGGTTCATGTTGAGCTTAAGACCAAAACAAAAATGTTTTGTGGATGTGAGAATGGTTTTGGTTTGGAAGGCGAACCCAATATCCACATTTGCCCCGTCTGCACAGGCCAGCCGGGCAGTTTGCCCGTGACAAACAAAGAAGCGGTGAAAATGGTCTTGCAGACCGCGCGGGCGCTCAACTGCGAAATTCCGGAATTTTCCAAATTTGACCGCAAAAACTATTTTTATCCAGACTTGCCCAAGGGCTATCAGATAAGCCAGTATGACAAGCCGCTTTCGCAGAACGGGTGGCTGGAAATTGACGGCTGTAAAATAAAAATTCGCAGAATACATCTGGAAGAAGATACGGGCAAATTGTTGCATCCGGCAGGGACTGATTATTCTTTGGTTGACTTGAACCGCGCAGGCGTGCCGCTGATGGAATTGGTGACAGAGCCGGATATACGTTCGGGCATAGAGGCCAAAAAATTCTGCCAGGAACTTCAGCTTATTTTAAGGTATCTTGGGGTTTCTGACGCTGATATGGAAAAGGGCCAGATGAGGTGTGAGGTGAATATTAGTCTACGACCGTCCACAAGTCATTCCGAGCGTAGCGAGGAATCACCCGCGAATGCGGGATTCATCCCAAACAAGCTGGGAGATTCTTCGGTTTTGCCTCAGAATGACGGAGCGCCTTTAGGGACTAAAGTGGAAATAAAAAATTTGAATTCTTTCCGGGCGGTTGAGCGGGGCATTGATTATGAAATAAAACGGCAGGCCGAAGCCCTGGAAGCCGGTGAAAAAATTATTCAGGAGACGCGCGGATGGGTTGACGAAAAACAGATGACAGTTTCCCAGCGAGTCAAAGAAGAAGCGCATGATTATCGCTATTTTCCTGAGCCGGATTTGCCGCCATTAAAAACTGCGGAGATTGTTGCCGAACTATCATCTTTGCCCGAAATGCCGGCTAGTCGTAAAAAAAGATTTGTTGAAGAATATAATTTGCCAGATGGCGACGTTGAAATTTTCGTTGTTAATAAAGCGCTGGGCGATTATTTTGAGCGGGTGGCGAGTGAACTGAAAGAATGGGCATGCTCGGCCGAGCCAAAAATTGACTGCGTCAAAGCGCTGAAACTGGCGGCAAATTATCTGATAACGGAATTGCAGAAATTGCTTGCCCAATCAGGCCAGCCGTTTGAAAATTTAAAAATTACGGCCGAGAATTTTGCGGAATTTATAAAGCTGACCGCGCAGGGCGTTGTTTCTTCAAGCGGCGCGCAGACGGTCTTAGCCGAAATGTTTAAAACAGGTGTTGACCCGTCGCACGTCATAGAAGAAAAGGGGATAGCGCAGGTGAGTGATGAGGAAGAACTTGAAAAAGCGGTGGCTGAAACTATTTCTCAAAACCCGGGGCCCGCGGCCGAGTTTAAAGGCGGCAAAGAAAAAGCGCTGATGTTTTTGATCGGCAAAGTGATGGCGGCGACCAAAGGCCGCGCCAATCCGCAGATGGTTGAGGAAATCTTGAAGAAGCGGTTGAAATAGAAAATATTATGTAAAATTTTAAAGACCGTTTGCGAGAATTCTCGCAAACGGTCTTTTTTTGATTACTTTTTGACGCTACGGACCGCCACCGCGTGGCCA
This sequence comes from bacterium, assembly GCA_043800535.1. Lineage (GTDB taxonomy): Bacteria > Patescibacteriota > Minisyncoccia > Portnoybacterales > GWB1-42-6 > CG1-02-40-82. The sequence goes on along the minus strand of JAZDMV010000002.1, from coordinate 36,954 downwards.
AAGATTAAAATACGTTTTTTCACCCCGGTGCTTTCGGACGAAGTACTGGATAACTGACCAGCATCGGAGGCTAAGAGGTTCCAGGCGTGTAGCAATACTTAGATAATCAAGGAAAGCGTGTAGAAGCATTGCCCCCAGTATCGCCCAAAAGAACGCAGAATGAAAGATAAGTGCCAGTAAAAAAATAAAAAAGAAGAACTCAATAGTGTGTAGGAAGGCCAACTCTAACCAAGGTTTCTGCGCGTGTTGTCGATAAAGCATTTCGGCAATGCGCAGAGATTTAGAAAAACTGAAGACGCTTTTTGGGTCTATCCGCCAGTGAGAGGGAATATGGTCAAAATCTGGCAGAAGAGAACCCAGGAAGGCGCCAATCGCCACGGTCCAGCCCACAAAAACTAGGCCGATTCCTCCTAAAATGCCGCCTGCTACAACATGCCCCACTGGCTTCATATACCCACCTCCTTAGGATATTTTTTGTGTTAGGTACGAATATTCTAATATAGCATATGCACTATTTACTGTCAAGTATTGACAAGAAAGTTATAAGGTGCTATAATAATAGATATTCAAAAATAGCTTCAAAATCCCAAAAAACAGGAGGTGCGGTTATGGAAGGAAGAGCAAGAGGAATGTGGCTTATGGGGTGGTTGTTCTTCGGGATGGTGATGGTTGGCCTGTTCTTTTTACCTACGGCCAAGGCGGGTGGAGAGGTCCCGGGGTTCGAGTGCATCGGCTATTGTGGTGGTACCGAGCCCTATGTTGAGGGCTTCTGGAATGGACGAATGGAGCTGAACTCGGTTGACGTCCAGCTGAACGAAACGTCTGACTCGTTCAACGTTTTTTTCTTGGCGGGCGATACGCAGAAAGTGACGTATCCTTGTCCACCAGAGTACCCCGATTGTCAGCCGTACACGGAAACTTGGGCTGACATGCAGATTTTTTTGGACAAAAAACTGTCCAAAAGATTTGGGTCGGGAAGGATTGAATTGAACTGGACCGGGAATAAGGCCGTCGGGATTACGATCAATGTGGACGGCGCAGACCCGGGACAGGGCAGCATTTATTGCCGCATGTTCTACGGCGGCAATAAGATGAAGGGGCTTTGCAACAGTGATACCTGGCAGAGCACGCCAGAGAATCCCTGGGGCGAGCCAATGGAGTTCATGAGCGGGAAGATCTCGCTCAAACGTTAAACAACGCGAGGGCTGACTGTGAAATCACAGTCAGCCCTCATTCTTTTTTATTCTATGAATTTTTTTACTAATTTTTGCGCTTGAGTTTCGCTTTCTATCCATTTTATTCTTGGATTTTTTTTGAACCACGTCATCTGCCTTTTGGCGTAATGCTCAATTTCTTTTTGGAGACGCGAAACCATTTCTTGATAGTATAATTTACCCTGAGCTTGTCGAAGGGTTTTTTTCTGTAAATATTTAGCGGTGTATCGATATTCCAGGCCAAAGTCTTCCAGCCGTTTCCAGGAGATGCCAGATTTACGCAAGTTTTTGACTTCTTCTATCATGCCTTGCCGCAATCGTTTGAGCAGGCGTTTATAAATCAATCGCCGTAGTTGATGCGGCGATTTTTTGACGCCGATGAAGAGGGTAGAAAAATCTCCCCTAGCCCCTCCTAAAGGAGGGGGACTCCCTCCCTTTAGGGAGGGGCGGGGAGGATTTAACGGCGGCACAGGTTTGCCGGTTTTATAAATAATTTCAAGCGCGCGGATGAGTCGGCGGGGATTTTTGGGGTCTATTGTTTTGGCGCGTTTTGGGTCAAGCCACTTCAGCTCGGAGAATAGTTCTCCGACAGATTTTTTTTCCAGGCGCGTGCGAAGTTTCAAATCCGGCTTGACTTCTGGGATAGAAATATTATCAACTAGCGCCTGAATATAAAACCCCGTCCCGCCGCAGATAATCGGGATTTTATTTTTGCGTTGTATCTTTTTTATTGCGGCCAGCGCTAATTTTTTGTATTGGGCGACAGTAAAGCGGCGTTTTGGGTCAGCGACATCCAGCAGATAATGAGGAACACCTTGCATCTCTTTTTTTGTAATTTTGCCGGTCCCAATATCCATTCCGCGATAAACCTGCCGCGAATCAGCGGAAATAATCTCGCCATTGAATTTGTGGGCGATTTCCACAGCTAAATCCGACTTGCCGGAAGCAGTCGGGCCGAGAACGACGATTAGCTTTGGAGCATCTTTATCTTGACAATTATTATCTAGCATGATATGATTTTATATCAAAATTCTTTAACAAAAGGAGGAGCAAAATGCCTAATATTGAGCTTCATGGATATGGGGAGGGTTCGGAGGTTGTCAAAAAGATCGTCGCAGATTGCCTTTTATCATCGGGGTTAAAGTGCCTTGAAGACATCGTCGTCACCGTTTATCACGACGAGGCAAAAAACCTCAAGGGCGAAGAGATGCCTTTTCTGCGGGTTATCAGCAATTTTGTGCCGGAAATAATGAACGTGGTTAAAGTCATTAAACCACTTGGGTACGACATTGAAACCGCCATGGTATTGACGTTTCATACCCGCGCCGACAAAGGGTAAAATCATTGTACTCTTTTCTTTCACCTTTTCGGGACCGAGAAATCGGTCCTTTTTTATTTTCCATAAAGCGTCATCCTGAGGCGCGTTACGCCGAAGGATTTCCGATGAATGTCGGCAACGGGGTCCCGCATACGCGGGAGATTCCTCGCACGCTCGGAATGACAGAAACTTTAGTTAATGCTCGAATTTATTAATCAACGTGTCTAAAATCCGCCAACGTCGTTTTTTTTCTTCAACTGGTACATTGTCTTTCAGTTTGGCGGCGGCGGTGCCGGGGCGCGGGGAATATTTGGCAACAAACGCGCCCGAAAACTTGGCTTTTTTGGCCAGCGCGACAGTGCTTTGGAATTGTTTTTTTGTTTCGCCCGGGAAGCCGACGATTATGTCGGTTGAAATTTTTATATCAGGAATCGCTTTGCGGATTTTTTTGAGCAGTATCAGATAATGATTTGTGGTGTAATGTCGGTTCATCTTGCGCAAAATTGTATTGTCGCCGGATTGAATTGGCAGGTGCAGATTTTTTGCCAATTTTTCACATTTGGCCATCGTTGCAATAAGCTTGTCCGACATGTCTTTGGGGTGGGAGGTCATAAAGGATAGACGGAAATTGCCGGGGAGGGAGTTGATGATTTTGAGTAAAACTGCAAAATTAACGTCATTGCGAGCGGAGCGAAGCAATCCCGTGGACGGCGGTAAACGGTCGGGATCGCCGCGTCGCCCCGCAGGAGACGTGGCTCCTCGCAATGACACGCTGTTTGATTTATACGAATTCACGTTTTGTCCCAACAGCATTATTTCTTTATGGCCTTTTTTTACCAGCGCCTTTACTTCGGCAATAATTTCGTCCGCCGGCCGTGATCTTTCCCGTCCTCTCGTGTAAGGCACGGCGCAATAAGAACAAAAATTGTTGCAGCCGGTCATTATGGGCACATAGGCGGGCGTCGCGTCATTGCGAGCGACCGGAGGGAGCGTGGCAATCCCGTGGACGGAGGTATTAGTGCGGGATTGCTTCAGCGCGCCGCCAGCTGGCGGCGCGCTTCGCAATGACACTGAGGGGCATTCAAAATAGCTGTCCGGATGCCAAATTTCGCTGACTTTTTCCTTTAACGCGTTTTTGTCTTTTTGCAAAACGCAGCCGGCTAGAATTACCTTCTTTTTACCCGAATATTGATTTATTTTACTGTAGACGCGATGCATGGCGGCCTGACGCACAGAACAGGCGTTAAGAACGATCAAATTGGCGTCAGCTTCTGATTTTGCGGGTCTGTGGCCCTGGCGCTGCAATAAAACAACGATCTTTTCAGAATCGCTTTCATTCATTTGACAGCCATATGTAATTATGTAATATTTCATTCAATTAGCTCTTAATACACAATATTTCTTAGAATATTAGAAATTCAACATTCTATCAAGACAGAGGAGGTGCGTTATGGCTAAGTACTTTGTAATGGAAGCGCATTATTTAGATGGACAGCACAGGGCTTTTCAATTTTCCGAGAAAGAAAAGGGCGAGGATCTTTTGAGGGAAGGGGATCTGGTGCTTGATGTGGTCGGAGATTACGATATTTGCGGGCCAAAACCGGGCAAAATATTTGTTGTTGCGTCCATTATCGAGAACTACGAAGAGAATTATGAGGGTGTAGTTAAACGTATAATTTTGGAGGAGTTTCGGTGTACAGCTCAAAAACCAGATTTTTCTTTGAAGTTTTGCTTGGTCAGCGACGTAAACGAATGCAAAGAACCTTGTCAGCACAGGGAAAGGTGTCCATTCCGTCGCTTATTGCTTTCGCATGTTCCTTAAACATTTGCTATTTAGTCTGTTAAGTAAAAAAGGAGAGCCAAAAGAGCTCTCCTTTTTCATATCTAAAATTTCTAAAATTTAAAATTATTTTTTATTTTTTATCTCGTCTATGACCTTTTTTTCAAATTCATCCAATTTCATCGGTCCTAAGTCACCTTTGCCTCGTTCGCGGACAGCCACGGAGTCGGCGGCAACTTCTTTGTCGCCGACGATTAATAAATAGGGGATTTTTTGCATTTCGCCTTCGCGGATTTTTTTGCCGATGGTTTCATTCTCGTTTTTGACGGTGATGCGGATATTTTGCGTCTTTAATGCCTCAGCGACTTTAACAGCGTATTCTTCGTGGCGCGAGCCGATGGGCAGAATCCAGACCTGTTCCGGAGCCAGCCAAACCGGGAAAGCGCCGGCAGTATGTTCAATCAAAATCCCGATAAATCTTTCCAGCGACCCGTAGATCACACGATGTATTACCACCGGAGTTTTATCTTTGCCGTTCTGGTCGGTGTAAGTCAAGTTGAAGCGAAGCGGCAGCTGAAAATCAAGCTGGATAGTGCCTGTCTGCCATTCGCGGCCGAGCGAATCTTTCATCAAGATATCAATTTTCGGGCCGTAGAACGCGCCTTCTTTTTCGCCGATAATATATTTTTTCCCGCTGGCTTTCAAAATGTCTTCTAGCGCTTTTTCTGCTTTTTCCCACAACTTTTTATCACCCATAAATTCATCCGGCCGCGTGCTTAAGCGAAAATAGTAGTCAATGTCAAAAAGCGAGTAAAAGAGATCGGCAATTTCAAAAATGTTTTCATGTTCGCTCTTGATTTGCTCCTCGGTGATAAAAATATGGGCGTCGTCCTGGCGGAGGGCGCGGACACGAAAAAGCCCGCTTAAAGTTCCGCTTAATTCGTTTCTGTGTAAAATATCTGTGTCGCCAAGTCGCAAGGGCAATTCTTTGTAGCTGCGCGGCTCGTGTTTGTAAACGATCATGGCATTCGGGCAGTTCATGGGTTTTAGGGCGTAGGTTTCTTTCTCTTCGGTTTGGAAAAGGAACATTTCTTTTCGGTAATGCTCCCAGTGGCCCGAAGTTTCATAGAGCTGTTTTTTGTTCAAAAGCGGTGTAGAAATTTCAACATAGCCGCGTTTTTGATGTTCTTTCTGCCAAAAATCAATCAAGGAATTTATTATATGCAGGCCTTTTGGCAGCCAATAGGGCATGCCAGGCGCGGTTTCATCAAAGAAAAATAATCCGAGGCGCTGGCCGAGTTTTCTGTGGTCGCGCTTTTCGGCTTCTTCAAGTTTTCGGAGGTATGTTTCAAGATCAGCGTTACTCTCCCAAGCCGTGCCGTAGATGCGCTGAAGCATTTTATTTTTTTCCGAGCCGCGCCAATAAGCGCCGGCGATTTTTAATAATTTAAAAGCATCAAATTTTATTTCGCCGGCTGAATCAATGTGAGGGCCGCGGCATAAATCCACAAAACTTCCGGTTCTATAAACCGAAACATTTTTCGCTTTTTCATTTTTGACTAGGTCTTTTATCAGTTCAACTTTATATGGCTGTTTGGCTTTTTTAAAAAGTTCCTGGGCTTTTTTGACGGAAATTTCCGAGCGCTCAAATGGAGAGTTTTGCTTGATAATCTCACGCATTTTTTCTTCAAGTAGCGGAAGGTCTTCGGGAATTAAAGTTCGCGGCAGATCAAAATCATAATAAAAGCCATCCTCAATTGTCGGACCGATGGCAAATTTTGCTTCGGGGAACATATCTAAAACCGCGGCGGCGAGTATGTGCGCAGTTGAGTGCCTTAATATATCAAGTTTAGATTGTTTATCCATTTTATTTTTTCTGTCATTCACGCGAAAGCGGGAATCCAGAAAATTAGGATCTGGATTCCGGCTCAAGGCCGGAATGACAAAACGGGTGTAAAAAAATACCCAAAAATTAATTGACTTATTGTTATTTTAATGTTAAGTTTTTAATAAAATTCAGTTTGAAGGGAGAGCGATGATGGAAAACTATATTAAAGTTCCTTGTATAAATTGCGGAGGGGATATCAAGATTGAGGGTCAAATGGAAGAAGTGCCATTTGGCGAAAGGTCGAGAATGTTCACGTTTCTTGTTAAGCCGAGCAAGGTTTCTGGTTGTGAAAAATGCGGCAGCAGGATTCTCTTTCAGAGCGCGATAACACTCGATGGTAACTTTTGCGCCGACTTTATTTTCTCGGCATAAACCAACAAAAACCCCGTCTCAAGAATTCGCTAAAACAGCAAGTTCTTGGGACGGGGTTATTTTTTTACCCGTGGTTCCACCCAAGTTGCCCCGCTACGCGGGACCACTTTTGGCGCCTATTTCGCCGGTATCCTGCGAGAACAATGTCTGACATGCTTTTGGGCGGCTTGCCCTGAGCCTGTCGAAGGGTTGGTGAGGCCGTGTCATTGCTCTTGTAATATAAGAATATCGGTTTCCCGGGCAGTTGTCAATAATGAGTTTCAGTATTGGTTTTTTAGATGATTTTGGTTTAATTCCCGCACTTCCTCGCACAGCAGCTTTATATTTCCTTCCTTATCGTCAATCCGGCCGGTCACGATGATTGGTTTGTCTTCCTGCCAGACAGTGGCGGTTTGTTCAAGAGTTCGCGGAAAAACCAAAACTTCAATTTTTGCTTTTGTGTCTTCAAGCGTGACAAAAAGCATCGGCTTGCCAGTTTTAGTGATTATTTTATGTATTTTAGAAATAATTCCGCCAACGGCCAATTTCTTGCCGACAAATTGCGAAGAAACTTTCGAGCAGGTGAGCGCTGTTTTATCTATATAGGCCTGATACTCTTTGACGGGATGTTCTGAAACATAAAGACCAAGTAGTTCTTTCTCCCATGATAACTTTTCTTTTTTGCCGGCCTCAGGCGCGGGTTGCAGTTTTAGCGGTGGCAGGCCGTTGATTTTTGAATCGGCCGCCAGTGCGTCAAATAAACCGCTTTGTCCGTTGATTTTTGATTTGGAAATTTCGCGTGAAAAATCGAGGATATGTTCCATATTGAAAAGCAGCTGGCCGCGTTCGCCGAGTTTATCCATGGCCCCGCATTTAACCAAGCTTTCCAGGGATTTTTTATTCAGATCTTTGTCTCGCACTCTTTCGACAAAGTCCGAGATTGAAGCATAGGGGTCATTGGCCTTGCGTTCTCGCACGATCGCCTCAACGACATTTTGCCCGACGTTTTTTATCGCAGCCAGCCCGAAACGGATTATTCCGTCTTTGACAACAGTAAAACTTTCCAAACTTTCATTAATATCGGGTGGCAGGACCTCTATTTTCATTGCATTGCATTCATTGACCAAAAAGGCGATGCGTTCAATGTCGTCTTCGTCAGAATTCATGATGGCAACCATGAATTCTGTCGGATAACGAGCCTTCAAATAGGCGGTTTGATAGCCGATTAATGCATAGCAGGTGGCATGCGATTTATTAAAGCCGTAGCGGGCGAATGGTTCAATCCATTCCCAGATCTTTTCGGCGGTTTTTGTGTCAATGCCGCCGCGCGTCATTCCCTGGATCATTTTTTCGCGCTGTTCATCCAGCAGTTTTTTGATTTTTTTGCCGACAGCTTTTCTTAAAACATCCGCCTCGCCGAGTGAAAAACCGGCCAGTTCTTTTGCAATTTCCATCAATTGTTCCTGATATACACAGATACCGTAGGTTTTTTTGAGGATTTTTTCAAGTAAAGGATGCAGGTATTCAATTTTTTTAAGGCCGTGTTTGCGGGCAATAAATTCCGGGATAAGGTCCATTGGACCAGGGCGATAGAGCGCAACTATAGCAATTATGTCTTCAAATTCGGTCGGCTTAAGTTCGCGCAGAACTCTTTTCATTCCGCCTGATTCCAGCTGGAAAACTCCCGTGGCCTTGCCTTCCTGCAGGAGCTTAAATGTTTCTTTGTCATCTAGCGGCAGGTTGGGCAAATCAATTGTTTCTCCTTTGGTTTTTTTGACGATATTAATGGCGTTTTCGATCTGCGTCAGGGTTTTCAACCCCAAAAAGTCCATTTTCAAAAGGCCCAAATCCTCAATTGCGTGCATTTCAAATTGAGAAACAATTGTGGCGTCGTCCTGCGTTGGATGCTGGAGTGCCACGGTTTTTTCAAGCGGCTCCTTTGTGATGACGACGCCGGCGGCGTGGGTTGAAGCATGGCGCGCCACGCCCTCAAGCTTCATGGCCGTATCAACTAATTTTTTAACCTGTTCGTCGGAATCATATAATTGGTGTAGCTCAATTGATTCATGCAGCGCGCGCTCGAGCGTTTGGCCGACAACAAAGGGCACGGTTTTTGCCACCTGGTCACACAAGTTGTAGGAATAACCCATGGCGCGGCCCGAATCCCGGATAGCGGCGCGGGCAGCCATTGTCCCAAAAGTAATGATCTGCGCCACATGGTCGTCTCCATATTTCTTTCGTACGTAATCTATCACTTCGCCTCGCCTGATATCGGAAAAATCCATATCAATATCAGGCATAGAAATTCTTTCGGGATTCAAAAACCGCTCAAACAGGAGGTCGTATTTTAAGGGATCAATGTCGGTGACGTTTAAAAGATAGGCGACCAGTGACCCCGCAGCTGAGCCGCGGCCTGGCCCGACAACAATACCATTCTCCTTTGCCCAGTTGACGAAATCCTGGACGATCAAAAAATAAGAAGCAAAACCGGTCTGCTTGATGACGCCAAGTTCATATTCCAGACGATCAAGGATTTCTTTGGAAGTTTGTTTGTAGCGCCGGCTGATGCCGGAATAGGCAAGTTCTTTTAAAAATTCAAAATCGGACTTGCCGGATGGCACTTTAAATTCAGGCAGCTGGATTTTGCCGAGCGTAAAATCAAAATTGCACAGACCAGTTACTTTTTGGGTGTTTTCAATCGCTTCGGGTGTGGCCGGAAACCAATCAGCCATTTCCTGGGGCGATTTAAGTGAAAAGTCGTCCGAACGCATGGAGAGGCGTTCGCCCGCATCAAGCGCGGCGTTGGTGTTGACCGCCATCAAGATATCCTGGGCTTCGGCGTCTTCGGGCTTTAAATAATGTACGTCGTTGGTAGCGACAATAGGAATTTTTAATTTTTTGCCGATTTTTATGATTTCCTGATTGACCTGTTCCTGTTCTTTAATTCCAGGATGATGTTCTATTTCCAGGAAAAAATTTCCTTTGCCAAAAATATCCTGGTATTCTTCGGCCAGCGCCTCCGCTTTTTTGGGGTCACCATTTCTGATAGCCGAAGGTATTTCGCCGACTATGCAGGCAGAAAGGGCGGCCAGACCCCCTGAATGCCGGCGCAGGAGCTCTTTGTCTATGCGCGGTTTATAATAAAATCCCTCAAGCCATGCCTTGGTTGTAAGTTTAACGAGATTTTCATAACCGGTTTTGTCTTTAACCAGAACGACAAGATGATGGCGTTTGTCGTCAATTCTAGATCGCTTGTTAAGCATGCCGCCCGGCGCAATATACATTTCTGAGCCGATAATCGGTTTTAGCCCTTTGGCTTTGGCTTTTTTGTAAAATTCAACTGCGCCGTAAAGCGAGCCGTGGTCTGTTAAGGCAAGTGAATCCATTCCCTGCGCCAGCGCATGGTCAATAAGCTCGTCGATCTTTGGCAGACCGTCAAGAAGACTGTAATGACTATGAACGTGTAAGTGAGTAAATTTAGGCATTATTATATAGTGGACGCCTGCCCCGCGAAAAGCGGCGTGGCCGCCTCGCGGCTTTACGCCGTGTCCCGCGTAGCGGGATTTACGGGGTGTAAGTGAGTAAATTTCATTATTTATTAAGCTACTTTTTGTGTCGACAAAAAGTAGCCAAAAAGCTCTCGCCAGCCATAAAATTTTGATAAATTCTAGGCCTCGTCTCACTAAATTTGCTATGCACCCCGCTGCTGCGGGGCCCAAAGGCATAAACACGCAAATTTTACGCTCGCCTCGGCCTGAATTTAAAACAAAATTTTTGGATGGCGATTTTCTCGAAACTAAATTTTAAATCAAAATTCCGGTCTTTTTTTCCCAAGCACTTTCATGCCCAGCCACAAAAGCACGGCGGCGGCAACCGTTCCCAAAATCCATGGGCCGGCCGTGAAAGCAAGAAAATGAACGCTTTTGCCGATGTTGATGATTATTTTTTTGCCTAGGATCGTGTCGTTAAAGAATAAAATAAAGAGTATAAAGCCGGCCAGAGCCGCTCCGATGATCTTTATTTTGCGGATGACCTGGGCGTAAAAATAGCGCAGCCGCAGATTCATTTTTTGCCAGGCGGACAGTGTTTGAAGCGCTTCTTCCAGATCCAGCATTGCCTGCCAATAGGCCGAAACAACCTGTTTGGTTTCCTCGCGCGAAATTTCAAAATGCGGCTGTTCCAGAATTTTTTTATACATCTGGCGGGCGTATCTTAGCTGTTCGGCCCGGCTTAAAAAATCAGCCACATATTTAATTTTTGCGTCAATTGTGAGGCCGGGAATTTTTTTGGCGGCCAGAAACCCGTCAAATACCTTTTCGGTTTCCAGAATGCCGATTTTATAGCCAGAAAAAGTTCCTTCAGCAAGGGCCTTTTCAACGGCGGACCAGTTTAGATTTATTCTCTGGGTGGTTTCTTGCATATAGTCTATTATAGAAAATTTAGTGGCGATAAACAAGCCCGCGTGGTAAAATAAAAGATAGTCCTTCGATAAACTCAGGATAAAAAGATGAAAAATAAAAAACGAAGATCAAGGATTAAAAATTTTCCGAATTTTAATGAAGAGAGGCAGTTGTGGCGAAAAGGAGCGAAGATGGTTGTCGGTTTGGACGAGGCTGGGAGGGGGCCCTTGGCCGGGCCGGTCGTGGCAGGGGCGGTGTCTGTCACGGTAAATAATTATAACGCCCCCCACCCCCCTCTTAAATTAAGAGGGGGCGAGGGGGAGTTATTTCATACAATACGCGACTCAAAGAAATTGACGGCGAGGCAGCGGGAAGAATGGTATAAAATTTTGACGAGGCATCCCGATATTAAATGGGGAGTAGGCATTGTTTCGCACAGAATAATTGACCAGATCAACATATTTGAGGCGACGAAGCTGGCTATGAAAAAAGCGATAGTTTGTTTGAAAACAGAACCGGACTATTTGCTTTTAGACGGGAATTTTACAATTCGCGGCCTGGCCTTCGGCCAGAAGGCAGTTATCAGGGGCGACGAAAAAATTTTTTCCTGCGCCGCCGCCTCAATTATTGCCAAAGTGACGCGAGACCGCATAATGTGCCGTTACGCCAAAAAATACCCGCAATACGGATTTGAAAAGCACAAGGGCTATGGAACTAAATCGCATATTGAAGCCATAAAAAAACACGGACCGTGTAAAATTCACCGCCGAAGTTTCAGGCCTGTTAAAAATTTAAAAACAGGCAAGGGTTGATTTTAGGAATAAAATTTGTTATATCTTGACGCACCGAAGTTCTTTAATTCAAAAAGGAGGGCCTATGATAACCAAAGACGAATTTTGGAAGATGGTTGAAGAAGAATATTTTTGCACGGCTACGCCCAATTGCCTAATAAATGAGTTATATGGTTATCAGATATCAGGTAAAATAACCAGATTACGGCATCGTTTTGACAAGAGCTCCGGATGCTATGATGTGATTTTTACGTTGGCAGATGAAAACATCCGCCTGGGGCTTGACTTGAATTATGACGATTTTTTACCCGACTACGAAGAGTTTATTGGAATGAAGTGGATCTGGTTTAACAGATAGCAAAAAGACAGTAAGAAAAAATAGCCCGTTGGCCTTTTTGGTTATGCGGGCTTTGTCATCTCTTGTCAGGAGTAAAATTGTCTGCTATACTGCGAAGTAAAGTCATTCTAGTCTTATTTTAGAGTCCCGAAGCGAGATTCTGAAATAAGGTTGCCTCGTCCAGTTACGGGGCTCGGGATGACACAATTGTGGTGTCATTTTTAATTTGACCGCAAAAATTCAGAATATGCCGGTACCGAAACAGAGACATACAAAATCGCGGAGGAACAGAAGGCGTTCGCACCACGCTCTAAAAGCGCAGATCTTGGGCGTGTGCCCGAAGTGTGGGAAGAGCGTTCTGCCGCACCGGACTTGCCTAAATTGTGGAACTTTTAAAGGAAAAGAAGTTATTGATGTGTTGAAGAAACTGACCAAAAAAGAGCGGCGCGACAAGGAAAAGGAGATGGCAGAGCAGGAGAAAGAAACGAAAAAAGAAACGAGCATGGAAAGTCTTAGCGTAAAATAAATATCATAATGTCCTGGCTTCCGACATTAGGCAATCTGGAAATCAGGAAATTGATAAATTGGCTAACAGACATCTTTCCCGTTCCATTGCCATGCAGTCCCTTTATGAATGGGATTTTGCCGGCAAAGACAATTCGCAGTTAAAGGAAATAATCAGCCGCAACATCAAGGAGTTCGGCCCTGGTTTGGATTCGGTTGAATTTATTGAGCGGCTTGTTAAAGGCGTAGTAGAAAATCTGGTAAAATTGGACAAAATAATTTCAAAATCTGCTCCCGAATGGCCGATTGAACAAATAACCATAGTTGATAGAAATATCCTGCGGCTTGGGCTATATGAACTGCTTTTTGGCGACAGAAAAGAAGTGCCGCCTAAAGTCGCCATTAATGAATCCATTGAGCTGGCTAAAAGTTTTGGCGGAGAGTCAAGCGGCAAATTTATCAACGGAGTCTTAGGGACGATTTATCGGGAGATCGGCGAGCCGCAGAAAGACGAGTAATCTTTAAAAATTCAAAACTCAAAAGCCAAAAGTTCAAGCTAAAAGTTTTAAAGTTCAAATACTTTTTAATTTTGACCTGCAATTTTGACTTTTGACTTTTGATTTTTGACTTAGAGATGAGTGACTTAGCAAGTTTTGAGAAAAAGATCGGTATCAAGTTTAACGACGAGAAGTTGCTTCAGCAGGCCTTAGTGCACCGTTCATACTTGAACGAGAATCCAGATTTTGCCGTCGGCCAAAATGAACGGCTGGAATTTTTGGGTGACGCGGTGCTGGAGTTGGCGGTGACGGAATATCTTTACCGCAATTACCCAAACCCTGAAGGCGAGCTGACCAATTGGCGGGCGGCGCTGGTTAACGCAAAAACCTTGGCCGAAATTGCTCTTGAGCTTGACTTAAACAGCCATGTGATGCTTAGCCGCGGAGAGGCCAAAGATAACGGACGCGCCAGAAATTATATTTTGGCCAACGCACTTGAAGCGTTGATCGGCGCGATTTATTACGACCAGGGGATGGATAAGGCAACAGAGTTTGTGAATAAAAATGTTTTAGTCCTTCTGCCTACGATATTGGAGCAGGGAAGCTACCGAGACGCCAAAAGCAAGTTTCAGGAAGAGTCGCAGGAAAGGGTAGGCGTGACGCCAAGTTATGAAGTTATGGCCGAATGGGGACCGGACCACTCCAAGCATTTTAAAGTCGGTGTGTTTCTGGACGAAGAATTGGTGGCCGAAGGCGAAGGGCCTTCCAAGCAGGAGGCCCAGCAAAAAGCGGCGGAAAATGGGCTGAAGAAGAAGGGATGGAATGGACAATAGGTAGATAACAGATAACAATAAAAAACAATGTTAGTAATAAGATTAACAAGACGCGGCAGGAGGAATGATCCCAGCTTTCGGCTGGTGGTTACAGAAAGCTCAAATCCCGTTAAGGGTAAATTCCTTGAGGAATTGGGGTTTTATAATCCAAAGCTCAAAAGCAAATCTTTTAAACAAGAGCGGATTTTATATTGGATGAGCAAAGGCGCAAAATGCTCGCCGACAGTGAATAATTTGTTGATTAGTTCGGATGTGATCAAGGGCGAGAAGGTTAAGGCCTGGCGGCCAAAAAAGAGAGAAGGTGTCGCCGCCGGAACACCAAAAGCGGACGTGTCCGCCGAAGCTTTAGCGAAGGCGGAAAAAGCGCCAGAAGCAGAGCCAGCCGCAGTCGCGGAAAATAACGAGCCTGCAGTCGAGCCAGCGCAGGAAGAGAAAAAGGAAGAATCGATTGAGGAGAATGAAGAGTCGGTTGAACCGGAACAAAAAGAGTAAGAGCCGACCCAGAAATAATTTTATAAAGCTTGATAAGAAACGAGCCCTGTCGCGAAAACGGTCGGGGCTTTTAGTTTACAAAAAATCTTGACCCCGTTAGAGATTCAATAAAGTTGCCTGGTAGTTCAATTCTCATCAAGCGAACTCGCCTTCGGCTTAGTTCGGTGAAAAATGGCAAAACGTTGAAAATCTCTAACGGGGTTGACTTATCTATTCCAACGGCGGATAATAGTGAATAACGTAGTAGCACTCAAGCAGGTATGCTTTGAAGGTCGAACTACGAATATCAGTAATGCCTCATTGATTTTAAGAAAGATATGGCTAAAAATATAGACCAAGAGTTCGTGGAATATATCATCAAGAGCATTGTTGACCATCCTGACGAAGCGAAAACCGACCGAAAGATTGATGAAATGGGCGTTCTTTTGACGCTCAAAGTCAACCCCGAGGATATGGGTCAGGTGATTGGCCGACAGGGTTCGACGGCCCGCGCAATCAGAACTTTACTCCGGGTGATTGGTGCAAAACACAATGCCCGCGTGAACTTCAAGATTGAAGAGCCGGAAGGCGGGCGCGTTCCGCGACAGGAAACTCCCAGCGAGGGTCCCAGAAACGTTGACCAGGTGGTTGACGAACTTCAACTGTAAAATTTTCGCAATTACACAAAAGCTGTGCTATCATAAAGATGGCGCAGTTTTTGTTTATTTCAATGAAATTCGACATTATTACAATCTTCCCAAGAATTTTTGACTCATATTTTAAGGAGAGTATTTTGATGCGGGCGCAGGAAGCCCGTCATCTGGAGATTAGCGTGCACGATCTCAGGCAATGGACGGACGATAAACACAAAACCGTTGACGACAGCCCGTATGGGGGTGGGCCGGGGATGATTTTTAAAGTCGAACCGCTTTGGAGAGCGGTTGCGACTTTAAAAAAGTTAAAAGTTAAAGATGAAAAATTAAAAATTAAGAGGCGGATAATTTTATTCAGTGCCAAAGGCAAACAATTCACGCAGGCGGACGCGCGGAGACTGGCCAAATATGACCAGCTGATATTGATATGCGGCCGGTATGAGGGGGTGGATGAGCGGGTGGCCGAGTATATAGCCGACGAAGAGGTGTCTGTGGGTAACTTTGTCTTAACCGGCGGCGAAATCCCTGCTATGATAATGGTAGATGCGGTGTCCCGATTGATTCCGGGCGTTTTGGGGAAAAAGGAGTCGTTAGATGAAGAAAGCTTCTCGAACCGACTACCGACTACCGACGAACGACAACCGTCAGAAAAAAATTCAAGGGCGGTCGACGGTAAGCGGTCGACGGTTGTCACCTATTTAGAATACCCGCAGTACACAAGGCCGGAAAAATTTAAGGGATGGAAAGTGCCGGAGGTTCTTTTGTCGGGAGACCATAAGAAGATTAAAGAGTGGAGAGTTAAAAAGTCAGCCACTAGCAACTAGCCACTAGTATGACTAGTCGCCAGTCGCTATTTGCTAATCGCTAGCATGCTATTCATCGCCGCGGACCACGCGGGATATCCGTTAAAAGAAGCGTTGAGGCCATATTTGGTTGAGCTTGGTTTTGACGTCCAGGACCTGGGGAATGAACAGCTTGATCCGTCTGACGATTATCCTGATTTTGCATATCGCTTGGCGCAAAATGTGGTTGAAAATGAAGATTCAAAAGGCATTTTGATCTGCGGCACGGGACAAGGCGTTTGCATCACGGCAAATAAGGTTGACGGCATCCGCGCCGCTTTGGTTTATGACGAATTTACAGCCAGAAGCGCGGCTGAACATTTGAATGCAAATATCATTTGTCTTGGCGGCAGAGTGCTGGACGATGATATTGCCAAAAAATTGGTGAAAATGTGGCTGGACACGGAGTTCGTCGCGGAAGGAAGGCATTTAAGGAGGATTGAGAAGATAGAGAACATAGAAAGAAACTAAGTCAAAAATCCAAAGCTCAAATGTCAAATTCTCGACTCAGTCGTCCCGTTAAAGGGACTCCTTCGCTCGAATAATAATTTATTCTTCGAGCTTGTCGAGAAGTTGAAATTTGGATTTTGAAATTTGAATCTTTTATTTTTATGCCTGAAATAATTCCCGCCATTCTTGCCAAGGACTTTGATGACCTGAAAAAAAAGATAAAGCTGGTTGAACCATATGTAGATTGGGTGCAATTAGACATTGGTGACGGCAAATTTACAGCGACAAAAACCTGGGACAATCCGGAAGATTTGAAAAAGATAGAGACCAAGCTTAATTTTGAAGTTCATTTAATGATTTCTGAGCCCGAAAAAGAGATTGACAGATGGATTGTTTCTGGCGTTAAAAGAATTTTAATTCATTACGAGTCAACGGAAAAGCTGACTGAAATTTCGGAAAAATTAAAAGCGGCCGGAATGGAAATGGGGCTTGTTTTAAATCTTCAGACCCCCATTAATGTTTTGGAAAATTTCCCAATTTCTCAATTCCCCAATTTTCAGGTTATTCAGCTGATGGGCATTCAGGAAATCGGCTATTACGGCCATCCTTTTTCGGAACGCGTTCTGCCAAAGATCTTTGATCTGCGCTCAAAATACAGCGATATAAAAATTGCGGTGGATGGCGGGATAAATGCAGAAACGGGAAAAAAGGCGGCTGCTTCCGGGGCCGATATTTTAGTTGCCGGCTCTGCCATATTTGGAAGTGCTGATATAAAAGGTTCAATTGAAAAATTAAAAAATATAATAATATAATTTGTTATTTCAGTCCTGTATCAAACGCAGGACATGCTTGGAGCGAGAATCCAGATTAGCATCAGGAGGCAGATAGGAGAACCTGGATTCCTGCTTCCGCAGGAATAACAATAATAATGACAAAAAGAAACCTGGCTAAAGAAAGGATAAGTCTGGCTATTGTGATAATAGTGATATTGTCAGTGGCGGCAGCTTTGGCTGTCTGGTGGTTACAGACAGAAGAGCCGCTTGTGGAAACGATAAACGCAAATAATTTAGAGAGTATTGGGTTTTCGCACACCGGAAATCTTGTCAAAAACAATCCAGGCATGGAGAGGGGAATGTGGTATTTATTGTATGAAAATCCTGGCCAGGCGGCGTTGACCGCAAAACTAGTTTTTTCGGGCGGCAGTTTATGCACAATTGCGGGCAAAGAATCTGTGTGCAACGTTTCAAAATTAGGCGTGGGGAATCGCGTGACAGTGGACGGTCGCCTGAGCAACGGCACAGTGCAGGTTCAGAAACTTATTGTAAAGTAAGAGCTGAGCGGTAATTTAAAGATGTCAAGATGGCTTGGAATCAAAATTAAAAACCGCACAAAAGGGTTCACTTTGATGGAACTTTTGGTTGTGATTGCGATTATAGGATTACTTTCCGGCGTTGTGTTGGTTTCTCTTAGCAGTGCCAGAGCAAAAGCGAGGGACGCTAAGCGTAAAACGGATTTAAGTCAAATTCAGCTGGCTTTGGAAATGTATTATGATTTTAGCGGCGTCTACCCGGTTGTGCCGGGGTGGTGGGGCGAATGCGATAGTTTTGGAAGCCACGCTCTTTCGGGTAGCGACGGCTATGTTCCGAATTTGGCGCCCGCGTATATGGCGCAACTGCCGCTTGACCCAAAAGGTCATAATGCCAACGGCGCTGGTTGCTGCTATCTTTATTATTCAAATGGTGTCGACTACAAAGTTTTGGCTCATTGCACGCCAGAGACAGGGTATTTAGCCACAGATCCTTTTTATGACCCCGTTAGACCAACTGGGGCTTGGCAAGTTTCAACAGCAGCGGCCAGAAGCACTTGGTAAAAAAATAAGATTTTAATTAATTAAATTTATGTACAATATTCTCGATGAGAAGGAATTAGGCATGCTTAAGGAGAAGGAGCCGCAGCGCTTTCAGTATCAGGCCGAAGGCGGTTTTTACCCCCACACCTTAGCGAGTTCCGAAACTAGCCAAAAAAATAATCAAGCAGAAGAAGGTGTGGGGGTTTATTTAAATCTAAAAGGACTTGAATTGGCACCTATTGATGGAGTTGATATCGTTAGAATAGAAAACATCGCGCGAGTTGTGCGCGGTTTAAGTTTTGCCGCGATGGATGGAATTAAATCTGGCCATCCGGGAGGATCTTCTTCAAAGACTGAGATCTTATTAAGCTTGCTGTTTTCCGGCATTTTTGCCTTTGACCCGCAGGACCCAAAAAATCCCGGCCGGGACCGCATTGTCTGGTCCGCCGGGCATTGCACGCCATTGCAACATTCTTTGCTTGCGCTCATTTGGGAGGTAATGTCGCGCAAAGGCGTGAAGCTGGATAAAGACGCGCTTGGCTATTCAACGCCTTCTTGCCTGACTCGTTTCAGGCATTGCGACGGCCCGAGTGGCCATGTTGAATCAAGTTATGCTTTGGCTGACGCTTCAACCGGTTCTTCGGGGCATGGTTTTTCTGTCGGGCTTGGCTTGGCAATTTTGCAAAAATCAAACGGGCTGGACGCAAAAGTGCACGTTATCGCGGGCGACGCGGAAACCGAAGAGGGAATAAGTTATGAGGCGCGCAATTCCATTATTTCAATGGGCGCCGATAATATTATCGTTACTCTTGATAATAATAATTTTGGCATAGACGGGCCGATTGGCGAAGTCATAAGCTTGCCCATTGATAATTATTGGTTTGGCCCGGGCTGGAACATTATTGAAATTGACGGCCATAACCCTCTTGAGATCGCTTATGCTTATCATAAGGCCTATCAGGGGTTTGGAAATAAAAAAGCCACAGTTATTATTTGCCATACTATCAAAGGGAAGTTTTACGGCAAGCTGGCCGGCACGGCCGGCTCGCACGGCGCGCCTGTCGCACATCCGGATTACGTTGAAATAATGAAAGCGATCGGCTTTGATATTCCCGGAATTGAGGGCGATACGCAAAAAGACATTGATGTTGTGATCTCTCAATTGACTCAAGAGGATGTTGAATATATATTTGACCGCCTGAACGTTGATAAAGAAAGGATTAGGCCGGAAAAAGAGCTATCTGGAAAAATGGCGGAAGTGTTAAAAGACCGGCCGATGGCTGATTATAAATCTATTAAGCGGCCGGATGTTTTGCCGCCGGAACTGGTTTTCAAGGAAGGCGAAGCAATCGCCACAAGAAAAGCGACTGAAGCATTTTTTGAATGGATGATGAAGCAGTCAGCGTTTTTCTACGTTGGTTCCGGCGATCTGGCTGGTTCTATTTTGACCAAAAATGCGGAGAATGTTTATGGGATTATCAGTCCGAGCAATCCTTTGGGCCGCGGTTTCCGCTACGGCATTGCCGAGCAGAATATGGCTATGATGGGAAGCAGTTTGACCCAGGATATTCTGCCGGGCGGATATCAGGCAATGAGCGTCTTTGCGTCATATGGCGTGTTTACCTCAATTATGGCCAATTCGGTGCGCATGGCGTTGATCAATAATTACGTCAACCCAAAGCGTAAAGGATTTTTTATTATGCTGGCGGCTCACGACGGCCCGGAAACGGGCGAGGACGGCGAAACGCATCATGGGCTATTCTGGATGTCGCTGTTTAACGCTTATCCGGGAATAAAAGTTTATAAACCCATGGATGCCAATGAAACAATTGAGATGCTGTTTTATGCGATGGAAAAACAGGAGCCGATCGCGTTATCTATCATGCGGCCGGGAACGCCGGTTTTAAAACGCGAAAACGGAGTGCCTCCTGCTAAAGAGGCAATAAATGGCGCTTATGTTTACAAGCCATTCGCGGAAAACGGCAAGAAAAAAGTTATTTTTGCCATCTGCGGCGGGCAAGTGATGGCTAATGTTTTGGCAAGTTTGCCTGAATTGGAGCAGAATGCGGATATAAAAATTATCGCGGTCACTTCACCCGAGCTTTTTGAAGAGCTGAAAAAGAACGATCCGGCCAAAGCCGATTCAATTTTGCCAGACGAAGAGCGTCAGTATGTCATAACTCTGCACAATGGCTGGCCGGCGTTTTTGAACCCTTTCATTCTGCCCGGCGATTATCAGAAACGGGTTATCGGGATCGACCGCTTCCTTAAATCCGGCGCGGTGGATGAAGTATATAAATTCGCTGAATTTGATGTGGAAGGATTGAAGAAGAAAATACTAGGCGCTTTGTAGCTTTTTGGTATCATTCCGGCGAAAGCCGGAATCCAGAAGAAAAACAATCTGAATTTTTGCTTTTGTTCGCCTCGCCGAAGCCTTTCGGCGTAGCGCGGGCAGGAATGACAAAAACCATGGAAACGCCCCAACCAAATAATCCACAAAAAACAAGCTTTTGGAGAAGTAAAAAACTTAAAGCATTATTTGTAATAATTATAGCTTTAATTATTGGTTTTTTTGGTTTGAAAATTTATTTTAGATTAACCGATATAAAGCTTCAGAGGATTGAAAATAATATGACAGTTAAAATTGGCGAGAGTATTATTGTAAGAACTGACGAAGAAGATATTTGTGTTCCAGAAGATGGTGCACCCGGGGGGTGTCCTGTTGGTGCCAAAACAAGCGATTATTATGATATTAGTTTTGTAGATAAAAGATCGAGTATATGCCATAAAAATAATTACACTATTATTACACCGAAAAAGGAAGGGGTTGTAGACATTGTTTTCTTTTATGCTTGCAGCGGAGAAATTGTTGATAAATATATTTTAAAAATAATTAGGTAAATTATGTTCGACATCATCACATTCGGCTCCGCCACGCGGGACATGTTCGTCATAAGCAAAAATTTTAAGACAATAAGGTCTGATGATTTTGCGACTGGCAAAGGGGTCTGCGCGCCTTCCGGCTCAAAAATTTATGTTGAAGACGTAGTTTTTGAGACGGGCGGCGGAGGAACAAATGCCGCCGTCACTTTCGTTTTGCAGGGCCTAAAGACCGCTTATGTCGGAAAAGTCGGGGATGACACTGGCGGAAACGCAATTCTGGAGGAGCTTAAAAAATTTGGCGTGAACAGCGGGTTTGTAACAAAAGACAAAAGATCAAAAACTGCTTATTCAATTGTGCTTTCGGTGCCGGGGGGTGAACGAACGATCTTGGTGTATCAAGGAGCTTGCCATAATTTAACAAAAGAAGAAATTTCGTGGGCCGAACTCAAAAAAACTAAATGGTTCTATATCTCAGGCCTTTCTGGAAAATCAGCAGAGCTTTTTGAACCGTTAATTAATTTTGCTTATGAAAATGGAATAAAAATCGCGGTTAATCCTGGAGAGGCGCAGTTGAATCTTGGCATTGACCGGCTTGAGCCGCTATTAAATAAAATAGACGTTTTTATTCTAAACAAAGAAGAAGCGGCGAAATTAACCTGTTTGCCATACAACTCGGAAAAAGAAATTTTTAAGCGCCTGGACGTTTGGATAAAGGGTGTGGCGGTTATGAGCAAGGGACATGAAGGGGTAATGGTGTCTGATGGCCGTAATATTTATACTGCCGGCATACCAAGATCGGGCCTGGTTGACAGAACTGGTTCTGGCGACGCTTTTGGCTCGGGATTTTTGAGCGGACTTTTGCAGAGAGGCGACTGGAAAAAAGATTCTTCAGCAATTGAATACGCTGTGCAGCTAGGTACAGCCAACGCGACCGGAACCGTCCAGAATCTTGGCGCCAAAACCGGCCTTTTAAAAAAAGGGGAATGGGGACCGTGGGAGAGGGTGGAGGTGAAGAGTTATAAAATATAAATTTTTATCTACTTTTCTGGTGGCAGAAAAGTAGCAAAAGACCACGCGCAGCGATAAAATTTTGATAAAATCAGATTCGCTCGACTAAAAATTGCCTCGTAAACTTCTCGTTTCACTCGTCGCTCGGCAATTTTTCATACGTCTAGCCCATCGCGATTTTATGACAAAATTTTTCGATGCGCGACAGAGGATCCATCATTTATGAACTCAATTCAGTATATCGCAAAACTTTTACGGACGCCGGAAAATGTTCTGGCCGATTTGTTTAGCCGCATGGATAAATTGACTGGCAAAAAAGGCGTTGCGGATAAAATTTTTGAGGAGAACCGGGCGGTAATTAAACGTAAGCTCGCGGAACTTGGCATTGCGGAAGAAAAAGCCGACGCGCAATATGTTGAGCGCGAGCTTTTGAAAAAAACCAAAGAGGCGGACGAGGCTTTTTTTGAATTTCTGGGCAGGCCGGATTTTGCCAAACAAGAATGCTGCAATCTGATGATCGATGTTTTAAAGAATGCGGCCAATATCACAAAGGGATTTTTTGTCAAAAAAGAAAAGCTGCGGGACTTTTTATTTTTGAACCCGCCAAAGAATATTTTAAAGGCACTGGGGTATAACAACATAAAGGAGATGGTGGAAAAAGAGGACCTTTATGAGATTTTTGCCGCCTTGCGTTTTGTTGAAGACGAAAAATGGCTCAATCACGTTTTTTTCCATCCCTACAACGATTTGCGCGGTGACAATTTCGAGGAAAGAGAATTGAGAATTGCTGTGCTTTCGCCAAAATGGACCCAAATCGGCGAAAAATTTGTCGGCAAAAAACTTCACAATATCAGCCACCTAAAGGAACTTGGCTTTATTTTTATTCTGCCTTTGAAAAAAGAACAGTTTGCCGGCCAATCTCTGGAAACATTCAGCTTGGTGCTCCATTATCTTCATGAGATTGATTTTTATTCAAAGCTTTTTAAGAAATATTCGGCCGCGCCGAATTTTGGGCAGAATCTCGTAAAGCTTCTGTCTGGCGCGATAACTGATTCCATGCCCGAAGAGGACGGAAAAATTTTGTGGCGGATAGTCGTGCGGTATCTGGCAAAGATTGACGAAAACGATCCGCGCCTGTTTGAGCCGCACGTTAATCCTGAAACCATCCACTGGCTCAAAGCAGAAAAAGAGATGGATGCGATGGCCGAGAAAAATCCGCGGGCAAAAATGGATTTCTGGCGGGGGGTCGATGATTTTGTCGGGACGATATTGCCTGCGGGGAAAAAAGGTGAAGATATTGTCAGCTTTGACCTCTTGGACAATGTTATCTCTTTGACTCGCGGGGGGCTCGGCAAATATCTTTATCATCAGCAGGAAGCTCTTTGGAATAAGATCTTTATTGAATATATGGGAGAAGAAAAATTGGAGGAAATGGTGGTGGAAAATTTAGAGAAAGGATATATTGAGTTGAAATAAATGCCGCTTTATTAAAGCGGCGCAAAAGTTACTTTTTCTGCCGAGAAAAAGTAACCAAAAAGCTCTCGCACGCTTCAAAATAGAGAAAATCGGATTCGCTCAGCTAAAATTGCCTCGTAAACTCCTCGTTTCTCTCGTCGCTCGGCAATTTCTTAACGCCTCGCTCATCTCGATTTTCTGTCTATTTTTCCGCTATTGCGATTTATTAGATGAGTTCAAATGAGATTTTAAAATCTGCCCAGGAAGGGAAATACGCGATAGGGTCGTTTAATTTTTCAACTGCCGAGATTTTGAAGGCGATTGTTTTGGCGGCCAAAGAATTAAATTCGCCCATAATTGTTTCAACTTCCGAAGGCGAAGCGGATTTTATCGGAATGCGCGAAGCCGCGGCTTTGGTTGGTGCCTGGCGGGCGGCCACAAAATTGGCGATAATTTTAAATCTTGACCACGGCAAGCACCTGCCTTTAATAAAAAAAGCCGTGGCCGCCGGATATAATGCCATACATTTTGACGGCTCGGGCCTCGAATATATAGAAAATATCCGGCAGACAAAATCTTTGGTTGATTACATCCGGAATGTTGAAAAAACTTTTGATAGCCAGATCATTGTGGAGGGCGAATTGGGCTATTTACGCGGCTCCTCATCCCTGCACGAGGAGGCGCTTGAAATAAAAGAAACGGACTTGACCGGCGCGGAGCAGGCAAAAGAATTTGTTGAAAAAACGGGAGTGGATTCGCTGGCCGTTGTTATTGGAAACGCACACGGCATTTTTTTAAAGGGCGAGGAAAAGCTGAATCTTGAACGGCTAGCCGATATTAAAAATGAGTTAGGCGGTAAAGTGTTTTTAGTTTTGCACGGCGGCTCAGGCATTCCCGATAAAGACATAAAAGAGGCGATCGAGCTTGGCATCGTCAAGGTTAATATCAACACGGAGCTGCGGGTCGCTTTCAAAGAGGCCTTGGACAAACAATTGAAAGAGAAGCCGCAGGAAACAACGCCATATAAAATCCTGACTCCGCCGTTTGAGATAATGAAAAAAGTGGTGGCGGAGAAGATAAAGATGTTCGGCTCGGAAAATAGAGCTCAATAAAAAATAATGAAAGGAATTTTCAAGCGCAGCGGGTTCACTCTAATGGAACTTTTGGTAGTGATTGCGATTATCGGTATTTTAGCTTCCATTATTTTGGTGAGTTTAAATAGCGCTAGAGATAAGGCGCGGGTCGCCAAATCAAAATCAGAACTAAGACAATACTACACGGCTTTAGAGATGTATTATAATGCCAATAATACTTTTCCTTGTTTTAACGAGGGTGCAGTGAGCGCATGTTTGAACGCAGCTTTGACTCCTTATGGGAAATTTCCCGCGCAAGATCCATGGGGAGTTGATTACCAATGGCACAATCCGGGTTGTTGTATTGATGAATGCACCATGGTTTTAAGCGCTGGACCGAATAAAGCGATGTGCAACGGGGCCGAGAGTGTTAATTGTGAACACGTAATAAGCCAGACCGCAAACTGTTCAAGCCCGAGTTCAAGTTATGATGATATCGGGATATATTTTGGGCAAGTTAAGAATCATCAATAATATTAAAAATAAACTATTTGGTTTCCTCAGATAAAATATGAAGCAGAAAGGATTTACGCTCATAGAGCTTTTGGTCGTCATAGCCATTATTGGTATTTTAGCTACGGTTGTAACGGTTTCGCTGAACAGCGCGCGCAAAAAAGCACGGGATACCAAGCGCTTAAGCGACGTGAAAGCAATTGTTACTGCGCTGGAAATGTATTATGACGTAAACCAAAATCATTACCCCGGTTCGACCTCTTCTTATGGCGAGGCGGAAGCGGGTTGCGGCGGCTGGGATACTTCAACCGTTGATAATGACGGGGACGGAAAGTTTTTTATTGAGCCATTGCAGGATGGAAGCTTTTTGTCAAAAGTCCCGCAGGACCCGGTCGGCGGCTCGACTTGCGGCGGCAGCTACGCTTATCGCTATTATCTTTACCCTGCCGGTTATATGGGATGCACTGCCGCCAGGGGCAATTTTTTTATTCTTGGCATAAATGATTTGGAATCAACGAGCGGCGCATATCCTTCAAGCCCGGGCTGGAGATGTCCGGAAAATTGTACTCCAGACGTAGATTGTCAGAGAGACTGGCAGACAGAATTTGAATGGGTGACCGGTCAATTTGAGCAATAAAATTTTATGTCCATCCATAAAAATCGCACAGAAAACGGGTTTACACTCATAGAGCTTTTGGTGGTCATAGCGATTGTCGGAATTTTGGCATCAATAGTTCTGGCTTTTTTAAATTCCGCTCGCGCGAAAGCCAGAGATGCCAGAAGATTGCAGGATATGGCCGAAATCGTTAAGGCCCTGAATATCTATTATTATAAATACGAAACCTTTCCGGCGGTTTCTGGATCCAGCGGCGGGCGCTGCCGCATTGATAATAAATGGTGGGATACCGGTTATGTCGGAGGCCAGTCAGGGGACGATAATTTTATTCAGCAACTGGAGAATGATAATTTATTCAAGAAAACGCCGGGAGATCCTTTAACCTCTGGCGAATGTGAAGGATACCGTTATCGGTTTTACGAAGATTGCAGCGTGACTTCTCCCTGTGACGGTTGCACTAAGCCATTTTTTATATTGGGAGTCGTTGATATGGAATCAAATCCGGGCGCCTATAACGCTAGCCCGGGCTGGCGTTGTCCCGGAAAAAGCTGGCAGATAGGTGATCCAGATGCCAAAGCCGACGCGATGGAATGGGTAACGGGCGGATTTGCGCAATAAATTTTAACATCATGGGCTTGCATCATTCTAGCATGGAGATAAAATTTTATGCCCACCCGCAAAGATTACACGAAGATGGGTTTACGCTTATAGAATTGCTTGTGGTGATCGCCGTCATCGGTCTTTTGGCGACGATTGTTTTGGTAAGCTTAAATAGCGCACGGGATAAGGCAAAATATGCAAAAGTAAAGCAAAATATAGATACAATCGTTAAGGCAATGAAAATGTATGAAATTGACGTGGGCGAACTTCCGCCGCGAGGAGATTCGTGTCCCTGGTGCGTTTATCCGAACGGTCAGGCGCAATGGGATGCGGTGATGAGCGCTTTGATGGCCAATGACGGCGTTAACTGGAAAGGACCGTATCTGCGAACTGCGATTCCTAGCGATCCATGGGGGCACCATTTCCTTTATGATGACAACGCGTGCAATTCAAACTGCGGGAATACCTCTTTGTATACCGCCGGCGCCGACGGGTTGGCAAACACAGCCGACGATTATGGAATTCTTGTTACTCCGTTAAGCGAAGTCGCGGGTTGCTGTTATTAGGGTCAAATTTTTAAATCGAGGCTGACCGTAACTTTTTTTAAAAAGGATGAAAAAAGAATTGGGGCGAGCAGGTTTCACCCTGATGGAACTTTTGGTAGTGATCGCTATTATCGGGATTTTGGCCTCTATTGTTTTAGTTTCGTTGAATAGTGCCCGGGCTAAAGCCAGAGATGCCAGGCGTATTTCTGATTTAAAGCAGATTCAAAATGCGCTGAATTTATTTTATGCCGATTATGGCTACTATCCAGCATATCGTAATCAATCTTCTTGTGGTGGGTGGGGCAGCCGTTCGTCTTCGTCAATTACCGCTTGTGGCGGCAGCAAATGGTTGACATCCGATTCTAACTTTGACAAATACATGCCAAGCGTGCCAATAGATCCGATTAACAGTGCTTGGTATGCCGAGGATGGCGCTTATACCTATACATATACCAGTGGAGCGGGCGATTATGACCTGAGAGCACTTTTTGAAACTTCCGGTCAGTCAGCCAGATGTGAAATGAAATGTTATAAAACGCACGCGTATGGCGGCGGAGGATATGCTTGGTGCGCTAATCACCCGGTCGGGGCTCCTTGCGGCGGCACTCCTTGGTGGGACAATGCTTCGCAGCCGATGCTCTACGCCGATCATTAAAGAAAAGTTTAATGAAAAATAATGGCTTTACCTTGATGGAACTTTTGGTAGTGGTCGCCATTATCGGGATTTTGGCCTCTATTGTTTTAGTTTCGTTGAATAGTGCCCGGGCTAAAGCCAGAGATGCAAAGCGGCTCCAAGATATTAGACAAATACAGTCGGCGCTTGACTTGTATTATGACAAATACGGCGCGTATCCCGTTTCGGGTAATTGCGCGGCGACGCTTCCAAATAGCGGTTGGTGCAACAGCGTGGAAAGCTTATCCAGTAATTCCTGGATAAGAAATGGTAGCTCAAACTTGTCGGAATTCATCGGAAAAGACCCGATTGACCCAAAACAAGGCAGCAGCGCTAATTGGGCGCCATCGGGCGGGGGAACATATTTTTATTATGCCAACGGTTACGGCGGCGCAGGCCAATGGTATATGATAATTTTGGGACTTGAGAATGTATCAAACGCAGCCCAACAGACCGACGGCGTGCGGGCTTGCGATGGGACATATTTTCATTATGGCAGCGGCAGCGACGGCATCCTTACTATTGGCAGAAATTGCCAAAGATGATAAAATAAATTGTGAGCTATTAAAATTTAATAATTAAAAGAGGAAAATAAAGTATGCCAAAAGTTTTTGTGACGAGGAAAATTCCCGAAAGCGGGATTAATTTGTTAAAGGAGGCAGGTTTTGAGGTCGAAGTGAGCGATTTTGACGGCGTTTTGCCGCGCGAACAGTTGTTCGTAAAAGTTAAGGGAGCAGACGCGATCTTGTCGCTCCTGACAGATAAAATGGACGCGGAGCTGATGGACGCGGCCGGGTCGCAATTGAAAATAATTGCCAATTATGCTGTTGGCTACGACAATATCAATTTGCCGGACGCCGCGGCACATAATGTTATTATCACAAATACGCCAGGTGTTCTGACCGAGTCGGTTGCAGAGCATGCAATTGCTTTAATTTTTTCTTTGGCGCACAGGATAGTGGAATCAGACCAGTTCATGCGCGACGGAAAATATATCGGCTGGGCGCCGATGCTGTTTTTGGGCAACGATATTGTGGGCAAAACTTTGGGGCTGGTCGGCATGGGCAGGATCGGTGGCAATGTAGCCAAAAGATTATGCGACGGTTTTGGCATAAAAATCCTGTATTACGACAGAGCGCGGAGCGAAGATATTGAAAAGCAATATAAAATGGAATTTGTTGATCTGGAAACTTTGCTCAAAAATTCCGATTTTGTTTCAATCCATCTGCCCATGACCCCCGAAACAGAGCATTTGATAGGGGAGGCACAGCTGGCAATGATGAAAAAGACAGCGTATCTTATAAATACAGCAAGAGGCCCGATAGTGGACGAAAACGCTCTGGTGGCGGCGCTGAAAAACGGTGTAATAAAAGGTGCAGCTCTGGATGTTTATGAGAATGAGCCAAAAATGGCCGAGGGGCTGGCGCAATTGCCAAACACAGTTTTAACTCCGCATACTGCTTCGGCAACGGAAGAAACCAGGGGTGCGATGTCGGAACTGGCCGCAAAAAATATTATTGCGGTGCTGAAGGGCGAAGCGCCGCTGACGCAGGTTAAGCCGTAGACTTTCTAGTGAGCCCTACCGAGGGGCTTTAATTTAAGCCATTTTTTGAAGGTGCCAAGTCAATTTATAAAGTTACGTTTATATTATATGGGATTTGAAACTCCTGAGGAAAAAGAAAAAACCATATTATTACCGGAAGAAAATACATTGTCTCTGAATATTAAAGATTCTGAGAATCCTGTTGAAAGCGGGGAATTTACGAGTGGGCTTCTTGAAAACCAAGAAAAGCCGGCAGCCATAGTAAAAAAATTGGAATATTTTTTGAAGGCTCAATTTGGGAAAATTGAAGTTAATGGTCAGGAAAATTTGGATTTGATTCCTCGTGATAGGCGTGTAATTTTTGCGTCAACGCATTTGTCTAATTTTGACGTCCCAATTTCAATTTATTCAGTTGGACAGCATTTCCGTTTGTTAATTGGCGATGCTTCCACTCATTCAAAATTTTCCGAAAATCCTACCGGTTATATCGGAAATAGACTGGCTGGGAAAGAAAATTTTGTACCGATTAAACATAAAAAAGATGAAAAAGGTGTAGAGCGGGGTAGATTTAACCCCGAAGACCTGGAGAATTTGAAAACTGCTTTTGAGGAGAAAAAAGCCTTGATGATGTCAGTTTATTATAGCGGTGAAGAAAAAAATAATTTGCCTGATAAAGGAGGCTACGGAGCGGTCTATCTGGCGGAAATTGCGGATGCTTTGATTGTTCCGGTAGCCGTTGATATTAAATCAAAAGAAAAAACAGAAATGCAAAAAAACGTAGTTAAGGCAATTTTAAGTTTTCCGGACGTGCAAGTTAACATTGGCAAACCGATTGAATTGCCGAAAATTGAAGGTATCGAGGGGCTAAAAGAAATTTGGGAAAAAAGAAAAACTGATAAATTATCCAAGGAAGAAACCGAAGAATTCCATAGTTTAAGTCAGCAACTTAGGGAGCAATCGGATTTGGTTATGAAAAAATTGGCTGAACTTTTACCTAAGGAAAAGCGTGGTAAGTGGGCGGACGCGGAAGATTAAAATCAAGCATATGTGATGTCCCGACTGAGGGGCTTCGACAAGAGAGAACAAGGGAAGGTTGAAGAACCCACTACTGGATTCAAGGGGTAGGGGTGTCAGATCGGTGCAGTGGAGACAATAATACTATAATGCAAATTAAATTAGATCGTCCAAAATGCATTGGTTGTGGTTCTTGCGCCGCGGTTTGCCCGCTATTTTTTGAGATGGTAGAAGACGGCAAATCTCATTTGAAAAGTTCACAAAAAGATGCGGCTGAAATAGAGTCACTTGAGGTTGCGGAAATGGCGTGCGCAAAAGAGGCGGCAGATGTCTGTCCGGTGCAGATAATAAAGATAGAATAGGAACTACGATATTAAGATATTTGAAATTACTGCGATTATGTGGTAATAATTAGAAAGAAGGCATCGCCTCTTTTCTAATAGGAGGCAACTGTTCTTGAACAATTTTGTAATTGAAATAGTAGGATCAGGTTCAGGGTTGAGCGGTCAATAAGGGCCACGAGCTAGGTCGCGAAATATATCCTATGCTTCTATAGCAAACGGACGGACATAGTAGCGAAAAGCGAGGGTTTCCCGAGATTGCTCCCCTAAACCTGGGTTGTCTCTCAGGTATAATGTTTTGAAAATTTAACAGGGCAAGATTCAAAAGTTCTTGCCCTCTTTTGTTTTTTATGATAGGATGTAGGCGTTAAGAAAATAGGAATTAGAATTTAACTCATGCTTGAACTTAAAGCTTCGCCGAGGCAGGAACTCGGCAAAAAAACCAATAAGCAAAGAAAAGCCGGTTTAATCCCGGCCGTTATTTACGGCCATGATGTCAAATCCGAGCCGCTTTATGTTCCGGCGAGCGATTTTGGCAGGGTCTATAAGGAAGCGGGCGAGTCAACGCTGGTGGGGCTGGAATTGGCAGGAAAAAAGCGCAATGTGCTCATCCATGACGTGGCGAAAGACCCGCTAAGCGAAAAAGTCATGCACGTTGATTTTTATCAGGTAAAAATGGGTGAAAAAATTAAGGCAAAAGTGCCGCTTGTGTTTATCGGCGAAGCACCGGCCGTGAAATCAGAGGGCGGAGTCCTGGTCAAAAATATTCAGGAAGTTGAAGTGGAGGCGTTGCCGCAGGATTTGTTGCATCATTTGGATGTTGATATATCGGGTCTGGTCACATTCCAAGACCATATTTTAATAAAAGATTTGCCGGTTCAGGGAAGCATAAAAATTTTGGCCGAAGGGGACGAAATTATCGCCTCTGTCCAGCCGCCAAGATCCGAGGAAGAATTGGCGGCCCTGGAAGAAAAAGTTGAGGAAAAAGTTGAAGAAGTCAAGGTTGTGGGTGAAGAGGAGAAAGCGGCAGCGGAAGCCGAGCAGGCAACGCAGGCTACGGAGAGTAAAGAGAGCAAGGAAAACAAATAAAAATCTTTATTGTGTAGCTTTCAAGCAAGTAAATATGCAGAAGTTGCATAAAATAAATAGAAAAAACGTTGGCCTCGGTCTGTTTGGGGTGCGGCGTTTTTTTGTTTATACTTTTGTATTGTCTGCGGCGGTTTTTTTTGTCTGGATTGCAGGAGCGAGGGGTTCTGTTGATGATTTGCGCAGCAGTCTGCAGCAAGACCTGGATAAGGTGCAGGCGGAGATAAATCAGTACAGGGCTAAAATAAATGTCGCGCAGACGCAGGGGAAGACCCTGAAAAGAGAGATGCAGCTTTTAACCGACAAAGGCAAAGAGCTTGAACTGCAGATCAAGCAGACGGACTTGATTTTGCAGCAGACGCAGCTTGGAATAAATGACAAAACCAGCGAAATAGAGAAACAGGAAGTTAAGCTGAACAGGGAGAAAGCGCTGCTGGCGCAATATCTGCAGGGGCTTTATGAGATTGACCAGAGCAGTATGCTCGCTTTGGTTTTCAGCCAAAAAAACCTTTCTGATATTTTTGGCGAGATGAATTCGCTGGAAACGCTCCAGCGCAGGACTTACGATACTATTTCTGAGATAAAAATTACAAAAAAAGAGCTTGAGGACCAGAAGCAGGAGCTTTCAGACAGGAAAGAGGAAGAGCTGCAGTTAAAATCTCTTCAGCAGATCCAGCGCGGGGCGCTGCGGCTTCAGCAGGCAGAAAAGGACAGCTTATTGAAACAGACCAAGGGAGAAGAAACGGCTTATCAGGCGTTATTGAAAAAGGCAACCGCTGACGCGACCGCCATCAGGAAACAAATTTATATGCTTGAAGGGGTCGGGTTGTCAATGACGCTTGAAGACGCCTATAAGCATGCTAAATTTGCGGCGGACAGAACTGGCGTGCGGCCGGCGTTTTTGCTGGCGGTTCTGAAACAGGAATCAAGCTGGGGCACAAACGTGGGCAAGGGAACGTGGAAAAAAGACATGCGGGTCGCGGATCAAAAAGCATTTGTTCAGATCTGTGACGAACTGAATCTCGACCCTGACCAGATGCCGGTTTCCAGAAGGCCCTCTTACGGCTGGGGCGGGGCAATGGGCCCGGCGCAGTTTCTGCCGACAACCTGGCTTGCGTATAAGGATAGGGTAGCGGCCTTGACCGGACATAATCCGCCGTCGCCCTGGGATATTGACGACGCCTTTACTGCGGCCGCGCTGAAACTGGCCAATGCCGGGGCAAACCAAAGGACAGCAGATATTGAATGGAAAGCGGCAATGATATATTTTGCCGGCAACAACTGGGGTAAGGCGGTTTACAGTTTTTATGGTGATTCCGTTATGGAGCTGGCAAGGGTGATACAAGAACAGCTGGATATAATGTTAAAATAGACAATCTGAAGTCATACTTGTTGAATATTACATACACTCCCGCGCTCCCGAGCGCGGGAGTGTATGTAAATAAAGCAAAAATCCCCGAAATTTCAGGGATTTTTGCTTTAAAATAGATTTAACTTAATTTCATGCTGACAGAGAAGGAACTAATAAAACGTATTTGTGAAGATTTTGCAACTGATTCTGATTTAATTTCATGGCCTGGTCTATCGCGTCGCGGATGAGGCCCTCGTCAAAACTTAATTCCTGGCCGATCCTCAATCCATATGTGCCGGTTTTGTCTTTCAAGTAGTCCTCAATGAAAATCTTATGCTCCGGGGTAATGCTGTTTTTGAGGTCAGCGTTCTGGTCAAGATATTGTCCAAGCGCTTTTCTGGCAAGATGAGTGATGCCGGCTCCCTTTTCCGCCTTGACCGTTATTTTCCCGTCCTGGGTGTCTACTATCTGCGCTTTTCCCTGGGAAGTCTGATCCTGGTTCTGGCTTGACGAGCCCTGGTCGCCTAAATTTATCTCTTCCGGCTTGACAACGCCTTCCTGATTCTCCTGGTTCTGGGTGATTTCCTGCGGATTCAGGGTTTTTGAATTCTGGTAGTTTGAGTAAAGATATATGCCGCCGGCAATGATGAGTATTCCGATAATGAAGAGGATTATATTTGAGCGATTTTTGCTGAAACGCCGCCACCAGCCGTCTTGTTCGCCGAACTTTGGACCAGACATCATTAATGGTTCCTTGGGACCGCTTTTTAACTGTTCCATATTTGACACCTCCTTTCAGAGGCCACAAAACTTTGCTGTTAACAACTCAAAAGCTTCTGCTTTTAAAAATTGATAGCAGAAAAGCTTTATGGTTGATTAACATTTATCCTCCAATCCTCCTATTATTTTAAGAACTGATGCTTCCTGTTGTAACAAACGTTATTGCGAATAGGCGACGAAGTCTCCCTACGAGAGGTCTCCCGAAGAGAGACAATCCCGCCGAGTTGACAGGTGTCCGCTGTCAGCTACAGGATTGCCGCGTCGTCCCGTTGCGCGGGACTCCTCGCAATGACATTTATTTACTGTTTTGCAAGCGCCTTTATTATCGGTTCTAGTTTTCCATCCATAATGTCCGTTAAATTGTGCCATGATTTGCCTATGCGGTGGTCGGTTAAGCGGTCCTGCGGAAAATTGTAGGTCCTGATTTTATCAGAGCGTTCAGCACCCTTTATCTGTTCTCTTCGTTGCTGGCCAACTTGCGAAATTTGCTGGTTTTGTTGGGCTTCATAAAGTTTTGCCCGCAAAAGTTCCATGGCTTTTTCTTTATTCTGTCCCTGGGAGCGTTGGGTGCGCGAGAGAATTACGATCCCTGAAGGAATATGGCGGACTCTGACGGCTGTTTCAACTTTATTTACGTTCTGCCCGCCTGGTCCGCCCGCGCGGGCTGTCGTTATCTCGAGGTCAGCGGGATTTATTTTTAATTCCTGTGCTTCAATTTTTGGCAGCACTGCTACCGAAGCGGTTGAGGTGTGGACTCGGCCGTTTTTTTCGGTTTTGGGAATTCTTTGCACCCTATGCACGCCGCCCTCGTTCCTTAATAAATTATATGCTTCGGGGCCGCTTATTTCAAGGACGATTTCTTTAACGCCGCCCAGAGGACTTGTGTTTGAATCAATGACCACCTGGCTCCAGCCTGCGTTCTGGGCATATTTTGAATACATCTTATACATGTCCATAGCAAAAAGAGCGGCTTCATCGCCGCCTGTTCCAGCTCGTATTTCAAGGATAACGCCTTTTGGCTGCGCCATTATTTTTATATAACAATTTCCTAATCTCCCAATTTCTTAATTTTTGCGAGGCCTGGAAGATTGGAAATAAGGAAATTATTTCTTCCTTTTCTTTTTACCCATTGCCTTGCCTTTTTCCACCATTTTTTTGAATCGGTCAACTCGGCCGGCCGTGTCAACCAGTTTTTCTTTGCCTGTATAGAAAGGGTGGCAGGCAGAGCAAATTTCAACAAAAATTTCCGGCTTCGTTGAGCCGACTTTGAACGTGTTGCCGCAGGCGCATTTGGCGGCCGCTTGGGGATAGTACTTTGGATGTATATCTTTTTTCATAATATGACTGCTTATTTTTACCTGTTTATATTATCACAAAATAGGAATTTTGCAAATTTTTATTGTTGAGCTCGGTGAATAATGCAGAATTCTTTATTGTTCGAGCGTAGCGAAGCGAAGTCGAGAAATATTTCTTAAGGTAGAATTCTCGACTTTGACCCCGCCTGGCGGGGCCTTCGCTCGAAGAATGACCATTTTAGTAGGATTTTCTTTAATGGTCTGCGTTTTGACGTGGCGGCTTATATAAAATTAAAGCGCCCACTCTTCCGCAGAAGAGTGGGCTTTGCTGATTTTCTCACCTTGGGGCCTTACCGTTTTCTTAGACCCTCAGATGGCCGTGAGACCGCACAATGGAATTGGCACATACCATAGCCGCAGTAGGAAAACAGGGAAATTTGGTCAGCAGACCCCCGAAGCTGGAAGCCGGTGAGCGCGTCGTATTCACCAGGACAGCCGTTGTAAGATAGTGTTTCGTCATAAGGGAGGCCGGAGACAGGTCGCTACTATTGTTAATCTCAGTGGCTTCGATAATCGTGAAAGGGTACTTTTCCTGGGTGTCAGCCTGTTCGATTAAGGTGATATTGATGAGCGTAAAATGGTTCGTCTGGACGTTGCTGTATTTGGTCCATTCTGTGGAACTCCGAAAATCCATTCCAGCCCCGAGCATAGGAAGGTTGGCGCTGGCCTGGTCCATTCCGACGACTTTAATCCTCATTTCGATCACGACATTCCGGTTTGAGTCAATCATTGACAGTGCTAATTCTTCAGGACCCGCTCTGGGATTCACATTCGCCGTAGCTGTCGCAAATATTGCCATCATGATCACCACGACAACGGCGAGTAACGAAAACAATGTTTTCCTCATTGGATTCTCCTTTTCCGCGAATTTCGGCGAGATCTAATCTCGCCCTCGCAATAATCGTCAGCGAAAAACTTCTGCCTTGGATAAAAAAACGCACCTCTGTCCCTTTTTCACCTCCTTTCGTCTGATCTCCAGCTTAAAGCTGGGCCGAGTAGGTGAGTATTGAGTTTAAAAAAGAACTGCACTTTGTTCCTGTAATAAACATATGAAAAAGCCACCCGGATGTCAATATCGTTATCAACAGCCAACGGCCGGCGAGGGGAAAGCATTTTGGGACGAGTTTGTGGACCAGCAGTTGATTTATCCTGCAGTTTATTATATACTGGTTCTATAAATAGTAAGACTATGTTTGGCTGCTTATAGGGTAGCCACCTTGTTTTTATTCACAAGGATATTTAATTATGACCGACACAAAAACCGATTCGATAAAAACAGAAAAAGAAACCGCGCCGATTTTGCACAAGATTGAGGTAAAAGTGCCGACTGCCGAAGAGCTCGTTGAGGCAGGGGTTCATTTCGGGCACCGGACTTCCAAATGGAATCCAAAGATGAAACAGTACATTTTTGGCGCCAAAAACGGAGTGCATATTTTTGATATAGAAAAAACTTTGATCAAGCTCAAAGAGGCGGCGGAATTTGTAGCCCAAATAGCCCAGAGAGGCGGCCTGATAATTTTTGTCGGCACAAAGCCGGCGGTCAAAAAAATCGTCAAAGAAGCAGCTCTGGCGGTCCAGATGCCGCATGTGACGTTGCGCTGGCTTGGCGGCACGCTCACCAATTTTAAAACGATAGGCAAACGGCTTGATTATTTCCGCGATTTGGAAAGGCAGATGGCCGAAGGCGAGCTCAAAAAATATACAAAAAAAGAGCAGCTTGGGTTTACCCGGAAACTTGAGGAATTGGAAAAAAGTTTTGGCGGAATTAAAAGTCTGACCAAGCTCCCCGATGCGATTTTTGTGGCTGATCCGGTTGATAACCGCCTGGCGGTCAAGGAAGCCAGAAACGCCGGGGTAAAAGTTATCGCGATTTGCGACACAAACGCGAGCCCGGAAATGGCCGACTGGCCGATACCGGCCAATGACGACGCAGTCTCGGC
>JAZDMV010000018.1:0-5551 GCA_043800535.1 bacterium | reverse complement strand
GATTAGGACAGAATAAATTTGGAAGTAAAATGGGCAGAAGCAATGAAAAATTGCTTCTGCCCTCTTTTTTTTGTTTTTGAATGGTGGTAAAATATGGTTAATGACACAGACGATCTTGATTGTTTTATTAATTTTAGCTTTCGCTGCTATCGGGGCGTTGGTTTATTTTTTGTCGCGGAGGCAGAAGCCAAAAGACGAAGGGCAGGGCCAGGCGATATTGATGATGCAGGAACAGTTAAAAGAAATCCGACAGACCCTTGATTCCAAAATGGGCGAGTCAACAAAGCTTTTGAGCGACTCGGCCAGAATTTTTCAGCAGCAGCATATTGAAAGCGGCCACATTTCGCGCCAGCTCGTTGAGCGGCTGACTAAGCTTGAAGACACTAACAAGCAGGTTATCGGCTTTGCGGACCAATTGCAGAGCCTGGAGGATATTTTAAAAAATCCAAAGCACCGCGGCGTTTTGGGCGAGTATTATCTTGAAAATGTTTTGAAAAACGTTTTGCCTCCCAAAAATTATCAGATGCAGTATGAATTTAAAAACGGCGATATTGTTGACGCCGTTGTTTTTGTCAAAGACAGGATCATTCCGATTGATTCCAAATTTTCTCTTGAAAATTATAACCGAATTTTGCAGGAGAGAGACGAAGGCCGCAAGGAAGAACTGGAAAAGCAATTCAAGGCGGATCTGAAAAACAGGATTGACGAAACTGCCAAATATATCAGGCCTTCGGAAAACACGATGGATTTTGCTTTTATGTTCATTCCGGCCGAAGGAATCTATTATGACTTGTTGATAAATCAGGTCGGCGCGGTTAAGGTTAACACGCGCGACTTGATAGAATACGCTTTCAAGGAAAAGCACGTGATAATTGTTTCGCCGACTTCGTTTTTCGCTTATTTGCAGACGGTTTTGCAGGGTTTGCGCGCTCTGCAGATAGAGGAGTCGGCCAAGGAAATCAGGAAATATGTTGAGATGCTGCAGAAGCATCTTTTAAGCTACGAGGACTATCTAAAACGTCTTGGCAATAATCTTGGCACGACGGTGAACATGTATAACCGCGCCTACAAGGAATTTGGCAAAATAGACAAGGATGTTGTGAAAATTACGGGCACGGCTGGGAAAATTGAACCGATACAGATAGAGGGGCCGAAAGAAGAATCTTTTGAGGAATAGATTCTTGTGATTTTTTCAAATGAGTTACTTTTTGTGCCAACAAAAAGTAACCAAAAAACTCTCGCACGCGTCAAAAATAAAGAAAATCGGGCTCGACTCACGTAAAAGTTGCTATGCACCGCCTGCTGGCGGCCCAAAGGCATATCACGCATACTTTTACCTTCGCTTCGCCTCGATTTTCTAGTTATTTTTGCGCTATTGCGAATTGGATTAAAAATCTTGCTTTTTTTGTTAATTCTGCTATAATACTTTTGTTATGGAATTTGCGATTATTAAGACCGGCGGCAAGCAGTACAAAGTGTCACCGGGCCAAAAAATCAAGATAGAGAAGTTAGACGCCGAAAAAGGAAAGGACGTTGTTTTTAATGAGGTTTTGCTTGTGAATAATGGCAAAGAAACTAAGATCGGCCAGCCGCTGGTTTCTGGTGCAAAAGTTGAAGGGAAGATCCTGGAACAAGGTCGGGCGGATAAAGTCATTGTTTTTAAATACAAAGCAAAAAAGAGGTTTAAAGTTAAACGCGGACACAGGCAGCCGTTTACGGCAGTGGAAATCACAAAAATTATCAGCTAAAACATTGCGGAAGGGCGGTGTTTTAGATTTTAGTTCTTAAGAGAGGAGGGAAAAAGATGAACGAGAGAATGTTTACCTTGATGGAAGTCGAAGAGGCGATTATCGCGGCAAAGGCCATGGTTCTGGGCGCAAACACTGATGCGAAGACAGAAATCGTCAAGATGGGGGGTTATATCCTGTCTTATTTAAAGGAGAGACATAGAAGACCGAAAACATGGTTCTGGTTCACGAAAAGGAAGAAGAGCTTTCATTAGCAGAGAAAAACGAGCAAAAGGAGGGATATTATGGCAATCAGAGACAATCCGGTTGAGAGGTATAAGGAACTTTTGGGAGAGCTAATGTGCTCAAAGGAAAGAGAGCGGGTCATCGTGGAAAAAATTAGGAGGATATCATCAGGAGAAGAAGCACTTGAGTTTTTCAAAAAAGCGACACGTCCTCCGAGCGCCGGACGCTGGCTGTTCTATGACGAGCCTGCCAAGCGGAGCAGAATCATTGAGATGCAGAATTATCTGTGGATGATTGGCATGGAAGTCCCTGTGTCGGTTGGGCTAGTTCAAAGATTTCTAAACGGCGGGAAGTATCCGGTCATGAGAGGATAGTGGTATTATAAAAGGAATTAAAACAACCCTGGTCAGAAATGACCAGGGTTTATTTTTTGTGTGAGTTTCATTCCGAGGAGAGGAGCGACGAGGAATCTCCCGCGCATGCGGGACTTTGTTGCCCCGCAAAATGCGGGGAGATTCTTTGCTTCGCTCAGAATGACTAGATATTCTTTTGGGAATTTTAGTGCCGGTTTTTCAGCGCGTTGATGAGGGTTGCTTCGTCGGTGTATTCCAGGTCTCCGCCCGAAGACAGGCCGCGGGCTAGGCGTGAGATTTTTACGTTTAACGGCTTTAAAATGCGTTCCAGATATAAAGCAGTGGCGTCGCCTTCAACAGTCGGGTTAAAAGCTAGAATGACTTCCGTTGGTTCGGTGTGTTTTTTTATGCGCGCCACAAGCTCCTTTATTTTTAATTTTTCCGGGGTTAATCCTTCGGTCGGCGAGATCAGGCCGCCCAGAACGTGGTATAGCCCGTTAAATTGCCTGGTGCGCTCAATCGGGATAATGTCCAAAATATCCTCAACTACGCAGATAATGTTTGGGTCGCGCTTTTTATCGGCGCAGATCGCGCAGAGATGTTCGGAAGTCAGATTAAAACAGTTGGGGCAGACCTTTGTTTTGGTTTTCAACTCAATAAGCGCTTGGGCAAAATCTTTCAATTCTTCAGCCGGTCGGTTGAGCAAATGAAAAACAAAACGCGTGGCCGCGCGCTGGCCGATGCCAGGAAGCTGGGAAAAATGGTCTATGAGATTTCTTAATGATGAGGGCAGCAAGTTGTTGAATTTACGATAAATTATTCACCAAAATGACGTTCTAGGTTCTTGAAGCTTACCTGGGATTCATTAAAATATAAATCCACTTTGCCGATCGGGCCGTTTCTATGCTTGGCGATGAAGATATCGGCGATATTGGGGCGGCTGGAATCTTTGCGTACCTTGTCTTCGCGATAGATGAACATAACAACATCCGCGTCCTGCTCAATTGAGCCGGATTCACGAAGGTCGGCCAGACGCGGCACTTGGTCTGGCCGTGATTCAACCGCGCGCGACAGCTGGGAAAGCGCCAGGACCGGCACTTCAAGCTCGCGGGCCAGGCCTTTGAGCGAACGGGAAATTTCAGTTATCTGCTGGACCATATTTTCCGAATTTGTGCGTGGCTGAATAAGTTGGAGATAATCTATCACAATCAGGCCCAGTTTTTGTTCTGACTGCAGGCGTCTTCCCATTGTTCTCATTTGCAGGACAGTCGGCGAAGGCGCGTCGTCAATATAAATTGGCGATTGCGAAAGGGAAGACATTGCTTCCTGAATGCGGGCAAAATCGTTATCAAGGCCTTCGGAAGATAATTTGCCGGTGCGGAGTTTCCATAAATCCACGCCTGCTTCGGCGGCCAAGAGCCGGTCAACCACATCGTGTTTTGACATTTCCAAACTGAATATGCCGACAGGGATTTTTAATTTGACCGCGACATGTCTGACAATATCAAGCGCCATAGCGGTTTTGCCAAGCGACGGCCGGGCGGCCAAAATTACAAGGTCGGACTGCTGGAGGCCGGAAAGATAATTATCCAGGTCGTTAAAGCCGGTTGGCACGCCGCGCATAGATCCGTCGCCCTGGTGGAGTTTTTCAATTCTTTCAAATGCCTCGGCGAGCGCGGATTTCACAGGCAAAAAATCCTGGGACAAAGATTTCTGGGAAATTTTGAAAATTTTCTGCTCGGCTTCGTCAAGGATGTATTCAATATCTTTTTCTTCGGAAAATCCAAGCTGGGAAATATCTTGTGAAATTTCTATTAGATCGCGCAGGACTTTTTTTCTGTGGACAATTTTGGCGTAGTGATGTACATGAGCGGCTGTCGGCACCATATTGACCAGTTCGGTCAAATAGCCAGGTCCGCCGATGTCTTCGAGTTCTTTTTTCTCTCCAAGGCGGTTGGTCATGCTTAAAAAATCTATCGGTTCACCTTTTTCATAGAGCTCCACCATCACTTCAAAAATTGTGTTATGGACAGAACGGTAAAAATCGCCGGGCTGCAAAATATCGGCGACTTTTATGACGGCGTTTTTATCCAGCATCAAACATCCAAGAACCGACTGCTCGGCCTCTATGTTTTGCGGCGGAATTTTTTCAATTGAATCGATTTGGTTTGGCATGTTAGTGTAGTATATAATATTTTAATAACGCCGTGCAATACGGTAAAAAGGACGATTTGTTGATAGCGTGGGGACAAATAAAAGAGCCCTTGCAATTTATGCAGGAGCTCATTTTTTTGTTATTTTTGACCCTTTTTCTGTGTCTTCTATCTGCCAGCCGGCTTGTTCTATTTTTTGACGGAGCTCGTCAGCCTTGGCCCAGTCTTTTTTAGCGCGGGCGGCTTCGCGTTTCTGGGAAAGATTAATAATTTTTGGCGGCACCTCCGCCTTTTTTATTTTGTCTAGACCCAGAGCGAACACTTTATCAAAATCAAGCAGGGTCTCTTTTTTGTCGGCCTCGGATATTTTTTCGTCTTTAACTAATTTCCAGACAACGGCGAGGGCTTCTGGAATATTCAGGTCGTCATTTATCGCGTCCTGAAAATCTTTTTGATACGCTGAAGAAATTTTTCCGCCATCCGGATATTCGCCAAAGATCTGGTAAAGATTTAGAAGCGCGCTTTGGGCGGCTTTTAAGCTTTCCCAGGTGAAATTTAATTTTGAGCGATAGTGAGCAGTGAGATTTAAATACCGATAGGCAAGGGGATCAAATCCTTTATC
The DNA here is from genome assembly GCA_043800535.1 of bacterium. Classification (GTDB taxonomy): domain Bacteria; phylum Patescibacteriota; class Minisyncoccia; order Portnoybacterales; family GWB1-42-6; genus CG1-02-40-82. The sequence goes on along the minus strand of JAZDMV010000018.1, from coordinate 450 downwards.
GATTAGGGTCTGAATGGTTAAAATATCGCCTTCTGACTTTGCCATTTTGCCGCCGTCAATAAGCAAAAATTCATTATGCAGCCAGAATCTGGCAGGAATTTTTCCAAAAGCGGCTTCTGATTGGGCGATTTCATTTGTGTGATGGACGGGGATGTGGTCAATACCGCCGCAATGGATATCAAATTGTTCGCCCAGATATTTTCGCGACATGGCCGAGCATTCAATATGCCAGCCGGGAAAGCCCTTTATTTCTCCGCGACTGCCTGGAGGGGCCCAGGGCGAATCCCACTCCATCTGCCTCCTCACTCCGTTCGGAGTAAACTTCCATAAAGCAAAGTCGGTTGAATTCTTTTTACCCTCAACCATTTCAATCCGGCTGCCTGCCCTTAATCCCTCAATGTCCAATTTGGCCAATTTGCCGTAGTCGGGCAGTTTTGAGGTGTCAAAATA
>JAZDMV010000015.1:0-12305 GCA_043800535.1 bacterium | reverse complement strand
TTATGGTAGCGCCTGGCGCGCCCTAAAAAAGCGAATTACTGCTTAGAGGGCGGGGTGCTCAATTCTGATAACTAAATTTTCTGTGCCGCCTAGTCCAATAAATTGGGCTAGGGGCTTGAAAATTTAGACATAATTGGCATGTTAATAGGCGAATACAAGCACACAATTGATGCAAAAAAAAGATTAGCAATACCTGCCAAATTAAGAAAGGATTTGGGCGAGGGCGCGGTTTTGACGAGAGGGCTGGATAATTGTTTGGCGCTCTATCCTTTAAACGAGTGGGAAAAAATGACTGAAAAAATGGATAACCTTCCCAGCGGTAAAATTGATGTGCGTGGTTTTTCGCGGCTTATTCTGGCGGGTGCGGTAGCCGTTGAATTCGATAGTTTAGGAAGGATTTTGGTTCCTGAATTTTTAAAGCAATATGCTTCGCTGAATAAAAACGTCGTAATCGCCGGCGTTCATACGCGTCTTGAAATATGGGACGAGCAGAAGTGGGAAGAATATAAAAAGCATGTAGAGAGAGATGTTGGAGATATAGCCCAGCGATTAGGAGAGCTTGGAATTTAAATTAAATTCAAAGATTAGGGTCCGAGGGCAGAGGGCAGGCAGAAATTATTTTTTGCCCTGCGCCCTCTGATCCTAGTCGTTGAAAAACCGCATGAGCCACATTCCGGTTCTGGCAGAAGAAGTATTAGAATATGCTGATCCAAAACCTAATCAATATTTTGTTGATGCAACGCTCGGCAATGGCGGACATGCTTTGGCTATTCTGGAAAAGACAAAACCGCATGGAAGACTTCTGGGAATAGACCTGGACAAAAAAACGGTTGATGAATTCGCCGAAAGGATAAAAAATACAGAATTTGAAAAACGGGTGATCCTTGCCTGCGGCAACTTTTCTGATTTAAAAAGTATCATTGCAAAAAATAATTTCGGGCCGGTGGGCGGAATAATTGCGGATCTCGGGTTGTCTTCCATGGAGATTGAAACGCGAGGCAGAGGATTCAGTTTTTTAAAGAACGAACCGCTCATTATGGCTTATGGGGAATGGAATGCAGAAAATAGTTTAACGGCCACAAAGATTGTAAATGGATGGGACGAGAAACAATTAGCGGAAATTTTATGGAGTTACGGCGAAGAAAGATTTAGCCGTCAAATTGCAAAAAAGATTGCTTGCTATCGCAAGGCAAGACCGATTGAGACAACGTTTCAATTGGTAGAAATTATCAAAAAATCGACACCTGTCTGGTATCATCATGGGCGCCTGCACCCAGCGACAAAAACTTTTCAAGCCCTGCGCATTGTGGTTAACGATGAATTAGAAAACCTAAAAAGTTTTTTGCCGCAGGCGCTAGATTTAATAGAAAAAAATGGGCGGCTTGTTATAATATCCTTTCATTCATTGGAAGATCGGATTGTAAAAAAATATTTTAAAGAAAGCAAAAAAGAAGGTTTAATTAAAATTTTGACAAAAAAAGTAATAATGCCCGGGCGAGCGGAAATCGCCGAAAATCCGCGCAGCCGCAGCGCAAAATTGCGGGCAGGAGAAAAATTATGACATATTCGTACCGCATAAAAAGTTCAGCCAGAAGACATAGCCCAAAAGAAGAAATAAAGGGGATCGCCACCCTGAATTTGCTTGTTATTCTGGTTTTTTTTATTCTTTTGGCCGTGTTTTTGGTGGAAAATGACAATCTGATAGGGAAAAATTATGAGCTGCGGAATTTTGAAAAAAGGCTTAGCGAGCAGCAGGCGCTAATAAAAAAATTAGAGATCAGGGAAGCCGAACAGAATTCATTGCGGAATTTAGAAATCGCGGCAAAAAATCTTAATTTGATTGTGGTTGATAAGACGGAGTATTTGGGCGCGATTCAGGACGCAGTCGCGTTATCGGGCAGAGTGACGCGGTAAATGTTTATTGCCATTTTGCTGAAGAAGCACCTGTAAGCCGCGCCAGCGCGCGGATTTTTTTGAAAAATTAATCCTTTGACTGTCCGGCCTTTAAGCCGGAGTATGTTCGGGTCTTCGGCTCTGAGGATTAGGATCGAAGAGATTAATATTGAGCGACACCTAATCTTCGTCCTTGAGGACGAAGATTAGGTGTCGTCGAATGTATCAATGAACAAAAAAAGCGATTGGCGGATATATTTTTTACTGGTGATTTTGTTTTTGATATATGGAGCGATTGTCTACCGCCTATTTTCCATCCAGGTTTTGCAGCATGGCGCTTTGAGCGCTCTGGCGCAAGGCCAGTATGAAATAATAAAAAAAACTACTCCGCAACGCGGAGATATTTTTGTTCAGGACAAAAATTATTCATCCACGCCTCTTGCGACAGCCAGGGGATACCCTTTTGTCTTTTTGGTGCCAAAGGAGATAGAAAATAAGGAAAAAATAGCTGACTCGCTTTCCGGTATTTTAGGATTGGATAAAAGTGTAATCTTGGATAAGGCTGATAAAATTGGAGATCCTTTTGTTCTGTTAAAATCGAAATTAGACGACGTTGGCTATCAGGCGATCAGGGATCTTAACTTTAAAGGGGTTTATTTGGGCGAAGAAAATTTAAGATGGTATCCACAGGGCGACCTGGCCTCGCATGTTCTCGGTTTTGTCGGATATAAGGGAGACCAGCGGCTTGGTCAATACGGCGTTGAAGGATATTGGGAAGAAGAACTTGCTGGCAAGCCGGGATTCCTAAAGACAGAAAGAGACGCAGCCGGCCGGCTGATTTTTACGGGCGATTACACGGTGGAGCCGGCAATTGAAGGCAGTCAGCTCTTTTTGACAGTAGACCCTAACATTCAGTTTATGGCCGAGCAGAAGCTGGAAGCGCTTCTTAAAAAATGGCAGGCGCCTTCGGGTAGTATTGTTGTGACGGATCCCAAGACAGGCGCAATTAAAGCGATGGCCAGTTTTCCGGATTTTAACTCAAATGAATACGGCAAGGTTGAAAACATTGATGACTTTTTGAATCCGGTAACGCAAAAATTATACGAACCGGGTTCTATTTTTAAGCCCATCACAATGGCGGCCGGCCTCGATACGGGAAAAATAACGCCGGAAACAAGCTATGTTGATACTGGTTCCGTGACTTTAAACGGCTATACGATAACCAATGCCGCTGGACGAAGCTATGGATTAAGCACGATGAATAAGGTGCTCGAAAAATCAATTAACACAGGCGCTGTCTTTGCGGAACATTTGATCGGGAATGAAACATTTAAAAAATACGTTGAGGCATTCGGTTTTAACCGGCCTACAGGCGTTGATTTGGCAGGCGAGGTGAGTGGCAATATCAGCAATTTGGGCGGCAAGCAGGACATAAATTTTGCGACTGCTTCTTTTGGCCAGGGAATAGCGGTAACGCCGATGGAAATTATTTCGGCAATTGGCGCCATCGCCAACAGCGGAAAAATGATGCGGCCCTATGTTGTGGAAAAAATTGTCCATTCCGATGGACGGGAAGAAAAGATCGAACCCAGCGAAATCAGACAGGTGATTTCCGAGCAGTCGGCCAATAAATTGACAGCCATGCTTGTAAGCACGGTCCGCAACGGTTATGATAAAGTAAAGATAAAGGGATATTTCATTGCCGGCAAAACCGGGACAGCGCAGATCCCAAATTTTGACTCGCGCGGCTACAGCGAACAAACAATCCATTCGTTCATCGGATACGCGCCGGCTTACGACCCAAAATTTTTGATTTTTATCAAGATGGACAAACCGCTCGGCATTACATTTGCGTCGGATTCGTTGGCGCCTGTTTTTACGGAAATGGCAATGTATCTTTTTGGATATTATGGGATAGCGCCGGACGAAAACGGCAATTAGTAAATAGTCACAGCAAATAGCATGAAGAAGATAGTTGAGAAAATTTTAAAAATTCTTGCCGCGGCAGTTGTGAAAAAATACAGGCCGTTTATCATTGGCGTGACCGGCAGCATGGGAAAGACCTCAACAAAGGAAGCAGTTTTTGCCGTGCTTTCCAAAAAGTTTTCCGTACGGCGAAACATAAAAAATTATAACAACGAAATTGGCGTGCCGTTAACAATCTTGGGCAGAGATTCGGGCGGCCGTTCGCCGTTTAAGTGGCTCGCGGTTTTTTTTGCCGGACTCAGATTGCTTTATTCCAAGAACGAATATCCGCAGATACTTATTCTTGAAATGGGCGCGGACAAACCAGGCGACCTAAAGTATTTGGTAAGTTTTGTTGACCCGAATATAGGCGTAATTACCGGAATTGGCGACGTGCCGGTGCACATTGAATTTTTTAAGTCGCCAGTTCAGGTGGCCAGAGAAAAAGCACGGCTGATCGAGTTTTTAAAAGCAGATGACTTTGCTATTTTAAATTTTGACGACAAAGCGGTCAGCGCGATGGCGGGCAAAACCAAAGCAAAAGTTCTGACATACGGTTTTGGCGAAGGGGCAAAAGTAAGGGCAACGAATTATCTTTTGAATATCGGTTTTGATCCTTCCTTGAGCGGCATCAGTTTTAAAATTGAATATGACGGAAAGGCGGTGCCGGTGCGGCTGGACGGCATTCTTGGCGAGCATCAGGTTTATCCGATGCTGGCGGCAACATGTGTTGGCCTGGCCAAAGGGATGAATCTATTAGAAATTATCGAAGGATTGAAAAATTACAAGGCGCCAAAAGGCAGGATGCAGATGCTGGAAGGAATTAAGCATACCTGGATCTTGGACGATTCATACAACGCTTCGCCCGCGGCGACTCTGGCGGCGCTTGAGACATTGGCTAAGTTTGAGGGAAGAAGAAAAATTGCTGTTTTGGGCGATATGCTGGAGCTTGGGGAATTTACAGAAGAAATGCACCGTCAAATCGGCGAAAAGGCATCACGATCCGCCGACTTTTTTTTCGCAGTGGGTGAGCGCATGAAATTCGCGGGACAAGAGGCACAAGCACACGGCATGGCCAGACAGAAAGTATCATGGTTTGAGGTGGCTGACGAGGCGCGGATGCCACTTCAGATGACAATTCAAAAAGGTGATATTATTTTAATAAAGGGCTCACAAAGTATGCGCATGGAGAAGATTGTTGAGGAAATTATGGCCGAGCCAGAAAATGCGAGCGAGCTTTTGGTCCGGCAGGAAGAAAAATGGAAGAGCCGGTAGTATAATTAATTTATTTATGTGATACAAGGGGCGCATGACGCTCCTTTTCTTTTTGAAAAATTTCGGGTAGAATAAAAGGCATAATGGCCCCATCGCCTGCCGGCGGGCAGGCAGGTCTAGTGGTTAGGATATATAGTTTCTTGCCTGCATGCCGCTATCGTCTAGTGGTTAGTCCCGTACCTTTTTTGGCCCCATCGTCTAGTGGTAGGACGAATGGTTCTCAGCCATTAAACGGGAGTCCGATTCTCCCTGGGGCTACAAAAGGTACGGGATCAGCCACGTAACCGGGGTTCGACTCTCCGTAGCGGTACAAAAATTTCGGCGGGCACGTCAGCCATATAACACGGGTTCGCCCGTGCACCAGAGTCGCCAAGGGCGACACGGTGCAGGGCGCCATGAACCGTGCTTTGCTCTGGTCCATGGCGATTCCCGTATCCGGTGCAGAATACATAATTATTAAAAAGTGTTTTATTATGAATCAAAAAGGAAATACATCTGTTATTATTGTTGCGATTATTGCGGCGTTTGTGATTTTTTTGGGAGGGTATCTGTGGCTGCATAAAAAATCCGAAAATCCGCCGAGCGCGCCCGCGCAATCAGAGCAAAATAATGATTCAAACCAGCCGGACAACAGCCAATTGACTGTTGGCGCGTTGCCGCCTGATATTTCGCCGGCCGCAATCATTAATTCCACTAATAATATAATAAAAAATAACATGCATACGATAACCATCGAAACAAATTACGGCAACATTGAGTTCACGACTTACGACGCCGACGCGCCAAAAACCGTCAAAAATTTTATTGACCTGGCACAAAAGGGCTTTTATGACAATTTGATCTTTCACCGCGTCATCAGAGGATTCATGATCCAGGGCGGCGACCCGAACGGCACTGGCATGGGTGGGCCAGGATATCAATTTGAAGACGAATTAAATCCGGCCACAGAATCATATAAAGCCGGATACAAACGCGGAGTCGTGGCAATGGCGAATGCCGGCCCAAATACCAACGGCAGTCAGTTTTTCATTATGCATCAGGATTATCCTTTGCCGCATAACTACACTATTTTTGGCAAAGTGACAAAAGGGCAGGAAGTAGTTGACGCAATTGCGACCGTCAAGACGGATGCCAGCGATAAGCCGATAACGCCCGTTACAATGAAAAAAGTGACGGTTAACGAAATTAAATAAATATGCAGATTTGGGCATATACCCTGATAAGTGTAGTTATATTAAGCGCCATATCTTTTGTTGGCGGACTGCTGATTTTATTTGGGGAAAAAAAATTCCGCTACTTGTCTTTATTTTTAGTTAGCTTTGCGGTCGGCGCGTTATTTGGCGACGCGTTCATTCATATTCTGCCAGAATCATTTAAGGATCAGGCGGGCAATATAAGAACTTCTCTTTTTGTGGTAGCTGGTGTGCTTGTATTTTTTGTGCTTGAGAAATTTGTTCGGTGGCGGCATTGCCATATGGCTCCGTCCGTTGGTCATGAACACCCGTTTGTTTCCATGAATATTGTCGGTGATGGCATACATAATTTGATAGACGGTATGCTTATTGGAGCAAGTTATCTTGTGAGCATTCCAATCGGTATCGCGACTACGTTGGCTATTATTCTGCATGAGATTCCGCAGGAGCTGGGCGATTTTAGTATTTTTATACACGGGGGACTTTCTGCCAGGAGGGCCATTTTTTTTAATTTTTTACTTTCCTTGACGGGAATTTTTGGAGCTATAATTTCGCTTTTGATAGGTGAGCAGGTCGGCGGTTATGCCGCGGCACTTCTGCCAATCACGGCTGGCGGATTTTTGTACATTGCCGGTTCTGATTTGATTCCCGAATTGCATCACGAAACAAAAATTTCAACTTCGCTTGGCCAGCTTATATCCATCATTTGTGGCGTTGCGGTGATGGCTTTGTTGGTTTTTATTTAACAATGAATCTTTCGGATTGGTAGGTTGCGCGGCAGTATTTTTGTAAAAGTAAAAATGACATACACTCCCGTGCTCCCGAGCGCGGGAGTGTATGTCCGATTGGGTTTTTTTATGATCCCGTATCTGGCAATTGAATATTTTTCTATTCTGGGTTTCAAGTTTTACAGCTGGGGATTTTTTATCGCGCTGGCTTTTTTGGTTGGATTAGCTTTGAGCATTAAAGTAGGCCGGAAGGTTGGCATTAGTCCAGAAAAGATCATAACTTTAATAGTTTTAGTTTATTTTGGCGCGATAATCGGGGCGCGGCTTTTTTTCGTCCTGCAGTGGCCGGGAGAATTTTTAAAAGACCCGGTAGTGATTTTCAACATCACTCAGGGAGGAATGATGTTTTATGGCGGGCTTTTTGGAGGCGTTCTGGCCGGGTGGCTGTATATAAGAAAATTGGAAAACAGATGGCAGCTGATTAGTCGTCTAAATCCAATAATAGCGCTCGCCATGGCCATCGGGCGCGTTGGCTGTCTTTTAAACAGCGACCACTTGGGAGGGCTAACGAATGTTCCTTGGGCAATGAGAATGCCCGATGGCTTTTTGCGCCATCCCGTCGCGTTGTATCTGATTCTGTTTGACCTGGCGCTGGCGGGATTTTTGTGGTGGGTTTTGTATAGTCATTCCGATCCCGCCTCGGCGGGAGAGGAATCTCCCACGAATGTGGGCAATGCGGTCCCGCATATGTGGGAGATCCTTCGCTCCGCTCAGGATGACAAAAAAACATTTTTGCTATTCTTAACAATCTATCCACTCGTCCGTTTTTTGCTGGATTTTACGCGTGACGTTTCAGCCGACCCGCATTTTTGGGGACTGGCAACAAGTCAGTGGCTTTCGTTTGGTATTTTTGCCGTTTGCTTACTCTATTTTTTGCGTTTAAAAAGCCATAAAGAAGCGCCGGTTTTTTAAAACAATTTTTACCTTTTTTCTGCATAAACGCCCATAAAATTATGATGGGCGTTTTATTATTGACAATTGCGCTTCTGCGTTATATAATGATGGATTAAAATTGGCCGTTTAGGCCGGGTTCGGCGATGCTGTTTTGGCTCGCCGGGGATAGCTGTTTGACAACTAAATTCCGTTTAGGAAGCCCGTCTAGGGAGAAAGGGGAAGGCAGATGAAAAAGGTGATGGTTTTTGCGGTATTGGTAGTATTCTTGTGTCCGGGCTTAAGCCAAGCAGGGGTATGGGAAGCAGAAATTACCGGATATGAGCCGGAGCAATTTGCTATTGTCGGCCCGATCCTCAACCAGGTTGAGGTAAAGATCGTTGAACCGATAAAACAGCAAAGGGCGGAAGGGCAAAAAGGCCGTCTGCAAATTACAGCTATCGGCTACGCCGATAAGACCGGCCGGAAGAATGATTATTATGGCCGGGACAGGGCCGAAGAAATGTTAAGGGTCCTGTCAACAATTTTTCCCGACATAAAAAAAGAAGATTTGATCGCTGTCACAAAAGGGGACGTGGAGGATGTTAAGAAGGTGATAGTTAGGTGGACATTCGCCGAGGATGTCGCGGCGGTCAATGGCGCAACGCAGGGGGGCGAGAAAAAAGTAAAACACGAAGAAAACATTTACTTCAAGTTATTGGCGATTATCTTAGCCCTGGTGATAGTTTTCTTTGCCGCCGGCACTACAATAAAACGCAAACGAAAGGCCGTGCGCAAATTGGCAAAAGAATCAGAAAAAATCATAAAGGAGCCGCAACCGGCGAGAAGCAGAATTTATTTGGCGATGAGCGAGTATCAGAAAAGAATAGCGCCCACAGAAGTAGTTTTTCAAGGTAAGGATTTCGAATGTGAGGCAAGCGGTAAAATTTTTGTTATCCCTTTGATTCTCATGCACGATAACGCAGAGGGACGTATAATCGTCACTCCATTTATGACGTTGCAGGATCCAACTAAACCGTTATTTCGGAAAGATATGACAGGAATAAAAAAGGACATGAAAGGCTGTCTGAAAGATGGCAGCAAGTACCAAGACCAGCGTGATAAGCTTATTGGGCTTGAGCTGGGAAAAAAGCAAGAGCCTAGCGTAAAGTAAGAGGCGGAAAAAGGAGGGGCTGGAGAAATTTTTGCCAGCCCCTTTGTTCTATCCAAAAAAACAAAAAAATTGCGAAAAGGAGGGCTGACAATGGAAGAGGAAAGAAGGATAAAGGATGAGATTATACTTATTTTATCTTTCGGCTACAGGTGTGAGGGAGATATGATGATCCCGGGTAAAAGCAACGACGCACTTGCGGGGGCCGCGGAGAGAGAATTGTCAAAGCCAGAGAATCAAGGCCTAGAATTCATTGCGCAGTGGGAAGTCGGGCTGAGTTACGGATTGCGGCATAGTCCAATTTTTCAGATCAGAAAACACAGAGTTGACGGGCAATATCTTGACTCGGAAGAGGTGATTGCGCAAGCTGTGGAATGGATAGAAAAAAACCGGCCGGAGGTTAAAACAATCCGGCTATTATGCTATCCATTTCTTCATCGCCAGAAATGCGCCAGGTTGATAAAGGCGCATGGATTTGGCGTAGAGATTGTCAAAACCGGCTGGGTGCCGTGCGATCGGAAATCGAAGCAGTGGTACACCAAGAACCCGGTGCTGTTGCTTCTATACGCGGTTTTGCAGGGGATGTTCGGATACAAAGGTAAGCCGGAAGTGAAGGAGGATGCAGGAACGCCTCTGAAAGCGGAAGCGCACTGCGGCGGTATCTCCAAGCCGTCTGCAGAGAATAGCCAGTCGCGGAAGCCGAAACATAACCGCAGAAATATTTTCCTGGGACCTATCACTATCGCCGCGATTATAGGACTTGTGCTCATAATAGTGATGGTCATATTTGTTCTAAGCAGGACTTCGCCGCAACACAATCATGATCTGCAATCTGTCAAAGAGAGCGCTCAAATCGCAACGCTCCAGAGAGAGTTAAAGAAAGCTCGGGGCGAAAACAAAGCGATTAAGGCCGAGCTTGAAAAGGCAAAAAGCGATTTGGCGGCGTGCGCAAAAAGGGAAGCAGAGACAAAAGAACAGGCTAAAATGGCGAAGCAATTGGAATTAGCCACTGGCAGAAACGGCAATGGCGTTATTAATTGCTTTAAGCGCCAGATTTTAGCCGAGCCGGTTCTCTGGGGCTTTGAGGGTGACATAAAAAATAAAAAAGCCCTTCGAGTCTGGGCGGACAAGAAGGCTTATGATTTAGCAGTCGCTGGCGGCTACCTTGACCCAAAAACCAGGCGAGAAATCCGCATCTGTGCACCGGATAAGGTTGCATATCTTCTGGTTGCGGGTGATATTGGTACAGAGATTCAGGAACTTGAGAAAGACGAACAAGGCGTCTTTCATCTACAAGACACAAAAATTCTTGATGAGATAAACGGTTCGTGGGAAGCACAGCCGTTTGAAGGGGACAATCCAGAGATGCTGCAATCCTACGAATATCCGTTTCATCCTTAGAATCTGGGCTTTCGGATAAATTTATTTTCAGCGATGATGCTTAAAATTTCCTTGGCAGAGCCCGTTTAGGGCGTCTGCAAATTGGGGATCCGTTTAGGATGCCCGACGAATGCCGTTTAGGCATATCGGCCGCCGTTTAGGCGAACAAGAGGAAATGATAGCGGAGTTGCTGGAAAGAATTGATCCTGGAAGCGTACGAAAATAAAGCGTAAAAACGCTTTTATATAGATATTGAAAGGCAGTATGTAAAAAACATACTGCCTTGTTTTTTGACAGGATTTTTAATTTGGTGTATAGTGTTTAAGCCGAAATTATTGGTGAATTTGATGAAAAAATGTCAGTCAAATAGAGAAAAGGAGGGATTTTAATGGCACAGGATAAAGAAATGGGGAACATTAAAAAAATACGGGAGATGGTTGAAAGCGGAAAAATTATAGATGCTCTTTATATTGAGGAAGAGCGGGTTCCTGGCGCTGCTCCTTCGGGGCTGAAAATTTATTTGGCCACGGGGCATCAGTCAGACTCGCTTAGAAGCGCGTTGATTGAGGCAAAGAGACGAAAAGAACTGGATTTTGTAACAATCACGACCCGGCCGCGCGGTGAAGGTAATCAAAAAATCGGTAGGTACGTCCTTGAAGCCAAAACATGATACAAGACGAAAGGAGGGCAGGGATGGGCAATAAACTGAAGAGTAATGAAGTAGAGGAGGCGATCAGGAAAATTGTAGCAACAAAAGAGGGTCTGTTTTTCAGCGCTGGCGAAGAGTACGAGATAGGTACTCGGAAAGATGCCTTGCTCCAAGGAGTCATGATTGAGGACGGCGGGGGTGAATTGACAAACGGCCTTTTCTTCGTGTGGAAAGGCGAGGACGGCCAGGCGAAGGCGCAGGAACTTGGACGGTCGCTGAACCTGCAGGTTCTGTCATATGAAGAACGGAACGGGGTGCTTTTTATTAGATTCAGCGAGAATGGAAATAAAAAAGAAAGGCCGATCCTGTTGTCCGTGTTCGGTCTTGAGCCGGCTCAAACATGAGCCGCAAAAAAAAGGAGGAAAATAGAAAGAGCCCATGCTAACACTGCATGGGCTTTATTTTGTCGGCACTATTGACACAAGGTTATAGACATGATATAATATGAGAATAAAGAAATTGGTGTGTTTCTGCTTAAAAAAGGTATGGCGAGGAGGTTGGGTAATATTTTACCTTAAACCTCCTTTCCATTCCTATTTTTGGCAGAAGACAAGAGCACAAGCTCTTTGAAAAGTTTCAAAAATCCAAACGTCAAAGCTTCGTTGAGCGGGGCAGAAGAGGAGGGGAGAGATGAAAAAGGATTTTTTGAAAGTTGTGATAATAATTATTGTTGTTGGTATCTTCTGGTATGCAGTGGGGCACAGAAAAGGTTTCCAGAGGGGGTTTGAAACGGGATTTTCGGAGGGGCGGGACAGAAATGCAGGCACTCTTCTGTCAGCGCAGGCGGGCAAGGTCTACGTTGCTGTTGTGGCTGGTGTGGACATGACAGACGAGAAAAACCAGGACCGGAAATATTATCGTCTAGATAAACATGCCTCGGTTGGCGAGCGGTATCTGGTCAGCCAGGGCGGCATGTCAAGGATTAGGACAGAATAAATTTGGAAGTAAAATGGGCAGAAGCAATGAAAAATTGCTTCTGCCCTCTTTTTTTTGTTTTTGAATGGTGGTAAAATATGGTTAATGACACAGACGATCTTGATTGTTTTATTAATTTTAGCTTT
>JAZDMV010000022.1:0-7210 GCA_043800535.1 bacterium | reverse complement strand
GCCCAGATCCAGCCGCACCGAGCTCTTTGTTTCGCCCTTGGCTAAAACTTTTTCAACTTCTGGCATCGAACAAAAATAATCCATTACACCCTTTCGACTTCGCTCAGGACAGGCAACCAAAATATCAATGTCGCCGATCGTCTCTTTCATTCTGCGCACCGAGCCGGCGGCCACTGCCTCTGAAACAAAATCCAGATCTTTAAGCCGTTTCTCAATTTTGCGCACAAGCGGCAGAATAAAACCCAATAAAAATCTGCCATGGCTGCCTTTGGCAAACTCAATGCCCGTCAAAATATTTTCTTCAACTTTCGGGCCGAATCTTGATAACTTCTGGACTTTATGCATTTTGGCCGCTTTTTCCAAGTCAGCCAAAGTTCTGACGCCCAGTTTTTCATAAAGCACTTTTATCATCTTCGGGCCGACCCCTTCGATCGCGGTTAATACTTCCAGGTCAACCGGACATTCTTTTTTTAGTTTTTCGTATTCTTTAATTTTGCCTGTTTTTATAAGCTCCTCGATTTTTTCCGCCAACCCCTGCCCGATTCCTTCAATTTGCATCAACGTCTTAATCCCGCCTTTCTTATATATATCCTCCAGGTTATCTTCCATTGACTCAATCAGGCGGGCTGCCCGCTCATAGGCCTGGGGCTTGAAAGCCACGTCCTTCATCACAAAATACTCTGACATTTGATAGAAAATTTTAGAAATTTTTTGGTTGATCATTATTGTCGAGGAAAGCGAGAGAAGAATTCCGCCTTACGGGATTCTTCCGAGCGACGCAGACAACAAAGGGTATTTTTAGAAATACCCCGTAGCTCTGCGGCGGTCGGGTAAACGCCTCTCTTTGGGTCCCCACAGCTGCGGGACCCAAAGGTTCAAATGCCCTTTATTTTGGAAGCGAAGGATTAGTTATCTTTGTCTCTTTGGACAAGGCCGATCCGGCTCCTGCGCGCCCAATTTGGCGAAAAACAAAAATCGGCAGCATGGCGCCAAGAACGACAAAAACACTGACTGCTGAAAAAAGAAAGCTGAACCCGAATTTTTCCGCCAAAAACCCACCGGCAGCGCCGGCCAGCCCCACACCGACGCCGGTTAAGGCGCTCCGCAAGCTCCATTCGGACGCTTCTTTGCCTTCGTCAATATGACGGGTAAAAAGTGCTGAATAAGCCGGGATATTCATGGCCATACCTAAACCCGAAATGCCTTCAATCAGATAGATATGCCATGGCAGTTTTGAAAAGTTGTAGAAGAAGAGAGCCGCGCCGGCAATGAGGTTCCCGAATATGATAAAAAGCAGATTAACTTTTTCTTTCCTTTTTTTGTCAAGAAAGTGGCCAATAGGCACCGTCATAAGCGAACTGACGATCCAATAGATGCTTGAAGCCAGGCCGGCCACTTTAACATCGCCGCCCTGAATTGTCTCGGCCACGAAAATCGCAAAAATCGGCGAATAAGAATTAATGCCGATGATTAAGATCAGGTCCGTCAAAATAAGAGTTTTTATGACTTTATTCATTATACATACTATTATATCAAACAATGCCGCCATTAAAAAGAAAGGCGGAGATGTCTCCGCCTTTGATATGACTAAGCAATGCAAACCTTCTGGAAAATTAGGACCTGTGAAGACGGGGACTCCTGCACACAAACGCAGGTTTCGTTCTGCCATAATATCCTGCCCATATTAACTTCTCCCCGGAAAAGATGGTCATCCTTGACGTGGAAAACTTTTCTGACCATCGCCATTTTTGACCGCCCGAGATAATGATAACGCCATCTTGCCTTAACTCTTCTCAGGTATCTCCAGTAATCAGCCCTGTTTCCTGCCTCCAGCATCTTTTTTTTGTGGGTCGTTTCGCAGGAGCGACAATGCACCACTTTCAACTGCGATGGGCTTTCTGTCGTCTTTATCTTGTCTCGACAATAGATACAATCAAACTCAAGAACCTTTTTTCCGTTTTTTGGCATTTCCTGCCTCCTTTTTCAAATTAAAGAACAAAAATCCGGAGATGCACCTTTGACACTTCGGACAACAATTTAATCCGGCTTTTTTAGTTTCTATATTCTATTGCGCGTTATTTTAAAAGTCAAGCGTTCTTTATTTTTTGCTTTCGGAGAAAATTTTAACATCAGCTCCTCTGCTTTTTTAAAAAACGCCTTCTGTTTTTCCCCGCGCACAAGCGCCGTCGGGCCAACCACTTCTTTCAACGTTATCAAAGCGTCTCCTTTGCCTACCACTGATTCTAAAATCTCATTTTCCTCTTTATTCCGGCCAAGAATTATCTGGCAGCCCTCAAGGAAAAAATGCCGGCCCAAACCTATCAGGGCAAGATCATCCGAATTAAAATCAGGTTTATGCGTCATTAATTCTTCGACGCGCCTCGCAAATCCCTCTTGCGTCAAAGCGCAGCCGCCGGCTGGTGTCGGATATTCTTTAATGCCGAATTTCTGCGCCAAAGCCATCTGCTCTTTTCTGCTGCGGCCTTTGATGGCCAGTAATCTCTCACGGCTGACACGGCCGTCTTTTTCGGGAATTGTCGGCTCCAATAGCCTTGCCGAAAGCGGCCGCAACAGATAGCCCTTCAATCCCGCTTCCTGCTCAACAATTTTAAGCGCTTGCCTATGTTGAGACATTGGCCGTTCGCCCAAAACCTCGCCTGTCGCAACAAAATCAAATTCTTCCGTCCTCATAATTTCGGCTGATTTTTTTAGCATCAGGGCGTGGCAATCAATGCATGGATTCAATCCGGCGCCGTAGCCGTATTTTGGTTTTTTTAAAACCTCCAGAAATTCTTCTCTGATATTTTCTTCGCGCAGAGGGATTCCCAGCATTTGTGCCGCCGGCCTCGCTTTGGAAGGCCCACAAAAATTCGTCCGAAAATTTACCGCAATAACCCCAATTCCCTGCTCCAATAATAATTTTGCCGCCAGGATAGAATCCAGGCCGCCCGAAAGAAGAAGAAGTGCTTTAATTTTTTTCGCGCTTTGCATACGCTTTATAATAGTTCAACCTCCTGCCTTTGACAACAAAAATGCCCTGTCAAAACAGGGCAGTCCCCACACGCCTTTTATCTTAAAATAAACTGGCTTGTTTGGAAAAATCCTTCTGTTCTCCATCGTCAAAAATTTTTATCTTGCCGTATTCGCCGTCATAGCCCGGTTCAATTTTAACGCGCTTTTGCCGCACGCGGACAATACCTTCCGCAATTTCCGGCTTAGTTGCGCCTTCAAGCTCACTTTTTGAAGCATTTATCAAAATCTCGAATTCATTGCCAAAACAATTTATCAGTTCCTCACATTCATGCTCAACTCCTTTCGTGCCTACCCCAACGCCCAGGGCATCGGCAATAATTTCCTCCAGCGGAATTAAGCTCAAAAACGGCAGAGCTCCTTTTGCCTCAAAACCATCCGGTCTTTTTGGGTCTGCCAATTCTTCAACGCGATTCATCACTCCTATGGTCAGCGGCCGATTGCAGACAGGACAGATGTTTTTGTGCTTTTTTGACTCTTGCGGCGCATAAACAATTTTGCAGGCGCGGTGCCCGTCGTAATGATATTTCCCTTCTTCTGGAAAGAATTCCACGGTGCCGGTCATCCGCAAGGGATTTGACTTCGGAGCCCGCGACCCAAGCCGGATTGCTTCGGTTATTTTTTTGTAGCTCAGTTCTTTGCCTTCAAACATGTTCGCCTCGCGCCCTATCCTATGCGGGCTGTGCGAATCAGAATTTGAGATCAAGGTTATCCCGTCAATACGCGAAACCCGCCAGTTCATTGCCGGATCGGATGAAAGACCCGTCTCCATCGCATAAATATAGCGCGAATATTCCTCAAAGCATTCCTCGGTCGTATTAAATCCTGACATTGAGCCAAAAAGCGAAAACCAAGGCGTCCAAATGTGTGCCGGCACAATAAAGGCCTCCGGCGACAAATTCAGCGCAATTTTTGCGATTTCCTTTGCGTCTATTCCAAGAATCGGCCGGCCGTCTGCCTTCAAATTTCCCATCCAGCCAAGATGGGTGTTAAATTTTTCAACAAACTCAAAGCTGGGCGCAAAAATCATCAGATGTATTTTTCTTGTCCGCCCGTTTTTGGAGTATATGCAGGAAAGCTCCGTTGTCAGCATAAACCTGATGTCTTCGGCCTTTTTTGACGGCGTATACCAATTTAAATCATTGCCATTTTTGACGCGCCGAGTTGCTGGCCTGGCCGCCTCTTTAAGCTTAAAAAGCCCTTTTTCTGCCGGCTCAAGCCTGGAAAAAAGCTCTTTAAACCATGCTGGGTGCGTAAAATCGCCAGTGCCTAAAACCTTTATTCCCTTGATCTTTGCCCATTGTTCAAGATGCTCCAGATCCATATCGCCCGATGTGGCGCGGGAATATTTGGAATGGATGTGAAAATCAGCGATTATTGGCATAATTATTTTTTTGCAATCACTAAAAAATTTTTGTTCTCAGGTCCTTTCCTGAAAATATTTATCTTTTCGACCACAAAACCTGTTTCTTCGATTAGGTTTTTTAACTCTCC
This sequence comes from bacterium, assembly GCA_043800535.1. Classification (GTDB taxonomy): domain Bacteria; phylum Patescibacteriota; class Minisyncoccia; order Portnoybacterales; family GWB1-42-6; genus CG1-02-40-82. The sequence continues at coordinate 2,686 of JAZDMV010000022.1, read as the reverse complement.
TTTTCTAAAAAAATGGAGATATCTTTCGGCTGTCTTGAACCACGGCTGCTTAATATCAAAAAAGTCCAGCTCAGATTTGCCAAAAATCTTTTTTAGAGTAAACTTAGAAAACAACCGCCAATAAGTTCTCTTTGTCCAAAAATACCAGACAGTCAAAATTAACCTGCCCCCTGGTTTCAAGACACGATTTGCTTCTTTCAAAAATTCAATTCTCATCTGACGGCTCGGTATATGATGCAAAACAGCAATACAAAAAATCGTATCAAAACAATAATCTTCAAATGGGATCTTTAATCCATCAAAAGCAATAAATTTATTCTCTGGATATTTTTTTCTTGCTTCTTCGATCAGCATTTCGGAATTATCTATTCCCAGATAATCGATCTTTTTTCCCTTAAAAGATTCGACCAGCCTGCCGTTTCCGCAGCCCAAATCCAGAATTCTGCCGCCAGGATGAACATAATCGGCTAAGGGCTTGATCTCTTCCCAAGAAGACCTGCGAGTACTAGAAAACTCTCCAGCCACCAGATTGTAATTCTCCTTCATCTGGTCTAAGATTTTAAGCGCTGTCTCTCTCTTCATATGATATTAGAATTTATTGTCAGAAAATCTATTAATAAAAAAATCCAAACCCCGCAGGACTTGGCACGACAAAAACGCGAGGGAGCTTTAAGGTTTAAGCAAAAAATGCCAACTAATATCCAGTTGCTTAAAGTTTATCACGATTTGCTCAAGAAAAGAAAGGTGGCCAGGAGCCCGCAGCTCGAAAAGATCCTGAAAACAAGAGAGATTCGCACTTTATCAGGTGTGGCTGTTGTCACTGTTTTGACGAAACCCTTTGCCTGCCCGGGTAGATGCCTTTATTGTCCCGACGAGCCGGATATGCCAAAAAGTTATCTTAAAAACGAGCCTGCTGCCCAACGCGCGTATTTAAATAAATTTGACCCGTATAAACAAGTTGAAACGCGGCTTCAAGCACTTGCCATGACCGGCCACGACACAGACAAAATAGAATTAATAGTGCTTGGCGGAACCTGGAGCGCTTATCCCAATGCTTACAAACACTGGTTTATAAAAGAATGCTTCAAAGCAACGAACAGTAAACAGTTAACAGTTAACAGAAAACAGCAGCCAATTAATTTGAATTGGTCAAAAAACCTCCAACGAATGCGCGCTGAATTAAAATATGAACAGCACAAAAATGAAACTGCGCAGCATCGGATCGTCGGGCTAACGCTGGAGACACGGCCGGACTTTATAAGCATTGAAGAAATAAAAAAAATGCGCGACTTGGGCTGTACAAGAGTTGAGCTGGGCGTCCAAAGCATTTATGATAACGTACTCAAAAAAAATCTGCGCGGCCACACGATTAGGCAAACAATTCAGGCAACAAAATTATTGAGAGATGCCGGCTTCAAAATCAATTATCACATGATGCTCAATCTGCCCGGCTCGGATGCCAAACGCGACAAAAAGATGTTCAGCAAATTATTTTCCAGCCCTGATCTTCAGCCCGACCTTTTAAAAATTTATCCCTGCGTTGTTTTGAAAACGGCTCCGCTTTACAAGCTTTGGAAAAACGAAAAATATAAACCCTACACCGAAAAACAATTAATAAATTTAATCATGACAATTAAAAAGAAAATTCCAGCTTATGTCAGAATCCAAAGAATTATCAGAGACATCCCAAAACAAAGCATTGTCGCCGGCACCAAAATTTCTAACCTTCGCCAGCTCATAGAAAGCTCCGGCAGAAAGATCTGCCGCTGCATCCGCTGCCGGGAAATCAAAAGCCGCGCTCTTCCTCAAAAAATAAAATTGTTCCGCCAGGATTACGCGGCTGCTGGCGGTAAAGAAATATTTTTATCGTTTGAGGATAAAAAACAAAAAAACTTGTATGCTTTTTTGCGGCTGCGGCTGCCCCAAAAATCTTCATCATTTCTGCCTGTTTTGCGGGACGCAGCGCTTATCCGCGAAATCCACACTTTTGGCCGACTTGCGCCGTTAAGCAAAACCTGTCAACAGGCAAAAGAACAATTTATGCAGCATAAGGGCCTTGGCAAGCGGCTGATGGCTCAGGCGGAAAGAATTGTCCGAACCGAGACACGATTTACCAAAATCGCCGTTATCTCCGGGGTTGGCGCTCGGCAATATTACCGCCTCCTGGGATACCGTCTGCAAGACGAGTATATGGTAAAAAATACGGTATATAACATTCATAAACATTAATAAAGCTATAAATACCTATATAATAAAATAATATAAATACCGGCATTCCTTTACGCACCGACAATGATAACATACCCATAAACTTGTTAAAGCTCTTTTATTGTAAGCCTTGTATCCCCCTTGATTTATATAGCTTTTGCCGCTTACGCCGTAGGTTTCTGATCCGTCTATTTGTCCCTACCTCGTCCTCTATTTATCCATATTTTAAACATCCGCGTACAACGCGGCTATTTTTGTCATTTTTTTATCCACAGCCTCCCGTTTATTTGTGCTATAATAAAATTGACGAAAGAAAAGCAAATTTTTCTCTAATTTTTGCTTTCTTTTTTGCAACATTCGCTTCACAAATTTAACATCATGACGGAGGGTCTCCATCGATATAACAAAATCGTTTTTAAGCTATGCACAATAGGCCTGTTGTTGTTGTCGTTTTTTGTATCTCCGATTTCTTCACAGA
>JAZDMV010000003.1:0-5110 GCA_043800535.1 bacterium | reverse complement strand
TTGCCCAAAGAGGTTGAAACGATCCATGACGCCATATTGCGCTCTTTTGGCGTGAAATAACAACAGAAAACGCTGACATAAAAGATATGATTATTATGAAAAAAATCCACCCTCTCTTAATCGCAGCGGTTTTAGTTTTGTCTGGTCTTTTCTTCTTCTCTCTTGTCCGGGCCACCACGGCCGAATACCTCCAAGCTGTAGTTGGCTACAAAGGCATATACGACAGAGCCATTCTGCAGGCAGAAAGCCAATACAAAACAGTTGTTGACGCGGCTGATAAAATTGAAGCGGACTCTTTGAAAACCGTTAGCTCCCAGCTTAGCGCGAAGCAGATAAGCGAGGACGAATATGATTCAAAGGTGACCAACATCCAGACCAGTCACAAACAGACAGTTGACCAGGCCGAATCAATCCTGACTGCCAACCGTAAAATCGCTTTCCAGAACTATCAGGGCCAGAGAGATTATGCCTGGAATAAATATGTGCTGGGGCAAAACCCGATATTGCCCCCGTCCACTCCCCTTGCCACAAGTACGCCGCCAACGCCTTCGCCTCCCCCTGTGGCGACGTCAACACCGCCGGTTTCTGTTCCGGCGATCCCTTTGTCAGCCATGGCTTTTCCTGTCCGGTATAGTTTGATGTGCGGCGTGCCAACAAGCCTCTCGCTTAACCCGGGGGAGACCAAATATTATAAAGTTGACATGACCAAATGGATTGACTGGCAAAGGGCGTATTGGAATCTATACAGGGGGCATAGCATACCAAATCACTTTTCGAGCTGTTCAAAGATCTGTGCCGACTCGGTAGAAGTTTATAGCGCGAGCCATTGCGATCCTGCCACGGGCAGCCCGGAAATGACTTGGTGTCTCGCTAATCCCAGTGAGTGTGCTCGTGCCTGTTGGCTGGGGACCTGTCGAAACAAGCCCAAGCCCCTGGAGGTCTGCCAGGCAGAGTGCGCCACGACCAGAGACAAAGAGATGAATGACGCTAATGACGCATTGGCAGCTAAAGAAGCTTTGTTTGCCAGCGGCAGTTTTTCTAGCTTCATGAACGGCAATATATTTTTTGGCTGCAGCGGTCATACTTCTGATTGGGGCTGCGGAGTAGACATCTGGCGGACCCCATTCAGGATCGCTATTGGCGCTGACCGGATGGAAAAATACGAAGACATCAGTCAATTTGTAAAAAAGAATGACGTGTTCGCCAGTGATTTTTTTGGCTTGTATTATAGAGATGAAATTATGCAATGGGTCGCCGCTCACGCCTCCTATATATCAGAATGTAAAAATAATCCGCTTACCTGCGCCTTCAATGTCTTTATGAGCGAGCTGGCGAACAGATTATTCCAAGAGCACATTCTGGCGGTGGAGCAGAACACGCAGGTTTCTGATTTTGAATTTGTCATGTTTAGCGCCAATATAAAAGACGCAAACGAGATCTATTTTATGGTGCATAACTTCGGCACGGAGAAGCGGGACTACGCGATTGGCTTTGACTGCCCGGATGCTAAAGCAAGATAGAATTAAAATTTACAGTTTTTAAAAACCCGTCCCGCATTCCGCCAGCCGGCGGAGCGGGACGGGTTTTGGTTCATTAAGGCAGAGAACGACTAAAGGCACGGTGCAACAAGTTTGGTCAAAGATATCCAGTTCGTGACTGTTAGTGTTTCGGCGCGTTGTTCTGGCTTGATGCCTGCTTTTTTAAGTACGGCTTCTATAGCTGGCCGCTCAATTTTTAGATTTTTTACCAGGTTGCCGGCCAGTTGTTTTCGTGGGCTAGAAAAGCCGGCATGAACGATCTTAAAAAAAAGAGGAATGTCTATTTCCGGTTTTTTATCACGCGGACTGATCTTGATTATTGCCGAATCAACCTTGGGGCTTGGCCAAAAACTGCCCTTTGAAACATAGCTGATAATTTTTGGCTCTGCGTAAAATTGCACAGACACTGCCAGAAGTGACATATCGGGGGGCTTGGCACAAATTCTCTGGGCTACTTCCTTTTGTACCATCAGGACCATTTCGTTCGGTTTGGCGTCTGCCTCCAAAAATTTTCTGATGACCGGGGAAGTAATATAGTACGGAAGATTGGCAATAACCTTGTAGTCCAGCTTTGTCATCCCGGGCTTGACTAAGCTTGCCCCGTACTTGATACGGGGGGATCCAGTCTGGATTCCGGCTTTCGCCGGAATGACAAAAAGAGAAGAGATCGGAAATTTTAGTATATCTCCTTCAATAATCTCCACATTTTTAAAATCCACCAGCGTCTCTTTCAAAATTTCCACCATTTTTCTGTCTTTTTCTATGGCAATGACCTTTTTGGCGTATTTGGCCAGCTCCTGCGTTAAAGTTCCGATCCCTGGCCCGATCTCCAAAACAATGTCTCCCCTATCCAAAGCGGCCGCTTCAATGATTTTTTTCAGCACGCCCGGATTGATCAAAAAATTCTGGCCGAAGCGCTTGGAAGGAGCGGCGGAATATCGCGACAAAATTTCTTTGATCGATCTGGGAGAAAGGAGATTCATAATGGCGATTAATAACCAATAACCAAAAAACAATTTTCAAACAATAATCAATCATCAGATATTCAATATTCAAAATGTATTCACCTGTTTGGTTATTGGTTGCTTATTATTGGAATTTATTTGATTATTGTTGTTTGGTTATTGGAATTTTTAAAAATTGTATTCCTCCATCCCTCCTGGTTCGCCCTTAAGGTCTATTAAACGTTTTGGTATATCAAACAAAAAGCGCGACGGCGGATTGACCTGGATGGAGCCGTATAAATTCCGTTGGCTCGCCCAGGTTAGAAAAAGGTGTTTTTTGGCGCGGGTCAGCCCGACATAGCAGAGCCGGCGTTCCTCTTCCATCTGCCAGGCGTCAATGAGAGAGCGGGAATGCGGGAAAAGGCCTTCCTCGCAGCCGATAATAAAAACCGCCGGGAATTCCAGGCCCTTGGCGCAGTGGACAGTCATTAAATTTGCCAAATCCTTTTCTGTCTCAACTTCATCGTGATTGCTAGCCAGCGTCACTTCTTCTAAAAAAGCGGACAGGCCTTCTTGCGGGTTCATCGCGTCATATTTTTTGGTGGCGGTGAACAGCTCTTTAACGTTTTCCCAGCGCTCCTCGCCCTCTTCCGTGCCGTCAATCAAATGCTCTTTGAAGCTGATTTCTTTTATTAATTGGTTCAGCGTCTGCGAAAGAGGCAGGATTTTTGCCAGCTCGCCTAATTTGGCGATTATCAGCCAGAAATTTTCCAGGGCCTTGGTCTTTTTTGGAGTGAAGGAAGAAAGGGCGGCCTGGCCCAAGGTACTTTCAGCCCTGATTTTGCCAAGACCGCGCGCAGGCACATTGGCAATTCTCTCAAAGCTTATCGCGTCCATCTGATTTTGCATGAGTCGCAGATAAGCGATTAAGTCCTTAATTTCTTTGCGTTCATAGAACTTAAGCGTGCCGACAACTTTATACGGAAACCCGTATTTTAAAAACGATTCCTCAATCGCGCGGGACTGAGCGTTGGTTCGGTAAAGCACGACAAAATCGCGGAATAAGAGGCCCGATTCGCTTTTTAAGCGGCTGATCTGTTTTATGACAAAATCGCCTTCGTCCTGCTCGTCGCGCGCCGCAAAAAGAGTGATCGGCCGGCCGGCCGGATTTTGGGTCCAAAGCCGCTTTTCCTTACGGTTTTTATTCTGGGAAATAATGGCTTGCGCCGCGTCAAGGATGTTTTGGGTGGAGCGGTAATTCTGTTCCAGATACACGATCTTTGCTTCAGGATAATCCTTTTCAAAATTGAGTATATTGCGGAAATCGGCGCCGCGGAAAGCGTAGATAGATTGGTCAAAGTCTCCTACCGCGCAGACATTTTTATTTTTTGCGGCGAGCATTTTGACAAAAAGATACTGGGCGTGGTTGGTATCCTGGTATTCGTCAACTAAAAGATATTTGAATTGATCCTGGTATTTTTCAAGCACGGCCGGTTGCCCGCGCAAAAGCCCGACAGCCAGCATTAGAAGGTCGTCAAAATCCATGGCATTAGCTTTTTTGAGGCGTGTCTGATAGGTCTGATAAACTTTGGCGGCGACCTCTTGGAAATATCCGTTGTCCGAAGTTTGCTCATAAAGATTACTGTCTATCAGTTCGTTTTTGGCCTGGGAAATTGTTTCGCAAATCGCCTGGGGTTTAAACTGGTCTTCGGAAATTTCCAGCTCCGCCATCACTTTTTTTACAAGAGTGAGCGAATCTTTGTCGTCAAAAATGACAAAATCCTTGCGAAAGCCGAGCGATTGGGCGTTCTCGCGCAGGAGGCGAGCGCAGATGGAATGGAATGTGCCGACCAGCGGCAGATGAGCCAGCGTGCCCGGTTTGGCAAATTTTTGAATCGCCAGCAGCCGCTGGATTCTGGCCTTCATTTCGTTAGCCGCTTTATTGGTAAAAGTTACCAGCAGAAGCTGGTTCGGATCCACCCCTTTTTCTTTAATTAAATATGCCGCCCGGTAGGTGAGTGCCCGCGTTTTTCCCGATCCGGCCCCGGCCAAAATTAGCAATGGTCCGTTGCCGAACTCCACCGCCTTTTTTTGTTGGGGATTGAGGTTCATGTTAGAATCATAACACGTCTATGTTAGCCAAACTCAAACGCCGTTCTTATCAATACTTACTGTTTTTACGGCCGTTTTTTTATCTGGCCGCCGCCACTTTAATCGGCTTATTTTTTTACTGGTTTATTCCCAAACTAAAGCCCTTGTTTCAGCTGACCGCCATAGTTAACCCGGCCATTACCCGGTTAAACTCGTTTCGGGGCCGCACCAATATTTTACTTTTAGGCGTCGGCGGCGGCGACCATCCGGGGGCCGACTTAACTGACAGCATTATGCTGATTTCAGTTAATTTAGTTACGAGCGATACTGTTTTAATTTCTTTACCCAGAGACATCTGGGTAGAATCACTCTCCGCCAAGTTAAACACAGCCTATCATTATGGTGAAACTAAAGAAGCGGGAGGCGGCTTAGTTTTAGCCAAATCCGCTGTTTCGGAAATTATTAACCAGCCGGTTCATTATGCCGCTCTTTTGGACTTTTCCGGTTTCGAGAAAGCGATTGATGTGGGGGGCGGGA
>JAZDMV010000030.1:0-3852 GCA_043800535.1 bacterium | reverse complement strand
AAAGGCGAGCCAAATAGCAGAGGCGAATAGTCAGCTGGCAGCGAAAGAAGCGCTTTATACTAGCCGTAATTACACAACAGCTTTTTCCGGTAATGTTGGTTTTGGTTGTGATCCCTATGTTGGCGAGGCCGGCTGCGCGGCTGGGAATACGGTTTTACAGATAGGCATCGGTTATAACGAGGTGTCGGTTTATGAAAATATTCAAACCTTCAGTCAGCACGGTGCCTGGTCCAGCGCGCAGGATCCGGGAATTGATGCGTCCAAACCAATTCTTGGGGCCGAAGGGGCGATTGTTTGTGCTGGCGGTCCAATCAGCTGTCAGGGAAATGGCGAGAACCCCTATGTTTCTTTTCACATACCTCCGGTAAGAGGAGCGGATAATATTTATCTGATGGTGCACAATAAAGACGGCGTGGCGCGCAATCTTTTGATTGAATTTTTTTGCCCGGATGCCGTTGCCAAATAAGCGAACAGAGAAAAATTAATCAATAGAAGAACTTTTAATCCCAAATATAAAAACATAAATTGTTTCGCTGGGCGTCCCGTGTTTTTAGGAAAAACCCGGGCATGACAGCTGAACATTAATATCATGCCAGACGAAATGACGCCTTCTCCCGAAGAAGGAATATCAAAAAAAAGACCGGCACAGGTCGCAGCCGCAGTGGTTCTGCTGATTGTTTTAGGTGTAGCTGCCTGGTATATTTTTAAGCCAAAAACAGAAGAGCCAGCTCCTGGCCCTGGCAACGGACAGCCGAATTTGCCGGTTTTCGGCGAAGAAGAACAAATTTCCTGGCAGGACTATAATAATCAAAAATACGGGTACTTTTTGAAATATCCGCAGAGTTGGTATCTTGATGCGAGCCGCGCCGAGAACGATTTCAGCCAGAACACCGGCGGCGAAATTATCTTGTCAAACAAGCAAAACCCTCTTTCTCTTTTGCAAGCAGGCAATGTGCCTTCGGACTTAATAACCATGACGCTGACGATCTACCAGGTCAGTTCAGGCACCAGCGTTGATCAATTTATTAATGACAAAAAATATGCAACGCCGCTTAGCCAGGCAAACGAAACTTACGGCAAGCTATCCGGCAAGCAGATGCTTTATGTTTTACCTAATCAGGATAAAAAAAATGTGTTGAATATCTTGACCATCCTCAAGCAGGACACAAAGATGTTCGTTTTTTCGTATAACAGCTTCGCGCCAGATATGTTTAAACTGCCCAAAGAAGTGGAAACGATCCATGACGCCATATTGCGCTCTTTTGGCGTGAAATAACTGCAGGAAGGATTAATATAAAAATGATACGATTATTATGAAAAAAATCCACCCTCTTTTAATCACAGCGGTTTTAGTTTCATCTGGTCTTTTTTTCTTTTCTCTTGTCCGTGCCACTACGGCCGAATACCTCCAAGCTGTAGCCGGCTACAAAGGTATATACGACAAAGTCATTCTTCGGGCAGAAGATCAATATAAAACCGTTGTTGACGCGGCTGATAAAATTGAAGCGGACTCTCTGAAAATCGTCAGCTCCCAACTTAGCTCAAACCAGATCACAGAAGACGAATATTATTCAAAGGTAGCCAACATCCAGACCAGCCACAAACAGACGATTGACCAAGCCGAGTCAATCCTGACTGCGAATCGTAGAATCGCTTACCAGAATTATCAGGCGCAGAGAGATTATACGTGGAGTAAGCATGTTTTGGGGAAAAACCCGATACTGCCCCCTCCTACTCCTCTTGCTACGAGCACACCGCCAACGCCTACTCCGCCTCCTCCTGTGGCGCCAGATGCCGGCCCGACAGGAAATCTTAACGTGTTTGTGACAAACAACACTTATGACGGCAATCTTGGTGGGTTGGTGGGCGCTAATCAAAAATGCCAAGCCGAGGCAGAAACAAAAGGGCTGAATGGAATATGGAAGGCACTGATTGGTCTTAGCAGTGAGAATTACTTTAAATTCCCGGCCAATCAAAAACCGACCATTGCCCAGGAACAGGCGGTCAAAGTTGAAGATTTGCCGCGTCAGATAATTTCAGGCCGGGGCGGTGCGCCGGGATGTGTCGGCATAGTTACCGTACCAGCAGGCCAAACAAAAATCTTTAAGGCTGACAGCGCAAAATGGAAGGATTGGCAGAGCATGTATTTTGTCGCCTATATCAGCTATGTCAATAACAATTTTATTAAAAGTTGTTACGCGTCTACCGATGTGAGTACTTGGTCTAACTGCTGCAAGATAGTCAACGGCCAGCCGCAGCCAAAAGTTTACCCCGACGATTTTTCAAACTACAGCGAGGCGTTTTCTTGCTCTTGGGGCGGCGGCAGCGCTTTTTGCAATAAACTTCCCCAAGACATAGAGAAAGACAGAAAGCAGGCGTGCGATGACACTGCCAAAAGCATGGTGGACGAAGCTAACAAAAAATTAGCAGAAATCAGTTCCGCCAGTCCGGATAACTATTATACAAGTTTAAGCGATATTCATCTTGGATGCATGCCCTACAGCAATGACGGCTGTTATTCAGATCAATACTCGCTTAAAGCAAAAATAGGATTTCAGAGAATCCCCGGAGAGAACGATGAGAGCGGATTAAGCTGGGCTCTCTATTATGGGTCAAACTCAGGCAGCACAGGGGTCAATGTGGGTGACGATACAAGCCAGGTAAAGGTTATTATCGGGGTTAGGTCAGCGGGCGGAGCAGGTAGCTATCCAAAAGAATACGGCAACTACTATATTGCAATAAAAAACGAAAGCAGTATTTCGCGGAAAATTCCCGTTTCTTTACCCGGATGTTTTTCAGCCACAGAAAAAGCAGGTCTTAAATACATGCATCTGAGCGAAAGCCCGCCGGCACTTAACGAGCCGAATATTTTTTACAAAAACGCCAGTTTTACATATAGCGGAGAGACCCCGGCAAAATTACCTAATCTGTTGAAAAAAGTTCTTGTGTCTTCGCCCTGGAGCGGCGCCAATGACGCTGGCTATTTAAATCCCAGCTGCGACAATTGGAGCACAAACCGAGTTGAAACAAGCAAGGTTGAGATAAGGGAAAGCGAAACCAGGCCGGGCGATACGGATCCTCATACCTGCATAACGCCAGGATATGATACCGGGTGTCATGAATATCAATACACGCAAAAATGTATCTGCTATTGGAGGGATGTTATTGATATATCAAAAATTTCCGGCACCGCCGGTTTCGCTGGTCCAGGCAGCCGCTATACTGCCGATACCTGCGGCAACAAGCATTCTTTAATTTGCATACAGTCAGGATCTCCCCCGCCGTCGCCTCCCGAACCAAACCCTTCGCCATCAGAAGGCGAAGTTTATCACTGGGGAGATCAGTTAAGAGCCAATTTTTCTGCGGGCGCAGAGAAGACCTATGTACTCCGGGTGGCGGAAAATGCAAACCGCTTGCAATTGCAGGTAATAGGCACCACTAACGAGACAAAAATTCAGTGGTCCTGGATTTTGCCGGACGGAACCGTAAAAACGCCTTTTGGCGCTTATTACATAGAGGGCAGTGAAATATTTGCAAATTTGGGCATGTCCAATCCTCCCGCCGGCGACCACAAACTAATATTGCGAGTCATAAACCAAAGTACTGTTGTTATAGCAGGCACTTGTTTTTGGGGACCTAACGATAAGTGGTGCTGGGAGGAATAGAAATTTTTGTATCAAGCCCCTGTTGGTCGCGCTAGACAAGTTCTCTTTGCCCAAAGAGGTTGAAACGATCCATGACGCCATATTGCGCTCTTTTGGCGTGAAATAACAACAGAAAACGCTGACATAAAAGATATGATTATTATGAAAAAAATCCACCCTCTCTTAATCGCAGCGGTTTTAGTTTTGT
>JAZDMV010000029.1:0-3486 GCA_043800535.1 bacterium | reverse complement strand
AAAGGCGAGCCAAATAGCAGAGGCGAATAGTCAGCTGGCAGCGAAAGAAGCGCTTTATACTAGCCGTAATTACACAACAGCTTTTTCCGGTAATGTTGGTTTTGGTTGTGATCCCTATGTTGGCGAGGCCGGCTGCGCGGCCGGAAACACAACTTTGCAAATTGGCATTGGATACAACCAGTCGCCGGTTTATGAAAATATTCAAACTTTCAGTCAGCACGGTGCCTGGTCCAGTGCGCAGGATCCTGGAATTGATGCGTCCAAGCCAATTCTTGGAGCAGAGGGCTCAATTGTTTGTGCTGGTGGTCCGATCAGTTGCCAGGGAAACGGAGAGAACCCCTATGTTTCTTTTCACATACCTCCGGTAAGAGGAGCGGATAATATTTATCTGATGGTGCACAACAAAGATGGCGTGGCGCGCAATCTTCTGATCGAGTTTTTTTGCCCGGATGCCGTTGCCAAATAAGCAAACAGAGAAAGAATAATTAATAAAAAAGCTTTTAAGTTTCAAATATAAAAAATAAAGTGTTTTGCTGGGTGCCCCGTGTTTTTAGAAAAAACCCGGGTATGGCAGCTAAACATTAATATCATGCCAGACGAAATGACGCCTTCTCCTGAAGAAGGAATATCAAAAAAAAGGCCGGCGCAGGTTGCGGTCGCAGTGGTCATGCTTATTATTTTGGGCGTAGCTGCCTGGTATATTTTTAAACCAAAAACAGAAGAGCCCGCTCCTGGCCCTGAAAGTGGGCAGCCGAATTTACCGATTTTGGGCGAAGGAGAACAAATTTCTTGGCAGGACTATAACAATCAAAAATACGGCTATTTTTTGAAATATCCGCAGAGCTGGTATCTTGATGCGAGCCGCGCTGAAAACGATTTTAGCCAGAACACCGGCGGCGAAATTATCTTGTCAAACAAGCAAAACCCTCTTTCTCTTTTGCAAGCAGGCAATGTGCCATCGGATCTGATAACCATGACGCTGACGATCTACCAGGTCAGTTCAGGCACCAGCGTTGATCAGTTTATTACGGACAAAAAATATGCAACGCCGCTTAGCCAGGCAAACGAAGTTTTCGGCAAATTATCCGGCAAACAGCTTCTTTATGTTTTGCCCAATCAGGACAAAAAGAACGTGTTAAATATCTTAACGATTCTTAAGCAGGATACAAAGATGTTCGTTTTTTCGTATAACAGCTTCGCGCCAGACAAGTTTTCTTTGCCCAAAGAAGTGGAAACGATCCATGACGCCATATTGCGCTCTTTTGGCGTGAAATAACAACAGAAAAACATTAATATAAAAAAATGAAGAAAAAGCAAGCATATTTTGTATTGTTTCTTATCATTTTAAGCGGCCTTCTTTTATTTTCTTTTGTCCGCGCCACCACAGCCGATTATCTTCAGACATTGGCGGGCTACAAAGATGCATATGATAAAGCCATTCTGCAGGCAGAAGCTCAATACAAATTAGTTATTGACGCGGCTGATAAAATTGAAGCGGACTCTCTGAAAATCGTCAGCTCCCAGCTTAGCGCAGACCAAATTACGGAAGATGAATATTATGTGAAGGTAGCTAGCATCCAGACCAGCCGCAAACAGACGATTTACCAAGCCGAGTCAATCCTGACTGCGAATCGTAAGATCGCCTATCAGAATTATCAGGGCCAGAGAGATTATGCGTGGTCAAAAGATGTGCTTGGCGAAGAAGCGACAGCTCCTGCTGCTGCTCCCCTTGTTGAAACCCCTTGGTGGGGTCCTGTTTTGCCTCCGTCTTCTCCTTTCACTTCATCTCCGTCTTCTGTTCCTTCTGGTATTATCGAAATGTCACCTCAAGCACTTACTTGCCGTTATGGCTATTGTTGCGGCATGAAAGATGCTGGTCTTATCAGTCCTGGCCAGACCAAATATTTTAAGATTGATATGACTAAATGGTTTCTCTGGCAACAGGTAGTTAATCCGACTTCGAATAATGCATTCATAGACAGTCGCGATCAGAGGTGTATTGACCATAATAGTTGGGCTAGTCAATATGCCAGTCAGCACTGCCGCAATGGGGTATTAGACAGAAGCACCTACGCCTCATTTGGCGATTTTGCCGGCGATGTTTGGGTTCATGGTTCAGATTGTTCCATAGATATTTTTAAGACGTGGGATTGTGAGAAAAGCACAGCGAGCCAGATTAACAGCATCAACCAATACCTATCCCCCAAACAAACGCTTTACAACAGCGGCAATTACACCACTGTTTTTGGCTCGCCGATCGGCTTTGGCTGCGATTCCTATGTTGGCAGCGCTGGCTGTGAGGGCGGGGTCACTACGCTCCAGGTGGCGGCTGGCTACAATCAGGTGCCGGTTTATGAAAATATTACCAACTTCATACCGTATAATGCTTCCTCAGGGTCTCAAATTACCTCTTCGCTTTCTGCATCCAATCCAATTGCCGCGGTAGAAGGTGCAATAGTTTGCGCCCCAGAAATCCAAATTAACGCCTGGACCATCCAACGTTCCAGCTGCGCTGGCAATGGCGAAACGCCATTCGTGACCCTCGATTCAATTTCTGCCACTGGCGCTGATGCGATTTATCTGATGGTTCACAACAAAGAAGGCGTGGCTCGCACTCTGGAGATTGAATTTGGTTGTCCTGACGCCAAATAAATATAAAAAATAAAAAACTTTGATTCTTGGCGGGGGTTGACTCATTTATTAATAAACGAACCAGCCCAGCCAAGAAAAACAAAGCCCATGCCAGACGAAATGACTCCTTCTTCTGAAGAGGGAATATCAAAAAAAAGACCGGCACAGGTCGCAGCCGCAGTGGCTCTGCTTATAGTTTTGGGCGTAGCTGCCTGGTATATTTTTAAGCCAAAGACAGTGGAGCCACCTTCTGGCCCCGAAGTTTCTGGTTTGCCCAGTACAGAGATTGATTGGCAGAAATATATTAATCAGAAATACGGTTATTCGTTAAACTACCCTAAAAACTGGAACCCAGATGCCACCTATGCGGAAAAAGATTTTGACAAAGGAGTGGGCGGCGAATTGATTTTATCCAATAAAGAAAACCCGATAGTCCTGTTGGAATCTGATAATCCACCGACCGACTTAATCACTTTGACCCTCTCTGTTTACGAGGTAACTACTCCGACCTCGGTTGACCAATTCATCAAAAATAAAAAATATCCCACCCCCTTTAGCCAGGCGCCGGTTATTTATCAGGGAATGGCTGGCAAACAGATGGTTTATGTCACGCCTCGCGGCGACACGGAAGTATTAAACATCCTGACCATTCTTAAAAAAGACATCAGAATATTCGTTTTTTCTTGGAATAGTTTCAAGCCAGATAAACTTTCCTTGCCCAAAGAGGTTGAAACGATCCATGACGCCATATTGCGCTCTTTTGGCGTGAAATAACAACAGAAAACGCTGACATAAAAGATATGATTATTATGAAAAAAATCCACCCTCTCTTAATCGCAGCGGTTTTAGTTTTGT
>JAZDMV010000024.1:0-33368 GCA_043800535.1 bacterium | reverse complement strand
CCCCTCAAAAAATCCTTGGCTCAAAAAATCTTCGGCTCTAACCTGTATTTAAGAAACAAAGAAATTGAATTCGTTCCCCAAACACAATGGGCTGCGCTGTGCGCAGCCCGTCAAAAAATTTCTGAAAATTCTTTTTGTTTTGTCTTGGAGCGGGTAACGGGAATCGAACCCGTGTCCTATCCTTGGGAAGGATACGTTCTGCCATTGAACCATACCCGCACCTCAACCTTGGGAAGGTCGCGTTCTGCCACTGAACCATACCCGCACTTCGGCGCAAAGCGCCTCAGTGTAAACTAGCGGAAAAAATATTTCCACCACTTGGCAAAATTAGATTCTCGCTGTTCCTCAATTTCTGCATTTTCCTGCGTACCTCCACCGCCCCCCATTGCGGCAAATTCAAAAGAGGTGGTTGCCGCCTCTTTTGCCGGCTCAACTATAACAACCTGCTCCCCTTCTCTTTTCATATTTAATTTTTCTCTGGCCTGTTTTTCCAAAAAATCCTGGCTTCCCAGATAATCTATCATCGCCGAAATTTCCTGATTGCTTTTTTCCGTCTTTGCGATTTCGGCCTTTAGATCATTTATCTCTCTGGCAATTTTATATTTTTTGTAATAAATGTTCACCGAGTGCTGGCCTACCCAAAGAAACGCCAAGAGCAGTAAAAATAAAGTCATCCGCGAACCAAGAATTTTTTTTATTTTTGCGCCTTGCTCTAACATTTTTATGTGTTATACTTACCTTATGAATAAAAGCAGAATTTTTAAGATAACCTGGGCGGTTATTGTCGTAATCGTAGTGCTAAGCACGGTCATTTTACTTATCGCGCCCATGTTTTAATAATATACCGACTCGTCATTTGCGTAAAATCTCCAGAAACGCCTTCTGGGGGATTTTTAATTTACCGATGGCTTTCATTTTCTTTTTGCCGCGTTTTTGCTTTTCAAGCAGCTTGCGCTTGCGCGTGTAGTCGCCGCCGTAGAGATACCCGGTTACGTCTTTTTTCATGGCGGCAATCGTCTCACGCGCAATAATTTTGCCGCCAACAGCGGCTTGAATGGCAACCGTGAACATCTGGCGCGGCAAGACTTCTTTTAATTTTTTAACCAGTGCTCGCCCTTCATCATAAATGCTTGCTTTTGGCGTAATGCGCGAAAGGGCAGCTACTTCTTCGCCCGCCACTAAAATATCCATTTTTACAAGCTCCGCCGCCCGCCAGTCAACCAGCTCGTAGCTCATTGAGGCATAGCCCGATGTCACTGATTTTAATCTGTCATAAAAATCAACGACTATTTCGCGCAGCGGCGCTTCATATTCTATAATCACACGTTCTGTTCCAAGATACCGCGTCGTTTTGTATAAACCGCCTGAGGCCTGCAGCAATTTCATCACCGCCCCAAGATAAGTATTCGGACAGACAACTTCCAGCTTTATCCACGGCTCTTTAATTTCCAGCAGCTTGCTTGGCTCGGGCAATTCCTGCGGCGAGTAAATCGTTCTTTCCTTATCGCTGTATTTTTCCGTTATTTTATACGCCACGCTCGGCGTGGTTACCACCAATTCCAGGTTATACTCCCTTTTGAGCCGCTCGCTCACAATTTCCAAATGTAACATGCCTAAAAATCCGCATTTAAACCCTCTACCCAATGCTTCCGAAGATTCGGGTTCAAAAATTAAAGAAGCGTCATTGAGCTTTAATTTATTTAACCCGTCTTTTAGATGGTCAAAATCCGCTTCGGCCGAAGGGTAGAAGCTGGCAAAGACCATCGGCTTTGGCTCTTTGTAGCCAACCAGCGCCTCGCTTGCCTGATTGGCAAAAATCGTAATTGTGTCGCCCACGCGGCATAACGATACGTCCTTTAGCCCTGTTGCCAGATACCCTATCTCCCCTGCTTCCAACGAGTCCTTGAACGCAAACGCCGGCCTGAAAATTCCCGTTTCCAAAACTTCTGCCGAAGTCCCCGAACCCATCAAAAATATTTTTTCACCCGCCCTCACTTTACCGTCAATTATCCGCACATATGCCAAAACACCTTTGTAAGAATCATAAACCGAATCAAAAATCAACGCGCGCAGAGGCTTTTCAGAGTCTGCCTGCGGCGCGGGAACTTTATCAATCACCGCTTGCAGCAATTCCTCAGCGCCAATTCCTTCTTTTGCGGAAATTCTATAAATCTCTTGTGTCTCTAATATATTTCTTATCTCCATCTCCACTTCTTCGGCTCTGGCTCCCGACAGATCAATTTTGTTAATAGCAGGAATAATTTTTAATCCCTGCTCCTGGGCCAGATGCAGATTGGCCAATGTCTGCGCCTGTACACCTTTTGTCGCGTCAACTAATAAAATAGCGCCCTCAACCGCGGCCAGTGACCGCGACACCTCGTAAGAAAAATCAACGTGACCAGGCGTATCAATTAAGTTTAAGACAAATTCTTTATCTTGGCTATTTGCTATATGCTCGCCTCGCTGAAGCTCCGGCGAAGCGGGCGATAAACGATAAGCCATCCTGACTGGCTGTAGCTTAATCGTTATTCCTTTTTCCCTTTCCAAATCCATCTGGTCTAAAAACTGCTCGCGCATTTTGCGTTTTTCAACTGTGCCTGTCAATTCCAAAAACCTGTCCGCGAGCGTTGACTTGCCGTGATCAATATGGGCGATTATACAGAAATTTCGGATATTTTGAGCCATAAAAATGCGCTTACATTATGTCATAAACTCTCTCCTTTCTCAACCCTTTCCGCAGCTTATGATAATTTTCTTGCCCAATTTCACGCAATGCCACGCTATAGCGTTATTACGCGCAAAAGCGATCTGCCTTGTATTTAAATTCCAAAAGTTCTTTTAAGATCATCCTCTATGTCACCAATCTGTGATTCCAGATAAAGAATATAGTTCCCTACATCGTAGAAACCAGAAACAAAATCAATCTCTTTTTTGCAAGCATACGGAAAAACGAAAACGCTTTTTTGAAGTTGATACATTCCCAAATACTTAAATTTACGCCGCAACGCGTCTCTGGCTGCTTTTTTTGGCTCTGGTATGTCAAAAATCACAACCCGCCATTTGCCGTCCCAATTTTTTTGTCTTTTTAATTTAATCCCTTCAAAATTATATTTAAGAACTTCCTGCTTCCCTTTATTTGTCAGAACGACTATCATTTTACCGCCTTTTATCTGACTATTTACTACCCCTCTCCTTCTAAGACGCCTAATAGATTGTCTGACTCTGGAATTGCTGAATTTTTTCCAGGAAATATAATTTTCATCTTTTAATAAAAATCTAAACTCTTTTGCTATATTCGGTGCGACAAGACTCGCCATCAAAACGCCACCCATTGCCAAAAATCTTATAATCTCTTCTGCTGAAATGTCTTTATCCATATCATTTACATGTTCTGCGCATTATTACGCTATAGCGCGATAATGCGCATTTTACAGTTCTTTACAATTCTTCTGTCTCGCTCATTCCAAGCAACTTTACCGAAGCAGTCATTTTTCGCTTAATAGCGCTGATCAAGCTTATCATTTCCTCTGAACGCAAAAGAAGAGCAATTAAGGTAAATACGGCGGATGCCAAAATTGTAGCAAAAATAAGCTGCACTAAAATTCCTAAAAATGTGAAAGTATTCAGAAACGGTTCAATGAAATAAAGCGCGGCATAGCCGACTATGCCTGCTGCAAGCCCGGCCACAAGATATTTGGCAAAGGCAAACAAAATTCTTTTGCCGTCCATCGCCCCGAATTTTTTGCGCAGAATTACAAAAAGAACCAACGCGTTAAAAATAGAGGCAACGGAAAATCCAAATGAAAGAGCCAGAATCCTTACATCCCCAAGCCCGTCCAGCTTCAAAAATGAAATGATTGCTCTGCTAAAAGAAATATTCTGGCCAAGCACATTTAAAAACAGATATGTCGCCCCAACATTAATCGCGATAGAAACCAAGCTCGTTATCAAAGGAATAACAGTGTTTTTCAGGGCGAAAAATGCCCTTGAAAACAGGGGCGCTATTCCCTGAAATATAAAACTTGACGCAAAAATCGCGAGCGTTGCCGCGGCCAGGCGCGTTTCATCCCAGGAAAGATTGCGGGCGCCGATGATAAGGCGCACTATTTGCGCCCGGAAAACGAAAGTCAAAATAGTCAATGGAATTAAGAAAAATAAAATCTGGCGCGCCGTATAGGAAAAATCTTTCACAAAATCATGGCGGTTATTCTGTGCCGCCGCGCGGCTAAGATTAGGGAAGACTGAAACCACAAATGAAACTGCAAAAACGCCTATGGGTACTGCTTCAATATTGTAGACCAGGTTAAAAATCGCGACGCTGCCGACAACTAAAGTTGAGCCGATAATTGTGCCGATAAGCTGGCTTACCTGTGAAATATCCAGGCCTAAGATCCGCGGCACGATCAGTTTTAATATCTGCCTCACTCCTCTATGTTTAAAATCGGCGATTAGCTTCCAGCCAAAGCCGAATTTTTTAGCTCCCGGCACCTGTATCAGAATATGAAGTAATGCCCCTCCTATCACGCCCGCCACCACCCCGTAAATTCCCCAAATTGGCGCGAGAAACAAAATTCCAGCAATTATCGCCAAGTTATATATTAGGGGCGCCAAAGCCACCAGAATAAAACTGCGAAAAGAATTTAAAATATTTGAAAAGACCGCGCTTATCGCAAAAAGCCAGGGCGAAAATAAAAGAATTCTTGTCAGGTTAACAGTTAATGTATATTTTTCACCTGAAAACCCCGGGCTGATCAATCTGACAAGCCAAGGCGCAAAAAAGAAAAGGAGAAAAGACAACGCGCCCATAATGATGATCGTCAGGTTCAGGATGGAACTGGCTATGCGCCAGGCCTCTTCTTTATCGCGATTTAGATATTCACAAAAAACCGGTATAAAGGCCACCGATAAAGTCGCGGATATCAAAAGGTTGAAAGCGAAATTAGGGATCTGAAAGGCAGCAAAGTAGGCGTCAAGATTGTTGCCCGCGCCAAAAGCGCTGACCAAAAGCCGTTCGCGGATCATGCCCAAAAACCGGCTAGCCAAAGCAGCCGCCCCTAAAATTATGGCGGCTGAAGCAATACCCTGCGACTCGTTGTTGAAAAGCCGTGAAAAAATTTTCATTTATGGAGCACTTGAAAAAGCAAATCCTGCCGCACGGTCTATTCTCAAATCAGTTTTGAACGCGGCTGCATTCCCGCTCTCGCTTTCTGGCACCGAAGACCAAATTGTTTTCCAGCTCTTTGGCCATGAAACTTGTATGTCTAGGCCGCCTCCTCCACTTCCTGACTGTTTTTGCACAAGCAAAGAGAAATTTACGCTTCCTCTTGCAATGTCCAGCTTAAACGGCAAGCGGTATTTATATGTTACCTTAACCGTTTCGCCCGGACTCACATACACCCAATTGCCAAAAACAGTTTTGCCGCTTTCTTCAAAGATGTCCGTGCCTGAAGCTACGTCTTTTTTAAAACTATCCACCTGCGCTGCGACATCTTGATCCGTTTTAAATCCGGCTGCCTGGTAATCTATCGGCGGTTTATATTCCTCTTTGGTCTGACCTTGCGCTGATAGAAGCTCACTGCCTTTGGGCACATAAACGCGCATGTAATCGGCATTAACTTTATTGAACCAATCATAGGCAAAAGCGCCTCCCTGATGATGGCGCGTAATTTCAACAGTGTCAATAATCGAACCGTCGTCCTGAATTTCGCTTGAATATTTTACATTCTCATCAACCACCCGGTCGGTTTTGTAGCCATTAATATTTGTATTGACAATTGACAAATAATCTTTGTCGCTATTTTTTATCTCTCCTCCCCAGCCCTGCCCCTGAACAAACTCCTCCAAATCCGAATCGTTGAAATAGATCAGAATATGTTTTTCTGCAAGCGCCTGGTTTACAACTTTCAGAATTTCAAAATTATTTCTTTTAATCTCCTCACTTATTCTATCTATGAATTTTGGCGCAAAATCTGCCAGGATTTTTTTTGGCTGATTAAGCTCCCTGTCATAATCGCTTTCAACTTTGTATTGCGTCACTTCAACAAAATTTCCCGAGTTGAGCGTAACGCCATATTCTGGCATTTCAATCGGGCCAGTCACGTTGAGCAGGCGCTCAATGACTGTCGGCGTCAAACTAATTACGCCGTCCGTGGTTGGCCCGCCTGTTTTTTCAAAAAACCACATAATTTTTTGGGCAGAAGTCGGAAAATCCGCAAACCAGTTGGCATCATGCGTGCTCCAGGCAGTGGAGATTTTCTGGATAGGGCGCGGCGGCACAATTTTTTCTCTTAATTGACCGTCCGGATTAAAAATCCCGTCAATAAAAAGGTTTTTGACCTGCCCCTGGTCCAGATCCAATACCCCGTAGGTGCCGATGAACCCGCCGGTTGCCCGCGCCTCGGCGTTATTCTGAAAAATCAAAAGATATTTTTTGGCGCTTTCGTTGCCGATAATTTTTAAAAGCTTATCGCTCCAGTCAACCGCTGAGGCAGCCGCGCTCGTTAATTCCGGTAATTTATCGCTCAAAAGCGTCAATTGCGACTGCATTTCTGACGGCAAAGAGGAAATATCTATTTTTTCCAGACCTTGCTTTGCTGAAATCAAAGAATTGGTGCCCGAAACAAGATGATCCCGCGCCTGGCTCAAAATGTCGGCCAGCGGTTCGCCATTTTTATTTGGCATACTGCTCAATGCACCAATGCCGCTTTTTTTAAAAAGCCCTATCATCTGAGAAAATTCTTCTCCCGCCCTGCTCATCTCTTCCCCCACCCTGACCAGCCTCACTTTTGAGGACAGAGAAGAAAGGCCGGGAATTTTTTCCAGAGCCAATAAAAGCCAGCTGCCCACGGATTTTATCTGCAAATTTGCCGCGGCAAAATTATTTTGAGCCTCTGAAAAATAATTCTGGGCGCCTGAAAAATCCGACCTTTCCAGAGAATCCTTTGCGAGAACAAGCGCCTCATATGCGACGATGCCAGAATTCATCGCGCCTGCTTTAGCCGAAAAAGCATTATTAACCCAGTTGAGCGCCGGCACGAAAGAAAAAATTAAAACCGCGACTGCAGCAAAAATAATCAGCGGCTTGCGCCTATCTCTCCAGGCAAAGATTTGCCGTGTTTTTGGCCGGGCAAAAGAAAATTCGGGCACTCCAAGATAATCTTCTCTCGCTGCGTTAACTTCACTTTGTTTCGGTTTTAACCAGAAATCTTCCTCCAACGTTCTGGCTCTTTCACTTTCATAGTTGGCAAGCGAGAATTCCGGCTCCTGGCCGACTGATAAAAATTCCGGCCGCCAAGGAATTCCTGCTTCTGGCGTTTCACTCACTAATTCTTCTTCTATTTTTTCTTGACTTTCCGTAGCCTCATCCGATAAGGGACCCCAGTCCAAAAATTGTTCTTCCGGCGCGACAATCTTTCTGATCGGGATTGAATAATTTAGTTCAGTCACATTATCATCTGACAATTCGGGTGTAACGCCATCAGTTTCGCTTGTCAGCACAACCTCCTCGCTCTCTCCTGTTTTCAACAATTGATCAGCCGCCTCAATCGCTTCAAGGGCTGACAAAATTTCCTGCACATCAGGCATGTTTGTTTCAATCTGGTTATCTCGCAGATTCACTTGTGAAATTCCAGGCCAAAGAACCGGAATTTTTTCCCTTACGACCCGCCAGTTTTTCTTTGGCTGTCTTTTTGCCCTGATTTTTTTCGTTTCAAGCCCTCTTCCTGCCTGCTCGCTCTCTAGGTTAATTATACGCTCGGCTAACTCTCTTTGATCTTGCCGCAAATCATTCCGGCGCAAATTCAAAACCGTCTCAATTTGCTTGATTTTTTCAAAATCCAAATCGCCCGCCGAGGTCCTCGGGCGAACATCAAACATTTGGCTAAAGATAACTCTATAAGCCATTGCTGATTAAATTATATCACACAAAATAAATTCCCCAATCCACAGTCCGCCAAACAAAAAAGCCCGTTTGACTTAAACGGGCTTCTGATTTTCATGCCTCTGCCGCCATTGCTCTAGGCGGCTTTGGGTGCTGATCTGCGGACGCTTTTGTCATAATTTTCCCGCCTTAACCGTAATGCCGCTGCTTCCGTGCTTATCTCTTCGAGTAGCCTGACTGGCGGCAAACCAGCTCCGACCATCTGAATGTTTCTATTGCAGTTATGGATCCAGCGATCCTCTTTTTTTAAGATCGCCAGCGCCTGCTCCAATATCCCTTTTTCAACGGCATTCATATCAAACCTCCTTTCAAAAATTATGTTGGCTCCAGGATCAGCCCGTTGACCAGTTCTTTGACCTGCTTTATACGCGACCAGGAAACCTTTTTGATTCTATAGATTTTATCAATTTCTATGTCTTTTAACAGCTGACATCTTACCATATTCCATGCTTGCCGGTTTTCGTCCATGTAGACAAAAGTAAAAAAGGTGTTCTTGTTTCTGCTTTTGAACAGCAACCGCAGTGTAGCGTTTTCTTCGGTCCTGATACTCAACCTTCTCCGCTCCTGGAACAATTTTTTAAAGAACTCCGGAACGCCGATCTCTACAAACTCCGGCTGAGGTAATGGCTTATACAACCACCTCCTCGCCACCTCTTTCTTTCTTTCAATCATCTCCAGCACCTGACCCTTTTTCTCTTCAGTCCATACCCTTATTTTCATATCCTACCCTCCTTAGTCCTTATTTGTACAATCAGCCAAAACCCGCTCAAAATTTAATAAAAAAATAACATTTCCAGGCTTTCGTGTCAAATTTATTCTCCACCCGCGTCCCTGAAAATCCGTAAGGTTTCTTCCGCCATTTTTTGCCACGAATATTTTTTGATTTGTCCAAAACCGGCTGAAATTAACCACTCCCGTAAATTATTATCAGATAAAACTTGGTCAACTTTTTCTGCCATGCTCTCTGGATTTAATGCGTTAAAATAAAAAGCGGCGTCTCCCAGGATTTCGGGCAGGCAGGTTTTGTCCGAAGAAACAACCGGCAAACCACGCGCCATTGCTTCAAGCGGCGGCAGACCAAATCCTTCGCAGAGCGACGGGAAAACGTAAAGTGTCGCGCCGTCATAAAGACGCTCCAGGCCCTCATCGTTGACGAATCCAGCAAAAACAATCCGCTGCAAAACTTCCATACTTGCAAGTATGGAAGTTTTTGCTTCCTGCTTTAATCGACGATAAAAATAATCGTCTTCACCAACTAGGACTAATTGCACATCATGATTATATTTTTTAGCCAAAATTTCAAATGCTTTGATCAATCGCTCAAGATTCTTATGCGGATAAGCATTACCGACGTAAAGGAGATAAGGTTTTTTGATTTTGTAATCAGACCTGAAACCTGAAACCTGAAACCTGAAACTTTTATCCGGCGCGCCCTCATACGTCAATGTCACCTTGTCCTCCGCCACGCCAAAAGCGGCAATAATATCCTTTTTCACATAATTTGAAACCGCAATGATTTTCTGTGCTCTTTTTACCGCAAGCCAAATTACCATTCGGTAAACCGCATTTTTTATCCAATACCCTATCGGCCCAAGCACAGAGGCCCGCCGGGTTTTAAAATGTCGCAGAATCAAATCGTGGACTGTCACCACAAATCTTCCAAAATAAAAGACCGGCACGTTAAAATGCGGAAAATGCATCAGGCCAATCTTCTGCTGATATATCTTAAAGGGCAAAAAAATCTGTTCGGCAAAAGAATACCAGCGATAATCGGCTAAGACTTTCTTGAAATTTGATGAGACAGAATGATAATCATCCCAGTTTTCACGGCGTAAAAAAATCACATATTGATTTTGGTGATCAATTTTTTCCAGACCTTCTATCAGTTTCTGAGTATAACGCCCAAGCCCTTTGCCTTTTGGCCCCAAAAAACGGGCGTCAATGCCGATTCGCAAACTAATCGCTAATCACTAATCGCTAATCACTAAAATAAAATTTAGAAATTAGGAAATTTAGAAATTAGGAAATTAGGAAATTAAGCGTTTCGCGTGCGCATTTGTCCCAAGAAAATAATCTCGCGCGAGCGAGCCCTCTGGCTGATAACTCGCGCGATAAATTTGCGTCCGACAAAACTTGCTCCATAGCCCACGCCATCTCGTCAATATCATACGGATCAATCATTAAACCGGAATCAGCCACTATTTCGGGTAAGGAAGAAGTATTTGAGGTAATTGTCGGCACGCCGCAGGCCATTGCCTCAAGCGGCGGGAAACCAAAACCCTCAAAAAAGCTCGGATAGACAAAAAGCGAGGCAAGATTATACAAATAAACCTTATCCTGCGGTTCAACAAAGCCCGTAAAAATTATTTTGTCCGCATGCTTTGAACGCCTGCTTGCTTTATATATGTGGCTGCAAAGCCAGCCGGGGCTGCCGGCAATGACCAAATGAATTTCATCCCAGTTTTTATTTTTATCTTTCATCACCTCAAACGCCTTAATCAGGCCTCCAATATTCTTTCGCGGCTCAATCGTCCCAAGATAAAGGATAAATTTATCCGGCAGACGATATTTTTCAATAATATTCAGCGTTTTGCCCTCTATACACCTGAATTCTTCTCCGACTCCGGAATAAACAACCCTTATTTTATTTTCGGGAATTTTATACAGATCAATTAGGTCTTGCTTCGTGGATCCGGAAACCGCAATGATTTTTTCGGACTTGGCGGCTTCTTTTTTTGCATTCATCAAAAGCTTCTGCCAGAGACGCTTGCGCCAGGAAAAATGCTCAGGATGCCATTCAAATGACAGGTCGTGAAAGGTCATCGCTTTCTGGCACTGAAAACTTAACGGCGCGTTGAAAAAGTGGGGATTAAAAAAAATATCCGCGCCTCCGAGTATTTTGTCTATTTTTGGATAATTAAGATAGCGCGCCGAAACAAAAAAGAGCCGGTTTGGAATTTTAAATTCATACAATTTAACGTTAGGCAGGCCAAGCCATTCCTGTACCAAAGGCGTTTTATAATACGCATTAAAAAACAGCTTAAAATCAATATCTTTGCCTAATCTTAAAAGCCGGGATAGAAGATTAATAGTATATTCTTCCACCCCGGTGCGTGCGCCCCGCGTTAAAACTCTTATATCAATTCCGATCGTCATTTTCTTTTAATAAAATAATGAAAATTGCGAGCAAAAATCCAGCCACAAGCGCAATTATCCCGCCAGATATGAAGCTCCCCTGATTTTTCGTAATTACCGGCTCACTGCTCACAACCGAGAAAACAACGTCCCCTGAAAGCTTGCTCGCCTGTTCTGCCTTTTCAGTAAAAACACCCCCTATGGCTTTGGCTATTTTTGTCCCGTCTTGCGCTGTATCGGAATTAAATTTTATCTCAACATACTGTGGCGACATTTTTTGCGCCCCTATCTTCTGATAAAAAGACTTTAATGCCTCTGCCGGCGGGCTAACCCCCGCTTTTCTGTAAATATCATTGATGACGGCGGGGCTTTTTGTCCACTGCGCAACCGTGTCAGCAAATTCATTAGCCGCTTTTACGCTGAAATAGCCGTCGAACTCATAGTCTTTGGCCGCCTGGCCGCCCTTTGTAAAAACCGATAGCGAAAGCGAAACATCATACCCGCCGCTGATATACCAGGAAAATAGTTCGACAATTATCAGCACAATAGCCGTAAAAATTGCGATAAATTTAATGTTATCTTTAATAATTTTGTAAAAGTTTTTAAAATCCATAGTTATATAATTAATTTTTAATTTTGAATTGTGAAACGTGTTCTTCCCAGTTTTTTTGAACAAAATCTCTGATTTTATGCTTAAAAATTTCCTTGTCAAAGGCAAGCGCTGCCCGTCTTATTTTCTGCGGGTCAAAGCTCTTTACGTCAAATTCCTTAACCGCGTCGACAACCGAACTAACTTCTTGCTCGTTAAAAAATACTCCGGTTTCCCCTTCTTTTATCGTTTCAAGCGCGCCGCCAGCCCGATAAGCAATCACCGGCCTGCCGCAAGCCATTGCTTCAATGGCCACTATGCCAAAATCCTCCTCCTGCGGAAAAACCAACGCCTGGCATCTTGCGTAAAGATGCCGTAATTTTTCGTCATTGACCTGTCCTAAAAATTCAATGGTCGGGCCGGCAATCCTGCACAAATTTTTAAATTCCGGGCCAGCACCGACAATTTTAAGCGGCCTTCCCAGCCGATTAAACGCCCCAATTACCAAATCAAACCTTTTATACGGCAGAAAACGACCCACTGCCAAAAAGTAATTTTCTACCTGCGAAGAAATATAGAAAATATCTGATTTGACGGGCGGATTGATGATTGTCGCCTCCTGATGATAATACTTTTTAATTCGACCAGCCACGCAATTTGAATTGGCAATAAAAATATCAGGCCGTTCGGCCGCTGCCTGATCCCAGATCCGCAAATAGTTCATAAAAAACGGGATAAGTTTTTTTATAAAACCCGGGTAGCCAAATTCTCTTATATATTTGTGGCTGTCATCCCAGGCATAGCGGGTTGGCGTGTGACAGTAGCAGATGTGCAAAGTGCCTGGCCTCGTGATGACGCCTTTGGCAAAGCTGGCCGAGTCAGATATAACCACATCATATTTTGAAAGATCAAACGACTCAATCGCCAATGGCATCAGCATTAAGAATGGCCGGTGGTGTGATTTCACAAAAGGAAGACGCTGTAAAAAAGAAGTCCTGATGCGGCGGCCGCAAAAGGCGTGGCCAGTCCGTTCTTTGTTGTAAAGCAAGGTGAAAATCGGCGCGTCAGGCCAAATTTCACAAAATGCCTCAAGAACCCTCTCCGCCCCTCCGTATTGGTTGAGATAATCATGGACAAGTGCAACACGCATAATTAATCTATGCCCTTGGTTTTCTGAATATAACCACTAGCGGGGTTCTGAATAAAATTTTCAAATCCATCATAAACGACCAGTTTTCAATATAATAAGTGTCAATCTTTGCTTCTTCGTCAAAATCAATCTCCGAGCGGCCGGAAATTTGTGCCAGGCCCGTCAGGCCGGGCTTGATGTTAAAAACTTTTTTGTGCCAGCGCTCGTATTTTGCCACTTCTCTTGGCTGGTGCGGCCGCGGCCCGACCAGGCTCATGTTGCCGATTAAAACATTAAAAAACTGCGGCAACTCGTCTAAACTTGATTTCTCAAAAAAATTGCCAAGTTTCGTCCTTCTTGGGTCATTACCTATCTTATAAACCGGTCCCTTCCTTATGCTTTGCTTTTCTATCAGCTCTTTTTCAAAACGATCCGCCTCGCCGGTCTTGTCATATTTTTCACCGGTACAATATTCTATCTTCATCGAACGTAATTTATATGCGTTGAAAACACCCTTCGGCCCAACCCGCTCATTTTTGTAAATTATCGGACCTCGTGAATCAAGCTTTATCGCAATCGCGATCAGAACCATCACCGGAGAAAAAATCACCAGACCAAAAATCGCGCCGATTATATCAATTATTCGCTTAATAATCTTTCCCCAGCCGTCTAGAGCCGTCCGCTTAAGCTCGATCAGCGGCACCGCTGCTAATGTATCAAAGTCAACATTAGTTGTCAGTGTTTCAAAAAGGTTGGGAACGAATTTGAAATTAACATGTTTGTCTTCACAAAAATTTATTAGCTCCAAAACCTGCTCACGCGGGAAGTCCGGATTAGCCAGAATTACATCATCAATTACCGGATTGCCAAAAGCTAGCCGCACCGCATTCATATCAATCGCCGAAAGATTTTTTACTATTTTGTAGCCAAGACCAGGATCTCTTTCTATCTCTTCTCTTATATTTTCCGCCACTTCATCGTTGCCAATAACAAGAACCCGGTGCTCACCAATGCCATATTTGCCAACCAAAAATTTCTGCATGTTTTTCACAAAAAATCGGCCCATGATCACAAACAAAATTGCAAAACCCCAAGCCGTCAAAATAATAAAGCGCGAATCAAAAAATTCACGCCGCATAAAAATATAAATAATAATGCCCATGATGCCTGCCGAAGACGCAATCACAATCCTTAGAAGCTGGCCGATTCCTTTAAGCCCACTTTTTATTTTATAAAGGCCGGCAAAAGCAAAAACTGCCAGCCACAAAAGAGAAACCAGTATCACCAACCCAAAATAACGTTCAGGCGGCAGATTAAACGCAAAAAGTACCGGCCGCCATTGTGCTATAAGCGCGCTTGTACGCAAGCCATAGGCAGCCAGCCCGGCCAAAACCAGCATCAAAAAATCTACTGGGACTAAAATTGCCGTGAAAATTAATTCTGACTTCTTCATATATTTTATCTTATCTTAACCCAAAGATGGTCAAAAAATCAAGCACCTCAGAATTTTTATTGACAACCGTCCAAAAATCTGATAATATATAAATGTCCAAGCAAATCGGGTAATCGCTCTTTGCGCAGGCAAGGGGAGGAAAGTCCGAACTCTCTCGCCCATTCAAAAATGGAGATAAAAAAGTAG
This sequence comes from bacterium, assembly GCA_043800535.1. Lineage (GTDB taxonomy): Bacteria > Patescibacteriota > Minisyncoccia > Portnoybacterales > GWB1-42-6 > CG1-02-40-82. The sequence goes on along the minus strand of JAZDMV010000024.1, from coordinate 18,937 downwards.
CGGCTAACAGCCGCCGTCCCGCATTTTGCGGGACCGAGGTGCGAACAGAAACGCCCGTGACTGAAAACGATCGGGTATCCTTATGGGATATTCTTGGCGGCAACGCCAAAGTGAAACGGCTAAATCCTTACTGGGTGCAAGATCAAACTATGAGGTCTAAAGCTTGAATCTCATAAGAAAAGTAGATCGCTTGATCCCGAGAGCAATCGAGGGACCAGACAGATGATTGCCATCCTGACTAAAATCAGGATACAGAATTCGGCTTATAGATTTGCTTGGACAACAAAAAATTCGCTTTTAAGGCGAATTTTTTGTTTATCTGTTTTTACCATCTCTATTCCTTATCCTTCTCAACCACTATTGTCAACTTTGCCACAAGAGCCGCAATCGTGCCAATGGCCGCCCAGACGGGCAGAAGAAGGACGCCGGCCACGCCGACAGTTAATGGAACTTCAATCAAAATTTTTCCTTCTTCGTTTTTTATGACAATCCGGCGGATGTTGCCTTCGTGCACTAATTGCTTCACTCTCTCAAGCAGTTTTGCGCCGCTCACTTTGAATTCTTTTTTTGTTGAGTTTTGTTCTGGCATAAGTTTGTGATTTTTAATTATTAATTATAAAGCACTTGATAATTTTATATCCTTTTTCATTTTTGCGCAAGAAAAGAGGCCAAGCGAACTTGGCCTCGTCCTTTCAAAGTTTTTCAAAGACTGGTAAGTATAAGTAGTTTTACGTCATACTCGGGACAAGGTACCTGACCCACAGGTCGAACAATGGGTCGCGTGCGGAAACATCCATCTCATACTACCACCTCCTTTCTTTGCACAAACATAGTCACAGTTCACTCAAGGGACATACGCCATACTCCGTCGGCAAGCCACTCTTTAAAACGCTTCCACTTTCTACAGAATCTGATCCAAATATTTTCCACTAGGACACCTCCTTAAAAGGACAGTAACTAAAATAAATTCCCTTGTGCCGAATCCAAGGCCTGATTGACCAGCCTATCCGCCTCCTTATTTTCCTCCCGCGGAATCGCTTTAAATTTGATCATACCAAAATCCAGCGTCAAATTCCAGACCTTTAAGAACAGGGATTGGATATTCGGCTCTTCAATTTTGTATTCGTGATTCAGCTGTTTGACTACCAGTTCTGAATCAAGACGAATTTCAACTTGGGACGCTTTTGTTTTTTCTTTCCCATAAAGCGCCTTGACTTTTTTTAGAGCAAAAATGACCGCCTCGTATTCGACTTCGTTATTGGTTTTTTCTCCGATTGTTTCGCCGTATTTTTTTATTGCCTTACCTTTTCCATCACAAATAACAACCCCGATGCCTGCCGGCCCGGGATTGCCACGCGACCCGCCGTCGGTGTAGATAATAAATTTCATAATTTTTTGATATCAATTATTCTAAACTGCAATTCCCTGTTCCCGTTCCACTCGTCCAATATCAGCTCAAATACTATATCAACTTTATCGCTGATTTTCAAATCTTGATTGCCTTTTTTGGCTAATCTGAAACCAATGGCTTTGAAAACTTTATTCTGCAACTTTTCGCTTTTTAATTCTAGCTTTAAATGCTGGAAGCCGTTGCCGACAAGTCTTAAATTAGCGACTTCTAGATTCTTCATCAAAAAAGTCGGCCGGGGGTTTCCGTAATCACTGCACGGCTCAAATTCTGCTAATTTATCAAAAAGATCCCATGTAATATTATCGGCATTTATTTCATTGTCTATTTCCAATACAGGCACCAAATCTTCTTCTCTTAATTTTTCTCCGGCAATCCCGTTTATTTTCTCTATGAAAGCCGCCAGATTTTTATTTTTCAATGACATCCCCGCTGAACCGGGATGACCCCCAAATTCAATAAGCAGATCCGCACATTGAGCAATTGCATCAACAATGTCAAATCCTTCAACACTGCGAGCCGAGCCCCGACTTTCGTTTTCGTCTTCTCTAAAAATAATAACCGGCCGATGATAACGTTCGGCAATCTTTCCCGCAACCAGACCGATAATTCCCCTTGACCAATTTTTGTCAGAGGCAACAATAATTGAGCTACTTTTGTCGCGGATACACGGTTTTATTTTTTCTTCAACTTCGGCCACCACTTGTTCGGTCAATCGCTGGCGCTGTTGATTATGCTGGTCTATTTTTTTTGCCAGAGTTCTTGCTTCCTCCCGTTCCTTGGTCATCAAAAGCTCAAAAGCAAGACTCGCATGGTCCATCCGGCCTGCCGCATTAAGCCGGGGTCCTAAAATAAAACCGAGCGAATAAGTATCAAGGTTCGTTTTCAGCGTTTCCGATTCAAAAATTGGATTTAAGCGCGCTATTTCCATTAATTCCTGAAGTCCGGGCCGTTGAGTCTGCGCTAAAACTATTAAACCATAATGCACCAGAGACCGGTTTTCGCCAAGAAGCGACACACAATCGGCCACCGTGGCAATCGCTACCAGGTCCAACAACCATTTTTCCCAACCGAGCGCTAATTTCTTTTCGTTTTTAATAAGGGCTTGCGCCAATTTAAACGCCACACCTGCCCCGGCTAAATCTTTAAACGGGTATACGTCCTTTTTCTGCCACGGATTAATGGTTATTTTAACGGCAGGCAATTTTTTGCCAACTTTGTGATGGTCGACAATGATCACCTCCATACCTAAAGAATTCGCCAGGTCCACTTCCTTAAAATCGGAACTGCCGCAATCAATCGTAATGATCAGCTGAACTTTCTGCTCGCCCAATTTCTGCACCGCGCCTATGTTTAAACCATAACCTTCAATTTTTCTATCGGGAATATAAATACCGCCCGACAGATTAGCCCCCAGCGCATCCAAAACAGTTTTCAAAATCACCGTCCCACAAATTCCATCCGCGTCATAATCGCCAAAAATCGCGATTTTTTCCTGTTTTTTTATCGCTTTTAAAATCCGCTTAACCGCTTTTTCCATTCCCAACATCAAAAAAGGATCATGAAGATCCTCCTCGTAATCCGGATTAAAGAATTCATCAATTGCCTTTTGCGTTTTCAGTCCCCGATTGTATAAAAGCTGCAAAACGAGCGGATGATATTCGGGAAATTGCTTGATGAATTCTTTCGGTGCCTTTGGCTTAAGACTCCAATTCATATTTTCTGTAAATTACATAAGTGCACTTTTATTCAAACACAGCGATCCCGGGCAATTTCTCTCCTGCCAAGAATTCCATCATTGCGCACTCCTCCGTCGCTCGCCCGATACAACCGGCCTCGCTCCTTAAAACCTTGCGGTTTTAATATTTCCACCACGGGGAAACACCCAGTTTCCCCGTCGCCCCTTCTGCGGCGTCGGCGCTTTTCCAATATTGACGCTATTCAAGCACTTCAATTCCAGGCAATTTTTCTCCCGCCAAGAATTCCATCATTGCGCCGCCGCCGGTGGACACATGGGAAAATTTATCAAGCAGACCGAATTTCTCAAGAAAACAGGTTGTTTCGCCGCCGCCCGCAATTGAAAAACAGTCGGGACAGGCCGCAATTGATTCGGCCATCGCGCGGGTGCCACCGGCGAACGCCTCGACCTCAAATAGCCCCATCGGCCCGTTCCAAATGACCATTTTTGACGACTTAACTACCGAATCAAAAATACTTTGAGTTTCCGGCCCGATATCCAGAATCAACTCCTCTCTCCCGATTTTTCCGACTGCCGAAACATGCTTTTCTTCTTGGCCTGTTTTATCAATGGACACAACCACGTCAACGGGCAAATGAAGTTTTGTATTTGTAATTTGCAATTTTTGAACTTCAGAAACCGCTTCCAATTCCACCATTGATCTTCCTATCGCTAATCCCTGCGCATGCAACACGGTGTTAGCCAGCGCTCCACCCAAAATTATATGGTCTGCCTTGTTTAAAAACTCCTGAATCAGTTTTATTTTGGTAGAAATTTTTGCGCCGCCAATCACAACCACCAATGGATGCTCCGGATTGTCCCTTGCCCGCGCCAATACGTCAACTTCCCTTTCTAACAAAAACCCGACGAAAGAAGGCAAAAGTTGCGTTATTTTAACAATAGACGCATGAGCTCTGTGCGAAGCACCAAAAGCATCATTGACATAAATATCACCGAGTTTTGCCAGTGACTTTACGAATTCATCGTCATTTGCCTCTTCTTCAGGGTGAAATCTCAAATTTTCCAGCAGTACTAAATCCCCATCATTCATCTGCCCTACACGCTCCGTGACCGCGCTGCCAAAACAATCACCCAGCAACTCCACTTTTTTGCCGATCAATTCCGACAATCTTTCTGCGACTGGTCTTAAACTAAATTCCTGGCTTTTTATTCTTGACTCAAAATTTTCGCCCTGCGGCCGGCCAAAATGCGCCATCAAAATAACCTTGGCCTGATTTTTCAAAAGATATTCTATTGTCGGCAGAGACGCGCGAATTCTGAAATCATCAAGAACCTTGCCGTTTTTATCAACCGTAACGTTAAAATCATCTCTGACCAAAACTCTCTTGCCGGCCAGATCGCCGGCTTGATTTATCACTCTCATATTAAATTACCAAATTATTGACTCCTTCTCCTAATTTCACGAACTCTCCGCTATCTAAGCTAGCCCCGCCCACTAAAAGCCCAGCCATCTGCGACTGTTTTATATAAGACACGCCATTGCCTGCATCAACGCTGCCTCCGTAAATAATTGCCACTTTTTGCGCCAAAAAATTGCTGTAAATCTCGGTCAGGATTTTTCTTATGAAAACCGCCGCGGAAAGCGCGTTATCAGGCGAACATTCCTTGGCCGCGGCGCTTGTGCTTATCGCCCAAACCGGTTCATAGGCAATAATGACTTTTTCAAGCTGATTTTTACCAATATCCGCCAGGCCCTTTTTGATCTGTCCGGCCACAACATCAGACATTTCTTCCCCTTCCCTTTCTCCGACGCATAAAATCGGCGTCAACCCTGATTTCAGCGCCGTCTTTAATTTTGCATTTATAATCTCATCCGTTTCGCCTGCATGCTCTCGGCGCTCTGAGTGTCCGACAATAGCATATTCACAGCCCAGATCCCTTAGCATTTTGCCTGAAACTTCACCTGTGTAAGCGCCTCCGCCAGCTGGCGGATTTTCCCAAAACAAATCCTGGCCGCCAAGCTTGAGGTTTTTTGCCCCACTAAACAGAGGCAGAAAACACGCCGGCGGACAAATCACCACTTCAATATTCTTTAGACGCCCCAAATTGCTTTCCGCCTCAAAAAGCGCTTTGGCTTCTTTTGCCGTCTGCGGATTCATTTTCCAATTAGCGATCAATATATTCATAATCTTATCCAATTTTGCTGCTTAAAATTTTTAATGACACCAATTCTGCTTAATGCAGTAATACCGGCTGGCATCATTACATCCGCCGTCGCCGGCAGTATAATAATCACCATCACTATCAGCAGCTAAGACCGAATGATTAGTTTCAAGTTGCGCCCTCAAAATATACGCCTGGTCGCTGCACGCCGGCGAACTATAGCTGTAATAATAAGTAATTCCATTATTAGCAGAATTTGGGTCGCTGTCGCTTGGGTCCTGTGGCACCTTTGGCATGCTTGTTTCGTAATCTGTAATAGTAAAACCGCAACCGCTGCCCGTCTGAAGGCAGGTCTGAAAATTCATCCAGTGGCCGTCCCAGTATGTTTGGCCGGCAGTTATCGGATAGCGCGTGTATTTGTTGTAAAAAAATTCAAGCGCCGTAGTGATCTGTTTAAGATCCATAATTCTTCTGGCATCGCGGCTTTTGGCCCGCGCGCTGCTTAAAACCGCAAAAGTTGCAGCTGCCAAAATACCAATTATCGCTACTACCACCAAAAGCTCCAATAAAGTAAACGCCGCTATTTTGCTTTTGAAAATTTTTGACATTTATATTTTGCTAAATATTAAATATTACGACTTCCCCTTTTTAATAAGTGACTTTTTATCCACCAACCTATGCCAAGCACTAAAACAATCAAAATCAAATAATCAAATTTTCTGAAATAAATGCCGAGGTGCTCCCAGTTTTGGCCCAGCTTTAGGCCAATGTAGGTAAGACCGAAATTCCATGGCAGAGAGCCCAGAAAAGTATACATAATAAATTTTGGCAGATTCATCCGGCCGATTCCCGCCGGCAAAGAAATGAAGGTCCTGACAATCGGCAAAAGGCGACTGAAAAATATCGCGGGAGAGCCGTATTTTTTAAACCATGCATCCGCATGTTGCAATTCCTCTTCGCGCAAAAAAACATATTTGCCCCAGCGCCTGATGAACGGCCGACCGCCATAATAACCAATGGCGTAAGCCGCCAAGGAGCCAACCAAATTGCCGACAGTCGCCCAAAGCACCACCAACCACGCGGAAAACCTGCCGGTTGACGCCAAATATCCAGAAAACGGCACAATGACCTCCGAAGGAATCGGGACGCAAGCACTCTCGAAAGCTGACAAAGCCGCCACGCCGAGATACCCGGCGTAAGAAATAATACTGATTATCAAAGAAGCAAGCCAGGAAAGAATGCTCGAGATCATGAATTATGAATTATGAATTATAGAAGAATAAGAATTTTGTCATTATGCATTATACATAATACATAATTCTTTATTCTATGTTCCTAAGATACTCCGCCGCTTTTTCCGGCTCTATCGTCGAAATTTGTATGCCCGTGCCGAGCTCAAAACCCGCCCAGATGGAGGTTTTAGGCAAAATTTCAAAATGCCAGTGATAATGATCATAACTCTTGCCGTCACAGGGAGAGGTGTGAACAAAAAAATTATAAGCCGGATCAACCAGACCCTTGCATATTTTATTTAAGCTGACCTGAAGGGCCTCGGCCAATTTCTCTTTTTCGTCTTCCTTTATCCGCTCAAAATATGCCTTGTGTTCTTTGGGGTAAATACGTGTCTCAAACGCGACCTTTGAGGCAAACGGAACAAGAGCAACAAATTTATCGTTTTCAAAAACAATTCGCTGCTTTTCCTCCAAATCCCACTCCAGCATCGCGCAATGCACGCATTTGCCGTGCGCCTCAAAAAAAATCCGCGAACCGTCCAGGCTGCGGCGCAGGTCCGGATCGGTCACAGGCAAAGCAATAATTTGAGAATGAGGATGAACAATTGAGGCGCCTGCTTCCTTGCCGTTATTATGAAAAATTGAAATATAATTTACATGCTTTTCGTTCATCAATTCCAGATATCTTTCCTGATAGGCGTCAATAACTTGTTTCACTTTTTCTATTTTAAACTGGGCAAGATGCTGGTGATGGTCACGCGTCACCACCACCTCATGAAAACCGATTCCGTCCATCACCTGATATGGCCCGACTGCCCGTTCATGCAGCCCGTCACCGTGAGAAAAAGCCGGATACTTATTGGGGATAACCGCCACTTGCCATCCTTTATCGCCTGAATCGTATTTGAGCACCGGCGATTCTTGTGTTTCAAGATGGCAAAACGGGCAATCTTTTTCGCTTGCTTCTTCTCTTGTCCGCTCTTCATTTTTAAAAGTTTCCGGCCTCCTGCCTCGGCCGGTTGCAATCACCACCCAATCCTTAGAAACTAGGTCAAAACGGAGTTCGGAAGCGGGTTTCTGATGGTTATTATCTTTCATTAAATAACGCGTGCGATATCCCTGATTAAATTTATATTTTTGACTTTTGTCCGCCAACTGGCGGGTTGGCTTTTGATTTAATGTGGTATCTATCCGTCATCAAATTCGTTTTTATCTGAAAAAGCTCTAAAAATGTTTTTAAATACCCCTTTAAATTAACCCGGCTGTTAGGATTATTAACCCAGTAGACAGGAAAAAGACCTATTTTAAAACCCATGTTCTTTGCCAGCGCCAGCGCTTCAATATCAAAACCCCAACGGTCAATCGTGGCCTTAGAAAACACCTCTTGGGCCGCTTTAGCCGAAAATACCTTAAAGCCGCACTGAGTGTCCCAAATGCCCCAAAGAACCAGCACCTGAATTAATACGTTGCCCGCATCCCCCATTAGCCGTTTCAAAAACGGCTGGGCCACCGCCTGTTTGGCATCTTTATGGTCGCGCGAGTCACGCGTGCCAATAGCTACGTCAAACCCCTCCTGATCTAACAGAGGCCAAGCGTTGCCTATGTGGTCAATGGTCGTCGCATTATCCGCGTCCATAAAAAGCCGCCAGTCGCCTTTGGCTTCAAGCATTCCCTTACGCACCACCCAGCCCTTGCCGTGATTGGGCTGATTATCAATAACTACTAAATTACGAACCATTTTCTGGAAATTGCTCGCCACTTCAACGGTTTTGTCACGCGAGCCATCCGCTTCAACCAAAATTTCATAATCGTAATTCTGCTTGCTTAAATATTTATCAACGGACAACAATGTTTCGCCGATTGTCTTTTCCTCGTTGTAAGCGGGAATGATAACGGAAAGTTTAGGCATATATTTGAATAAATGGTCAGGAGTTATGAATTAAGAATAAAACACAAGAGGATAACAACCCTCCTATTTATTCGCAATCCTTTATTCCTGCTTCTATATTTTATCATATCACGTTTTAAGCTATTTCCCAACAGAAAAATCCACAGGCAAACCCCCTACACCTAATCTGGATGAGGCCCAAAGCCAAAAATGAAAATGAGATATGAAGATAATTTTTAGAAAAGCTATTGCCGCATGCCTGAAAAACCGTTCTTTAAAAATCCAGGTTAGGTGTGGGGGCAAAGAAAAAAGCCCGGCGACCGAAATCGCTGGGTTTTCAAGGACTTAAATCAGAAATTCAACTTTTCTTTATCGTTTTAAACTTTCGTCAATATCTCGCACCCCTCTTTCGTCACCGCCAGGGTATGCTCAAAATGGGCAGCCAAGGATTTATCGTCCGTTTCATAAACAAATCCGTCCTTGCCTATTTTCAATTTATAGCCGCCTGCGCTGATCATCGGCTCAATCGCCAGGGTCATGCCTTCTTTTAAAATCGGACCTTGGCCTGCTTCTCCAAAATTCGGCACTTCCGGCTCTTCGTGCAATTTTTTACCAACTCCGTGCCCCACCAATTGTCTTATGACAGAAAACCCTTCGCCTTCAACGTATTTTTGGATTGAGCAGCTGACATCGCCCAGACGCACTCCCGGCTTTATTTTTTCTACTGCCACGTCAAGCGCTGTCTTTGCAACTTTAATTAATTTTTCTGCCTTGCCAGATACGTCACCCACCGCAACCGTGATTGCCGCGTCTGTAAAAAAGGGCTTGTTTTCCGGATTACATGTTGCGCCCATCGCGCAATGGCTACATTTGCCGAAAGGATACAGAATGCCAAGGTCCAGACCGATTATATCGCCTTCTTCTAGTTTGCGACCAGAAGGCACGCCATGAACGACTTCTTCATTAACGGAAGTGCAAAGAGCGGCTGGAAAGTCCTGATAGCCCAAAAAGGCGGGTTTCGCGCCGCAAGCAAAAACAAGGTCTTGCGCGACCTTGTCCAATTCAGCGGTAGTTATTCCCGGCTTCACCTTTTCTTTCAGCGCCTCAAGAATCTTTGCCAAAAGCCAACCGCCCTCCTTCATTATTTTTATTTCCTGTTCTGTTTTTATCGGGATCATTGATTTTTTAAGTTTAACACCGCTAAAATGTCTTCGTGCACTTTTTCGATCGATTGATCGCCGTCGACTTTAACCAAAATCCCTTTTCCTTCAAAATATTTAACAGCCGCCATAACTTCCTTATCAAACAAGTCCAATCTCTCGTTTATAGCATTAATATTATCGTCTTTTCGTGCTATAAGTTCTCCTCCGCATTTATCACATTCTTCAAGAGTTTTATAATGGCCGACATAGGGTATCAGCTGACCACAATTTTTACACATCCTTCTCTTTGTTAATCTGTCAAAAGCGTCTTCTCTGGAAATATCGATCAGAACCACACGGACATTTTTATCCCAATCATACCAGCCAAGCGCTTCATCAAGCAATTCGGCTTCTACTAATTTTCTCGGGCTGCCGTCAAAGATAAGCCCTTTAAAACCGCCATTCTCATTCCGTTTTATTTCCTCAAGACGGTTTGCCCACTGATGCAGCATCAAAACGACAGGCACAAGCACCCCGCTTTCCATGGTTTCCGCGATCTTTTTACCGGTAAAATCTTGGGTTTTGGTTCTGTCCCTTAGGAGCTCCCCGCTGCCGACATAAAATAAACCAAACTTATCCTTTAAAAGTTCGGCCTGCGTCCCTTTTCCGCAGCCCGCGCGGCCTAGCATTATTACGACTAATGGATCCATGTTTCAGTTTATAATTTTAAAAACTGGCAGCGAGCCCCGCGTATTGCGGGGCGAGCGTAACTGATGAACTGATAACCAATTACTAGAGGCCTTCATACTCTCGCATAGTAAGCTGCGAGTCAATTTGCCTGATGGTTTCCAAAACCACGGCCACGACGATTAAAATTGAAGTGCCGCCGACGGTGAAAGTTGTAACACCGGTAACTCCTTGCACTACGTTTGGCGCAATGGCTATTAAGCCAAGAGTTAGGGCGCCGATGAGCAAAACCCTGTTTAAAATAAAATATAAAAAGTCAGATGTCGGCTTGCCGGGCCTGATACCAGGGACGAAGCCGCCCATCTTTTGCAGATTTTCAGCAATGTTCTTTGGGTCAAAGGTGACGGCAGTATAAAAATAAGTAAAAAGCACAACCAGTAAAAAATAGACAATGCTGTACATAACCTGGCCATTCTGGAACATATCGCGCAGAAAAACAGCTATTTTTGCCACCCAAAAATTGCCGGAATTGGCGAAAAAACTGCCTATCATTCCCGGAAAAAGCATAATTGAAATCGCAAATATAATCGGGATCACACCCGCCGGATTCACGTTCATCGGCAGATAAGTTGAGACGCCGCCGTACATTTTATTGCCACGCACTCTTTTGGCATAGGAAACCGGAATATTGCGCCGGCCTTCGGTGATGACGACTACGCCCACAATGACAAAAAGTCCTATCGCCAGAAAAAGAATATAAGAAGGAATTTTTGAAGGATCCCAGATTGTCAGCGTCTGGCGGAAAGAAGAAGGGAATCCCGCCACAATGCCGGCAAAAATTAAAAGGGAAACGCCGTTCCCTATTCCTTTTTCAGAAATAAGCTCCCCTAGCCACATTAAAAACACCGTGCCTGCGGTAATGACGCTAATCGTTATTACAAGCTGAAACGTGCTCATAAACCCCAGGACCTGCTGGCTCCGCAGAAGATTTATCATGGCGTAGGACTGCATCGCTGCCAGAGGAATGGTCAGAAGACGCGCGTATTGATTGAATCTCTGCCTGCCTGCCTCGCCTTCTTCTTTATAAAGCTGCTCAAGCCGCGGAAATATCATCGTTAAAAGCTGCATTATAATAAGAGCAGTGATATAAGGCCCAAGGCCCAACATCCCAATGGAAAAATTGCTCATGCCGCCGCCGGTAAAAATATTGAGTAGGCCGAACAACTGGTTGCTTTCAAAAAAAGCCCGTAGCCGTCCAACGTCAATGCCCGGGATAGGAACGCTGGCCATCAGGCGAGCAACAGCAAAAACCGCCAAAACAAATATAATTTTGGTTCGCAGCTCGGCTACTTTAAAAATTTGAGCAATTTTTTGCCACATGCCAATGTTGTCTAAATTTTAGAGTGAAACTCAATGTTGAACGAATAAAATTTAGCTACAACATTGAGCACCCCGCTCCAATTCCAACCCTGAACTTATTTATTAACCGACTATGGAGAGCGAAGCGGCTTCGCCTTCCTTTGCTGGTATGCCTTGATTCAGTGCTGGAATTGGGGCGGGATAAAGGTTTTATTACCAAAAATCATTCGCCTGCTGGCTCTGCTTTTTGGATAAAGCCCTTTAACTTATACTGCCTCCCGCTTTTTTTATCTTGTCTTTGGCGCCACCTGAAATCTCCACATCTTTAAACGACAATTTTTTATTGAGTTCCCCTTCCCCTAAAATTTTAACTTCGGGCGTCCTCCCTTTGATTTTACTAACTAATCCGCATTTTAACAATGCGTCCGGTGAAACCACCTCTCCTTCCTTAAAAGAATTATTTATTGCGCCGATATTAATAATCACCGACTTCCCTGCCACCGGCTTAAACCTATAGCCGCGCCTTTTTGGAATCTGCTTTATCAAATCGCGCCACGCCGGCCTTATTTTTGCTCCGGCCCGCGCTTTTTGTCCCTTAACTCCGCGACCTGAAAAAGTGCCGCGCTTGCCACCCCGACCAACGCGTTTTTTCGTTCTTTGTTTTTTTCCCGACAGTTGATATGATTGCATAAATTTAGCCAAGCCCTAAAAATCAGGCCCGCAATTTTTTTAACGCCTCGATCGTTGCCTTGGCGTTATTCAGTTTATTGGTTGAACGACTGACCACTTTGCTTGAGATGTTTTCTATCCCGACCAATTCACAAATAATTCTCACAACGCTGCCCGCAACTAATCCTTTGCCCTTTTTTGCTGGCTTCAGAAGCACTTTTGCCGCTCCAAACTTTGCAAAAACTTCATGGGGAATTGTCGCGTCTTTAATCGGGACAACAATTAAATTCTTCTTGGCATTGTTAACCGCCTTCTCTACTCCGGTAGTCACGTCCTGAGCTTTGGCTACCCCGATGCCTATTTTCCCCATACGGTTGCCAATTGCGACAACCAGCCGGAAGCGAAAGCGGCGACCGCCTGCCACCACGCGGGTCACTCTTCCCACATCCAAAACCTTCTGGTCATATTCAGATTTTTCTTTTTCTGCGCGTCTTGTTCTTTTTATAAATTCCGCCATATACGCTTCACCTAGCGATGCCAATATACGAGTTTTTACTAATGGTACTAATTCCTATCCGTATAATTAGTGTGTATTAGTATATATATTGATGCCGCATTTATTAAAATTGCAGCCCAGCTCCTCTGACCCCTTCGGCCAAACTCTTTACACGGCCATGAAACTTATATCCGCTGCGGTCAAAAACGACTTTTTTTATTTTGGCCGCCATCGCTCTTTCCGCTAGAAGCTTCCCGACTTCCCTCGCCATATCAGTCTTTTTAGATTTTTTTTCTTTTTTAATTTCCGTGTCGCCGGCATGCACGAGCGTCCTGCCATTCTCGTCATCAATAAGTTGCGCGCTTATATGCTGGCTGCTTCTGAAAACCGAAACCCGCGGCTGCTGGCTTGTGCCTTCAATTTCGGACCGGATGCGGCGATGTCTTATCTCTCTTTTTGCTTGTTTTGTTGATCCTCTCTTCATAGGTTTATAGCTCCGTTGAAACAGCTTTTTTGCCCGCCTTTATTTTTATCACTTCCCCTTGGTATCTTATACCTTTTCCCTTGTACGGTTCCGGTTTCCTGCGTGAACGAATATCCGCTGCCACTTGACCGACCATTTCCTTATCGATGCCACTAATTATAATAGTATTCTTCTCTGTTTTAAATTCTATGCCTTTTGGCGCCTCAATTTCAACGGGGTGCGAAAAGCCAAGGCTCAAAACCAGTTTATTTCCTTGCAACGCGACGCGATAACCGATCCCTTCGATTTCCAATCGCTTCTCATAGCCATCGGTCACGCCCTTTACCATATTAAAAACCAAAGCGCGGCTTAACCCCCAAAGTGCCATAATTTTTTTATCTGACATATCGGAATCTTTAGCCGGCGACAATAAAATTTTTCCATCTTCCAGTCTCGCCTTGATAGAAGCCACCAGCCGTCTCGTCAATTCCCCTTTCAGCCCTTTGACGGTCACTAAATCGCCGTCTATTTTTACCTCGACTTTTTCCGGAATTAAAATTGGCTGTTTACCTATGCGACTCATAAATGTTTAATATATTTCACAGATTAATTCCCCGCCCAGCCCTGCTTTTTTTGCCTCCTTACCCGTCATCAAACCTCTGGACGTTGAAATTATCGCCATGCCCCGGCCTTGTTTAACCGGCCGGATTTCATCCTTTTTCACATACATCCGCTGGCTTGATTTGCTTTTTCTTTTAATATCAGCTATCGCGCCCAAATCGCCGTCATATTTTAAGTTTATCTGAATTTTTTTATTTGCTTTCTTGTCTTTCTCCTCGACTCCTAAAATAAGGCCTTCCCTTGCTAAAATTTTTGCCAATTCAAATTTCATCTTGGAAAATGGCACTTCCAAGCTTGCCTTACCCGAACGCTGGGCATTTTTTATCCTTATTAATATGTCGGAGATTGGATCCATGAATTTCTCTATAGATTACAGATCTTATACTGATATACGGATTTACGAATTGATTTTTTATACCCTGAGCGGAGTCAAAGGGTTATCTGTATATCCGTATTTATCCGTAATCCGTAGTTTATACTACCAGCTCGATTTTGTTATTCCCGGAATTTCTCCCTTATTTGCCAACTCTCTGAAACAAATACGGCACAGATCAAAATCCCGCAAATATCCGCGCTTGCGACCGCAACGGAAACACCGCCTGACAATACGCGAGCTGAATTTGGGTTTTCTCTTTGATTTTGCGATTTGTGCTTTTGTCGCCATGTGCCAATGTGATTAAAATTTACGAGCACTCAATGCGAAGTAAATTTTACTTTCACATTGAGCACCCCGCTCCAATTCCAACCATGAACCTATTTATTAACCGGCTATAGAGAGCGAAGCGGCTTCGCCTTCCTTTACTGGTGTACCTCGATTCAGTGCTGGAATTGGGGCGGGGTAAAGGTTTTGTCGCCAAAATTCTGCAGCCTACGGCTTTGAATTTTGGACAAAGCCCTTTATTGGAAATCCCATTAATCTAAATAATTCCAGCCCCTCTTTATGCGTTCTTGCTGTCGTCTTAACCGTTACCTGAAAGCCGAAAATGTGGCGGATGTTCTCGTTGGAAATTTCCGGAAAAATTATCTGCTCTTTTATACCCAGGTTCAAGCTGCCGTGCTGATCAACAGATTTTTCCTCGATTCCCCTGAAGTCGCGCGAACGGGGCAAGGCCAAACTTATCAGCCGTTCAATAAAATCAAAGGCTCTCTCACCTCTCAATGTGGCAACAAGCCCTACCCGCAAACCTTTTCTTATCTTAAATCCGGAAATCGCTTTTTTTGCCAGCGTAAAAACGGGTTTCTGCCCGGCGATGGCCGTAATATCTTTAACTATATCATCAACCGCTTTCTCGTCCTGATTAAACTTGCCGATGCCTGCGTTAATTTTCACTTTTTCAATCTGCGGCACAGCCAGATCGTTCTTGTAGCCGAATTTTTCTTTCAGAGCGTGGACAACCTCTTTTTTGTATTTTTCCTGAAGTCGCGTCATATTTCTTGTTTACATTTTTTACAAAATCTAAGCTTCCTGCTTTCGAAAAATTTATAACCCACGCGCGCTGCCTGCCCACATTTGGGGCAAACCAGCCTTGCGCGGCTGACCGGAAATGGCTTGGCAATATGGACGATCTGGCCCTTCTCGCCTTGCTTTTTTGGCCGGACATGTTTTTTCACCAAATTCATGTTTTCGGCAATAATTTTCAAATCATCTGGGAAAGCCTTTGTCACCTTTGCCTGTTTTCCTTTGTCTTTTCCCGAAGTTATTAAAATTGTATCGTTTTTCAAAATTTTCATGCCAATTTTGTCTAAATTTATGAGCTCTTTTGTAGCGAAATAAATTTAGCTACAACATTGAGCACCCCGCTCCATTTCCCTCGCTGCAGTTTTTGGTTGTCCACGCCTGAAGAGTGAAACGGCTTCGCCTCCCCTTG
The DNA here is from genome assembly GCA_043800535.1 of bacterium. Taxonomy (GTDB): domain Bacteria; phylum Patescibacteriota; class Minisyncoccia; order Portnoybacterales; family GWB1-42-6; genus CG1-02-40-82. The sequence goes on along the minus strand of JAZDMV010000024.1, from coordinate 3,242 downwards.
ATGGTATACCATCGTCCAACGACGGAATTGGGGCGGGGTTAAGGTTTTGTTATCCCGCTTAGCGGGAACAAAGCCCTTTAAACAACCTCTGGCGCCAATGACGCAATTTTATCAAATCCTCTTTCTTTAATCTCTTTGGCTACCGGCCCAAAGATACGACCGCCTTTCGGCTCCTTGCCATCAAGAATCACCGCCGCGTTATCGCTAAAGCGGATATATGAACCATCACTTCTGCGAAGGCTCTTTTTCTGCCGGATAATTACTGCTTTTACAACATCTCCTTTTTTCACCAATTTGCGCGGTTCTGCTTCCCGAACCGAAGCAACAATAATGTCACCAATCTCTGCATAGCGGCGCCGCGTGCCGCCCAAAACTTTAAAGCACCGGATAATTTTTGCTCCGGTATTGTCCGCGACTTTTAAAATTGACCTTGGCTGTATCATGGTTTTTCTGCGAATTACGATTTTTTACTGCTATATTTTGCTAATCACTCTCCATCTCTTATCTTTAGAAAACGGCCTGCATTCTTGGATTGCCACCTTATCGCCAGTATGAAATTCGCCCTTTTCGTCATGCGCTTTATATCTTGTCGTCACTTTATACTGCTTTTTGTATTTTGGGTGTTGCTTTAAGCGTGTAACCGCGACCACAACAGTTTTTTGCATCTTATCAGAAACGACCACTCCTCTCAAGGTTTTGGCGGTTTTTGCGTTATTTTTGTTCATGTTTTTGATTTTGAACAGCCCGTCCTTGCAAGGCTCCGCGGGAGCCAATAAGGGTTAATATTCTAGCAATTGTTTTTCTTGTGTCTGAAATTTCACCAATGTTTTTCAGCTTTTTTTCAGCCAAATCAAACTTGATCTTTCTTAATTTTTCCCGCAACTCCTTTAAAGAAAGATCCAGCTCCTGATCATTTTTTGTTTTTAGTTCCTTAATCTTCATAATTATCTGCTGACTGTTTTGGTTTTTATTGACAGCTTATTTGCTGCCAATCTTAATGCTTCAAGACCCATTTCAGGCGTGACGCCATCCATCTCAAACAGAACCCTTCCCGGCTTCACCGCCACCACAAAATGGTCAACAGAACCCTTCCCTCCGCCCATGGGAACCTCTGTCCCTTTTTTAGTCACTGGCTTATCCGGAAAAATGCGTATCCAGAACTTACCGCTTCGCTGCACGTATCGGGTCATCGCCCTCCGGGCGGCTTCAATTTCTCTGACGCTTAGCCATCCCCGTTCAATCGCTTTTAAACCGACACTGCCAAAAGCCAGTTCGGTGCCACGCGATTCAACTCCGCGGAATCTGCCGCGTCCTTTCTGCCATTTTCGATGTTTAACTTTTCTTGGTTGTAACAATCCCATGCCAATGTGATTAAAGTTTATTCACCCCGTTGATAGGCGGCTTAGCCGCATCTAACGGGGCAGGCACTCAATGCGAAGTGCAAGCTTTGCTTGCATCCAGCACATAAAATTATGTGCTGGATGGCTGTTTGAATAACAGCCATTTTACTTTCACATTGAGCACCCCGCTCCAATTCCAACCATGAACTTATTTATTAACCGGCTATGGAGAGCGAAGAAGGCTTGCCCTCCCTTTACTGGTGTGCCTCGGTTCAGTGCTGGAATTGGGGCGGGGTTAAGGTTTTGTTATCCCGCTTAGCGGGAACAAAGCCCTTTAAAACTGTTGTCCTTTATATATCCAAACTTTTATCCCGACTGTTCCGTAAGTCGTAAACGCGGTTATCGAAGCATAATCAATCTTGGCCCGCAGCGTCTGCAAAGGAATCTTGCCTTTTGCCAGCCATTCTGTCCGCGCAATTTCACCGCCGTCCAGCCGGCCTTTTATCATAATCTTGGCTCCCTCAACTCCTTTTACCTGCATGGCTTTTTCTAGTCCCTGCTTCAATGTCCTGCGATACGGAATTCTTTTTTCAATCTGCTCCGCGATATTCTGGCCCACAATAGAAGCGTATGAATCGGGAAACTTGATCTCTTCAACTTCCAGCCGAATTTCTGTCTTAGCTGCACCCAGGAGCGCCTCTTTGGCAATCACTTTCTTGACTATTTCTTTTAGCTGTTCAATGCCCCCGCCGCCCCGTCCGATAATTAGGCCAGGCCGCGCTGTTTTTATAATCACATTGATGGCATTCGCTGATCTTTCAATCTCTATCCTGTCAACTCCCGCCCTGCCTAATTTTTTCATTAAAAAATCCCGCAATCTGAAATCTTGCTTTAAAAAATTCCTGTATGATTTCTTGTTATACCAGCGCGATTTCCAATCCTCGGTATGACCGATCCGGAAAACGGTTGGGTTGACTTTCTGTCCCATTGTTTCAGTTTATCAGTTTATCAGTTTATCAGTTTAAAACTGACAAACTAACAGCGAGCCCCGCGCCTTGCGAGACGAGCGGAACTGATGGACCGACCCGAATTATATGCTCTTCCTTCTAAACACTCTCTTTATATTACCAAATGTCTGGCGGCTGAAAAATCTTTTTTTGGATTCCGACGAAGCACCATAGGGTTTTGCTACAAATCCGGGTTTTGGCCTTGTCTCTGCTTGGGGCTCAAATGCCGAAATTGTTTCTTCTTTTTCAACAACCGCTTTTACCTCTTCCTTTTTTGCTTCTTCTTTTTTCTTCGCTTTTGCAACTTTTGATATCGGGGTCGGCGTCTTTTCATCCAAAATGAGACTGATACCGCAGGTTCTTTTTAAAATCGGCGTCGCTCTGCCCATTGCCCGCGGCAGCGAACGTTTCAAGCTCGGCCCCGCCTCAACGACAAGTTTTGCGATATAAAAATTATTCTCGTCCAAATTAAAATTTTGTCTGGCATTGGCAAGGCCTGAATTTAACAATTTAAGTATCAAAGGAGCTGCCTTTTTGTCCATAAACTGAAGCTGGGCGCGCGCCATTTTTGCGTCCATCCCTTTTACAAGATTCGCCACCAGTCTGACTTTTCTTGGCGCCATTCTTAAATTGTTTAATTTTGCCGTTACCTGCATGCCAATGTGATTAAAATTTACGAGCACTCAATGCGAAGTGCAAGCTTATGCTTGCATCCAGCACATAAAATTATGTGCTGGATGGTTGCGCAAGGCAACCATTTTACTTTCACATTGAGCACCCCGCCCTCTATGCCATTTGATAGATTACGGATATTTTTTTGATAATTACCTTATTTGAGATTTTTAAAACTATCCAACAGCTTAGAGGGCGGGGTTAAGGTTTTGTTATCCCGCTT
>JAZDMV010000017.1:0-4384 GCA_043800535.1 bacterium | reverse complement strand
TCCAGGGTATTTTCCGGCTTGAATTGCTGAAGATAATATCTTTTTGAACCGTCAAGCCAGCGCGCGATGCTTAAAAAATCCTCTTTTTTGTGGAAATCCGGGATAACTGTCGTGCGAAATTCATAATCGGGCAAAGCTCTGACCAGCTGGGTGCTTTCGTGAATTTTTTCCAGGTCAACATCCGCGTTAACAATTTCGTGATACCTCTCCAGCGGCGCTTTAATATCCATTGCCACATAGTCCACTAATTTTTTAGCCACCAGGTCTTTCAGGACCGAGGGCCAGGTGCCGTTGGTATCAAGCTTAACCAAAAATCCGGCAGATTTAATTTTTTCCAAAAACGCGGGCAGATCCTGATGTATAGTCGGCTCACCGCCCGAAATACAGATCCCTTCAATCATGCCGTGGCGCTCTTTTAAAAATCCGAAAAAATCGTCCTCGGGCAGATACATCTGCAGGCGGTCGCTGCCAACTTTAACCAGCTCCGGATTATGACAGAAAGGGCAAGAAAAATTACAGCCAACAGTGAAAACTGTGGCTGCGACACGGCCAGGATAATCAATTAAACTCAGCTTTTGAAGGCCACCAAGTAACATGTCAAATGACCAATAATCAAACAACAATAACCAAGTAAATTATAATAATCAATAACCAATAATCAAACCTGAATTTTGTTTAGACATTGAGATTTGGTGATTGAATGTTGCTTGGAAATTGTTTTTTGGTTATTGGAAATTTTAGCTATACCATCACTTTCTGCTTTGCTTTCAACGATAATTTTTTTGGTATCGAAAATTCCACTCTTTCTCTAAATTCTTCCTGTTTTCCTTTGTGCCATTGGCTCACCGGCCGCAAATAGCCGACAACGCGCGAATAGACCTCGCAGGGCTGTTTAACAACACATTTGGGACAGGTAAAATGCTCGCCTGCCAGATACCCATGGGTGGGACAGACGGAAAAAGTCGGGGTGAGCGTTACATACGGCAGATGAAATTTTGTAAAAACCGTTTTGATCAGATTTTTCACCGACGCAACATCTGATATTTTTTCTCCGATAAACATATGCAAAACAGTCCCTCCTGTATATTTGCATTGAATTTCGTCCTGCAGTTTTAAGGCCTCAAAGACGTCGTCTGTGTAGTTTACCGGCAGCTGGGTTGAGTTTGTGTAATATGGCTCGTTTTTGCCAGCCGCAATGATATCCGGGTAAAGTTCTTTATCCTTTTTAGCCAAACGATAACTTGCGCCTTCTGCCGGCGAACTCTCAAGATTGTACAAATTCCCTGTTTCTTCCTGGTATTTTATCATTCGCTGCCGCATAAAATCAAGAACTTCCAGCGTCAGCTTGCGCCCTTCAGAAGAACCCATATCTTTGCCCGTAAAATTCAGCAGCGCCTCGTTCATACCGACGAGGCCTATGGTTGAAAAATGGTTGGCCCAATAAGAACCGCGCATTTTTTTAACACCCTCAAGGTAAAACCGCGTATATGGATAAAGCCCTTTTTCAATTAGATCATCAATCGCCTTGCGCTTTATCTCCAGCGACTCTTTTGCCAGATCCATAAGATGTGACAGCCTTTCAAAAAAATCTTTTTTAGTTTTTGACAGATATCCAATGCGCGGCATATCTATTGTCACCACGCCCACGCTTCCCGTTGAAGGGTTGCTTCCAAAAAGCCCGCCCCCTCTTTTGTGCAACTCCGTATTGTCAATGCGCAAACGGCAGCACATGCTTCTTACGTCGTCCGGCTTCATATCGGAATTTATAAAATTGCTGAAATAATTTACTCCGTATTTTGCCGTTGCCTCCCACATTGGCTCCAGCATAGGATTATCCCAATTAAAATCTTTTGTTATATTAATTGTGGGAATAGGAAACGTAAACACGCGACCCTTCAAATCTCCTTCCATCATCACCTCATAGAACGCCTTATCCAGGATCGCCATTTCCTGTTCAAACTCGCCGTAAGTTTCTTTTTGCGCGACGCCTCCAATAATGACTGGCTGTTTGGCGAAGCTCGCAGCCGGCTTAATGTCCAGAGTTATATTCGTGAACGGCGTCTGGAAGCCAACTCTTGTCGGAATCGCCATTCCGAACAAAAACTCCTGCATGCACTGCTTAACCTGCTGATAATTTAAATTGTCGTATCTGATGAAGGGCGCCAGCAGCGTGTCAAAATTAGACGCGGCGTTGGCACCGGCAGATTCTCCCTGCAACGTATAGAAAAAATTTATAAGTTGCGCCAAAGCAGTGCGCAGGTGTTTTGCCGGCTTTGATTCAACTTTTCCCGGAACGCCCCCGAAGCCCTTGAGAAGCAGATCATACAGATCCCAACCCATGCAATAAGGAGCCAGAATATCAAGGTCGTGAATATGAAAATCCCCGGAGCTCACCGCTTCTCGGATTTCTTTTGGATAAATTTTATCAAGCCAGTATTTTTTAGTGACGGCTGAAGTGATGTAGTGATTCAGGCCCTGCAGAGAATAAGCCATATTTGCGTTTTCTTTGACCTGCCAATCCAATTCTCCTATGTATCGGTCAACCATCTGCACTGCTTCGTCAATCGCGGTTGAGCTTTCGCGGATGCGCCTGCGCTGCTCGCGATAAAGGATATAAGCGCGGGCGGTTTCAACATATCCTTCCAAAATTAAAACCTCCTCAACAATATCCTGGATTTCTTCAACTTTCGGAACTTCCCCTTTCCTAAAGCGTCTGCTGAGAAGGTTAATGACTTTTTCGCTTAATTTTTTTGCCTGCGGACCATTGCCCTGGCCGGTGGCGGTGATGGCCTTATGGATCGCACTGGTAATTTTTACCTGGTCAAAATCAACAACCCGGCCGTCTCTTTTCTGCACTTGTAAAATCTTGCCTTTGGCTGTCATACTAGTTCGTTCTTTCAAGGAAAACCCCTCCAAGCTAAAAGCCACTACCAAAGGATCGAGGGACCGCTCCTTGTTTTGGTTTAAAAAATTATTAAGATATCCTAATTTTACTCCATTAAAAAATTGAGGTCAAACCGTGCAAGTGGATAACTGACGCCGCCGCGCAAATAATATAACTCATCTGCGGCGGCGACATCCTGAACCCCGTTTTCGGGGTGAAGGATCTTGCCGCGCAAAAATATATAACTCATATTCAACGGCGTCGCCTCAATTCGAAAAATATGCGGCCGGTGATCGTTGCGTTTATTAGGAATAAAGTATTTTTTAAGCAAACGAGCATTGATTACAATTTTACCCTTTACTCTTGACAACGCGATTACTTTCTGATAACCTAACAATAGAATTACTACGAAAAGGCACCTCTTTGGGGTTTTGTCCCCTAGCGGTGCTTTTTCATTTTTATGTATTCTAATTTACTCCTTAGATTATCCATAAAAACAATTTTTTCTTTGGCCGCTTTTTTTAGCAAAATAGAGCAATGTTTATAATCCGGGCTTATTATTTTTTCTATCTTCTCTTTATTGTATAAATAATTAACTAAACAATAAAAATCGCCATCGCTGGTAACAATAACTGCTTTATCGTATTCTTTGAAGTCTATCATTGCCTGAAGAACTAAATCAGCGTCAACATTACCCTTTGGCTTGCCATCGCCACCTTTTAATACGGGCTTGAAAACAAGCAGATAGCCGTATTCTTGAAGAGGCTTATAGAGGCTTTGATTTTCCGGTAAATAGCCGATAAAAAGATAAGCTACGGCCACAGAATACTTTTCCTTTAAATATATCCTGAATTTTTTAAAATCTAACTGCCAGCCAAGTTCTTTTATCCCCAGATTGAGGTTTTGGCTATCGATAAAAGCATAGTTTTTTAATCCCCTTTCTTTCATAATTTAATTTTATCAGGAAGTTGCTGTTTTATCAATTATCTTGAATTATGAAACCCCATTTATCTCCCCTCTCCTCAACTGAGGAGAGGGGGATAAAAATAGCATCACATATTTACCATTAATCCTAAAACGACAAAAACATTTTTTAGAACTAAAAACCCCTCGCTTGTTCGCAAACGAGGGGCTATGCATTTCTGAACTTTATATCTGTTGGCGTTTCTTGCGCGAAAATCTCATAACCGCGTAGACAATCAGGCCGATAATTATGAGACCGACTATAATTCCTAAAATCGTCTTGCCAGTGCCGAGTGTTAATATATTGCCAATACTGGCCAAAAGCGTGGGGTTGGGCTGGGTTTCCGGAACAGCAGGAGCAGCTGGTTCTTCAGCCAGCGGCTGGGTTTCAGGTGTTGTCGTGGCGGGTTCTTCGGCAGGCGTTACATTAACTGCGGTTTTTGGCGGAGTGGTCTGGGTTTTGGGAGGAACAGTTGTTGTTTTTGGCGGCAGGACTTGAGCCGGAGGAATCGGCGGATTAACAGCCGCTATTGTGAC
>JAZDMV010000031.1:0-6778 GCA_043800535.1 bacterium | reverse complement strand
CGGCTTTTTATAAAATTTTAAAATGCGCGTTTATTAAAGTTTTAGCTGTTATTTAAGAATATAACACCGTGCTTTTGATTGTCAAAGCTATGAAAAATACTTATGTTGATAAAAAGTGAATAAACTGTGAAAACAAAAAAGGGCTTTTCAGCCCTCCTTTGCTACTTCATCTTTTTTCGAATGAAGGCGGGAATATCCCATTCATCCTCTGCCTCGCCTGCCGGAGAATTTGATACCTGGCTCGTTGTGAATACCGGTTTTTTTGCTTTCAGCGCCGCCCGTTCATCAAGCGGCAACTTAGCCGTCGCTTCGTCTCTTCTGGCCGTCTGCTCCCCGAATCCCGCGGCAATAACAGTGATTTTAATTTCGCCTTTCTTTAATTTGTCGTCAGTCACCGCGCCAAAAATAACTTTGGCTTGCGGGTCAATTGCTTCTGTTATGACTTTAGCCGCTTCATTTATTTCAAGCATTGTCAGGTCTGAGCCGCCTGAAACATTAAAAATCACTCCCTTAGCTCCTTCAATAGAAACCTCAAGCAAAGGGGAGTTGATCGCCTGCCTGGCCGCTTCAGCCGCCCGATCGTCGCCCGTCGCCTTGCCAATACCCATCAAAGCAGAGCCGGCTCCTGTCATTATCGCTTTTAAGTCAGCAAAATCAACATTGACGATTCCTGGCGTGACAATAATATCGGAAATCCCCTGCACGCCCTGCCGCAAAATATCGTCTGCCACTTTGAAGGCATCCAAAAGCGAAGTGTTGCGGTCTATCACAGAAAGAAGCTTATCATTGGGAATAGTTATTAAAGTATCAACTTTGTCTTTCAGCTGATTCAGGCCTTCCTCCGCAATTCTCATTCTCTGCGACCCCTCAAAAGCAAAAGGCTTAGTTACTACCCCAACGGTGAGAGCGCCTGCGTCTCGCGCCGCCTCGGCCACAATCGGGCCTGCACCAGTGCCCACTCCGCCGCCAAGTCCGTAAGTAATGAACACCAGATCAGCGCCCTTAACAACCTCGTGGATCTCATCGCGATTTTCCTCCGCCGCCTGGCGGCCGATGTCAGGATTCATGCCTGCGCCAAGACCCTTGGTCAGATTTTTGCCAATGAGAACTTTCTGCGGCGCCAGACAATTATGCAGATCCTGGGCATCCGCGTTTATCGCGATAAGCTCAACACCCTGGATCTTGCAATCCGCCATTCTTGAAACCGCATTATTCCCTCCACCTCCAACGCCCACCACTTTTATCTTGGCAAACGTTTCTATGTCCGGTTTGATTTGAGCCATGATATATTATGAAAAGTTAAAAAATTAAGAAAAACAAACGTTATATAAGAATATGCAAACCAGGAATGATTGTCAATAGGGAAACCAAATTTCCGGATTTATGGCAAAAATCCCTTAAACCAGTTCTTAAATTTCCTAACCGCCTTAGCCAGCTGCGAAATATCAAACTCACCGATCCTTGAACCATGTATGTCTTCACCTTGTTCGTCTGAAGATAAAATCAGCCCCAGCACCGTGGCAAAGCTCGGATCATCTATCTGGTCAACCACGCCCTCAAAATGAACAGGGAAACCCACCTGTGAGGGCAGTTTTAATTTTGCCTTGGCCAGATCAACCAGGCCGGGAAGCTTGGCGCCGCCACCCACCAAAACAATTCCTGCGGGCAGAAGCCCTGCCCGGTCTATATGTTTTAGGCGCTTGTGTGCCAGTTCAAAAATTTCCGCCACTCGCGCTTCAATTATTTCAGCCACTCTCTGCCGGGAAATATGGCCTTCCTCGCCGCCCAATTTTTCAAGATTGATCGTGTCCCGCTTATTTATTTCATCGGGCAGAACCGAACCATATTCAAGCTTTATCTTTTCGGCCACGTCAATCCCGATGCGCAGACCGATTGCCAAGTCATTAGTAATGTGGCCGGAGCCAACCGGCAAAACGCAGCTATCAACCACATCCCCTTCTTCAAAAACACAAAAGCCCGTTGTGCTTGAACCAATATCCAAGACCAAAGCTCCGAGTTCCTTTTGCCGCCTGTCCAAGACGCTGCGCGCCGCGGCCAGGGGCGAAGGCACTAATCCTTCAAAATCAACATCTGCTTCATTTACGCATTTCATAACATTTTTTATGAAAGGCATAGAACCGTCCAAAATTAAAACTTCGGCCTCCAGCCTTACACCCCGCATGCCAAACGGGTCTCTGACCGGCGGCTGGCTATCAACATAAAATTCTTTAGAAATTACCTGAATTACTTCCCGATTCGCTCCCAAAGAGATCGCCCCCGCCTGCTTAATGGCCCGCCCTGCATCGTCCCGCGAAATCTCGCCGTCAGCTCTCGAAACAGCGATTGCCCCTCTGCTTGTCCGGCAGGAGAGGTGTTCTCCGCCCAAACTGACCACCGCGCTTTCAACTTTTATTCCGCTTGTCCGCTCCGCTATCTGTATCGCTTCTTTTATATTTTTCGCTGTTTCGTCTATATCAGACACAACGCCCTTGCGCATACCGGTTGCTTTTGCCTGCCCCACGCCTAAAATCTGAAGGGGCTGGTTCCCCTCTTTGCCTGCTTGGGCCACTGCCACACGAATGTTGGCAGAACCCACATCAAGCCCGACGATTATTTTTTGACGAGGCATGCTTGCAAATTAAAAGTTGAAAATGAAAAATTTAAAATTACTTTATTGGCCTGGACACGCCGCAAATTCGCAATTTTGGCCGGTGCGGCCAACATAGGAACCATCAGGGCATTGTTTGGCTTCCAGCGTGCAGGCGGTCTTTTTTTCTAAGATCTTATTCATTCCCTTTTGCGAATTTTCAATCGCGTTCTGAATGCCTTTTTGCGCCTGCTCCGGGGCTTTTTCCAGATTTGCCTGCAGAACTTCCAGATGTTTCGTTATTGCCTGTTCTGTTTCTTGAGTAAGATCTTCCACGTCTTCCCCTTTTTGCTTAAGCTCCTCCGCCTTTGCCAGCGCGCGCCTCAACTGCTCCTCGTATTTAGCCAGAGTCCTTTCCGCAATTTCTGTCTTGCCTTTTTCGGTCATTTTCTGATATTCGGCCAGCCGAACCTCTGAAAGATGCAGATATTGTTTGGCTTTATTCTCCGCCCCGAAAGTAAAAAACAGGCGGACACTTTCGCCCCAAGATTTAAGAAAATAAAAAGGGCTATCTGGCGTTATGCCTGCGCTAGCAAGGTCGCTGGCAAACACAGGCGCAGAAAAGCCCAAAACAAACAACACCGCAAAAATTGTTATGAAAACTTTTTTTGCCTTCATATTTTTGTATTAATTTTTATGTTAAATTATTTAAAATTTTTTCTTCTAATTTTGCCATCATTTCCGCCTCTTTCTTGCCCCGCTCATGGTCATAGCCCGCTAGATGTAATATACCATGAATTGTCACTCTTGCCAACTCGCTTTTAAACGGAACATCCAGCTTTTTTGCCTGTTTTTTCACTATTCCAGGACAAATAAAAATCTCGTTTAGTCCTTCAAAACTCAAAACATCGGTCGGCTTATTCTTGCCGCGATACCTTTTATTTATCTGCCTAATCTTTTTATCGTCAACTAAAACTATACTTATATCACTTATTTTTTTGATGCTTGCGACATCTGTTGCTTTTTTTATGACCTGCTCCAAAAATCTATCATCAATTTTGATTTTCGTAAGATTAGTAATCACGGGTGTGCTCATTATTCTCTGCCTTTATTCGCCATCCAAAAATTTTGTTTTAAATTCAGGTGAGGCGAGCGTCCGCCAGCTGGCGGAAATTTGCGTGCTACGCCTTCGGGCCCCGCAGCAGCGGGGTGCATAGCAAATTTAGCGAGACGAGACCTAGAATTTATCAAAATTTTATGGCTGGCGAGAGCTTTTTGGCTACTTTTTGTCGGCACAAAAAGTAGCTTAGAAAAAATTTATTTATCCAATTGTTCCTTAACAACCTTGCTCACCAAATTTCCATCCGCCTTGCCTTTAATTTTCGGCATAAGCGCTCCCATCAGCTTTCCCATCTCTGCCACACTCGCTATTCCTGTCTCTTTTATTGTCTCTGCGACTATCTTGCGCACCTCTTCCTCTGCCAATTGCTCCGGCATATAGGGAGCCAAAATTTTTATTTCAGCTTCTTCTTTTGCCGCCAGTTCCGCTCGGCTGCCTTGCTTATACTGCTCTGCTGCCTCTTTCATTTTCTTGATTTCCGAAGACACAACCCCGATCATTTCCTCATCATTGAGAACACTCAACTCTTCCAGTTTCGCCACGGATTTTTCGCTCTTGCTCAATTTTGTCCGTTTTTCAACCTCCCTGTTTTTTATCGCGGCAGAAAGCATACGCAAAACCGAAACCCGCGCCTCTTCTTTGGCCTTAAATGCCTGCTTTAAATCCTGCTCTATCTTTTCTTTTAAATTCATCTTAGAAACCTTGCATGGCGTAAAAACAATCAGAAAATAAATCCGAGGCGAACGTCAAAAATTTGCGTGCTACGCCTTCGGGCCCCGCAGCAGCGGGGTGCATAGCAAATTTAGTGAGACGAGGATTATATTTTCTTTGTTTTTAGCGCCTGCAAAGAACTCTTTTGTTACTTTTCTGGTTACAGAAAAGTAAAGGTAAAATTATCTCTTCCGAAATCTTATTTTATCTTTTGGTATCATTTGTCCTTCCTCAAGCAGCCCCAATTTTATCAGTTCCGTTCTCTGTTTGCGAAGTTCCTGGCGCCGCAGGGCGCTTTCTTTCAATCTCCGTTTTGTTTTCGGTTTTTCATAAAATCTGGCCCGCCGCGCGCGCAACAAAACCCCGCTTTGCTGGACTCGTCTTGTAAAGCGCCTTAAAAGCGAACCTGTTGTTTCTTTGTCCTTTCTTCTTACTTCAATTGCCAAAATAACACACCTCCTTCTTATTAGTGAAATTCACTAGTTTCTAAATTTCTTTATTTCCTTATTTCTTAATAATATCTTAGAAATTAGGAAACTGGAAATTAGGAAATTATTATATCGGTCTAATATTTTCGCTCAACTTTGCCCCTCCGATCAAATGTAAATGTATATGCGGCACTTCCTGGCCGCCGTGCCGGCCAACCCGGAACAGGATCTTGTATCCATTTTCCGCAATGCCTTCTTTTTGGGCCAGATTTTTAGCTGTCAAAATCAGGCGGCCTGCCAGTTTTTCATCGCTATCTTTCAGCTCTGCAACACTTCCTATATGCTCTTTTGGCACTACTAAAATATGGACTGGCGCAATCGGTCTTATGTCGCGGAACGCTGCCACCAGATCGTCCTCATATAAGAATTCCACCGGTATTTCTTTTTTTACGTTTTTGCAGAAAATGCAATCCATCATTTTACAGATTTACAGATTTTTTACAGATGTACAGATATTAAAAATTTTATCTGTAACCTATTTCTTTGCTAATCTTTTCTTCAGTTCGAATACGACTTTTGCAGTCGGCACTGTCTCCTGCACTCCGCTTTCCATATCTCTTATGATGACCGAGCCATCGAGCGCCTCCTGCTGTCCCAAGATTAACGAAAATTTTGCTCCGAGCTTGTCGGCAATTTTAAGCTGGGATTTGATGCTCGGTTTGCTTAACGATTCGGCAACATAAATTTCTTCATTGTGCAGCTCCTCAAAAATTTTCAGACTCTTGCGCTGTCCGAGCTCGCCCAGCTGCACCAAAAAAACCTTAGGGCTGCTTTTTATGCTAACCTTCACCCCTTGCTCCCGCATCAGATGAATAATTCTTTCAACGCCAGCCGCCATGCCGACTGCCGGCGTTGCTTTGCCGCCAAGAGTCCTTACCAAACCGTCATAGCGGCCTCCTGCGCCCAAAGAAATGGGCTGGTGCGCCTCCTGCCCGGACGGTGTCTGGCCCGGCTCCGGCGCCACTTCAAAAACGGTTTTGGTATAATAATCGAGCCCCCTGACCAGTTGATTATCCAAAAAATAGGGAACTTCCAGCTCTTCTAAAAATTCGAGCACGCTTTTGAAATGATTATGGCACTGGTGGCATAGGTAATCAAGCGAAGCCGGAGCGCCTGTCCTGACCGGCTGACATTTCTCTTCTTTGCAGTCAAGCAAACGCAGCGGATTACCTTTCAGCCGCTTCTGACATTCCGGACAGATCCGATTTTTTTTGCTGCGATAATAGTCAACCAATGCCCGCCTGAAGCTTGGCCGGCATTCAGGGCAACCCAAGCTGTTTATGTGAACCTCCATCTTTTTTAAACCCAGATCCCTTAAAATGTGCAAAAAAAGCTGGATTATCTGAACGTCCAAAACCGGCTCCTGCCCTCCGATGGTCTCAAAACCGAATTGATAAAATTGCCGATATCTGCCTGCCTGCGGATGCTCATATCGGAACATCGGGCCAAAATAATAGAGCTTGACCGGATGCGGCAAATTTATCAGCCCATTTTCAATGTAGGCGCGGATGACACCCGGCGTGCCCTCGGGCCTAAGAGTTAAATTGTCCCCGCCCTTGCTTCTAAAACTGTACATCTGTTTTTCGACAATATCGGTCGTCTGGCCTGTGCCTTTAACAAAAACGTCCGTGTCTTCAATGATCGGCGTATCTATCCGTCCAAATCCATAATCTTCCGCCAGGTCCCTAACCACCCGCCGGATTTTTTCCCAGTAGATCTGGTCCTGCGGCAGAATGTCATAAGTGCCGCGCGGCGCCTGCAATAATTTTCTTTTTTTTCTTGGCATGCCAATGTGATTAAAATTTATTCACCCCGTTAGATAGGCGGCGTAGCCGCATCTAACGGGGCAGGCTCAATGCGAAGTGCAAGCTT
>JAZDMV010000027.1:0-3123 GCA_043800535.1 bacterium | reverse complement strand
TCTGCCCGCCTGACGACATCATTGATACTCTTTCTGCCGCAATGGACGAAGTGATACTCGTCAGGATCATGAAAAAATTTGACCTTCCCCTGAACAATGCCTGGCCGCGAAATTCCGTCACCGCGCGCCAAGCAGCGCAGAATATTGCAAGGGCATTTTCGTCTTATGCGCTCATGTGGGATTATGCGGTCTCCAACCGGCCCAGGGTTAAAAAAGAAATGGCCTATTTTGCAGAACGGGCGGAAAACCATGCCGACATACAAGCCATAATGGAAAGGAGGGGGGATGAGAAGCAAAAACCGGCAGACTGAAGAACTGCGACAACAGGTGCAAATTTTGTCGCATCAAAAAGAAACACTTCGGATAGAGCTTGCGCGGGCAAACCGTAAAAAGGAGGAGCTGCGGCAAAACAGCAACGCGTTCCTGACGCTTATCAAAACATTCCTTCAGCGCCTAGAGCGCGCCCCGCGTGACATCAAAAAAGCCATTGTTCCTTTTCAGAAAAACATCAACTTATAGTCCTTCCAATGCAAAAGGCCGTTCGCGATGAACGGCCTTTTTTCGTTTCGTTTACTCCAATTGCCCGTTTCAATTATTTGCATCCGCAAAGTACCGGTACAGAAAGTTGAAAAGCGCGCCAAAAGCCACCAGGAAAAACACAAAACAGACAAGCCCGCCGACAAACGGAATAAGCAGTACGATCGCCAAAGCGACCGTACCAATGACAGCGGCCTTCCAGTCAGCCTCATAATTTGCCTGTTTGAAAACGAATTTTGTGATAAGCGCGCCTGCCACTATCTGCGCCATGATAGCGCCAAAAAACGCCATCGCAATATAGAGGAATGTTGTTGATACCCCCAGGATCACGCCGACTACCGTGACAAAAGAAATGATTATTGCGATAGGCAGAACAACAAAAATAATGAAGCCACGCAGAAGCTCTTTGCCAAAATTCGGCATGATATAACGCACCGCCTGAGTCGCCTGCTTTTTCAAAAGCAGAGAAACGACCAGCGCCGCCAGAAGCATCATGAGAGTTCTGACAAGCCAGGCCACGCCAAAAATGGCTTTGAAACCTGTCTTGCCAGCATAGCCCCTGATCGATTCGATTTTTTTGAAATCTGTCTTGCCGCCGATCTTTGCGCCGCTGGCAATCGTTGCCTCTTTTGGTGCGCTATATTCCAGATTTCCTTTTATGACAGCGCCCGAACCCAAACTCAAACTATCTGAAGCAATAATTTTTACATTTCCATTAATTATTCCGTTTATTACTATTGTTCCGCCGCGCACCACAAGATTTTTATCCAGACGGCCGTCAACAACTATGTTTCCGCCGGCCAGGTGGCTTTCGCCCTGGATTTGCGCCGAAGACCCGATCGTCAATTGGCCAGCCGCCGCCAGAAGCTCGCCGCCCACTTTTCCGGATAGTGTCACATTCCCGCCTGCCGCTCTTAGATCGTCTCCCACGTCGCCGGAAATATCAATTGTCCCGCCGGCCAGATTCGCGTCTTTTCCCACAAACCCGACAATCATAACCGTGCCGCCACCTGCTATAAGATCTTCTCTGGCATTTCCGAGAACCGTTACGTTTCCCCCGCCTGCATAAAGATTTGCGTTAACGCTCTCCCCCCTGGCCAAGGTGTAGTTTGGCCCTGGCCCAAAAACCGCGGCCCAAGCACCCAATGGGATAATTAAAGCCGCCAAACCAAAAACTATTAATAGTTTTTTCATTTACCCTGTCAAATAAGATTTGAGCCGGTTCTTAAGGAACATTTTACCGAAATAAGTTTTCAGATATTTTTCTCGGCGAGTGGCGTCTTTTTGCCTAAGACACGCTTCGTAATAAATTAATCTCAGCGGTATTCTATCTTTTGTAGACTCCACCAGTCCCTTCTGATGCTGCTCAAATCTTAATTTTAAATTATTAGTATACCCTGTATAAAATTTTTTATCTTTGTCCGACCTTAGTATATACGCATAGTAAAACATCACAAAGATTAAACCCATTAAATAGTCGCCTTAGGCAAATATGATAGATTTAAAATTATTTGACAGGGTGAATTTTACCGACCTTTTAATACGGATTTTTACATCCGTCAGTTATATTTTACAGTTTTCTTGGATTTTAGTAAATAAAAAAGCCCGTCCATACAAACGCGGACGGGCTCATTCTAGGATTAACGAACTAAAAAGTGTCCAGCACTTTGTCGTCACCTGCTTTGGTGACAACACCGTGCCGCCCCATGCTCTTTGCCCATTTCATAGCGTCTTCTGGCGTTCCTTCAGACCCATAGACCCTGCCATCCTCCATCCGAATCGCAAATAGCCCTGAGTCCTGCGCCAATCCTTTACATCCGTCAGACGACATATCTATCACCTCCTTTTCCCCGTTGATTTTTTAAGCTCTATCTCGTGCCAACCGAAAATCATAATCATTTAAAAGCTGTATTCTTCTTTTCAGTCCACAGGGAAATGCCCGTCCGCTGTCCACGTGGGCAGTGCAACAGCTCGCCCCGTCTCCCATTGCCTCTGGTGGGATATAATCTTCACAGCTTTCTCTGATGCTCTTAAGGCTAGCTTTTTTCGGGCAAAAACCGTTCATTTTTCTGACAAACTCCCTTATCAACCTGCACCATACTCCGCCTTTGCCAACACTACGAAATTTGCATCCGTTGCACTCTTTAACCGCCATGACTCTCACCTCCCTCCGATTTAAAAAACTGCTACTTAATCTTTTTTATCGCCACTTTCGCCTTTTCCTCATCCAGCTGGACATCTTTTTCCAGATCCGGTTTGCCGCCTTTTGTTTCATCAAATTGTTGCGAAAGAGTTTCTTTATATATGAAATCCGCCCAATTCTTAAAAGCGGCTTCAAGTTTCAAGTTGCGCGTTTCAAGTTTCAGGTCTATCCTATCTTTTCTGGTCAAACCCGCCTGTTTTCTCATCTCCTGGATCTGGCGTATCAATTCCCTGATCAACCCTTCTTCTTTCAGCTCTTTTGTTATTTTTTTATCAAGCTTAATTTCGGCTGTTAATGCTTCATCAAAAACAATCTCTTTGACATTGACCTCGTCCTTTATCAATTCCAGCAGTTCGTGCTGACCTTTTAACTTTTCACTTTTA
>JAZDMV010000007.1:0-32781 GCA_043800535.1 bacterium | reverse complement strand
ATGACGGGTAGGGGGACTGAGAGGTCGGCCCCCAACATCGGAACTGAGACACTGTCCGGACTCCTACGGGAGGCTGCAGTCAAGAACCTTTCTCAATGGGCGAAAGCCTGAAGAAGCGACGCCGCGTGTATGAAGAAGCTCTTCGGAGTGTAAAATACTTTTATAGGGGAACAATTTTTGAGCGTACCCTATGAATAAGGGGCTCCTAAACTCGTGCCAGCAGGAGCGGTAATACGAGTGCCCCAAGCGTTATCCGGAATTACTGGGCGTAAAGCGTCTGTAGGGGGTTTTAATAGTCTTGTGTTAAAGCCTGGGGCTCAACTCCAGAATCGCGCAGGAAACGTTAAAACTAGAGGATGTGAGAGGCTGATGGAACCTACGGTGTAGGGGTGAAATCCGTTGATATCGTAGGGAACACCAAAGGCGAAGGCATTCAGCTAGCGCATTCCTGACCCTGAGAGACGAAAGCGTGGGGAGCAAAAAGGATTAATGCCGTTGCTTCGCAATGGAATTTCTAAATCTTATTTAGGATTTCCACAGCGAAGTAGTGGCCCGCCAGGGTATGGCGGAACTAGTCCCATCTGATTTTATATATATTTTATATATTATTAGATGTAAAACTTAGCTATTTGTTCTGGAAAGTCCGAGTATCCGGCACTACTTATCAATAAAAGGAGGTCTCATGGATCCAAAAGATTTTTCCGATAAATTTCTTTTTCTTTGTGGTAATTGCGATAAGACGAACGAATTGAAAGAATTAAAAAAAGAAAAGGATGGGAAAACAGAAAAGTTCTGTTGCACCCACTGTGGTCAACCCCTTTTAATTTCTAAAAGGGGTATACTCAGCCTTGGAAAATGCGGAGGAGCAATCTTTGATAAGTGAAAATGTGCCCGGTGTGGCCGCCGTCGCCCTGAATTTATCGAAGGGCTACGGCGAGCCGACGGACAACCAGCAGGGAAGATTACTTAAGGGGGTGTGTGATGAAATTTAGCGTTGAATTTAAAAACGGGAACAGATGCTCTTTTGAAAAACCTAATATCGAAATTGCGATTGCGGATTTCAAAAAATGGGCAGAAGAAGACGCAGAAATACCTTGTCCGAGCCATCCGATCAGACTGCTAAAAACAGTAGAGATCGAAATGGTGCACATCAACGATCTCAAGTAATCCCCTCAGAGACTATACGCTGAGGGCGATTCGTTATTTGAAATTCAGTCGCGCGAAATTTGGTCTGACCAAATTTCGCGCAATATCTATTTTTTACGAAGCGCTATGATATAGTCCGAACTGCATGGCGACATGCAGAATGCGTCCCTAAGTCGCCGAAAGGCGACCGGGATCCCGGCCTAAAAGGCCTAGGGAGCAGAAATGCCCGCATCAAGTAACGTTTTGAAATTTAATATTTGAGATTTCTGATTTTTTTAAAAATTTGAAATTAAAAATTAAAAATTTCAATTTTGTTACTTTGTAACAAAATTGTAGATACCCTTGTAGTCCACGCCCTAAACTATGCAAACTAGCCATTTGAAGTATCGACCCTTTAAGTGACGAAGCTAACGCGTTAAGTTTGCCGCCTGGGAAGTACGGCCGCAAGGCTAAAACTCAAAGAAATAGACGGGGACTTGCACAAGCGGTGGAGCATGTGGTTCAATTCGACGATAAGCGAGGAACCTTACCAGGTCTAGACATCCATCTGAAGTCTGCTGGAAACAGCCGATGTCTCACAAGGACAGATGGATCAGGTATTGCACGGTTGTCGTCAGCTCGTGGCGTGAGCTGTTCTCTTAAGTGAGGAAACGAGCGCAACCCCTATGCTGCGTTACAAGTGTCGCAGCAGACTGCCTCAGACAATGGGGAGGAAGGCGGGGATGACGTCAAATCAGCGTGATCCTTTGATGACCTGGGCTACACACGTGCTACAATGGCCGGTACAATGGGAAGCGAAATCGTAAGATGGAGCAAATCCCACCAAAGCCGGTCCCAGTTCGGATTGAGGTCTGCAACCCGACCTCATGAAGCCGGAATCGCTAGTAATCGCGCATCAGCCATGGCGCGGTGAATACGTTCTCGAGTCTTGTACTCACCGCCCGTCACACCAGGGAAGCCGGTAGTACCAGAAGTGCCCTTTTGGGTCCTAAGGTAAGATCGGTGACAAGGGTGAAGTCGTAACAAGGCATCCGTAGCGGAAGCTGTGGATGGATCACCTCCTTTCTTATATTTTTTAATATAAGAGGAATTAGTGTCGATTGCTTCGACGTAAAAGTCGGAGTGGGCTCAGCAGGTGGCCAAAATCTGCGATTGAAGAGCGTGTAATTATAAATCTCGCTCCGAGACAATTTAAAGAGATTATCGTTTGTTTGCAAAAAATTCCGAGCCGCGAGGCGACGGAATTTTTTATTACAAACAAATGACCCCGCACCAATTTTGCGCAAGGCAAGATTGCGAGCTTGGATTATTGCAATGCTGGAGATTTTTGCGAAGCGCGTGGCCGAATAGGCCAATCCTCTATGGGCGCAGCGCTTCGCCGTGGAATACTATGCAAAATTGGTGCTGGGGTTAAAAACTCCGGGCATTGTGCCCGGAGTTTTTGTATGTGGAAGATACTGATTTCACGTTTCGCGCATACACTCCCGTGCTCGGGAGCACGGGAGTGTATGCGCGATTGGGTTTAGTGGGGGGATTTTAGAATTATTGCTGTGGCGTCCTGATAGATATTCTGCCAGCCGGCGGATTTGAGGCGCAAAGCGAGCGGAGAATCGCGGCGGATGAGAGCTAGATTGAGATCGTATTTTTTAATCAGCGCATTTGTTGATTTTATGTCTTTGGCGGCCTGCAGAATTTGATAATCCAAAAAAATGTGTCTGTCCGGTAATTGCCAATGTGGCATGCGGCCGTCAATGAAAACTTTTGTTTTAGGCAATTGCCACAAAATATAGCCGCCCCAGTTATATTCATTGAGAAGGCGGTTAGTGCTAAGCGGTAGGTGGCTAGCGGAAAGAAACTGAGTCGCGGCATAGGGGAGCTGGGCTTCTTGTGCCAGAGCCGCCGGGTTTGAATCAAGCAGCCATATCTGTTTTGTGTTCCGCCAGCCAATAAAAAAAGTTATGGCAAAAATTGCGAAGATGACAATTGGCGTTTTTATCTTGTCGGTTAAATAAATACCGGCAATATTTTCAAAGGAGATTATTAAAAGTGGGGAGGAGGCAACAAGAAATAAAGGCAAATTCCGCCAAGCAAGCAGGGCGGAAATAAAAAAGAAAGCCGACAGAGTGATAAATAAAAAATCGCGCTTTTTTGCGACAAACAAAGAAATTAACAAAAAAGCAGCAAGGATCAATGTTGGTAAAAAAACGGATGGGGGTGTCTTAAACAAGGGTTGCCATTCAATTAATTGGGAGCGGCCGTAAAAATCCGCGCTAGTGCGCCAAATTTCTTTCCAGATTCGCGGGCCGTAGGGATTTAAAAATGTGGCGGCCAGGGACAAGAAAAAACTTATAATTAAATTTTTGTAACGGGGCAACTTGGGCGCCATTTTTGCATAAGCAAAAATGGCGCAGCCGGCAATAAAAATAGAAAACAAAACCAATCCCATCGCAAAACCTGGATGGATATTTGCCCATATCAAAAAAACTGGCGGCAGCCAAAATAATATTTTTGTGTTGTGGTTCTGACGCCAGCGCAGAAGGATAAACAAAACAATGGCCAGGCCCAAAATAGAAAAAACTTGCGGTCTTACGCCGATGACCGAAACGCTCAGAATGGCGGTAACAAGGGCCCCGATTATCTGGTAAACGGGAGGCGCCTTGATCGCTCTTGCGGCAACCCAGAAAGCGGCCAAAGAAAAAACCGAAAAAAGCAAGGAAAGAATAAATAGCCCGAAATATTTTTCTGTTGCGGCAATAAAAATATCAGAAAGCCAGGAATAGGAAATCCAGGGGAACTCCGGTAGCGTAAAAGAATAAGGGTCAAGATGGGGGATAGCGCGGTTGGCTAAAATATCGCGGCCGACTGTGAGATGCCAGCCAAAATCAGGGTCTACCGGCGCTTTTAAGCCGATAAAGAAAATCAAAAAAAGGCCGGCTACAACGAAGATCCAGGCACGGTTTTGATTGAAAAAGATTGATTTTATAGCGTCCATAAAGTAAGATTTGAATATGTCGGAGTGGCGCCTGCCTTCGCTAAAGCTACGGCAGGCAGGGAATTGGCATGCGGACGTGGCGGAACTTGGCATACGCGTACGGCTTAGGACCGTATCCCGTAAGGGTTGTGGGTTCAACTCCCACCGTCCGCACATTTTTTTGACAACTCTTGAGAGTTTTTACCCCGTAACCGATCCGTGGCGGATCTGGTACTGGGGCAAATCTCTCCTCCGACACAAGAATAGCAAATGGCATATAGCTTATGGCATATAGCCATTTTTATTTTCGCTATAAGTTATTCATTCCAGCGGATTTTTGGCCACCGGATACAGGGCGGGGGATTTATAATTTGAGCGGAAGGTTGATTCTCTTTCCAAAATGCCTCCTCTCCATATTTCTTGATAAAGAACGGTTTTCATGGAGCCGTCCTTGTTTGATTCCAAAATAGTCGGCCCGATAACTTTAACTTCGCGGCTGTCTTGAGTGCCGTAAATCTCAAAAGTTATCTGGCTGCCACTAATTTTTGACTGGATTAAGGCGTTAGCCGGCGTATCGTTTATAAAGCGCAGATCAGGATGCGGCGGATAAATTGTGGCGTCAAATCCTTGCGGGTTGTAGTAGTGGACCGGGAAAGCGTGCGGATAGCGTTCGGTGATTTTTAAGCCGGAATTTATGGCGGCCCGAAAAAGAGTGGTTGAAACCTGGCAAAGTCCGCCGCCGTATTCCGGGATGGTTTTGTTGTCTTTTATGACAAGCTCTGGCAAGTAACCCTGGGCTGCTTCAATCTCGCCGATGGCTGAAATAAAAGAGAATTCTTCGCCTGGCTTGATAAGGACGCCGTTTATTTTTGCGCCGCCTACGCCGATATTGTGAATCCGGTTTCTTGGCGAGCCGACAAAGCTTGAAGTGCCCACGCCGAGCAAGCTCGTCAGGCCAAGCGTATCAATTGTTTGAGATGAGATTTTTGGTTCGGTTTCTTTTACGAGGAGGCTGATCTGGTTATTTCCGGCCAAAATCTCTTCATTTATTTTTTTGGCACTTTGCTCGATCTCAAGTTGCCGGCCGCTCTGGGAAAGGACGAATGTAATAACTTTACCGTTTTGAACCGCTAGCTTTGCATCAACTGCCTCGCGGTTGATGCTTGGGGTAAGTTCTGATAAAAATTCTTTGACAGGCTCCTGGGAAATTTCAACCGCCATTGTTTGGTTTGGTGTGTCTGACGGGACAAAGACGAGCCATTCAAGCAGGACCTGTTTTTCAATTGGCCAGGCGCTGGAGCCATAATGTAAATAATAGGGCGCCTTGGCAATTATTTTCTTCGCCTGTATTTCAGCCAGGCCGTTTTTGTCTTCTGTCAGCACCGGCCTTTGGGTTATTTGTGAAAGGACAATCAGTTTTTTATCAGAGAATTGAAGGCGCGCGGCAACTTGTTTTTTTAGGTCTTCTTTGTCAAAGACTACGCCCTCGGCTGCGGGTACAAACACAAAATCGTTAGTTTTTATGTCATATCGGAGGGAAGCATTTTTGGCCGGCTGCTGGAGTGAAGAAAGGTTTTTATCAATAAAGTCAGTCAGTTTTTGTTCATCTTGGGAAAAAGCCGGCACGACGTGTTTTCCAAAAAGCAATGACATTGTTTGTTCGGCGGCGTCATAAATAAGATTGTCGTGATGGCCCGCGCTTCTGACGGCCTGGAAAGTCGCGGTAGTATCCAGATCAACGCCCAAATTTTCAGGCAAGACAGTCCATCGCTGGTTTTTATAAGCGACTTCAAGCGGTTGGCCCTCCATCTGGTCTATAAGAATTTTAATTTTTTCGTTGGCAGTTGAAAAATCAAGGCCTGATAAATTTTGGTCTCCGATCCAGACGCCCTTGGATATTTTTTCATAATTGAGGATCTGGAGCACGGAGATAAATAAAAACAAAACCAGCGCCGAAGCGAGGATTCCTGATAATAGCTTACGTTTTTTAGCGAAAGAAACTATGCTCATTTTTTAATAATAGCACATTGTCCGGCGCGCTTCTATTTAAAAACAATCCCGCTTGGCGGGATTGTCGGCTAAACAGTTATTGTGTGCCTGCGGCCTAATCAATCGCCACTCTGATTTTTTTGGTCCTCACTTTTTCAATTTTTGGCAACTTGATAGTCAGGATCCCATTTTTTAAGCCTGCTTCCGCTTCGTCCGCCTGAACATCAACGGGCAATATGACAGAGCGGGAAAAAGCGCCCCAGTAGCACTCCTGATAATAATAATCTTCTGTTTTTATCTCTTCGTCCTTCTGGCGCTGGCCGCGGATAGTGACCATGTCGTTGGTAATGGTGATATCTAAATCCTCGGCTTTGACGCCGGCAATGGTTGACTTGATTATAATATGCGAGGGTGTCTGATAAACATCAATTGTTAGCTGGCCTTCTGATTCGGGCAGCCATTCTTCGCCTTCGGCCTGGGGAGGTACTTCTTTTACTTTGGGCTTTTCTACCTCCTTTGGTCTGATTTTCTGTTCTTCCAAAAGCTCATTGTCTTCTTCCGGAACAGCGCCGGTTAAACGCTCAAGAAAATTTGGTTTTTTTGGCATTGTTTTTATTGACAGCGAGGGAGCCGCCAAATATTTTTTAGAATTTGCGTTTAGTTCTATTTTAACGCAGATAGGTTAACGACGCAAGGGTTTGTCAAGCGGACCTTGCCGGGATACGGGCGGATAAGCCTTCCTTCTTTTTGCTACGGACGGACAGGCCCTCTTTCGTGTGACTTCGGACGGGTAAACATATTTTACAGACAGAATGCAATCTTTTGAGTATGGAAAAATTATAGGAAACAAACAAAGCCATTACACTGATCAATAAAAAGATAAGCAGATTTGGGATGAGGGATTTAAGCGAAAGGGGGCTGTCGCCGCCGAGCCACACAAGAAAATTGTAAATGCTGTGGCATGAAATTGCGATGACAAATCCGGTGGCAAGAAAGCGGAACTTTTTGGCTGGTTCTCTTATGGATTTGGCCAGCCAGTAGCCAAGGAGGCCAGAGCTTAGAGCGTGCAAAAATATGGCCGAAACAAAACGCAATGTGGAAAGAGCGACAACTTTTTCAAGAGGCATAAAAGGCCGCTGGAACACCAAGAGCAGATTTTCTATCGCGGCAAACCCGAGCGCGGCGATGATCATATAAAGCATCGCGTCCAGCGGTTCATCAAATTCAGGATGCTTGAGCACCCGGAATTTAACGACGCCATATTTTAGCCCCTCTTCAATTATCGGCGCTGCAAACACTATACTGGCAAAAAAATAGGGAGCGCTCTGACCTATGCTTAGCGACTGAAAAAAATGTTCCAGCCCCATGGGCTTTAAAAACCAGCGGGCAAGAAGTTCTAAAATTATAGCAATCGGGCCGATGATCATTCCCCACATAAAAATTTTCACAACCATGCTGTTTGATTCCGGATGTTTATCTTTCCTTAAATAAAAAAACAGCCAGATAACGCTGGGGACAATGCCGATGAGAGCGTAGAGGAGATAGGTCAATTTAGTTTAAAATTAAAAGTTTGGCCAATCCTCAATCATTAATAGTTCTTTTGGTCTGGCTGGCAGTTTTTGATAAATCGCTTCCGTGACAAAAGGCACGAAAGGGTGGAGAAGTTTGAGGGAATTATAAAGCACCGTCCAGAGCACTAATTTGCCAGCGTTCGCATCAGGCGATTTCTGCTGTATTCTTATCTTAACATTTTCTATGGTCTTGTCGCAAAAGCTATGCCAGAAGAATTGGTAGGCCTCCTGGGCCGCTTCGTGGAAACGAAATTTTTCAATGTCTTGCGTGACCCTTTTTGTCGTTTTGGTCAGTTCTTTCAGTATCCATTTGTCATCCTTTGTGTATTTTGGCTTTTTGATGTTAGCCGGGTCAAAGCCGGGCTCCAAGTTCATTATAACGAACTTTGACGCGTTCCAGATCTTGTTGACAAAGCGCTTCTGCGCGATAACTTTATCTTCGGAAACAACAATGTCGTTGCCCGCGCTTGTGCCAAATACAAGCGACATTCTTAAGGCATCTGCGCCGTGGTCTTGGACAACAGCCAGGGGATCTATGGCGTTTCCTTTTGACTTTGACATTTTGATGCGGTCTTTATCACGGACCAGGCCGTGCAAATAGACATGTTTGAACGGAACGTCGCCCGCACAATAAATTCCCAGCATTATCATGCGCGCCACCCAGAAAAACAAAATATCCCAGCCGGTTTCCATAACCGACGTCGGATAGAATCTGTTAAAATCGTCTGGCTGGCTTGCCCTTAGCGTAGCGAAGGGCCACTGGCCGGATGAAAACCAGGTATCAAAAACGTCTGAGTCCTGCGTCCATCCTTTTTCTTTTGGCGGCTCGTCTCCGACATAGACCTGGCCGTTTTTATACCAGGCGGGGATTCTGATGCCCCAGACGATTTGTCGGGAAATATTCCAGTCGCGGATATTTTTCATCCAGTGCATAAAGATCTTTTCATATTTTTTGGTGACGAATTTAACTTCGCCCTTTTTGACAGCGGCGATCGCTTTTTCTGCCAAGGGCTTTATTTTAACAAACCACTGCTTCATCAAAACTGGCTCGATCGGCCGGCCGCATTTGTAGCAAACACTGACGGAGTGCTTATAGGGCTCGTCTTTTTCAAGAAAATTTTGAGATGTCAGTTCCGCCACAACTTTGGCGCGCGCCTCTTCAACTTTCAAACCTTGATATACCTGCGGCGTTTCTTTTGTCATTTTGCCGTCTTTGCCGATAACTTCAATTACATCAAGCTTATGCCTTTGGCTTATTTCAAAGTCAACCGGGTCGTGCGCCGGAGTGACTTTAACCGCACCTGTACCAAAGTCCACTTCAACTGCGGCATCCGCAATTATGGGAATTTCCCGGCCGGTTAAAGGAAGTTTAACTTTTTTGCCGACCAAATTTTTGTATCGTTTGTCTTTTGGATTGACTGCGACAGCCGTGTCTCCGAGCATGGTTTCCGGTCTTGTGGTCGCGACGGTAATGTATTCAAAATCTCCCCTAACCCCTCCTAAAAGAGGGGGGCTCCCTCCCTTTAGGGAGGGTTGGGGAGAATTTTCTTTTACGATGGGATACTTGAAATACCAAAGCTTATCTTTTCGTTCCTCATATTTGACCTCCAGATCCGAAAGCCCGGTCTGGTGTTTTGTGCACCAGTTAACAGGCCGCATGGCGCGATAGGCGAGTTCATCGTCATAGAGCTTTTTGAATGTCTGATAAACTATTTTTATGATGTCCGGGTCTAATGTAAATTTTTCGCGTGACCAATCACAGGAAGCCCCTAAGCTTCTTAGCTGGTCTTCCATCGTCTTTTTGTTTTTCAAAGTAAATTCCAGAGTTTCTTTATATAATTGCTCGCGCGGAATTTCAAAGCGATTTCTGCCTTCTTTTTCAAGCTTTTTTTCAAAAACCACCTGTGTTTCAAATCCGGCATGGTCAGCGCCTGGCAGCCAGAGCGTCTGGTCGCCGCGCATTCGATGGTATCTGGTCATAATATCTTCAAGCGTCACAAAAACCGCGTGGCCTGTATGCATAGCGCCGTTGGCATTGGGGGGAGGCATAATGACGCAGAAGGCTTTTCCGTTTTTTTCGGCAGGCAGATTTTCAGGGGCAAAATAACCAGATTTTTCCCAAATCTGGTAAATCTCTTTCTCTATTTCGGCAGGGTTATAGGGTTTGGATTCGTTTTGGTTTTCAGTTGACATAAATAAATTTCGGTGGTATAATTTTATATCAAATTAGGTATAGTTCTTATCAATTCAATTATCGCACAAATAAGCCAAATTTCAAGGAGAAAGGAGAGCGCTATGGATCGTAATACTTTTAAGTTGTGTGTGGTGTTTTTAATCCTTACGGCATTCAGTCCCCAGATAAAGGTCGGGATCCAAATAGGAACCGATGTATTGGGTGAGCTGTCCTATGGAGCTTATAGCGCCCTGCGGCAGAAAGCGATGGATTTCCGGCAGCAACAGTTTGAGCGAAAGATAAGAAAGGAGGGTTCAATCGAGTGGTATTTGGAACAGTCAAAATTAATTATTAAATTCCGCGATTATATAGGCAGGGAGTCACGCGCGATTCAAGACGGGAAAAAGGATCTTCGACTAAATTCAAAGCTTACAAAATATGAGATCATGAGAATTTTCGTTGAACAAGAATGTAAGCTTAGAGAAACACAACGGCTGTATAACGGGCTCCTAAATGACTTTAATGCTGCAATAATGCGGTATTCCCACGGACTGCAGTATAGAGGAGCAGAAAACGGTTTGCTGTGAAAACAGGATTTTCAAGGAGAAAGGAGGGGATTATGTCAAAGACATTGAAAGTTATTTGGGTATTGGTTGTGTTAATCATCGGGGCTATCGCTATTCCCAGGATTGACAATCTGCTTGGGATAAACTTTGAGGGGGTCAGCCTGGTGGCTAAGAGCACGCATGTTGCGGTCTATGGTCTGTGGGGTGCCATTATAGGTTGGGCGACGAATGCCTGAACAGATTATCAAGGTAGTATTTCAGGGCTGCTGTGGAAAAACACAGTTGGCCCTTTTTTATTTGCACACGAAAAGCGCGGAATTCACACGAATGCGTCTTAAATCTGGATTCCGGGTCAAGCCCGGAATGACAATAAAGGGGGATTATGCTAATCGTAAATTGGCGTTAACCTTAATTTTCTGCCAGCTAAGGTTTTTAAGGTTTACCCTTCGACTCGTCCGCCCCGGGCGGATTCGCTCAGGGAATAATTTTGTGCATGCCGTCAGTGCAATCATGGCCGCGTTGTCGGTGCAGAATTCTTTTGGCGGCACATGGAAATCAGTTTTTAGTTTGTCAATTATCATTTTTTCAGTTTCGCGCTGTAGGGTTTCGCGAAGCAGGTCGTTAGAGGCGACGCCACCGGAAAGCAGAATAGTTTTGGCACCAAATTCTTTGGCCGCGCGGATGGTTTTGGAAACCAAAACATCAATGGCTGCCTGCTGGAATTCTGCGCAGATAGCGGGGGTTAGTTTTTTGAGCGTTTTTTTGTCCAGGGTTTTTGTGAAATAGAGCGCGGCGGTTTTAAGGCCGGAGAAAGAAAAATCGTAATCGCCGGAATTGAGCATTGGACGGGGCAGTCTGACATTAAATTCACCCCAGCCCTCTCTTTGTAAAAGAGAGGGAGCGCCCCCTCTTATTTTAAGAGGGGGGTGGGGGGCGTTAAATTTTGCCGCAAATTTTGCAACAATCGGGCCGCCGGGATATCCGAGGTTTAGCATTTTGGCGAGTTTATCAAACGCTTCTCCTGCCGCGTCGTCGCGCGTTTCGCCAAGAATTTCATACTTTCCGAAGTCGCGCATTAAAATCAACTGTGTATGTCCGCCGGAAACGACAAGAGAAATTATCGGAAATAACTCCCCCTCGCCCCCTCTTATTTTAAGAGGGGGGTGGGGGGCGTTAGTCTGGATTCCCGCCTGCCCGACTGTGTCGTTCGGGCGGGCTTTCGCGGGAATGACAGAACAAGACAACCAATTTGCGATGACGTGGGCCTCTACATGATTAACAGGCATGACTGGCAGGTCCCAAACCGAGGCAAGGGCTTTGGCGAAATTGACGCCTACCCAGAGCGCGGGCTCAAGCCCCGGGCCGTTGGTGACGGCGAGCAGATCTATTTTCGGTTTTTCGTACTTTTTTAAAAAAGGCAGGAGTTTTTTTAAGAGTTCCGGCTCGCGGATTAGAATTTCTTCTATTTTACTCCCTGAGCGAGCCAGCAGGCGAGTCGAAGGGTTTTCCTTGATGGCCTTCGACGCACTCGCCGTTTGGCGGCTCGCTTGCTCAGGCAGTAACATTTTAGATTCCTTTAGGGCGCGGATTAAAATTGGCACCAGATTTTTCTGGTGTTCCCGTTTAGCCAACATCGGCACCACCCCGCCAAACGGCGCGTGAATTTTAATCTGCGAAGAAACGATATTTGATAAAATTCTAAAATCGCCGTTTTTATCGGCTTCAAGTATCGCGATGCCTGTTTCGTCACAGGACGTTTCTATGGCTAAAATGCGCATAATGTTAATCAAAAAGGCGAGGTCTATCGCCATTTTTATACAAGCTAATCATACTGATTTTATTGATTTTTTGCAATATTTCTGTTAAGATAAATATTGTATTTTAGCCCCGCGTTGTGTGCGGGGTTGAACATACGTAGCATGGCCCTGTCGTCTAGTGGTTAGGACATCACGCTTTCAATGTGATAACACGGGTTCGATTCCCGTCAGGGCTACAAAAACTTTAACCATTTGACCAATAGTCTAAGAGCTTTCAAAATGGATTTGGAAAATTCAAAATGCGCATATTGTCTGGAATTAAAGTTATAAAAATTAAGAAAATGAAATTAATTGGGAAGGGATATTGTTATAACGTTTATGAGTTAAATAATAGTAGGGTGCTTAAGCTTGAAAAAGGATTTTTTCAGAAAGTGTGTGATATATATCAATTTGAAGGTAAAAAAGTATTTGATTGGCTTAGAGCGTCGTTCAAATTATTGACTGGCCGAAAAAAGATTCTGGCGAGTTATTCTTATATGCGAAGCAATGTTGATTTGGCATTATTAGGGTCACCCAAATTTCTGGAAGGGATTAATTACGAACAAGATAAAGTTGAATTACTTGAGGCGATAATTATACATTCAAATTTTATTGAAAAAAAAGGACTTATTGATCTGTATATACAGAATATTATACAGTGTTGGAAAAATGGATTTGCTGATAGAGTATACAACTTCACAATAAATAACGGCATAGATTATAGCGGACGATTAATACTCCTTGATTTTAATGAAGTTACTTTTTTAAAGGAAGAAGCGCTCAAACGTATTAAATCAAAACGATGGTTGCGAGCATCGTCTTTTAAGCACGTAGATTCTGAACTTCAAAAATATTATCAGGAGCAAATGGATTTATTAATTACACCGGAATCTCTTGAAAAGAATTGGGTACAAGGAGAGTTGAGGTTTTAGATGTCTTCATCGAGAGATTATCCTTTAACAAAGATTGGAGACTTCTTAATTCCTGCCAAAGCCTTAATTCTTGGATAAGCTGGTTCCAATCAAGACTTTTAAGGGCTACAGAAATTATGAATAATTCAGACGATAAAAATAGGATAGTTGAAACAATAGTAAGGTCTTATACTGATGAAGACACTTTTATTCCAATCCTTATGAAAGATGGCCTTGAAGCAATAGAGATTTCATCGAAAAGGCAAAAAGAGCGTAATATTGCAAATATTGAAGAAGATACTGATCATGCGATAAATTTTTATATTTCAAAAGGGCTAGCAGAATTAAGATACAACTGGTTATTCGAGGAGGCAATTAAGGACCTTGAGAACCATCGAGTAAATGAATATATTCCAAAAATGTTTATTCTCCTCACATTGGCATGGGGAATAAATAAATACGGAAAAGAAATGAACTGGCCAAAACGAGCCCGATTGGCAGCCGAATCATTATTAACAAGGCCCGAACTAAAGGAGACCATTGATAAATACGAAATTTTTAAAAACCCAGCTCGTCATTTCGAAATATTACAAAAGAAAGAGCCTGAGATTTATAAGAAAATTATATCAGATTTTCAGATCGAAAAATAACTGTATGGAACAAATAATACTTAAGAAGGCCAACCTTGAAGATATTCCTACGTTGTTGGAAATTGAGAAGAGTGTTGCTGGTACAAATATTTATTCTCCCATGGTGGAAGACGCTGATTGGAAAGAAGAATTTCAAAAATGCGAAGTATACCTCATAGAACATAACAATATGGTAATAGGAAATCTTTCTTATGAAAAAAAAGAAAACGACCATGTTTATATTAGCGGATTAGTTATCAAACCAGAATTTCAAGGTCAGGGCATCGGCCGGAAAGTTTTAATAAAATTGCTAGAAGAACTAAAAGACATGCGGAGAATCGACTTAGTTACTCATCCGGACAACCACCACGCTCTCAAACTCTACCAATCTCTTGGCTTTATAGTTGAATCCAGAAAAGAAAACTATTTCGGCGATGGCGAGCCAAGATTGGTTCTTGTACTGTCAAGAAAATAACTCCCAGGGTTTTTATTAACCAAAAAACTGGAGACTCCTTATTCCCTGCCATACCCTCAATTCTTGGATCAGTTGGTTCCAATCAAGACTTTTTAGGGCTACGAATTTTATGCAAGATAAGTGGTATTTAGACATAGGCAATGCAAAAGACGAATTATTAAAAAGCCCGAGAGACCGGGCTATTTATCGTTTTCTGGAAATGTTGCCAGGAATGCTTGCCTGGGGGACTTTGATTTTTGTCACTTTGATGTCGTGGCTTGCTCCAGTTTTCATCGCTTTTTTCATCATCGCTTTCGACATTTATTGGCTGCTTAAGACCATTTTTCTCTCGTTGCATATGCGGACAAGCTATGGCACCATGCGCCGGTATATGAAGATGGATTGGCTGGCAGAGCTTCGCAAGTTAACAGTTAACAGTAAACAGTCAACAGTAAAAAATTGGGAGGATATTTACCATTTGGTCATTGTTCCTTTCTACAAGGAGCCGCATGAAGTTTTAGACGCAACACTCGGCGCGATAGAAACGGCCAATTACCCAAAAGAAAAGATTATTATAATCTTGGCCTCGGAAGAAAGGGCAGGGGAGGTGGCGCAAAAGGACGCGGCAAGAATAAAAGAAAAATACGGTGATAAGTTTTTTAAATTTTTGGTGACGGTGCATCCCAAAGACATTGTTGGGGAGTTGGCTGGCAAAGGGGCGAATGCGACGTTTGCCGCGCGGCAGGCAAAAAAAGAAATAGTAGATGTGCTAGCCCTTCCATATGATAAAATTATCGTTTCAAATTTGGACAGCGATACCAGAATCTATCCGGAATACTTCGGCTGTCTGGCTTATCACTTTTTAACGTGTGCGGCGCCAGAAAAAAGCAGCTTTCAGCCCATTCCGATTTTCAACAATAACGTCTGGAACGCGCCTGCTTTTTCGAGGGTCGTGGCAACCTCGGGCACCTTCTGGCATATGATGCAGCAGGAGCGGCCCGAACGCCTGGCCACTTTTTCTTCGCATGCGATGAGCTGGCAGGCGCTAGTGGAATTGGATTTTTGGAATACAAAAAATGTCTCAGAGGACTCGAGGATATTCTGGAAGTCGCTTCTTTATTATGACGGTGATTATCGGGTAGTGCCGATTTTTTACCCTGTTTCCATGGACGCGAATTTGGCGTCCAGTTTCATAAAAACTGCGGCCAACGTTTATCGCCAGCAGCGGCGATGGGGTTGGGGTTCCGAAAATATCCCGTATGTTATATTTGGCTTTTTGAAAAACCAAAAAATTTCATTGCGCAAAAAAATATACTGGAGCTTTAACCACATGGAAGGTTTCTGGTCATGGGCAACCAATGCCCTTATCCTTTTCATGCTTGGATGGCTGCCGTTGTTTTTGGGCGGACCGCAATTTAATTTGACGGTTTTATCTTACAACCTTCCGCAGGTGACCCGGACCATCATGACTTTGGCAATGGTTGGTTTGGTTTCATCAGCCATCATTTCAACCCTGCTTCTGCCGCCGCGGCCGAAAGGATACGGTTTTCACAGGCATCTGGCCATGGTGCTTCAGTGGGTTTTGCTTCCGGTGACAATTCTTATATTTGGCGCTCTGCCCGGGCTTGAGGCCCAGACGAGGCTGATGATAGGAAAATATATGGGTTTTTGGGTGACGCCTAAGGGCGGCAGCCAAAAACCGGAGGGGGTGAAGGGGGAGGATATCCGCCCCCTTGGCGGAAATATTAAAACCGAAGGGTTTTAAGGAGGCCCGCTTATAGCGGGACGACGTTTTTGTGGTGACGCCCAAGGGCAGCAAATAGCAAATAGGGGAAAAAAAGATAAAAAAGAAAGCCGGCGTTGTCATGATGACAGGCCGGCTGTGTTTTTTCTCAAAGAGAGATTTGTTTAACCTACCGTGAGGCCTGGTTTTATATCAAAACCCAAGACCTGTTTGCAGAAGGTATCAACCTGTTCGACCACTTTTTGAGTAAGCGAAAGGGGGTAGCGAGCGATAGACAATAAGAAAATTTCGACTAATTCGTTGGGTTCATGGATAGCAGATAATACCGGGATTTCTGGGATACTTTTTCTGGCTGGATTGACAATTTCGCGGAGAAACTTTGAATTGATGCATGATATCTCCGCTAATTCGCCGTTCTTCAATTTGCGGACATGTTTTGGCGAAGTGCCAACGCAGGTGTGACATATAACACAGACTTGTTGCGGATCCGACGCTGTTTTCAATCCTTTTGCCATTTGCAGCCCTCCTCTTTCCATTTCGCTTCGGCCGAAGCTCTAAATGTTGAAAAAATCTATTTTAACCCCTAGTCAGAAACTCCCAAATTTTACCTCCTTTCGCCCGATTTAACATCCATTTTAATAAAAAAAGAGCAGGTTTGTGCTTAAAGAATATGATATCAAAAATAGCAAAAATAGTCAACAGATTTTATCAACCGCCATGCGCCTATTCCAGATGAATTGCTGTTTGAAATTCCTTGAGCTTTTCTTTGAGCAAGGGATAGTTTTTAAATTCCGGATCTTTTTGAATGAGTTTTTGTGCTTGGTTGCGGCTGGCTTTAACAAGCGCCACGTCACTAAGCGAAGCCATTGATAGATCAGGCAGGCCCCATTGTCGCGTGCCGTAAAATTCGCCGGGGCCGCGGATCTGCAGATCCTTTTCGGCCAGCTCAAAACCATTTTTGCTTGTGACCAGAGCCCTTAGGCGCGCGTTGCCGGAGCCGGAAGTCGTGAACAGAAAACAATATGCTTGGTGTTCGCTTCTGCCAACCCTGCCTCTGAATTGGTGAAGCTGGGCCAGGCCAAAGCGCTCAGCGCCCTCTATCATCATCAGCGACGCATTAGGGACATCTACTCCTACTTCCACGACAGAAGTGGAAACTAAAATATCGTTTTTGCCGGCTTTGAAAGCCGCCATAATTTTTTCTTTTTCCTTCGGTTTCAGCTTACCGTGGAGCATCGCTATTTTCAGATCGGGAAAGATGATCTTCCTTAATTTTTCGTATTCTTCTTTGACGGCTTTGACGTCGTCCCACGCTTTTTTTGTGTCATTGCGAGGAGGCCATTCTTGAGGCCGACGAAGCAATCCTGTAGACGGAGGTAATTGGTCGGGGTTGCCGCGCTCCTCCGTCCCTTCGGGCGTCGTCGCTCGCAATGACTCAGACGAGATTTCAATTCTCGGACAGATCACGAATATCTGCCGGCCTTGGTTTACCTGTTGTCTGATAAATTCATAGGCCTGCTGGCGCTGCCCCGGCGCGACAATTTTTGTAATAATTTCTTTTCGGCCTTTTGGCATTTCGTCAAGAAGCGAAATATCGAGGTCGCCATAAACCGTCAGGGCCAGCGTTCGCGGTATTGGAGTGGCTGTCATTGATAGAAGATGGGGGACAGAGCTCGGCTGGCCGTCTTTAATCCGGCCGACGTTTTTTTGCAGAGCGGCGCGCTGACTGACTCCAAAGCGATGTTGTTCATCAACGATAACCAGGGCAAGGTCCTTGAACCGGACAGTTTTTTCAATTAAGGCGTGAGTGCCAATAAGAATTTGAATATTCCCACTTGCGGCTTGTTTTAGTAGCTCTTGTTTTGTCATCCCGGACTTGATCCGGGATCTAGGTCTAGATTCCGGCTCGGAGGCCGGAATGACAGAGGGGGTGGAATTATTTTTTGCAATCGCCTCACTTCCAGTTAAGAGCCCGATAGTTATATTTTGGCCTTTTAACAATTCCGTAATCGTTTTAAAATGCTGCTGGGCTAGAATCTCCGTTGGTGCCATAAGAGTGGATTGTAGGCCGGCCTGGGCTGTTTGTAGCATTGCTATAACTGCAACCAGTGTTTTTCCCGAGCCCACATCGCCTTCCAACAGGCGGTTCATAGGTTTTATTTTATCCAGATCCTGCAAAATTTCCCAGGCGGATTTGCGCTGGGCGTCTGTCAGCTTGAACGGCAAGGAAGAGACAAAATTTTTTATGAGCTTTTCATCAAAAGCTATTTTTTGCGAAATATTTTTTTGCCACTGAGCTTTTTGTTGTAAGGCAAAAAGCTGGATTAAAAAAAGTTCGTCAAAGGCCAGCCGCCGCCGCGCGGCCTGGGCATGCTTTTTGGATCTGGGGAAATGGATCTGCTCTATCGCTTTATCAAGGTCAAGAAGGCCTTGGGATTTTTTTATTTCCAGCGGCAGCTGGTCTTTGAATTGCGTAAGCGATTTTGGCAGCAGCGTTTTTAGGATATAGCGCAGCCAGCGGGAGCTGATGCCCGCGGTTTCTGGATAGACCGCAACTAGTCGCCCTGTGTGTCTTAGTTCGCTGTTTGCTATTGACTGTTTATTGTCTGCTGAGGCAATTTTTTCATATGCTGGATTTGATAGATAAAGTGTTTTGTCAAAACTGACTTTTCCGGACAGGCTGATAATTTGGCCTTCTTTTAAAGTGTCAGCCAGAAACGGCTGGTTGAACCAGATCGCTCGGACAGCGCCGGTCTTGTCCTCAATATAGGCCTCGGTTACAAACATTTTCTTGCGCCAGGTGCGGGTGTTTTTTATTTCAATAATTTTGCCTTGTATTGTCACGGTCTCATTTATTTTGACCAGCGCGACAGGTTTTATATTTGAAAAATCATCATAGCGATGCGGAAAATGATAAAAAAGATCCCGGAGAGTTTTAATTCCGAGTTTAAGAAGTCTTTTCTGATAGACGGGTGAGATCCGAGGAATTGATTGAATAGGGGAGAAAATGTCCATATGGTGCCCTCGCCAAGAATCGAACTTGGATCCTAAGCTCCGCAAGCTCATGTTCTGTCCGTTGAACTACGAGGGCCACACTTCGCTCCGATAAGAATCGGAGCTTCCTCTTTCGCTAAAGCTACAGAAGGACAGGTCGAATGGCTTCCGACTTGTCCTTCGGAGCCTCGGCGGCGGAGGGAGCTCAAATGCAGATTGGACGTATAAGGGGGCTAAGAGAGCCGTCACATAAATGTCAGAATCTTAATTTTTTTGCCATGATTTCGGCCAGTGATTGCTCTTGTTTTTCCTCTTTCAGGAATTTTACTAATGCCCGGCGGATCTGGACCGGATTCTGGTCAGCAAGTGGGATTTTAAGCAAAGGCATCAATAGTCTTTTTGTTTTTATGCTAAGCTCCTTTGTTGCAGGCGGTTCGTAGAAAATCCAGAACGACTTGAGGTCTTGGTAGTCATAAAATTTATCGCCCGTTGATATGCCGCGAGCGTTAATTCTGAATTTGATGATCTGCGGTTCCATGATGGCATATAAAAAAACCACAAAGACAGCTAAGATTATCAGTATCGCAAAAATATAATTTGCCATGATGAGCGCAATGGCAAAAAAAGCCAGGGCAATCGCACCGACAGTAATAAACCAGCCAGGACCTTTTTCGTGACTTTCAAACTCCAGGGCCTGCCACTCAATATTGATGAGTCCTGGTTTTTCGGCGTCATTGTATGCTTCTTTTTGTTCTTGGTCCATTGGAAATTTTTAAATGCTTGGCGGAGGCGAGAGGATTCGAACCTCTGAGACCGTTTCCGGCCTAACGGTTTTTGCGATCCCGTACAAAGCGGAGGGGGCGAGATTCGAACTCGCGAGACCGTTTCCGATCTTCCGGTTTTCAAGACCGGTCCTTTCAACCGCTCAGGCACCCCTCCGCTTTTGACGGGACAAGCCGTCCGTTTCAACCGCTCACGCACGCCTCCAGAGCTTGCGGTGAGAGTGGGATTCGAACCCACGGTACGGATTTAACCCCGTACAACAGGTTAGCAACCTGCCGCCTTAGGCCTCTCGGCCATCTCACCAAAATCCTTCTTTCCTGTATTTCTTTAGTCTACGATTAATTTCTAATTTACCATCGCTGGTCTTTAAAAACTTTTCCCTTGCCTGCGCTGTTTGCTTATCTAGATAAGCTTCGTAGCAGATTAATCTTAAAGGACGCCTGCGTTTAGTTGATTCGACTTTACCTCTATCATGTTCCTCAATTCGATTTTTTAAATCTTCAGTATATCCGGTGTAAAAATCTTTATCCTCTAGACTTTTTAAAATATAAACGTAGTGCATAAATTTTAGGATTCGCCACGGGATAAACCCGTGGCGCCCCGAGTTTATCTCGGGGCGAACCCTCGATACGGTTTTAAGGCCGCATAACAGGTTAGCAACCTGCCCCTTTCAGCCGCTCAGGCACCTCTCCTTTTGAAATCACATTTATTGAAACCTTACCATTTTTTATACGAGAGAGTCAATCAGAAATTTTATCCTCTTGCCACAACCAACCCCCAGATTTCTTTTGGTTTGAGCGGCTTTAGGGCTTGAGCGCATTGCTCAAGAGTTGAACCGGTTGTGCAGACGTCGTCAATTAAAATGACAATTTTATTTTTTATATCAGTAATTTCGCTTGTTTTTAAATCAGGATCTAATTGAAATGCATTTTTTACGTTCTGTATCCTTGCGAGCTTATCGGCTATGTCCATTTGCGGGGGAGTGTGGCGTGTGCGTTTTAATAAGTGTTTGGCCGCAGGGATTTTAAGATGCTTGTTTAATTGAACGGCGATCAGTTCTGTCTGATTAAATCCTCGCCAGACCGAACGTCGCCTATGCAGAGGTACTGGTACAAGTAGAAAAAATTCAGGATTTGAAAATGCGTATTGGCGGAAAAAGCCGGATTGATTAAGAAACAAGATGAGCAAATCGCCGAGCAAGGCACCCAGATCTTTTATGAACCGGTATTTGCATTCATAAATCATTTGACGAATTAATAAATTGTTCCAGTTGGATGCAACTAAAAGTCCGCTCAAAGCAGAGCCGGTTTTTAATTTGCATGAGTGGCATGTTTTTCCTTCGGGGGAGCGGCGGCCGCAGATATAGCAATAAAAACTTTTTTGGACGGGAATTTTTGCAAAGCATTCCGGGCAAACATAAAAGCCTTCCCGGTGACAGGAAAGGCAGTTTTTTGGAAATAAAATATCCAGACTGAAATCAGCGGCTTTTTTGGTTTTGTCAAAAAAGCTAGAAAACATCTATCTTCCTGTTATCTGTCCGGGTTTTGCTTAGCTCAAGGCGGCGCAAGAAAAGCTCGATTTGGTCCAGGCGGTAGAGGCGGTATTTATTGATCGGGTGGCGGTATGGCTTAAGTTTGCCTGTCTTGTCCCAATTGCGCAAAGTTAACGGCGTGACGTGCAGGAGCTTGGCAGCATTTTTGACTGTTATATATTTTTGCATACCAGGTAGTAGAAATTCGGCATTTTAATTTTTATTAGTGCCAGGCACAGCCGAATTTTCGCTACCTGGCATAAGATTTTATAATGTTTTGCTCGGGAATTATCAATGTTTATCAATATCTTATTTTATTCTACTATTTTTGGCAGGGAAGAGCAACAAAATTCTCCACAGATGGCACCTCTGTGCGTGATAGCGGCGATCGGCGGGTCTCGCGGACCGACGTGAGGTTTTTGCTAAAATGTCAAATTGGTTAAATATTAGCGTTCCTTTCAGGATGGCTGCGGGCCAGCAGCAGTGTCTGATACAGGGAATTCGTCTGTGACGCAAGAAACGCTTCCTGCGGGCATGGCATCTAGCGAAGCCCTCCGTAGCTGCTATCAGTGAATCAGGTGCTCTTATGGTCACTGGGACGGTCACGAGCGAATCAGGTCTTGGCCAGCTCATATTTGAGCAAGCCACAAGCACGCCCATATCCAACGCTGAACTGGCTGCTGTGAGCCCGGCAACCGCCGGTTTGTAAGCCAAAAATAGCAATTGTGGATAACTTTAGGCGAAAAGATTTTATTCGATTTCGCAAAAATCTTATCCACAGTTGTTTTTTTATTGTGCCGTGGGAAAATTATCAAAAGGAAAAAATGCTTTATTTAAACGCAAACTTAATTATGCAATATACTATCGGATAAAACCGATAGATAAAAAATTAACTATTGCCATGATTTAAGTCAATGGTAGAATATAGGTAAGACAACATATGGAACTTGGAGGACAAGAACAAAAATATATTTCTCTTTCCGAAGCCGCGAGACTTTGTCAATATTCGCAGGAGTATTTGGGTTTGCGCGCGCGCCAGGGGCGCCTAAAGGCCATAAAAATTGGCCGTAATTGGATGACAACCGAGGCCTGGCTTAGGGATTATATTGTGCATTGCGAAGATTATTACGGCGGTTTAAGTCAAAAAACTAAAATTAAGCCAAAAAGCGCTTTGTCAGATAAAAAACCAAAGGCAGAAGTGCCGCAAAAAAGCAAAAGAGAAGCAATTAATCCAGAAATTATACCAAATTTCTGGATTTCGCTTTTTAAGAGGGTAAAATTGGGTTTTGTACCGGATATAAAAACGTTTAGATCTGGCGGTGTGGGCAGTAGGCGACAAGACAGGACATATGGAATGAAATGGTTGGAAGAAATTAAATTGTCAGTCAATTCTTTTAGAAATCTAGTAACCTTTATCAATGTTTGGTTTGCTGAAGAGCGACCAAGGGTCAAAATTGGGTCTTTATTAGCTGGGTTGTCGGTAATGGCAACGGTGTTTGGAATGCTGACGCTTGTCACGAACAGCCAAGTCCAGGATAAGATAGGTAGCGGCGCTTTATCTGCCGTGGACTACGCAGTAGGTTTGGCGGGCCAAGGCCAGCAGGATTTTGGCAGAATAAAAGCAGGCCTGGCAGATGTGACCTATCCCGCATTGGTTTCCGCAACTAAACAGGCAAGTCAGGCCGCTGCGGAAATATGGCAGGGCGCAAGCACATCGGCTAATGAATTTTATAGCGACGGCTTAGCTTTGCTAGTAAAAGCCAACGAAAAATTACCTGTGTCAGCCGGTAATTTTGGAGTTGCAATTTGGGAAGGCAGCGGTCATTCCGGCCAGTGGCCGCAATTGGCTTTAAATTGGGGTATTCAAAAAAAATCAGAACTTGTGGACCGTCTAGCCGCTATCAGCGCGCCGTTCAAAAAACAATTTAAAACAAACCAAGAAAGCATTGCTATTGCCTCGCGGCTGTTGTTTGAAGAAGTGGATACGTATTTTGCAGCAGTGAGCAGGGTTATAAATACCGCGACGGAAAATCTCGGCAAAGCTGGCGGAGGTTTTGGGGAAAACTTATCTGGCCGCGGCGAAAAATTTTTTGCGGGCATTGCAAATTTTTCAGCAGGAATTGAAAATAAAATTTTGACTAGTCGGCAAAAATTATTTGCCGCGGCATCGGGATTTTTAAAAACTATTTTAAACGTTCCAATAAAGCTTGATGGTTTTGCTGATGGTTTGAAAAACTTGTTTGCCGTTCCTATTGTCACGCAACAGTTGCAGGTTGGGTCTGCTGAAAATCCGAACGGCATAACTGTTTTTGACGAAGAGAGCAGCCAGCCATATTGCATAAAAGTTAAGGCCGGCCAGGTGGTGAATTTTCCTGGCCGATGTGTGAACAGCGCAGGTTCAGAAAATTTAAAAAACGAAAACGCAACAATGGACAATATGTTGAATATTGAACGATGAATAATAGGCATAGATTATTCAGTACGTCGCAGAACATTATTCGCAATTCTTAATTTGTTATTCGTATGTTGCATGCCTTGACATCTCTTGCGCTTTGGCATTTGTTAGATTAAAATAAAATAATTATCAACGGGTGATGCTGGAAGTCAGTTAGTCAAGCAAAACTTGGCTAAAAACCACAGCACCGCTAAAAAAAAGTGAACAATGATACACCGGAGGAAAAAAATGTAGGAGGGACGAATTTGTCTCAATCTCTGTCGTCCGCTTTCCGTAGAATGGAAAGCGAAAACCAAGAGCAGCAAGTCGTCGCGGAGGAAGGAGAGAAGGAATCAAAAGCAGGCAAGTTCTTTGGCTGGGCTATAAAAATGGGTCTTTATGCTCTGGCCTTTTTAATGCCGCTTTTCTTTCTGCCTTTTACCTCTAATGTTC
Source organism: bacterium (assembly GCA_043800535.1). Lineage (GTDB taxonomy): Bacteria > Patescibacteriota > Minisyncoccia > Portnoybacterales > GWB1-42-6 > CG1-02-40-82. Next base: position 8,636 of record JAZDMV010000007.1, on the reverse strand, counting down.
TTGAGCTGAATAAACAGTTTTTGCTTTTTGTTGCAAGCTTTGTTCTGACGGTTATGTGGCTGGCAAAAGTGCTGACGCAACGCAAACTTGAGATCAAAAAGAGCTTGCTTAATATTTTGGTTGTTGTTTTTCTGGCAGCGGTGTTAATAAGCGCGGTATTTTCCAAGGGCGCTTTTGCGGGGTTGGTCGGCGCAGGAACGGGCCTGGCGGAAAGTTTTCTGACAATTGTGTGCCTGGCGCTTGTTTATTTTCTGGCCGTCAATACCTTCAAGGCCAAAAAAGAAGTCAATGTTCTTGTAATGATCATGCTCTGCTCGGCCACGCTCGCGGGCGTCTTCGGCCTGCTGCAGCTGACCAATACATTTATGTTCTCCTGGGATTTTGCAAAGGCCAGCGGTTTTAACACTGTTGGTTCCGCGAACGCATTTGAGATATTTTTGGCGGCTGTGCTAGTTCTGGCTGTCGCGCAATTCACCGACGCCAAAAAATCGCTCTGGCAATTGATCGCTCTTGGCATAGGCGCCGGATTCCTGCTCTTTTTGATAATCGCGCTCAATTTCTCAAATGTCTGGTGGGCTTTGATAGGGGTAATGATTATGGTAGTTGGTTTTGGGATTATCAAACAGGGAAGAGCGAGCCAGACGCGGCTTATTCTTGCCATGGTTGTTCTGGCTATGGCGCTTCTTCTCTCTTTGACAAAAATTAATATCTCGGGCAGCTGGCTGAATGTGCCCTCAGAGGTAAGCCTTTCCTATAAAGCCACTTTGGAAATTGATAAAGGGGCGCTGGGTGATAAATTATTTTTTGGCACAGGGCCGGCGAGCTTTGCCTATAACTGGGAGCTTTATCGTTCGTCCTTGGTCAACCAGACGGTTTTCTGGAATGTCCGGTTTAACCAAGGCGTTTCAAAGGTATTCGCGATGCCGGCGGGCCTAGGAATAATCGGCACTGGCTTTTGGATGTTGCTGGTTGTATTTTTTGGTATCTGGGGCGCCCTGCGCCTCATGACAAGGACCGGCGAAAACTGGTCTGGCGCGCTGGCTTTCTATTCTTCGTGGCTGTTTTTGGCTGCCATGCAGTTTCTCTACCCGACCAACCTTACTCTTGAATTTATGTTCTGGTTTACACTTGGCATCTCGCTGTTTTTATTGAAAGGCCTGAAAGGGGCGGGCCAAACAGCAGAGGAGCCGGAAGCGGTTATATCTTTGAGCTTCCGGAAAGAATCTCCATTGGCATCTGTTTTTTCTTTTCTGCTTGTCATATTTTTAGTCCTGACTATCAGCTTCTTTTATCTCGGTTTCAATTATTGGCGGGCAGATGCGGTTTACCAGCGCGGGGTGACGGCCAGCGTTGTGAATGGTAATCTGGAGCAGGCGTATAACGATATTTTGAAAGCGGCCTCGCTCAATACATATAGGGATACTTATCTTGCGTCGCTGGCCCAGGTTGCCTTGGCCAGAGTGAACGAAGAACTGGCTAAGCCAAAATCAGCAGACCGCGATTTGCGCGCCCAGCAGTTTATCGCCGACTCGGTTAATTTGAGCAAGGCGGCCACTGAACTGAACTCACAGAATTCGGACAACTGGATACAGCGCGGTACGATATATCGCTCGGTCATCGGCTATCTTTCCGGCGCGGAGGACTGGATGCTTTTAAGCTTTATTGAAGCAACTAAGCTCTCGCCGAAAAACCCGTATGCTTTTTTTGAACTGGGCTCAGGCTATATGGTGATGGCTGACTTAACAGCCAGCCAGGCAGGCCAGGATGCAGAAAAACAGGCTAAAGCGATTGAATATCTTGGTAAGGCCGAAGAGCAGTTTAATAAAGCCATTGAGGTAAAAAGCGATTACGCGCCGGCTCATTATCAGCTCGCTTTGATTTACGACCGGCAGGGGAAAATTGATTCGGCAATTGAAAAAATGGAAATTACAAAAGCAAATTTCCCCAATGACATCGGCGTGGCGTTCCAGCTCGGTCTGCTTTATTACAAAAAGCAGGATTGGGCAAAATCACAGGCGGAGTTTGAGCGTTCTCTGACTCTTGACGCGAATTATTCTAACGCCCGTTATTTCCTGGGCCTTATTTACGACAGGCAGAACGAAAAACAGAAAGCGATAGACCAGTTTGAAAAGATCATGGCTCTCAACCCGGACAATCAGGAAGTGCCCAAGATCATTGAAAACCTGAAAGCGGGAAAAGCGGCGCTTGATGGCATTGCGCCGCCGGCCCAGTCGCCAGAAAACAGGGCAGAAGTGCCGGTTACGGAAAAGCAGCCGGAAGTTAAGTAATTAGCAGGAGATTTAGGAATAATTCATAAATCCCTGAATCAAGAAACGTCATTGCGAGCGAACCCCGCATTTTACGGGGTGAGCGCGGCAATCCCGCGCTTTGCGGTAAAAACACGGGATTGTCTCCCTTCGGGAGATTCCCGCAGGGAGACTTCGTCCCCCGCACGGTGCGGGGTCCTCGTAATGACATTGATTTAAGATTTTGTAATTTAAAGTAATTCTGAAAAATAGTCCCGTACTCCGCCGGTTGGCGGAGCGGGGCTATTTTTTTGTGGATAACTTTGAACGGCCGTCTGTTGCTGTTTGTGATATAATGGAATAAAGACTTAAGAATGGCGGGCATTTTTATATTCATACGTTTTAATTCATAAATCTTAAATCCCACTAAGTTGCTATTTGACTGGTTCAGAAGAAAACAAAAAAACTGCCTTGGCATTGATTTCGGATCTTCAGGGGTTAAGGTGGTTGAGTTGTCCCGTGAAAACGAGCGGATTGTTTTAACCAATTACGCAATCGCTCAGGTAAAAGGCGGCTCGCGCCTTAATATAGGAAAGCTTAATTCCAGCGATACGGCCGAAGTCCTGCAAAAAATTATGGCGCAGGCGGGTATCTCTTCGCGCCAAGCGGTAATTTCTTTGTCGGTTGACGAAACATTTTCTACCATAATAAATATGCCAGTCATGCGAGAGGACGAAATTGCAAAAACGATTCCCTTTGAGGCGCGCAAATATGTGCCGGTGCCGATAGAAGAAGTGGTGCTTGACTGGAGCGTGGTGGGCGAATTTATTGAACCGGGGCCGTCAAAAAACGCGGGCGATTCGCTTGGGTCGCAAGGCGCGGGCCAAACACCGGCTGTGCAAGACGCGGAGGTGCCAGCTGGAGGAGCCGTGCAAGGCGGTTCAAAAACTATGCAGATTTTGATTGTTGCTGTGCCGCAGGAAGTTATAAAAAAAATTGCCCAAATCGCAAAAATTGCAAACCTTAAGGTGCTGGCCATAGAGCAGGAGGCATTCAGCATAATCCGCTCTTTGGTAGGCAAGGATGCGGGAACATATTTAATAATAGATTTGGGCAAAGAAAACGTTGATCTTGTCATTATGGACAAAGGCGCGATTCGCCTGACACTTACATTTGAGAGAAACGAAGCGCTGGATTTGCCGGTTGAAGCGGCAAAGATAATTACCCTTTATGAAAAACGCTACAACCGCAAGGTGGCAAGAGCAATTCTTACCGGCGGGGGCGCGATGGATGAAGACTGGGCGGGGATTTTGTCATCAAAAATTGGTATACCTGCTGACATAGGGAATCCTTTTGCGCGCCTGGCCTCTGACCCAAAATTAGCCGGCGCGCTTAAAGAAATCGGGCCGTTCATGGCAGTGGCCACGGGAGGAGCGATGCGGGAGGCATAAATAAAAAACCAAAAATAAAAGATTTTATTTTTTATATTTAATATTTTATTTTGAGCGAAGCTAGCATGGACATCATTCCCAAACAACAAAAGACAGCTGAGCTGGCCGGCGACATAAAAAGCCGCGGTATTTCGCTTGCCGGCGAAGAATCGCAGTGGGTATTTTTGCGGGATAAAAAAGTCATTCTGGCTCTTATTGCGTTTTTGTTGTGCCTGGCGGTTTTTGGAGGATTAAAAGCTTATAATTATTTTTATATCGTTAGACAAGTTGAACAGTTGGCGCAGGAGGCAAGCGCTTTGGAAAATAGCCAAAACAGCCCCGAAAATTTGGCGTTTATTAAAAAAATGTCGGATATTGAAAAAGCGCAGCAGATCCTTGAAAAATTAAAAAATAGCCATATTTATAGCTCTTTGTTTTTTGAGGCGCTTGAGGGTGTAACTTTGCCGCAGGTCAAATGGTCAAGCTGGAGCGTCAGCACAGAGGAAGGCAAAGCGGACATGAGAGGAGCGGCACAGAGCTATTCTTTTTTGGCCAACCAGATAACCGCGTTTGAAAAAGCAAAATTTGAGATCGGCGTTTCTGGCATCAATTTCACAAAAAACGGCATTGAGTTTTCGGCTAATATAAAATTTGATCCGAGAACATTGATTAAAGAGAAATAATTTAAAGATATTCATAATGCATAAATCTTAAACAATAAATCCCGCATTCGCATGCGTAAGGACTCACTAATTATCATCAGTTCAATAATGGCGGCAGCAGCAATCATTTTTTTCCTGATTATGCCGGCTTTTGACGAACTTTCATTAAATAAAGACAATATTACAGGCCAGCAGGAAAGGATTGCCCGTATTGAGGCTTTTGGCGAAAAAATTAAAACCTTAAACCGGGAATACGATAAAAATCCCGAAGCAGGGGATAAGCTTTTAACCGTTTTGCCCAAAGAGAAAGAACTTGCCAAATTGCTTATTGGCCTTGAAAGTTTGGCCACGGGCAATGGGCTGACCATGGAGTCAGTTGATTTTATGCAGATTCAGACACAGCAAAATATTTCAATGCCAGCCCAAACCGGCGAACCGATTATGCCGCAAGCTCCAGATGCTGTTCCGGTCGTGGCGTCTGATGCGACTCAAATGATGCCAGCACAGACAGTTCCCTCGGCAGAAATCTATAAGACCCTGCTGGTCAAGTTAAGGCTTAGCGGAAATTATGATGCGTTTAAGACATATCTTAAGGCAGTTGAAGGTAATGAAAGAGTAATGGATGTCATGGTTTTTACCTTTGCCAACGCGCAGAGCGGCGCAGAGCAGAATGCGCTTTCATTTTCGGTTGACCTGTACGTTTATTATCAGTAAAGGGCTTTGTCCAAAATTCAAAGCCGTAGGCTGCAGAATTTTGGATACAAAACTGCGGACTTTATTTTTTGACGAATTTTGTGCGTTCAGCACGAAGCTTCACTTCAAAATTTCGACAAAATTGGCATGCCAAAGCAATCTGTTGGTGAATTAAAAACTGCGGAGGAGCGGGGCCAACAACTCAATGTTCCGTTTATCAGCTTAGCCGGTAAAAACATCGCTCCGGATGTTTTGAAAGAGGTTTCGGAAGAGGCGGCTGCTTTTTATCAATTTGTGCCAATAGAGAAAAGGGGGAACGCATTAAGCATCGGCATGGTAAATCCCGATGACGTCAAGTCCCAGCAGGCGTTGAATTTTATTGCCAAGCGCCGCGGGTTTGAGCCGCAGGTATATATTATTACGCCAACTGACCTTAAGGATATTCTGGCGCAATACCGCACATTAAAAGAAGAGGTGGCGACAGCGCTTAAGGAACTTGAACATGAACTTGTAGAAGAGAAGCCAGAAACGGCAAGATCTAAGGCGGAAGAAGTGGCTGAGCGGGTTATGGCTGAAGCGCCGATAACAAAAATCGTTGCGGTGATGCTAAGACACGCGCAGGATGGCAATGCTTCGGATATTCATATTGAACCGACGGAAAACGAGGTGCGCATCAGGTTCAGGGTTGACGGCATTCTTTACACAAGCATAATTTTGCCCAAAAACGTCCACTCCGGCATCGCCACCAGAATTAAAATACTTTCTAATTTAAAAATTGACGAGACGCGCATCCCGCAGGACGGCAGATTCCATTCGGAAATTGACGGGAAAAAAATTGATTTCCGTGTTTCAACTTTTCCGACATCTTTTGGCGAAAAGGTTGTGCTGCGCCTGCTTGATCCGACAGTCGGGATGCTGACTTTTGAACAACTGGGACTTTCGGGGCATAACCTCAAAGTTATGCATACAGGCATTAAAAAGCCGTTCGGCATGATTTTGATAACAGGACCGACCGGTTCGGGCAAAACCACAACGCTTTACGCAATAATAAGCGTTTTGAATGATGCGGGAGTAAATATCGTCAGCTTGGAAGATCCGATAGAATACAATGTTGCGGGTATCAGCCAATCCCAGACAAATCCGGAAATCGGGTATACTTTTGCTTCGGGGCTGCGGTCAATCTTGCGGCAGGACCCGGACATTATAATGGTAGGTGAGATCAGGGATGAAGAGACGGCGGATTTGGCAACGCACGCGGCGCTAACCGGCCATATCGTTCTTTCAACGTTGCATACGAACAATGCTACTGGCGTTATTCCGCGCTTGATTGACATGGGAGTCAGCTCGTTTTTGTTGCCTTCGTCCACAAACATTGCAATGGCGCAGCGGCTTGTGCGGCGGCTTTGCCCGCAGTGCAAACAGCAAAAAGAGCCAGCGCCGAAAGTCAGGGAAATGATAAAAATAGAATTGGAAAAAATACCGCAAGAAACTAAAAAGGAATATCTTAATGTTCTGAACAGCGAAATAAAAACATGGGAAGCGCCGGGCTGCAAATTCTGTGCCGGCAAAGGGACAAAAGGCCGGATCGCGATTTTTGAAGTGATGTATATGACGTCGGAACTTGAGCAAATTATAATAGAAGGGCCGACTGAGTCAAAAATTATTGAGGAAGCAAGGCGTCAGGGAATGCTGACAATGAAACAGGACGGGTTTTTGAAGGTGCTTGAGGGTACAATTTCCCTGGAGGAAGTTTTGGAGGCAGTGGAGGAATAAAATTAACGAATAACGCTAATGCCCTTCGGGCCACGAATTATGCAAATAATTATTCGCAAGATTCGCGGGCGAAGCCATTTGCATAATTCGCCAATAGATGAAAATTCTTATCGTGGAGGATGATCCATTTTTAGCGGAAATGTATTCAACAAAACTTAGTCAGGAGAAATTTGAGGTGGAATTGGCGACTGACGGCAAGGAGGCATTAAAAAAAGCTGAGGCAGTCAAGCCCGATCTTATGCTACTTGATATTGTTCTGCCAAAAATGGACGGTTTTGAAGTGATAGAAAAAATGAAAAAAGATCCCGTGCTGAGAAGTATTAAAATTATCGCGTTAACAAATTTGGGGCAGAAAGAGGAAGTAGAAAAGGGGCTGGAACTGGGAGTGGCTGATTATATCGTTAAGGCCCACTTCACGCCCACAGAGGTGATAAATAAGGTGAAAAAGGTATTAAAAAAATAGGAAACCCCTGCTAATTTACGAATTTATTACTAATTTACAAATAGTACAAATATGCATTTATTGGTAGTATTTGTAAAAGATTAGTAATTTCGTAGGGTGATATGCCAAATGAAAAACCAGATATAAATAAAGAAATGTCGGAGTTAATTGATGAGGCAATCCGGCTTGACGCAACGGACATTCATTTGACCTGCGGCCGGCCGCCTGTGGTCAGGATAGAAGGTAAATTAAAACCCGTAGAGGGTCGGGAGGTTCTGAGCGATGACAAGGTGAAAGAATTGGCGTTCAGTTTGATAAACAAAGATCAGGAAGAGAGGTTTTGGGCGTACAAAGACATAGACCTTTCTTTCTCCTACGAGGAAAAAGCGAGATTTCGTGTAAACATTTATCAGCAGACAGGAAAAATTGCCGCCGCCATGCGGCTTCTGCCGACAAAGATAAGGACGATTGAAGAATTGAATTTGCCGCCGATGTTGCATCAGTTTACGCCCATGAGCCAGGGATTTTTTTTGGTAGTCGGGCCATCCGGCCACGGCAAATCAACGGCTCTGGCATCAATGATTGATGAGATCAATCATACGCGGCATGACCACATTATTACGATAGAAGACCCGGTTGAATATTTGTTCACGCAGGATAAATGCATCGTTGACCAGCGGGAAGTCGGGGTTGACGCGATTGATTTTCACCGGGCGCTTCGGGCGATGTTCCGTGAAGACGCAGACGTGGTGATGGTCGGCGAGATGCGCGACTCGGAAACTATTTCAGCCGCCATCACGGCGGCAGAAACGGGACATTTGATTTTTTCAACCCTGCATACAAATACGGCTGCCCAGACGATAGACAGAATAATTGATACGTCTCCGCCGCATCAGCAGAATCAGATTCGTATGCAGCTTGCCTCAACCCTGCTTGGTATTGTTTCCAGGCGTCTTATTCCGTGCACCAAAGGGGGGCTCGTCAACGCGGTGGAGCTCTTGGTGGTTAACTCGGCAGTGCGCAATCTTATCCGTGAAGGAAAAGTACATCAGATTGATATGGTAATTGAAACAAGTTCAGACGATGGGATGATTTCTATTAACCGCTCGCTGGCCAATCTTATTAATCAGGGGCTTGTCACATATGAGGACGCAGAAATTTATTCGCTCAATCCGGCAGAATTGAGAATGCTTTTAGAAAAATAAAGGGCTTTGTACAAAATTTCGAGCCCGGAGGGTGATGAAATTTTGGTAACAAAACCTTTACCCCGCCCTCTATGCACTATACTTATGTGCTTAAAAAAGGAAATGGCGATTGGTACATTGGATACACAGATAATTTAAAGAGAAGATTTTGTGAACATCAGAAAGAATGGCTATGTGCATTGGTA
>JAZDMV010000008.1:0-79802 GCA_043800535.1 bacterium | reverse complement strand
GCGGAGCTAATCGTTAAGAGAATTAATCTGAGGTAGGAGCCGTGACCATAAAAGTTGCCGTCCCCGAAGCAAATGAAACCTGATCTTCGCTCTGATCGGGGCTATGTGTTCGGCCGTATATCCAAACAGAATATTCTTTGTTGGGAACTAGCGTTGGACCGTCATACACCTTGGAACCAATAGGGCCGGATGTAGAATAGGGTAATAACATCCGCTGCTGTCCGGTTCCGTCGCTTAGCGCCACAATAATCCAGTAGGCTGGCGTCTGAGGCCAGCCATTCACCACTGGCCATCTAAAGGTCGGGTTTAGCGAACCAGAAGATTCAACCAAGATTGGACTTTGAATGGCAAATGTCTCAAGAAAGGTTGATATGCCTGTTATAGAAGGTGGCCCTTCTGCGCCTAAAACGTCAACCGCAGTCACATAATACAAGTAATCACCAATGGCATAATTGGAAACAGGATACAAGCTAGTGCGGCTTATATGCCATGCAGAACCGGGGCAATCTACTGATAACGATATGAGAGACCATGTCCCGTACGTTCTTTTGTCATTGCAGGGAGGGCTTGAGGGTGGATTACTGAATTCCGCGACTAGATTAAATGCCGAATCCTGCGGCTTTTTCTGGTATAAGCGGAATGCGCTCACATTAGAGAGGCTGCCGGCGTCAAAATTAAAACTTAAACTCTCAGCAGCTTTTACCCAGTTATTCACACCACTGCCTATGCCAAATCCCACCCTAAGACCTGTTGGTGCGGGTGGGGCAGAGGTAAGGGTCGGTGGCGGAATGATAACGACTTCGGTGGAAGATGCGAAGCGCCATCCGCTTGCGCCGGGATTTACGAGAGCCAAAAACGCGCCGGAGGCTTTTTCGTAATATTGGCATGAAGAACCACCGTCGCCACAAGCCGCATCGTTACCATTCTGCTCAAGGAAAGAAATAACTTCGTAGTCATTACCCTGGCGAGAGTAGTGAAATTTGTGTTCTTCGGCATCAATAGGGTCTGACGGAACAGAGGACATATATTTTGGCGCAAGTCCGGGAATCCATTCCGGATTACCGTTCACATACTCAACACCATTTTCGCCAGGTGGCACTCCTCCGCTATCGATCTGATAAAGGGCAATAGCATTCGCAATCTGGTTTATATTGGCTACTCGTTGAGCATCACGTGCTTTTATACGAACACTGTTCACGCTTACCATAACAACAGAGCCTAAAATCCCAATAATTGAAATAACAACCAAAAGCTCAATAAGGGTAAAACCCCAATCAAATGATATCTTTTTAGTTTGCTTCATAATAAAGCAATTATAACACTCAGTGGACACAAATAGCTAATGTGCGAAAATCATCACCGTTAATATATTTTCCTAAACCTTGCTTCACCCTAATCCAATCTAGAGTTCTGAACTTGTCCACGAATGAAAGCTCGATTCGCCGCCTTATCAAACAGGTGGCTCTTTGTTTACGTCGAGCCTGTCAAAGTGGTAAAATGAATAATATGGGAAAAAAGATAAATAAATTTATCTATTGGACGCCAAGAATTCTATCAATAATATTTATATTATTTTTAGCATTGATGTCATTAGATGTTTTCTCTCCTGAATTAAGCTTTTGGCAAACGCTTGGCGCATTATTTATACATAATATTCCCGCACTTGTTTTATTGATTGTTCTATTAATATCTTGGAAACATGAGATAGTTGGAGGAATTGCTTTTGTTCTAGCTGGACTATTGTATATTATTATACTAACGAGGAAGCCATTTGAATGGTATATGTTATTTTGGTCTATACAAATTTCTGGAGTTGCATTTCTTATAGGAATTTTATTTGTAATTGGTTGGTTCAAAAAGAAGAAAATAAGCGGAGAGTAATAGGGATGGGTAACCTTACCCGAAAAGTCAGACCCTTCGACACGGCTCAGGGTAAACCAAAGCCAATAGCTGTCTAGCTTGGCTTAAAACTATATCTGGAGTAGGCAGAACATTACCCCAATCAAAGATTCGAATGGTTCGACTACACTCACCATAAAAGCTGTTTACCCTGAGTATATCGAAGGGTCCTGCCAAGCGAGCCAATAAGGATGCATTTTTAATATGAATAAAAGTAGAATATCATATTTTGTTGTCACAATACTGCTCGGTGCATTCATGTTCGTATATGGTGAATTTGATGATAGTCCCGGGGGACAATTAATTGGATTAGTAGCGATTATTATCGGCATTGTAGGTTTGATAAAGAGAAAGAAAAAAACTTCTGACTAAACTGCCTCTGCCTTACCAGTAGTAAGGTTTGGCATGTAAAAGCACCCCGTTGTAGTTTAAAAATAGGTTCTAACGTCGTCCACGATGCGGAGCCCTTCGACAAGACTTTCGACAGTGAGCTCAAGTCGAACTGCTCAGGGCAAGTCAGACAAAAATCACCTGTTCATTAAGGTGTTTTTTGTTTACGCTGAGCCTGTCGAAGTGGTATAATAAAGCTGACAAGCGGGAAATAAATCCCCACACCATGGACTGACGCTCGTGGTATTCTGGTGTGGGGATAAAGAATAAAGTTTTGATATGAATAAAGAGTTTAATATGAAAGTCGTCTTGGTTTGCCCTCGATGTCCCGATACTTTCTGGAGTTTTAAGTATGCCTTAAAATTTATTTCTAAAAAGGCATCTTATCCGCCGTTAGGATTATTAACCGTAGCGGCAATGCTGCCAAAAAATTGGGAGAAAAAACTCGTGGACATGAATGTAACCAAGCTAAGGGATAAAGATCTCAAAGGGGCTGATCTGGTTTTTATCAGCGCCATGGCCATACAAAAAGCATCGGTGAAAGAAGTGATCAGCAGATGTAAAAAAATGGGTATCAAAATTGTCGCTGGCGGGCCTCTCTTTACGGCCGGACATGAGGAGTTTCTAGACGTGGATTATTTTGTGCTTAATGAGGCGGAAATTACACTGCCGCTTTTTTTAGAAGACTTGAAGAATGGAAGTGCAAAACATATTTATACCTCTCAAAAATTCCCAAATATAGAAAAGACGCCAATCCCGCTCTGGGGGCTGATTAATATGAGAAAATATGCATCTATGAATATCCAGTATTCCCGTGGCTGTCCTTTTAATTGTGAATTTTGCGATATAACTAATCTTTTTGGACGCGGGGTCAGAACAAAGAGCAGAGGCCAAATATTAGCTGAATTAGAAAGTTTATACTCTCAGGGCTGGAGAGGAGGAGTATTTTTTGTTGACGATAACTTTATAGGAAACAAGATAAAGCTAAAACAGGAAATCTTGCCGGCTATAATCCAATGGATGGCGGCTAAAAGGCATCCTTTCTCTTTTAGCACGGAAGCGTCTGTAAATCTTTCTGACGACGATGAACTTATGCAATTGATGGCGCAAGCGGGCTTTGATTCGGTGTTTCTCGGCATTGAGACGCCCAACGAGGAAAGCTTGGCAGAATGTAATAAATTTCAAAACAAAAACCGCGACTTAGTGGCCTGTGTTAAAAAAATTCAGAAGCTGGGATTGCAAGTTACCGGAGGATTTATTGTCGGGTTTGATAGCGACCCCCCATCAATCTTTGAAAAGCAAATTGAATTTATCCAAGAAAGCGGGATTATCACTGCGATGGTAGGGCTATTAAATGCACCGCGCGGCACCAGGCTCTACCAGCGCCTTACGAAAGAAAATAGATTGTTGAAGGAGATTTCAGGAGATAATACGGATTTTTCAATAAATTTTATCCCTAAAATGAACCATGAAATACTCATCGGCGGCTATAAAAGGATTATCAGCGGAATTTATTCTCCTAAACCTTATTATGAACGGGTTGGGAAATTTTTAAAAGAATATAATCCTTTAAAAAAGCTGCATTTTCACTTCGGTCACATTCGTTTTAATTTTGGATACCCGGGAGCATTTTTAAAATCTATATGGTTTCTCGGTATAAAAGACGAGGCGAGGGCTTATTATTGGAAATTTTTTTTCTGGTCTTTATTCAGACGTCCACGGGTTTTCCCGTTAGCAATCACTTATGCAATTTATGGATTCCATTTTCGAAAGGTTTTCAAAGATTATTTGTAGACCCCACGCCACGGATTAAAAAGTTCTGAATCAAGGTCTGCTCGCTCAAAAGTTCAAAAGCCGTCATTTCGTCTTCCGTAGTTTTACCGCGTCCTTTCGTTGTGTCCTCCGAAAGTTTACCGAAGGAGAGTAGTCCCACAAATGCGGGACGAAGCAGGAACGAAAGAGACCCATTGAGCGAGAATTCCAAAAAAAGTATATATTTTTTTGGATTTTTGTTATGATAAAGATAAAGGATCAGCAATTAATTAAATCATATGAAAAAATCATCTCAAAGCGGATTTTCAGCAATAGTATTAGCAGTAATCATTGTTTTAGCAGTTGTTGGTGGGGGACTTTTAGCTTGGAAACAGGGGTGGATACCAGAATTTTTTGTGGCAACAGAAACTCCGACACCTACCCCGGCTTCGGATGAAACCGCTGATTGGAAAACTTATACAAACAATGATTATGGTTTTGAGTTTAAGTATCCGCAAATATTTTTTCTGGACAGCCAATTGGTTGACTTAGGAGATGGCTCATACGGCTTTGACAGCCAAACCAAGCAATTAAATTCTGATGTAAGCCCCGGCGCGACCCATCTCTATGTGAATTTTGCGAAATTTTCATCGCTTATTGATAATAAAGAAACCTGTACTAATGGCGTATGTTCACGGAAAAGCCCCATGGAAGACCAGCGGATTATCAACCAATCCTCTGTTGGCGATGAAATAGAAACTAGTTCTGGTCTTCCAGGCAAGGTCGTATCCATAGGAGACGCAAAAGGATTCCGTTACTTGGGGTATAATCCTCAAGCTAAGGCCTATAATGCTGGTATCGTGGTATTTAACAGCCAAGTAGACCGAATAGAATTAAGCATGTCAATCACAGCCCCAGATGAAACTCAAGCCGAAAACGATAAACTTAACAAGGGTTTTGATCAGATCATTTCTACATTCAAATTTACAAAATAAATCAATCCTTAAAAACAACCCGCTTTTTTGGGTTGTTTTTTGTTTGGAATCTTTTCTTTTTTTTGACGTTCCGCAATACGCATGTTAAAATTATAAAAGAAAAGTTCATAAAAGATCAGCTGCCGGCTTGCCGCGCGATCCAGCAAAATATTCTATCAGACAAGGAGGGAGAAATGTCAGAAACAGCAGATATGATCTTGAAGAATATTCTGGGCAGGGACGTTATTGTCAGAATTGATTCTGACGGCAATCCAAACTCTCAATGGGCAAGCAAAATTTTCACAAAAAGCTGTCATGCCTGCCGTCATTGCCTTGGACGCCAGGCCGCTCTGCGAGTAGCCGGAGAGTTTTCCCGCCTGATGAACGGAAACGAGCATGGCGCCAGGGACACACATGAAATGGCGGGGCTATGCATCTGGGGGCTGCGCCCGAAGTTTATGGCAACCAGCCGCAACGGCTCAAAAAAATGCGGTCTGGTCACGCAATCAATGCACAGAACCTGCCGCTAAATTGTCCTTTCTAGCACCAAAAGGCGGAAAACCACTCCGCCTTTTAAAATTTATGTGTGCACAAAACAGAATTTACAAAATAGTATTTAAGATGTAAACTAAAATTCTATGCCAGGTAGTGAAAATTCGGCTGCTGCCTGACAGCAAAAAGACATAACTGCCGAATTTCTACTACCTGGTATGACCACTTACACTATCATTCTCGCCGTTTTTGTCGCTTTTTTAATTCTTTCCTTTGCCCACTGGTCTTTTTACAAGACGCTTGTGCGGTTTTTGGGGCTGACAAATTCAAAGCTTCTTTTCTTTTTAAAGATCGCGCTTCCGGTTTTGCTGGTTTCGCTCATTGCCAGCTTTATTCTTGCATCGCGATATTTTAATTTTTTCACCCGCCTGATCTATACCGGCGCGATGGGGTGGCTGGGCATTCTCTATTATCTTTTATGGGCCGTGATATTATTATGGCTCTTCTACGGAATTTCCAGATTGCTCGGATTTTCGCCTGACACAAAATTGTTTGCTGGCATATTTTTCAGCGTTGCGCTTTTTGTTGCGGGCTTTGGCATCATAAACGCCGATATCGTCCGCGTCACAAAGATTACTGTCTCTTTGCAAAATTTGCCCTCTGCCTGGCAAGGCAAAACCGCTGTCTGGGTGAGCGACGTGCATCTTGGTCAGGTCAGAAATTTTAGTTTTGCCCAAAAAATTGCCGATATGGTCCAAGAGCAAAAGCCGGACATTGTTTTCATTGGCGGCGACCTTTATGACGGCGCGGCAGATGGCACTTCTTTTGACCTCAATAAATTGGCCGAGACATTCGGCAAAATTTCCAGCCCCCTGGGAACATATTTTATCACCGGCAACCACGAAGAGTTTGGCGACCCGGCGCCTTATCTTGACGCCGTGAAAAACGCCGGCATAAAAGTGCTTCTTAACGAAAAAATTGACATCAACGGCTTGCAAATAATCGGCGTGGATGACCGTGACTCGCTTGCTGTCCCTAAATTCACGCAAATTCTGCAATCGCTAAATATAGACGCGACAAAACCCAGCATCCTTCTTAAACATTCTCCTTTTGACATTGATATTGCCAAGAATGCGGGCGTATCACTCCAAATTTCCGGCCATTCTCATCAAGGCCAGATATTCCCAAACAGCATTATCACGCATTTTGTCTATAAGGGTTTTGATTACGGCTTGAATAAAACAGGGGACATGTTTGTTTATACTTCTTCCGGCACAGGCACCTGGGGCCCGCCTCTGCGCGTGGGCGCCGCGCCGGAGATCGTTGTTGTAAAGTTTGAATAATTAATGATATAATAAGGCCAGCGTTATTATTGCCTGAGCGAAGCCCCGAGCTTGGCGAGGGGCGGAGTCGAAGGCTATTTTAGGCCAAACTTATGCACGAACAACCAAATATAGAAAAGCCGGATCTGTCAAAATATACGAAAGGCCAGTTCAGTTTGACGCCCGAAGAAATTGAAAAAGCAAAGAAGCAGGGCGATCTGCCAAAACAGCAGCAAAAAATGCGCGAGGCGACAGAAGCTGTCCAAAAAGAGGGAGTGGTGGAAATTACGCCGGAAGAAGAGGAAAAATCCGAGCAAGAGATGAAAGCCGCCCTGCGCGAAATTGATAAAAAATTCCGCAAAGACCTGCCAAAAAGCTGACAGGACGATTCCTATTGTTCTGTCATTCCGACCCCGCATTCGCGGGGGAGGAATCCCGCCCAAATGGGCGAATGTTGTTTATTTGCGCGAGAAAATTTTTGTACCAAAAACATTGACATTTCCGTGTCAGTGTTTTATTATTGAAGATAGCGAGTAAAACAAAAAGCATATTACTCTTTATATTTCAGCCGTTCTTTTCAAAATCTTTTAAAGGGGGTGCAAAATGCCATTCAAGCCGCAACCGGTTTTCACAAAAGGGGACCTGCGTTTTTCAGCAAAGATGGGTGCAGTTCTTATTGCTCTTGTGGCAATCATAAAGATCCTGCCTAACGCCGTCCTGGCTGTGATTTCCGCTGTCGTTTTAATCGGCCTGATTGCCGCGTTCGTTGACCTTTTTTCTGACAAGCCATGCAAGCCACCATTCTAGAAGAGAGGAGGTGAATAAAGTTTCTTAAACGTAAGACCAAATTCAAAAAAGGAGGGAAAAGAATGAAGAAATGGATATTTCTGCTACTGACTGCGTTGATTGCTATGTCGTTGATGTCCTCAATCGCCTTTGCAGGATTAAAATCATCCTGCACGACCCTAAAGGACGGATTGATTACGTACTCTGTCGGCCATTATCTGGCTGGACAGCCGATCACGCCCGGATATGACGTTTTCGGCTACAACTATCAAGCCCATTCTTTCATCGGTTCGTATGCAAATGCTTACGTTGGCAAAGACGGTTTGCCTCCTTATAACGGAGACGATGCATCCTACCTGACTCAGAATCCTACTGCCGCCACTAAATGGTACTGGCCCTATCGCCACGACCGCGTAATGATGAAGTGGAATGATGCCTGGCTGTCAAATATGGATTGCGATGGCGATGGCTTGCTTGACAGGAGTTCCCCGTATATCGGCTCTGGTGCATGGCTCACAAACCACAATAGCGGCGAGTATACCGAAGCTGGCATTGAGTGCTCATGGTTTGATTTTGTAAAAATTGTCGCGGCCCCGGCTGATGCCTATGAAGGTCCACCTACAGATGCGTATTACGGCGAACAAACCTGGTATGCTGCAGATGGTACCGAGATCGGCCCACAAATATGGGAAGCCTTTGCTGTTATCCAGGAAGTTTACAATGACCCCTGCGCTGGTAAAAAAGGTCTGTCTATAAAAAGCGCTCTCAGTCCGGGCTTTGGCATCTACGCTCCTTAAGTCTACTGTTCTCACAGCGGTTCGCGAGAAAAATTCTCGCGAACCGCTTTTTCATTCCCGCCATTGACACCAAATAAACCGTCCGCTAATATCTACCAAAAGGACAGTTCGTAATACTATCAAAGGGGGTGAGAATAATGTTATGGCAAATTCCAATTCTCATGAGGTGGGTCAAAATAGGAAAAGGACTGAATTCCGCGCCAATCGTAATTGATAACATAGGCATTCTCGTCAGATATGACGAACTATGCCAGCTGGAAGAGAAATTTGTGCTCCGGCACCAGCCCAGCGTCAGCCCGCGTTCATGCGTTATTGCGGCGCAGACCCCGGAAGAAGCTATTGCTAAATTTATGAACGATTTTTTAGGCGCTGGCATCGGCGGAGACGCGGGCGAGGAAAAAATTTTCTGGATCGACCAAAGCAGATATATTATTCAGTTGCCGCCTTGCCGGTTCATGAAAGTCAGCGGTTTGTACCACTTTACCTGCGCAAAGGTAGATCGCAACGACAAGAACAACGGCGCCTGCGTGCTGAACGATCAAAATTTGCCCGCTCCGAAAAATTGCCGTATCCGCTATTTTCTGAACAAAGTTCGCGCAAAAATTGTAAACCAAAATGTCTCGTTTAACGTTGTCTCTGTCAAAGGCGTGATTTACCCTGTTCTTTTTACCAATACCATCATTTAACTCCTCACCGATCAACCCATACCCAAGCCCGCCGCAGCCAAACTGCCAAACGGGCTTTTCTTTTTGTGGACAGTTTTGTCTCTAGCACATATGATATGATATAGAAGATTATTTTTGTTAAAAAATATATCTATGGTATGACCCACGCACTAATTTTGCAGGTATGCGAGAGGCGGCACGCTTCGCCCAAAACGGGATGGCCTATTCGGCCACGCATGCCGTAAAATAAAAAACGACTTTATTGATTTCTAACAATAAATGCGTAAAAAATGGCAAAATTAATGCGGGGTTCATATTTTCTGGCTAAAATTTTTGCGCCTTGCGGCTTGAAATTTTAGAGAAAATTATGATCCAACGCGGCATCGCAACTTTCGGGCTGGATTTTGGCAAATGCCCGCGATGGCTTTTTGAACGAATGGTTGCTTTGGGCAAGGAAATGATTTTTGCCATCGCCGCCGAAGAAGGGCCCGACGAATTTATCCGCCGGCTGGCGGACCCGGCCTGGTTTCAAACGCTCGGCACTGTTTTGGCATTTGACTGGAACGCTTCAGGGCTCACGACAATTTTGACCGCGGCTTTAAAAGAGGCGATAAGAGACAACGAAAAAGACCTTGGCATTTTTATCTGCGGCGGTAAAGGCAAAACATCTTTGAAAACACCGGAAGAAATAAAAACATGGAGCGAGCGCATAAATCTGGCCAATGAAAGTTCACGCGCCCTTGTCTACAATTCCAGAATGGCGGCCAAAGTTGACAGCGCGCTCCTGCAGGATGGCTTTGCAATTTATCACCATGCTTTCTTTTTCACCCGCAATGGCGCCTGGACAGTTGTCCAGCAGGGAATGAATACGCAAAACCAAACCGCCCGGCGATATCATTGGCATTCAAAAAGCGTCAAAGACCTTGTCTGCGAGCCGCATTCAGGCATCGCTTCGCAAACACGTTTGGCCCACACGCTTGACTTAACCGCCAGCGCCAGCACAAAAAACCGGGAAACAAGTAAAGATCTGGTTTCTTCGCAGGGGTTTAACACGTTAATGAAGGACTTGATAATTTTAAGCAAACATATAACTCCCGTTTCGCAGACGTTTGAAATTTCCGATATGAGCGGCCAGCAGCGCCTTAAATTTATGAACCTTGAAACAAAGGAATTTAAATGGCATCCGGTCGTGACCGAAGATTTTTCAAGAAGCAAATACCTGCAAAAAATTCTCTGGCGGCTTTGTGATGAAAAGCCGGAAAATTTTGAAAAATTGCTTTCGCGCGAGGGCGTCGGCCCAAAAACAATCCGGGCGCTCGCTTTGGTGGCTGAAGTCCTTTATGGCGCGAAACCTTCTTATGAAGACCCGGCGCGCTACAGCTTCGCCCACGGCGGCAAAGACGGCACGCCTTATCCGGTTGACCGCAAAACCTATGACCAAACAATAGAAACAATGAAAAAATACGTCAGCCGCGCCAAATTGCCATTTTCGGAAAAAAACAGGGCGCTTAACCGCCTCGGCGAAACCGAATTCCGCCAGCCGTTTTAGATATCCAATGATATTTTGCCATTACCCCTCCAATCTGTCATTCCCGCGAAAGCGGGAATCCAGATTTATTATTGCCAAGAAGAAAAGAAAACCCACCAAGATGATGCCTGATGGGTTTTTTATTTCCCGACTTTTTAACCTAAGACATTTTTGCCTCGTGGGTCTCCGAATCTCCTTTCTGCCCGCAGCGCATTTGCTGGTTCTGAAAGAAATCTTTCTTCCGGCCAGGGCACTTATCTCCCCTATGCACACCTCCTCTCTCAAATATTACGCACCCGCAGTCATAAACCGCAAAGCGCGACTCACTGCCACAACCTGGACATTTAACAATCTCTTTCTTGACAACCCGTGCCATCTCTTTCCCTCCTTTCAATTGGTCTGCCCCTTTGCCATAAAAATGACCGCTATTGCCGCAAATAGATACCCAATAATCTGGTATCTGTTGGGCAAGCCGCCAACCCAGAGATATTTCACAACAGACGCAAACACCGGAAATAAAGCCGCGATCGTGGCTATCGCGATCAGATTTCCTCCGCTAGTGTAGGCGCTGATAAAAAACGCATCCGCGAAGAAGTAAACCACGCCCACCAAAAGAGTGATCCATAAAAGATTCCCTGGCGGAAGAAAGGCTCCCTGGCGCCTTGCAAAAAACCAGTATCCGGCAATCGCCAGCGGCAGCATTGCTGAATAAAGCAGAACGAGCAACGAAAAGGTGTTGCATTTTGCCAGTTTCTGTTCCAAAACAACATTTTGCGTTGCATAAAGCACGAGTGCTACGCATGCGTAAATGATCGATTTCATATTTTGCCTCCTTAATTCGGGATTTTTCGGTTGTTAAAGAATAAAAAATGATATCATATTTAAGCTATCTTGTCAACAAAAATTTTGATTGACATGATCTTGCGCTTTGCGTAAAATATAATCAATATGAAAAAACTTATTTTAACCCAATTTTTTGTTCTGCTGGCCGGCACGCTTTTTGCCTGGACCAATTTTGTAATTGAGCTGGTCAACTGGTTTAATAAGCGGGCCTGCACAACGGGATGCGCCGTCGGCCTCGTTAATCCCTTCTACGCTCCCTGCTTTTTTGGCGCGATTTTTTTCACCGCCGCGTTTGTTCTAAGCGCCCTGATATTGAAACAAAGCCGCAAACAGATCGTATCATAATTTATCTCCCCCTTCGGTTAAACGGGGGAGATACCATTTATGTCGCAGATCGGCAAAATCATTACTTTCTCTTTTATGGTAATCGTGCTGACCGCCGCCACGACTGCTTTTATTATGAATAAAAAGTTGAGCTACCAGAATGGGCGTTTAGCAAGTTTGGAAAATCAGGTAAGCGCGCTCCAAATGCAGAATAAGCAATTTGATGCGCTTGGCCAGCGAATAGAAGACGTGGCCAAAGAAAGCTCTGTGGTCAAGGATGAGCTGGCGCGGCGCGAGGAAGTCAAGCAAAAATCCCAGGAAGAATTGCTTACCGCCGCCGTGGCCAAAGCCTCGCCTTCGGTTGTTTCAATTGTTATTTCCAAAGACGTGCCAAAGCTGGAAATTGTCTATGAAAATCCGTTCGGCAACGACCCGTTTTTTAAGGATTTTAACTTCCGCGTGCCGGTTTATCGGCAAACCGGCACAGAGCGGCAAAAAGTCGGCGCCGGCACAGGATTTTTAATCCGTTCAACCGGTTATATTCTAACCAACCGCCACGTGGTTGAAGATACCGCCGCCGATTATACTGTGCTTCTGGCCAGCGGCGCGCAGAAAACAGCCCAGGTCGTGTATCGGGACCCTTCAAACGACATTGCCATAATTAAAATTCCGGGCAGCGGTTATGCAAGCGAGGAGCTGGGCAATTCAGGCGCGCTGGCGCTTGGCCAGACGGTCTTTGCCGTTGGCAACGCGCTTGGCGAATACAGCAATTCGGTTTCTGTCGGCATAATCTCCGGGCTTAACCGAACCATTCAGGCCGCCACCGCCAGTGGCACCGAAACATTGTCAGGCGTCATTCAGACCGACGCGGCCATTAACCCCGGCAATTCAGGCGGCCCGCTGGTTGATCTGCAGGGCAGGGTTGTGGGCGTCAATGTGGCCACGGTTGTTGGCTCAAACAACATCAGTTTTTCAATTCCCGTAAACGCGGTCAAAAGCATTATCAATTCGGTGGTGAAATAATTTTACTCTTCTCCCTCTCTTAATTTAAGAGAGGGGTGGGGTGAGTTATAATTTAAATACTGACAAAAAAAGGCCTCTTATATTACGAGGCCTTTTTGAATTAGACAGGGGGCTTAAAGCTCGCTATTCGCTGTGCGAATGGCTCATAATGTGGCCGGCAATAATTTCAACGAGTGTGCCCGCGCCCGCCAGGGCAAAGACCAAAATCACATACCAGGCATAAGGCGTGGCAAAATAAGCGAAACTGACAAATAAAGCCACCCAGATGCCCGTGCACCAGGGGCAGGATAAAAGATTGGAAATTGTTTTGCCCGGCCCAGTTTGGAAACGCTCAAAAAATTCGCGGAGCCAGCCGGTTATATGATCATAGACAAAAAGGTGGGTCAGGCGGAAAACAGCCAGCCCCAAAAGAATAAAATCAAAGATCGGGATTGCGCGCGGCAGGCCGTTCTTTCGCAAAAACCAGAGAGAGGCGGCTAAAAGCGCCGCAAATACAACGGAAAAAAAGAAGTTCCAGAAGGCCTTGTTTTTATCCTGACGAGTGTCCATTGCGTTTAGAAAAAAATTATGTTTTTTCCAGTATAATATATTTGCCTCTGGAAATCAATTGCTTGGCGCAACATTAAGCGCAGCTGCGGCGTATTTAATTAAATCTTCACTGCAATAATGTAAGGTATTTGTAAAGGTCGAATCATTGGCTAATTAAAACAGTCAAAAAAACATGAAAACATTAGCTTGCAAAGACATGGGAGTGGCCTGCGATTACGTGGCCAAAGACGAAACCGAGGAGGAAGTCATGAAAAAAGCGACGGATCACGCAAGCGAGGTCCACAAAGAAAAAGTCAAAGAAATGATGGCAGAAATGTCAAAAGAAGAGATGGAAGAGAAAATGAAGGAGCAGATAAAGGAGGAATGAACGAAGGAGTTCTAAACTATTATTTTATTCTTCGAGCAAGCCCTGCACCCCGCCAGCAGGCGGAGTGCAGGACGCGTCGAGAACTATTCCTTATGATGTAAACTTCTCGACTTCGCCCCAACGCAACATCGGGGCTCCGCTCGAAGGATAAATGTTTATTGCGCGCAAACCAAGCCAAAGCTTGACTTTAAGTTTGTTTTGCGCTATAATGGATTTATCGTAGGTTTCTCAGTTAGTCATAATTTCAGATAGGGCGATAAGCCACAATCTTGAAATTTCAACCCCGTACCTATTAATGGTACTAGGGCAAGCTAAGTGAGGGGTCGTCCTACTGAAATAATTAAGCAGGGTGTTTATCACCCAAAATCAAATCAAATGGCAAAAAAGTTATATATCGGTGGTCTCTCATACAGCACCACTGAAGATTCTTTGAAAGAAGCTTTTTCGCAAGCCGGCGCAGTTGAGTCAGCAACAATCATTGTTGACAAAATGTCCGGCCGCTCACGGGGCTTCGGCTTCGTTGAGATGACTTCCGATGAAGATGCGACAAAGGCGATCGAAATGTGGAACGGCAAAGAATTCGAAGGCCGCAACCTGACAGTTAATGAAGCGCGACCTTTAGAATCCCGCCCGCCCCGCCGTGAAGGCGGCTTCCGCGAAAGACGCGGTGGATTCGGCGGCGGCAGAGACCGCTACTAAATCTTTCACGAGATTTTAAAAAGACCCCGCCCAAGGCGGGGTCTTTTTATTTGACAAAATACATTACCATCAGAAAACTTTGGCGTGTATCCTATTTAACGCTCGATATATTGCGCCAAATTTCAAAATGTCATATAATTAAATCCTGCTATGGATATCATTGAGGTAAAAAATCTGACAAAAAAATTTAACGGCCGCACGGCCGTTGATTCAGTTTCCTTTGACGTAAAAAAAGGGGAAATTTTTGGTTTCCTCGGGCCAAATGGCGCGGGTAAATCAACCACGACAAATATGCTCGCAACCATAACAACCCCGACCAGTGGCATTGCCACGGTCAATAACTTTGACATAACCAACCAGCAGAACGAAGTACGCAAATCCATCGGCCTTGTGTTCCAGGACCCTTCGCTTGACGACCGCCTGACTGCCGAAGAAAACCTCTGTTTCCATGTTGAGCTTTACGGCGTGCCAAAAGACCAATACAACGCCAGAATTGAAGAAGTTATGCGGCTTGTTGACTTATGGGACCGAAAAGACGACATTGTTAAAACATTTTCCGGCGGCATGAAGAGACGCCTTGAAATTGCCCGCGGGCTGACCCATTATCCGGCTGTCCTGTTTTTGGACGAACCCACGCTCGGACTTGACCCCCAGACCCGTGCCCATATCTGGGAATATGTAATAAAACTCAAGCGCGAAAAGCAAATGACTATTTTTATGACCACGCATTATATGAACGAAGCTGAACACTGCGACCGCATCGGAATAATTGATAACGGAAAAATTGTGGCCCTGGACACGCCTGCAAACTTAAAAAAGATGCTCGGCGGCGACATAATCTATATGGAAACTGCTGACAAAGAAAACCTTAAAAAAGAATTAAGCGCTCTCTATGCCAAAGAGGTAAAAGAGCAGGGGAGCGGCCTGCGCATAGAAGTGCCGGACGGCGAAAAATTCCTGCCGCGGCTGTTCAACGATCTAAAAACAAAAATTGATTCAATAGAGCTTCGCAAGCCGACTCTTGATGACGTGTTTTTGCATTTGACGGGACGCAAGATCCGCGAAGAAGAAGCCGACGGAAAAGATTTTATGAAACAGCGGTTCGGCATGAGGATGCGAAGGTAGATAAACTCAAACATGACATACTCTCCCGCGCTCGGGAGCGCGGGAGAGTATGTCAAATTACATTTTGCAATAATATGAACCTGATCCAGCCCATCATTACAATCTGGCGGCGCGAAATAATCAGATATTGGCGCGATAAAACAAGGATCGTTTCTTCGTTTTTCCAGCCAATAATGTTTCTGTTCATTTTCGGCGCGGGCCTGAGCCAAACCCTAACGCAGGGCAATTTTGGCGTTGATTTTATAAAATTCATGTACCCGGGCATAATCGCCATGAATGTCATGGGTATTGCCTTTTTTTCAACCGTTTCAACCGTCTGGGACAGAGAGTTTGGTTTCTTAAAAGAAATTTTAGTGGCGCCTATTCCGCGCACTTCCATTTCCATCGGCAAGGCGCTGGGCGCCGCCACCATCGCTTCGCTCCAGGGCCTGATCCTGCTTATCATCGCGCCTTTTATCGGCGTGCAGCTGCATATTTTCACGATCATCCAGTTGTTCGGTCTGATGATAATCCTTTCCTTTGCCATCGCCGGCATTGGTCTGCTTATCGCTTCGCTTATGAAAACGACCGAAACTTTCGGTTTGGTCATGCAGGTGCTGGTTTTTCCCATGTTCTTTCTTTCAGGCGCGTTTTTCCCGCTGACAAACGTGCCGACCTGGATGACAGTGATTTCCCGCATAAATCCTTTGACTTACGGCGTGGATGCCATGCGCCGCGTTATTTTGGATAATGTCGTTTCCCAAAAGGTATTAAGCAGCCTTGTCGTTTTTCCGCTAATGGTAAACCTGCTTTTTCTTATCGGGTTTTCTGTTGTCATGATATCTGCGGCGGTGCTTGCATTTAACAGAAAAAGTTAAAAACATTTAACTAGTTTAAAGCAAAAATCCCCCGCACCGTGCGGGGGATTTTTGCTTATCAATTATTTTAGTCTTGCAAGAAAAAGAACTGTTTTATTGCGCCTTTTAAGACGCAGGCAGATCTTTGTCCTTTACATATACCGCGTTAACTGTCGCGCCGTTATCAGTGGTCCGGCCGTAAACCGTCACCCGATGCCCGTCTTTTATATCGCTCAAGCTTATATTTCCCCAGTTCTTGTCAAACAGCATGGTGTGCGAGCCGATATTGATGGTTGACGTCTTGCTTCCCCGTTTTAAGCTAAACGAAGCGGAAGAGACGCTTGATGCCGTTCCTGACATTTCCCTGACATCTATTTTAACCGGCACAGACCTGTCTTTGACGTAAATCGCCTCAATCGTCACATCATTAACCTTGCCAAAAACAAAAACTCGGTCACCCGTGTGGATTTCGTTTAAAGAGATATCCTGCCAGTCATTATCAACCACGGTCGCAGAAGAGGAAACATTCACAGTATAGACCTTGTTGCCGCGCGTCAGCTTTAAGCTGGTGCTTGTAATTTCTGTGGCGGTGCCCGAAACAAGCCAGGCATGCGTTGTCGCCGCGTATGTGGCGACAGCCAGCACCGGGCTCAAGGCAAGCGTAAAAACTCCCAGAAACATGGCTAATCTAGCTGCTAATTTTTTCATAAGCTGGAATTTGTCTTAATTGTTTAAAGTTCGACCTTTACAAAAATTAAATAAAATAAAAACCTCTGCTTGTCTGTTTATCAATACGCTCAAAAATTGCCTTTGTTACAAAAATTATTCTTCTGTTATCTTAAAGCAAATAAAAAAGCCCCGCGAAAAGAGGCCTTGTTGACGCCCAGCTCGTTATTGTTCAGTCATTGCTGCTTTCGCGGTTTTTAACCTTGCCGCTATCTTTGTCATTCATAAATTCGCTGCAATTTTTTTTGAAGCGAGCCCAGCTCTGTTCGTGCTCCTCCTTTGTCTCTTCTCTGTCAATTTCTTCATCTTCCTTCATCACCCGCGACATAGAATCGCATAATTCTGCCGCGCTGGCGCTTTTTGCTTTCTTTTCTTCTATTTCCTCAACGACCAGATCAACCTGCTTCTTTAAGTGACTGCGCAGATCAGCCATCTTTTGCTGGTGTTCCTGTTCTTTTGCTCCTGCCTTTGTTTGCACGCCATCCTTTACATTTTCAGCTTTTGTGCTTTCAGCGGCCTCGGCCATTGGTTTCTGCGTTGTGACTATTTTTATTTCCTGTACGCGGCGCTCGGCAAATTCGGTGCGCAAAACTGCGGCTTTTCCGCCTGGCGCCACTTTGACGCGCACTGTCTCAACTGCCAGTTTAAAATTGTAAAGCGGATGGCCGTAGCTGACGTTTGTCGCGTCTGCATAGACAGCCGCGCCGCTGCCCAAAAACAACAGAACAAAAAACGAAACTAAACTGTATCTAGCAAAACTGGCAAAATAAAAACCGCCTGCCAGCTTGGTCTGCCCGGCCGGATTCCTCTGCGCCGCTTTTTCGAGAAAAATAGCCCGGCAATAAGCCAGAAATTCGGGCCGCGGGCTAAACTGTTTACGCAGTTTTGCGCGCAGGCGCCATTCTATTGCCTTTTTTTTAAAAAATCCTATCATTGCTCTAAAAGTTTTCTTATTTTTTTATTTATCCTGTGGACCAGAACCCTAAGCGAACTTTCCGATCTTCCCAGCGCCCGGCTTATATCCCGATAAGCCAAGTCAGAAAGATAGTGCAGCGAAAATACTTCCTGTTCGTCCTCATTAAGCTCCTTTATTAATTCCAGAATTTCCGTCATTTTTATTTCATTCCTCAAGTCATTCTTCTGCTCTGCATAATCATTTTTTTCTTTCGCCTGCAACGCCATATCCGAAAGGGGAAACGATTTCTTTTTGCGGTAATAATCCTTGACAGTATTCTTTGCTATCTGCCAAAACCATCCCGAAAAGCTACCTAAATTCTCGTCAAATGTGTCTATTTTATCAATTAATTTCAAAAAAACTTCCTGGGTCAGGTCCTCAGCCGTCTCGCGGCTTGAAGTCTTCACCAGAAAGAATCGGAATATCGGAGCGCTGAAACTGCCAAAGATCTGTTCGCCGGCCCGGCGATCTCCGTTTTTTAATTCTCGCGCTAATTTGTTAAACTTATCTGACATATTTATACGTTCTTTTGGCTGATTTGTTACTCTTTTTATGATATAATCAGAATTATAATAATACAATATAATGTGCTTTACTGCAAGCATATTATAGCCCAAGTAAAACAAATTAAAAATGAAGAAAAAATTTTTTATATACAGAGATACCGTCCTTGTGTGTCTCTTGGCGGTATCGCTTGCGCTTCATTATTCGGGCCTTGTGCCACTTGACGTGGATAGCGCGCTTATGGTCATCCTGGCTGGTTTGGGCACACTGCCTGTTATTCTAAGCGCTCTCCGCGCGCTGAAGGCAAAATCGATTTCGATTGATCTTCTGGCTAGCATCGCTTTAATAGTTTCGTTATTGGCACAAGAATGGACATCCGCCGTTTTCATAAACATGATGTTGGCATCAGCCCGGCTCTTTGCCCGTTACACCGACTCCCGCGCCCGGCGCGCCATCGCCTCGCTTCTTAAACTTAAACCAAAAACCGCCAAAATTAACGAAAACGGAGAGCTTAAGGAAATCCCGCTTGAACAGATCAAGAAAGGGGATTCGGTCGTGGTGGAGCTTGGCGAACGCATCCCAGTTGACGGCACAATAATCAAGGGCGAAGCCAGCGTTGACCAGTCATCTTTGACCGGCGAATCCCTGCC
The DNA here is from genome assembly GCA_043800535.1 of bacterium. Classification (GTDB taxonomy): domain Bacteria; phylum Patescibacteriota; class Minisyncoccia; order Portnoybacterales; family GWB1-42-6; genus CG1-02-40-82. Next base: position 60,596 of record JAZDMV010000008.1, on the reverse strand, counting down.
TGTATCAAAATCTGTCGGTGAAATAGTTCTCAGCTCAACCATTGTAACTGATGGCAATATCGTCGTGCGCGCCGAAAAAATCGGTCCCGAAACAACGCTTGAACGCATTATTGAGCTGGTGGAAAAATCCCAGCAAAACAAAGCCGCCATCCACGGCATTTCTGAAAGATTTACGCGCTGGTATATTTTTATAACCATTGCCGGCGCCATAATTCTGTATTTTTTTTCAGCTAATCTTGACCTAGTGCTTTCTGTTTTGCTTGTGACCTGCGCCGACGACATAGCCGTGGCTATTCCCCTGGCATTTTTAGCAGCCATAGGATACGCGGCAAAACGGGGCATAATCATAAAAGGAAATAACATTCTTGAAGGATTATCCAAATTAAAAGTTGTCGTGGTTGACAAGACCGGAACCCTGACCCGCGGCCGGCTCAAAGTTGAAGAATTTTTCACGTTCAACGGCGTCGACCCTGACGAGGCGCTGCAACTGGCCGGTGCGGTTTGCGTGCTCTCCAGCCATCCGTCGGCCAAGGCGGTAATTGAATATGTCAAAGAAAATCACATTGTGCCAAGCGAGCCCCAGGATTTTCATGAACATTCGGGCAAGGGCGCCCAAGCTCTTTGGCATAATAAAAAAATCCTTTCGGGCAAATTACAATTTTTCCAAGAACAGAATGTTCAGATAACTGACGCCCAGATGGCCCAAATAACCGAAGCCAAAAACCGTGGCTTCAACATTACTCTTTTCGCCGCAGACGGCAAAATGATCTGTTTTACCGCTCTGGCTGACGAACTGCGGCCGCAAACAAAACAAGCGATCACAGAACTAAAAGCAACCGGCATTGAAAAAATAGTCATGCTGACAGGCGATAATGAAAAAATTGCCCGCCGGGTAGCCAGCCAGGCAGGCATCAGCGAATTCCACGCCAATCTTCTCCCTGAAGATAAGATCCGGTATCTAAAAACCTACCTCAACAAAAAATACAAAGTCGCCATGATAGGCGACGGCGTAAATGACGCGGCGGTTTTGGCTTTGGCTGACATCGGTATTGCTATGGGCGCAATTGGCTCGGACGTCGCTATTGAAACGGCGGATATCGCGCTCATGAAAGACGACCTGACAAAAGTGCCGGAAATAATAAAGCTTTCAAAATATTCCGTTTCTGTCGCGCGACAAAATTTTTGGATATGGGGATTGGTTAATGTTTTAGGTCTTGTCCTGGTGTTTTTTGGGTTTTTCCCGCCTGCCCGCGCCGCTGCCTATAACTTCATCACCGACTTTATCCCTCTTTTAAATTCAATGAAACTTTTCCGCCTGCATCTGAAAAAATAGATAAAGGCACGTACGCATTTTTCTGATTATTCTGCGCATTATGGCGCTATAGCGCGATAATGCGCATTTTTTTCGATTCCTGTTAATAACTCAGTTTGCCTTGGGATAAAAAATTGTTAAAATATAATTAGAGCGTATTATACGCACGCAGGAAAAGAAAGGAGGATAGAACTTTAAAAAATTATGAGGTCCAGAGAGGAGCCGCTAAATGCAAACGAGCATCGCCTGCAACGAATTGGCAACTCAGGTCACTAATCTGCGGTCATCAGCCAGCCTTGAACCAAATCAAATATTAACCAAGGACGACATTTTTACGCTACAAGCAATTGAAAAGGAGGCCGCCGCGTCAAAAAAGAAAAAACGATGCATAAAATGCCGCCGTTCGGAATCGCGCACCACCCATCACATTTTTCCAAAAAGATTTTTCGGCAATGGCAATATCAATAAGCTGACCTTTGAAGTTTGCCGACCATGCCACGATGAGATTGAACGCCTTATTCCGTTTCAAGAAAGACCAAAATCCTTCTATATCCGTATTGTCTGGCAGTGGCTTTTGTCGAACGGCCACGGCAATTAGATCAGACCTTTATCGTCAAACTTAGCCCGGAACTTTTGCTTCCGGGCATTTTTTTGTGCTTATACAAGCAGACTTATTGAAACTTTTTCAAGCCATATTCGTAATAAACTTATGAATCAACCTTAATAAGAATTTAATCTTTGCGGGATATGATTAAATTGATTTTAATACGCGGCACGGACAATAACATCCCCCTTATAAATTCAGTTTGTTCGTGCCCGCACAGAGCGCCTCGCCTGGACGCCGTCATGCACTTCGGCGCACAGATGCGAAGCGCTCTGTGCGGTCGCAAATATTATTAAAATTATGCCCACGCTCTTTTAATAAAGCCCCCAGTACCTCAAGGCTGGGGATTTTGTGCATACGCAAAAATGAAACGCTGTGATATAATCAAAATATGAAAAAAATCGTCTATATATTTTTTTGCGTAATTTTGGGCGGTCTTTTAAGTTTTATTCTCCACGGCCTTATTGAAATTTTCGTCATCGTTCTGCTTTCAAACAATTTTGCGACATACGGCCTTGGCCTTTCCTGGTCTGATTGGTTTTTTATACATACGCTTGGCACGATTGTGCTTCTTGCCGCGGGAATTTTGGGCGGTTATTTTTTGGGACAAAGATGGTGGCAAATTATTTATGTCCAAAAGAGATACCGCGGCTTTTTTAAAAAACGCGGCTTCACGCTAATTGAACTTCTTATAGTTATGGCCATTATCGGGGTTCTGGCCGGCGTTATAATTGTTGCGACCGGCCCGGCCCGCGCCAAAGCAAGGGACGTCAGGCGCAAAACAGAAATTTCTCAGATCGGCAGATTTCTTTCGGGCTCAACCTGCTATATGCCGAACCAAGGAACAGGGGATTATGATATCGCCCAATTATTTGATGAAATAAAAATAAAATACCCGCAGGTCCAAAATTATATTTCGCAGGTGCCAAAAGACCCGCAAACAGGCACAGAAACCCAGTCAAACTACCATTACATGGCCGACGAAAACTCCAAATGCGCGCTTTATGTTAATCTGGAGAATGACAGCGAAGGCGTCACCCTGCCTAATCTATCAGCCCCAACTCCTGGCGGCGGAACCGGCGTCCTGCAGGCCAACCAACAGGGATGGAATGGAACAAACAAATACTATCAAGTGTCAAACTAGCCAAAAGCTGCTTTGACAGAAGCATTTTTTAATGTTAAAATGCACAATTATGGGCGACTAGCTCAGTTGGTTAGAGCGCGTCACTGATAATGACGAGGTGCCAGGTTCGATTCCTGGGTCGCCCACCATCCTTCGCCAAGGCTTCGGAATGGCGAAGCCATAAAGACCCCGCATTGTGCGGGGTCTTTATGTTTCTATTCGTGCATACACTCCCGTGCTCGGGAGCACGGGAGTGTATGCACTATAGCATTTCACGATCGCCTACAGCCCGTTACCTTACCGCGTTAGCGACTGCTTTTGCTACGCGTTTGTCAAAGACGTTTGGCACAATATTTGTCCGGCTCGGTTTCTTTACCAAGGCGGCTAATGCTTTTGCCGCTTTTAATTTTATTCCAGGCGTTATTTTTTTGACATTGTGGTCAAGCGCCCCGCGGAAAATTCCAGGAAACCCCAAAACATTGTTGATTTGATTAGGAAAATCGGAACGGCCTGTGGCAATGATAAAAGCACCCGCCTTTTTTGCAACATCCGGCATAATTTCAGGAATCGGATTGGCCAGGGCGAAAACAATCGGTTTTTTTGCCATTAACTTTATGTGCTCGGCCGTTATAGAACCCGGTTTTGAAACGCCGATTATCGCGTCCGCGCCTTCAGCCGCCACTGCCACGCCGCCATACACATTATCTTTATTCGTAATTTTTGCCAGTGCTTTTTTATACGGGTCTAGATCCTTTCTGCGCCGGTCGATTATTCCTTTACTGTCACAAACAATAATGTCTTCGGCGCCGATCCCGTGCAAAAGTTTAGCTGTCGCATTTCCGGCCGCGCCCGCGCCGACAATCACAAATTTGCTTTGCGACACTTTTTTGCCGGTAACCTTTAAAGCGTTTATCAACCCAGCCAGCACCACTATTGCCGTGCCATGTTGGTCGTCGTGCATCAGAGGAATATCCAAAAGCTTTTCAAGCCGTTCTTCAATTTCAAAACATCGCGGCGCCGAAATATCTTCCAGGTTAATTCCGCCAAAGATCGGCGCAATGTTTTTGACTGTTTCCACAATTTCGTCGGGGTTCTGTGTATCTAAAACAATTGGGAACGCGTCAACCCCGCCAAACTCCTTGAATAGAACGCATTTGCCTTCCATAACGGGAATTGCGCCCTCCGGCCCAAGATTTCCCAGCCCCAGAACCGCCGAACCGTCAGAAACAACGGCAACCGTATTGTTTTTTATCGTCATTGCGCGAATTTCGTTTTTGTGTGCCGCAAGATATGAAGAAGCCGCGCCAACGCCGGGCGTATAAAGAATGCTTAAGTCGTCCATCGTCTTTACCGGCTTTTTGGAAACAACGGAAATTTTTCCGTGCATCTTTTTATGCACCTCAATCCCTAGCTTTGCGTAATTTTTTTTCATCTGAAAAATTCCCCTCTTTCGTAAAGAGGGGGTAAGGGAGATTTAAATCCACCCCACCCCTCCTTTTTCAAAGAAGGGAGTAAATAATTTTTTAAAAACATTCTTTTTATTATACCCCAATAAAACAATCCCCGCAACACTTAATTTGAAAAAAATGCGTATTTGTGTTAGATTATGAACAAATTAAGGGCCGATAGCTCAGTCGGTAGAGCACCACATTTGTTTCCCTACGGGACATCTCGCGAAACGAGACAATGAGATTGATAATTTGGGTGGACCCATAGCTCAGCCTGCCCCGTTAAATTTATACGGGCCTATAGTTTAGTGGTAGAACACCTCATTTGCAATGAGGAGATGGCAGTTCGATTCTGCCTAGGTCCACATTCGTGAATTAGCTCGAACATTTTTCGCCGCCACAGGCGGCGAGGAAAAGCCCCCTTAATTTGCGGCTCGCCCGCGGGGCTCGCCGCGTTCTTTCGTAAAAACTGCCAAAGAACCGGAAAATATCGGCTCGAACTGCATTTTAATTTTGGGGAAAGAAAATTTTTCATAATAAATTTTAAATCTAATTTTTCTATGGATCAGGGAAAATAAAACAAATGCCCGTAAATAAGCAGGGTATTATTAGTATTAAGAAAATGTAAATGTATTTGAGAAATAATAAAGGTTTTACACTTATTGAACTTTTGGTGGTCATTGCTATTATTGGGGTTTTGGCGACGATTGTTTTGGTAAGTTTAAATAGCGCGAGGACTAAAGCGAGAGATGCCAGTATTAAGGCAGAACTTGATCAAGTTGCTACCTTGATGCAATTCAACTACGATGATTACGGAAATTATTGCAACTTGCAGGCGGGATGGATTACTGCCAGCGGTCCCACTTGTGATACTGCATTTTCTGGAACTTATGCCGATAAAGCCCGCCAAATTTGTAAAGCGATATACAATAATGTCAACTACGACCCAGGCTATCGTATCTATACAGGCGGGACAACTATCGGTTGTGACACTACTTGGTCGTGGATGGTCCCGCTTAATAATGGCAATTGGTATTGCATAAGTAGCGGGGCTAAAGGGGAATACCCACTCTACTATTACGACCACCCCGGATGTTGGGACACTCCATAAATTAAAATTATTAAACCCTATGTCCTCTATATAGTTAATTTTACAAAAAAGTTGACCCTCTATCTATTCTGCTAATTATCAAACAAGGGAATATACCCCGCCACGGCGGGGCGAATTGCGTCCGAACTATTTTAAGAATAGCCCACCAAATTTGATTTGTCGCCTCACTCGGGGCTGCCGAAAACAAATCCGCCCTCTTATTCGTATTTAAATTTATGAACTATAAGGCCTCCACAATATTTTTTATAATTACCACCTTAATTCTTGCAGGAATATTAGGATATTTTATTTTCCACAAAACGCCCGCCGCGCCGCCCATCCAAAACCAACCATCAAATAATCTTCAGACCTACAAGAACGGAACCGATAATTTTCAATTCCAATATCCTGCCGAATTTTATTTTGTGGAGCCGACCGGCTATTCGTTTCTCGAAAATCCATTAGTCCAGATCCAGGCCGACGCTACAAATTTTCCAGGCACCAATCTTGGTGATTACGCTTTTTCAGTCAGCAACCAGTATAATTTCCCTGACTGCTTAAAGAGCGAAAATGACAAAGTGGCTCTGACCGAAACTCAAGTGATAAACGGCGTAACGTTCTATAAAGACACGACCACCGGCGCGGCAGCTGGAAATTTATACGACTCACAGGTCTATCGGACAGTCCGCAACAACTGGTGCTATGAGCTTAATCTGACCGTCCACACCGGCAACATCGGCAATTATCCTGAAGGCACGGTCAAAGAGGTTGATAAAAATAAAGTCTTCGACGCCTTAAACCAGATACTTGTGACTTTCAAATTCTTCTGATACGATAAGGTATCAAGCAATTGATGCAATTTCGCCAGCTACTAAAGTTATAGGACGATCGTCTGCTAACTTTAGTAGAATTTGTAACTTAAAATCCAAATAAGGGGGTTATGACAATGAACAAGAAAAAACGGAAACACCCAAAACCTTACGGCCCAAGCAAGCTTGGGGTATGCTTCAGAACACAATGGAATAACGAAAGCTGGGGTACCGACGGCCCCATACTCTGCGAAGTCTGCGGCCGGACCCATCCCAGACGAACTGACGAAACCTATGTAGTCAGTCGATTTCTTGGCAGACAAGTTGTGGAGGAATGTTGCGGTGCGGTGCTCGACCGGGTATATCAGGAGTCCGGAGAGGAATTTGCCACTGCATTCATCAGGGAGTTCGCTGATAACCCCACAAATCCGCGTTTCTACATTTTTCTGTCCGAGCTGAAATCAGCTCTTTTGAAAGCCAACAAAAAAGTGTCAGACGCGACAACTCAAACGCTAACGCTAAAAGAACTGATTGCTCCGGTTCAGACGATTGCCGGTGCATAAAAACACCAATCCTGACCACAAAGGTCGCCAGGCCCTTTCTCGTAAAGGGCCTTTTCATTTGCCCCGAACCCAAAAATCTGATAGGATTTTATGAGAATTGTTTAAGTGCGCACCGCAGCAAATTTATGCCTTTATCAGTCGGCATCGTCGGCCTGCCAAATGTCGGAAAGTCAACGCTGTTTAACGCCTTAACACGTTCAAAGCAGGCCAACGTAGCAAATTATCCTTTCTGCACCATAGACCCCAACGTGGGCGTTGTTGAGGTCCCTGACGGCCGCCTGGCTAAACTCGCCGAGGTTTCAAGGTCAAAAAAGATCATCCCGACGGTAATAGAATTTGTGGACATTGCCGGCCTAGTGGCCGGCGCCTCAAAGGGGGAGGGTCTTGGCAATAAATTCCTTTCCCACATCCGCGAGGTGGATGCCATAGTTGAGGTTGTCCGGGCTTTCTCCGATACCAAAATCATCAATACTCAAAGCAAAATTGACCCAGTATCCGATACCCAAATAATAGGCCTGGAACTGGCTTTGGCGGACCTGGCCACAGTGCAGAAGCGGCTGGAAAACCTGCGGAGCGCCGCCAAAAACCCCTCGGACAAACTGGCGCCAAAACAACTGGCTGTCTGCGAAAAGATCTATGCAGTTTTAGAACAGGGTAAACCTGCCAGAGACGCTGGTCTGGACCAAGACGAAAAGAAACTTGTAGCTGACCTCAACTTGTTGACCATGAAGCCGGTCCTCTATGTTATAAACAGCGATGAAAACAAACCGGCCGAGACGCCAAAAATTGAGGAGGGCACCGAGCAAATTGAAATTTGCGCAAAGCTAGAAGCGGAATTAGCTGACCTGCCAGAGAACGAAGCCAGAGAATATCTAAAGTCGCTCAACATAGAAGAAACCGGCCTGGATAAACTAATTGCCAAAAGCTATAAACTGCTGGACTTAATAACTTTTCTGACCAGCGGCGAGCCCGAAACCCGCGCCTGGACAGTCCGGCGCGGCGCCAAGGCCCCTCAGGCGGCCGGTGTCATCCACACTGATTTTATTAAAGGTTTTATCAAAGCCGACGTGGTTAACTGGCAAGATTTTGTGACGCTCGGCGGCTGGCCACATTTGAAAGAATCCGGGCGTATGCGCCTTGAAGGAAAAGAATATATTGTGCAGGACGGCGACGTAATTTATTTCCACGTCGGCGTTTAAATATTTTCTGGTAATTTAAAAAACATGAAAAACCACAAAAATTTATTAAGCGAAAAAGAGCAGACGCGTCTTTATTTTGTCCACCACATGCATCATTTAAAATCGCGACAAAACGCGCGGCATGAGCTGCATCACTGTTTTTTGTTTTCGCAAAAAAACATGAAGGGGGAAAGATATCAAATAAAGCATCTGCTTTCTGGTAACAAATTATCTCATGTCCTGGATAGAACTTTTTCTGGCAAGCTTTACGACCACCAAAACCGGGCTTTTAAAATTGTCAAAAAAAGAACTTTTGGTAAAACCGAGGCGGTTTTTGAATAATGCGAATTAACAACTTGACACAGAGCATTCTTTATGCTAATATAAATAATCACTCCGGTGATTATTTTTGTACCTAAAAACCAACAAAAAATCAAAATTAGGAGGTGTAAATATGCCGAACATATTAAACGATTGGCAAACAGCTGTAACGCAAGAAGTCATTTCGGCGGCGAATCCAAATTGGAATGAACCCGAGCTTGAAAAAATCCTTAAAGCGGCCATCAAAACATGTGCCGAATGGTGTATGTCCTGCAATAAGGACGGCTGGATATTTATGACATTGTCTGGCGGCCTTGACTCTTCGTTCTGCCTTGCTATCATACGCCAGCTTTTTCCAAAGGCAGTCATTTCCACCTATACAATAGGGGGGAATAAAGAGCATCCAGATATCATGTACGCTCGCACTATTTCCAAAATTTTTGGAGCCAACCATGTGGAAATAGTGCCGACAGGATATGACAAAAACAACGAAGAAATCTACTGGAAAAAAGCGTTTCAAAACGCTTTTCCTAAAGTCCAGACGCCAACAGGCGGTGATATCGCCGTATTCACGGTATATCGCACAATGGCCTTAAACGGCGCCAACGCAGTGATTGCCCACGATGGCATTGACGAGCTATTAGGCGGCTACTGGCCGCACCGCGGAAATGTCGGATTGAACCAGGAGGAAGCTTTTAGGGATTTTTGGAGACAACTCGTCCCTAAACACCTCAAGCCGTTGCAAAGGGATGCAGACCATTTCAAAATCAAGCTCCTTTTGCCTTACCTCCAGCTGCCGGCTGTCAAATATATAGCCGGCATTCCGGTCCACGAACGCACCTCGCACGAAGAAAGCAAAATCCCTTTGCGCAATATCGCGCGAAAATACCTTCTGCTCGAAATTATTGAGCGGAAAAAAGTCGGATTTTGCTCGGGATTAGATAAGTTCTAGCACCTTTTCAGTCATCCGCCCTGACGCCTCAAGCGTCAGGGTTTTTTATTCCCACACCAAAAAACCTGGTGTAGGAATTTATTCCCAGCAAACCCGCTTTTTCTCCCTCACATGGGACAGACACCAAAAAAAGATATGCACCCCATGTGAGGGATTTATCCACAAGCGCTGTTTGTCCAACGCGCCAGTGCTTGATAGAATTCAATCAGAAACTTAAAAACTTAATAAAGAAAGCGAGGTGATAAAAATGAACGGGATAAGCCCGGCTGAAATTCCTATCTTGATCGCAAAAGACGTAGAGCGAGTAAAACAATTTGCGGCAGTGGTCATTGATATTTCGCATCCTGGGATTACCGTAAACCCGACGCCGGGGCTCGGAGTGCTGGCCGTCATTGGCCCCGGCGAATTCCAATCAAAAAAATACGAAGAAGCTGTCCTTTGTGAGATTGGCCTTGGCGAATCCCGTCCTTATCATCGGGCCCTTATGCCCAAATCCATCAGGAGAGAAAGGCCGATAAAAAACGAAAACCGCAAAAGATACAGACGTGAATGGTTTATTCTGATTTCCGAATATCTTGTCAATAATTTCGGTGCGGCGTTAAAGAATAACGGGATCAAACACCGTGCGATCGAGAGAAGAAGAGAATGGTTTTCCATGACCGACCAGCAATATATGGTGGCCTCTCCAATAATCTTTGACATGCTCCAAATTTTTACCGACATCGCTGTAAAGTTAAGAAAGAAAGGCGCATATTCAGAAAATCCTTTTCTCGTTCCCACGGAAAGAAACTATTATTCGCGAAAACACAAGACCGTTTTCAGTTCAGTGTCATACAAACCCGCTCTTAATGGAGCACGGTTCGTTGTTTCGTTAGTTGACCGGAACTTATTAAACGATGTCTTTTTCGCGGAACTGGAACTCAACGACCGCCTGCAAAACCATCTTAGGGGGCTCATGAGGTTTTCTGACCTGTATCTGGATATCTACAAAAAAAGCTTTTCCCGCAGTTTCCAAAACCTCAATCGGGTCGGCTTCATCGGACGAACGCGCTCATTTAGAAAGCTTCCAAAATATCTCAAGATAGAAATGCTCAACAGATATCTGCCAAAAGGCAACCATAATCCTTTGTGGAAAAACTACGTTGACCTCTTTGGCTGGAACGGAGAACCGACAAAAGAAAGAAAACTCGCAAACCTTGTCCTGCCAAAGCCAAAAAAAAGAATAGGGGATGTTCAGCTTCGAATAACCACTGGATTGTCCGACAAAAAAAGCCGTGATAGATCTGGCCGCCAAAAAGACCACATTGTCTTTGAAGTTATGCCAAGCGCAGGAAAGGAGGCCGAATATGTTATGCCAAATGATGTCAGCGAAAGCGCAGATGAGTGTCTTCTCGCTGTGTGATATTCTGGAAAAACGGCGAGAAGAACTTTTAATCTTTGCGACGGCCACACAAAAGAAGCAGGAACACGAACCCCTTGACCACAGCGGCATTCAGGCACGGGCCAAATTCCAGGCACAAATTGATATTGCAGAGCAATACGCCCAGGAACTCGAAGACCTTTCCTGTTTTGTCCAAACTGTCCATTATTCCCTTGTCTGCAGCAAATTCTGGAATTGCCTATTCATCCTTCCCATCGCCACGCTGCGGCTGCAAAAAGTTCTCATCTCTGACGATGGATTTCCCGTATTACTTGACGAGATTAAATTGTTCCTTTTCCAGGCGCTGCCATACTTTCGCGCCGGATAAAAAATTGCCATGTGGCCTGCTTATCAAGCAGGCCATTTTTTTATCCCGTTACATCCAGAGATCCTTTACTTTCAGGCAGAGGTTAAATGGAAAGTATAAAAAGATACTTTTTTGGATGCTCCGCCTTTTAGCGCGGATCAACGGAATTTATTTGAAAATTTCAGAAGTTGTGATAAACTGACAGGAAGAGAAATTTAAATTTATATTCCTGTCATCCCGCACTTGATGCGGGATCCATCTGCCGCAACAGGCTGGCTGGATTCCGTGTCCCTCCTTCGCTAAAGCTACGGACGGGCAAGCAAGCACGGAATGACATGCCACCATGCCTATCCCAAAGTCCCTTCTTAACTTTTTAGATAAAAACAAAGTCAAATACGAAATCGTAAAACACCGAGTTGTTTACACCGCCCTTGATAAAGCAGCTACGCTTAAATTAAAACCGCAGGAAGTGGCCAAAAGCGTGGTCGTCAGCCTGGACGTCAAATATCATATGCTATCCTTGATCCCGGCCAGCAAAAATCTTGACAAGAAAAAATTGCTCGCGCTCGTAAACAAACAAAGGCAGAAAACAAAGCTCGCACCATTCAAAAAAATTGATTTTGCCAAAGAACAGTGGATGAAAAAATCGCTCAAAGGCATCAAAGTCGGCGCCACGCCCGCTTTCGGAATTTTCTACAAACTGCCGACATTCATTGACAACGCGCTTATCAAACCATCAAAAATTATAGTCAGCGCGGGGGATTATCAGAACTCTCTTAAAATCGCGCCAGCAGTTTTATCAAAGCTTGACCCGACGTTAATAAAAGGAAGCTTCAGCCAGAAGAAGAAATAGCAAATCTCAAAGTCCAAATTATTAAATAAATCCTCCCCAACCCTCCCTAAAGGGAGGGAGTAATAAAATTCCCCTCCTTTAGGAGGGGTTAGGGGAGATTTAATTTGGATTTAACATTTACATCTTTGCAAAACGAAACTACCTCTCAAAATCAACTCGACGCTTCTTACTTCTTAAAACTGGCCAGTGTGCTTGTTATCGTCGGCGCTGTTTGGTTTGGCACCAATCTCTTTAAAGATGATGCGTCACCTGCCAGAAACGAAATGGCGGCAAGCAATGCCCCCGAACAATCAATTTATCTTGGCGCGGTTCTACCCGTGGCGCAAAACGCCTTTCTTATGCCTGTCAGCGATCCGTTTTCTCCGATCCGCAGATGGAATGTTCCTGAGCCAGAGCTGACCGCGCAGTCGGTTTATGTGCTGGACACGGATTCAAATAAAATTCTTTTGCAAAAAGAGCCGCAAGCTATCCGGCCTATTGCCAGTTTATCAAAGCTCGTCACGGCTCTGGTTGTGATGGACAGGGCAAATTTAAAAGACGAAATTACTATTACAAAAAACGCGGTGGACACCGAAGGAGAGACAGGAGGGCTGGTGGCCGGCGAAACTCTGACAATTGAATCGTTTCTTTGGATAATGTTAAGCGAATCGAGCAACGACGCGGCTGTGGCGCTGGCCGAAAAATTCAATGGCAGGTTTATGGAATTTATGAATAAAAAAGCTGATGACATCGGCCTTTTAGCCACGCGTTTTTCTGACCCAAGCGGTTTGGCAATAGAAAATGTTTCAACCGCCAAGGATGTGGCCAGGATCATGCGCGAAGTTATAAAATATCCTCTTTTGAACTACATCATGCAGACGCCAGAAGCCGACATTGCCTCGTCTGACGGAAAATTTACGCACCATCTGGCTAACACCAACAAACTCCTTGCCAAATATCCGGAAATAATCGCGGGCAAAACCGGCTACATTGACGAAGCGGGCAACTGCATGGTGGTCGCGACAAAACCGCCCAACGGCCGAGGTGTGATTGTCAGCGTCATTTTGGGCAGCCAGGATAAGCTCGGCGAAATGGATAAATTGCTTGGCTGGGAAAAAGAGGGGTTTTTGTGGTAAAGGGCTTTGTTCCCGCTAAGCGGGATTACAAAACCTTTACCTCGCCCTCTAATCTAATGTATAATTTAATAAGAATATCAAACGGCCGATTTTCTTAGTCCATTATTATATATCTGACATAAGTCGCATAGAGGGCGGGGTGCTCAATGTTGCGATAAAATTTTTATCGCTACGCATTGTGCTTCGCTCAAAAATTTTAACAACATTGGCATGACCGACATCTTCCAAATCTCCCGCATTTTAACCTTAAGCGCTCTGGCGTTTTTGGTGGCTTTTTTTCTGACGCCGGCCTTAACCCATTTTTTATATAAATACCGCCTCGGCAAACAGATCCGCACAGAAGGCGTGCCGGTTTTTGCTTCCATGCACGCAAAAAAAGAGGGGACTCCAACAATGGGCGGAATTCTGATCTGGTTCACGGTCGTGCTTTTGATCTTTATTTTCTGGCTTCTGCCAAAACTGGGCATTGATTCTTTTATCGGCAGAATGAATTTTTTTAACCGTGCGGAGACCTTGCTTCCTTTAGGGGCTCTCGTCGCCTCGGCTCTGGTCGGTTTAATCGATGACCTGCTGGGGGTCTTTCGCATCGGCCCAAAGGGCGGGGGATTACGCATGCGCCACCGAATTTTAGTCTACACTGCTATAGCCGCGGTGGGCGCGTGGTGGTTCTTTTCAAAACTTGAATGGAGCATTGTGCATATTCCTTTTGTCGGTGATTTTAATATTGGACTCTGGTATATCCCCGTTTTTATTTTCATTCTTGTTGCCACCGCTTTTTCTGTTAACGAAACCGACGGCCTTGATGGCCTGGCTGGCGGCACGCTTCTGGCTGCTTTTGGCGCTTATGGCGCTATAGCATATTCGCTCGGCCGGTATGATCTGACGGCTTTTTGCGCCGTCATTATCGGCGCGCTACTGGCATTTTTATGGTTCAATATCCACCCGGCCCGTTTTTTTATGGGTGACACTGGCGCAGTGGCTCTCGGCATCACGCTTGGCATAATCGCCATGCTAACAAACCAATTTCTGCTTCTGCCGCTCATTGCTTTTATTCCGATGATAGAATCGCTTTCTGTCATCATTCAGACGATTTCAAAAAAATTGCGAGGCGGCAAAAAGATATTTTTATCAACGCCGATACACCACCATTTTGAAGGCAAGGGCTGGCCCGAAACAAAAGTCACTATGCGTTTCTGGATAATTTCCGGCATGACCGCGGCCGTCGGCCTAATCCTTGCGTTTCTGGATAAAGTAATTTAAAAAACTCCCTCTCTTTTTTAAAGAGAGGGGTGGGGTGAGTTAAATTCATCGTTACGACTAAACCCTTGCCAACTCTTGACAAGGTTTTTTATTTATGATATAGTAGGAAATCGGGAAATTTCAGCCAGCGGCCGACAAAGCTCGCGCCGCTTCAGGAGAGGGAGGTGAGAGTCATTAGATAAAGATTGACGAATGGGTCCCTAGGCAAGACCCGCCACATTTTCCTCTTAGGAGGTTGCGGATAACCCAAAGGCATGGGAAATCCTTCCGCGTAAAAGCGAAATCCATCCAGGTGTCTGGCCAGCATGCAAGCTCACGATGAACAAAAGTTCGAGCGCAAGCTGAGACCATTCACCCCGGACGTATCGAAAAACGTCCGTTAAATGGCAAGGATGAGGTCGTCTGGTTTGTATCACGGGCATGGTCCAGACGAAAATAAAAAACCAACACACGTGAGGCAGAGGCGGCTGTGCCCCGAATGAGTACCTTAGAGATTTCAAAAAAAAGGGGCAGGTAAAAATTAGAAATACGCCTGCCCCTTCCACCCGAGATTTTATGAATGGCTCATGAAATTTGGGGAGGAAGGGCAAAAAATATTGTGTCATTCCGGGCTTGACCCGGAATCCAGATTCTGGATTCCCGTTTTCCCTCCTTTGCTCAAAGCTTCGGAAGGGCGCGGCACGGGAATTACAGAAAATAGTCAACCATTGACAGGTAGTTCCAGATATGCTATAATAGAGGTATAAAGAAAAGTTAGTGTTTTTTCAAATTTAAATTAAACCGCGTTTAGAGAGAGATTTAGGCGGGAAACTGCTTAAATAAATCCCCACACCTTGCAAGGCATTCTGAAGGTGTGAGGATAAACGTTTTTACTTACTATCTGATTATACGTATAAACGGATAGTCCCAAGCCCGGATTCGTCTAGGCCGTGGGACCAAGCAAAAAGCGACTCTCTCAAAGGAGCCGCTTTTTGCTTGAAATATAAAATGTCTGTCATTGTGAGGAGCGAAGCGACGTGGCAATCTCGCGGGAGTCCGCGATCAGCGCAACAAACCAGCGATAATATCTTGTAGCGACAGGTATGGAGGGGAGGTTAGGCAATATTTTGCTTTTCAATCTCCCTTTCATTCCTGTCTCTATAAAGAGATGAGTTTACACTGAGCTTGTCGAAGTGTTCTTTTGAAAAAATCAAATATCCGCCTGAATCGGCGGGATAGAAAGGAGAAAAAAATGGATAAATGGCTCGACCAACTAATTGGAAGGATTGGATATTTTGGCGGGTTAGTGCTTATATGCGTAACGGGTTATTTAATCCACGTAGACATGCTAAGCCTAGCCCTACTGACACTGTGTATCTTTTTGGCGATTGCCAGCCAGCGATAACAGTCAGTCCTCAAAGGCCGATGGTAATTACATCGGCCCCTTTTCCGAGACCTCGTTTGGCTCTCTCCTGCGAGGTTTCAGAAAAGGGAATTAAGGCAAGCGCCCTGCACTTTTGTAAAAGTGCAGGGCGCTTTGTTATCTGTGGAAGACAAAGTGGAATTAAAGGAAATAAGCTGATATAATATAAGTAAATCATTAAACCCTTTTCGCAGGAGGAAAAGGAGAGTTTTTGTATGCCGGGTAGTAAAAATTAGACTGCTGCCCGACAGCATAATAATTTTAACCTGTCGCCTTTCTACTATCCAGTATGAAAATAGAAGACTTCAGAGGCAAACGCGTCACTGTCATGGGCATTGGGCTCCATGGCGGAGGAGTCGGCGTGATAAATTTTTTCTATCAGGCAGGGGCCAAAGTTCTGGCCACTGATTTGAGGTCGCGCCGCGAGCTAAGAGAATCCCTTGACGCTCTGCGCAATTTTAACGGCATCCGCTACATGCTTGGCCAGCACCGCGAAGAAGATTTTAAGAATACAGACCTGGTCATAAAAAATCCGGACGTGCCTAGCGACTCAAAGTTTTTAAAAATTGCCCGGGACAATGGTGTACCAATTGAAACCGACATCGGGATTTTTTTTGAATTGTGTCAGGCGACGATAATCGGTGTGACCGGTTCACGCGGTAAATCAACAACTGCCGCGCTCATCTATCAATTTCTGAAACCCAAGCATCCCGATACGGTTCTGGCCGGAAACATCCGCATGTCGGTTCTGGAAAAGCTCGCTCAAATTAAAAAGACGACTTTGGTCGTGCTCGAGCTTTCTTCGTGGCAGCTAAACGGCCTTAACAAACACCAAAAAAGCCCGCAGGTTGCCGTGATGACAAACATCATGCCAGACCACCAGAACCGCTACACCTCCATGGACGATTATCTGGAAGATAAAAAAGTTATCTATAAATTCCAGAATAAGGGCGACTTTTTAGTGCTCAATTTTGACGACGAGACGTTAAATCCTCTGGCCGGCGAAGCCAAATCGCGGACTTACTATTTTTCCCAAAACGCCCAGAGCATGGCTGAACTTGAAAAAATGCCACAGACAAATCAAGCGGTCAGAATCGGCGCGCATTTGGCCGATAAAAGCATGTTTTTCGGCGCTTCCAAAGAAAAAATAGCTGAAGTTTCCGATATTAAACTGGCCGGCAAACACAATCTAAGTAATGCCCTTGCCGCAGTAACGGTTGCCAAGCTTTTCAATGTGCCTTCGCGCACCATAAAAAAAGTCCTTCAGGAATTCAGCGGACTCCAGGGCCGCCAGGAACTTATCAAAGAAATAAACGGCGTAAAATACATTAATGACACCACTTCTACAATTCCCGAAGCGACCATCGCCGCTATCAACACCCTGACTGATCACTTGCCGGCTAACACCAGACGCTTAATTCTCATCGCCGGCGGCGCTGACAAAAATCTTGATTTTACGCAGCTCGCAGAAATCCTGCCTGGCCGCGCCAAAGCCGTGTTTTTGCTTGACGGAACAGCAACTCCAAAACTTGAAGACGCGATAAAGAAAGCGCTGCTGACGGCAAAACCAGTTCTGCCTCCAGCCAAAAAAGGCCACGCAAAAACCGCAATGCCTAAACTAACCGTAAAAAAATTCCGTAATATGCCATCGGCTGTTCATGCTGCCAAACGCCTGGCCAAAGCAGGAGATATTGTGCTTCTTTCTCCCGGCTGTGCCAGCTTTGGCCTGTTTCGCCACGAATTTGAAAGAGGCGAGGCATTTAATGATGCAGCGAATAAATTATAGACATCTAAAGTCAGTTGTCATTCCCCGGCGAAAGCCGGAATCCAGGTTCATCTTTTTATTCTGGATGCCGGATTCCGCCTCCGCTAAAGCTGCGGCAGGACAAGCAAGTCCGGCATGATAATATGGTAAACCTGGGACAAGCTATGGCAAACCTGGGACAAGCCGCGAGCAATTACAAGTTAAAACGCAAATTATGCCCAAAGCCGGCAAGCCAAACTTAGTCATTCTAATCGTAACGGGAATTCTGGTGATTTTTGGCCTTTTCATGGTGACCAGCGCCGGTGGTGTTATTTCGCAGGAAAAATTCGGTCAGTCGTTTTATTTTGCAAAAAACCAATTATTAAAAGGGCTCCTGCCAGGCCTGATCCTTGCATATTTTTTCTTCCACCTCCCTTATCACTATCTGCGCCGCTTTGCATCAACTTTTTTCGTCATCGGCATAATTTTGCTTATCCTCGTTTTCGTGCCGGGCCTTAGCATGGAACTGGGTGGCGCCAAGCGCTGGCTTGACCTGCGTATAGTCAATTTCCAGCCAAGCGAAGTTTTTAAGATCGCTTTTGTTGTTTATCTGGCCGCCTTTCTTGAAAAGTCACGTGACCTCAAACGCTCCCTGCGCCATAAACGGCTTGTTCCTTTTCTCGCAATTCTTGCGGCTGTCGGTGTGCTGATCGGTCTTGAACCGGATATCGGAACTTTGGGCGTCTTCGCTTTAACGGCTCTGGCCATGTACGTTGTCGCCCAAACACCCATCAGCCATTTGTTTATAATGGCACCGCTTGGCTTTGGCGCCCTGTTCGCTCTTGTAAAAATTTTCCCGCACGCCATGCAGAGGGTTCAGGTGCTTTTTCATCCGGAACTGGCAGACAAAAGCATAACTTATCAGATGGACCAGATAACTATAGGCCTGGGTTCGGGCGGCATATTCGGCCAGGGTCTGGCCCAGGGAAAACAAAAATTTCTTTACCTGCCCCAGCCGGCAGGCGATTCTATCGCGGCGGTTATCGGAGAGGAACTCGGGTTTCTTGGCATGATTTTCCTTATCAGCTTGTTTGCCACTTTGGCTTTGCACGGCTTAAAGATAGCCCGTCACGCGCCTGATGAATTTTCGCGCCTTTTGGCCGCCGGCCTGACCAGTCTTCTGGTGATCCAGGCATTTATTAATATCCTGGCGATCAGCGGACTTATTCCTTTGACCGGCATACCTCTGCCTTTTGTTTCCTACGGCGGCACATCACTTGTGGTATCATTAGTGGCAGTGGGAATACTGCTGAATATATCAAAGCACTCCATAAAATAATCTAGAATTAAGATTTAAGATTCATGATTTAAGAACAACGGACAAAATTCTTAAATCTAAAATCTAAATTCTTAAATCTTCCAATGAGAATCGTTTTCACCGGCGGCGGCACGGGCGGACACCTCTTTCCGATTGTCGCTGTAGCAAGAGAAATTAAAAAAACCTATCAGTCTTCCGACGGCTCGGCGCTGGAAATGCTTTTTGTCGGCCCAGAAACTGTCGGCGATAATGTTTTACAAAATGAAGGGATCCAAAAACATCTGATCTCTGCCGGCAAATTGCGCCGCTATTTTTCAGGCCACAACCTGCTTGATACTTTTCGTGTTGTCATCGGATTTTTTGAATCGCTCTGGATCCTTTTTTCATATATGCCCAATGTCATTTTTTCAAAAGGCGGTTTTGGCTCTGTTCCCGTCGTTATAGCCGCCTGGATATACCGCATTCCTGTTCTGGTTCATGAGTCAGACACGACTCCCGGCCTGTCTGTCCGCCTGACTGCCAAACTTTCCAAGCGCGTCGCTATTTCTTTTGAGCGCACGGCCGCTTATTTTCCGACCAAAAAAACGGCTCTGACCGGCAATCCCATCCGCGCCGAATTGCTTGGCGGCTCAAAAGAACAGGCAAAAACTATTTTCGGCCTGGACGGCCAAAAACCGCTCGTGCTTGTTTTGGGCGGCAGCCAGGGCGCAAAAGCCATAAATGAAATTATTTTTTTGGCAATGCCTTCTTTAATACAAAAATGCGAAATAATTCATCAGTGCGGCCAGGAAAATTTTGACGAACTTAAAATGCTTATCGGCTCTACAAATCCGCCCGGCTATCATCTTTTTCCATTTCTGACAGAAGAGCAAATGAAGCAGGCGCTGGCCGCCGCCGACATTGTCATTTCGCGCGCCGGCGCAGGCAGCATTTTTGAGATTGCCGCAGCGGGCAAACCAAGCATTCTTATCCCTCTGCCGCAGTCAGCCAACGACCACCAGAAGCTTAATGCGTTTGACTATGCAAAGACCGGAGCAACGTTGGCGCTCGTCCAGGAAAATCTGACGCCAAATTTTTTAAAAGACCGCGTTTTCCACTTTCTTGATAATCCTGAACTGCTCAAAAAAATGGCAGAAGCCGCCCGTGCCTTTGCTAGGCCGGACGCCGATAAACAAATCGCGCAGGAAGTTTTAAATATCGCGAAAAAATAATACTAAAGTTGTCATTCCGGCGAAAGCCGGAATCCAGGCCCACAAACCTGGATTCCGTGTCAGGCACGGAATGACAGAAAGAGAATATGGATAACCAACAATACAATCTTTATAACCAGCCGCCACAATCTAGTCAGCCGAGCGGGCAATCCGCGCCCGAACAACCGTCCAAAAACAAACTCTGGCCGATTAATTGGGGGCATAATAGAATTTTAAAAATAATTGGCCTAGGACATTTATTTTCTTTTTTATTTTATATTTTTGTTTCCAGTTATTTTATTTATCAAAACGGCATTAACTGGTCTGAATTCATCAATAAAGGCGGGGCAGAATCTTTTCCAATCAACCCGCCAGATTCCTTTACTATTTATGCTTTTGTTTTTACTGCAATAATCTTTATTTATATTCTATTTGCTTTTTTGAAATTTAGAAAATTAGACAAATTCGATAAATATTTTTTAATATTAAGCTTTTTAATTTTATTACCGCTTGCATTTTTACTTAATTTAGATGACCTGAAGGGATTCGGAATTTTAAATCCATTTACTCTTCTCGCGAATAATTATTTATAATCTCAATAATGAAAAAACCGAATTCTCCAATCCGCACACGCTTTGCCCCCAGCCCCACCGGTTATCTGCATATCGGCGGCTTGCGCACCGCGCTGTATTCTTATCTGCTTGCCAAACAAGCAGGCGGGCAATTTGTGTTACGCCTGGAAGACACTGACATTGAAAGATTTGTTGAAGGCGCGGCCGAAGCGATCTATAGCGGCTTAAAATGGGCCGGGCTTAATTATGATGAAGGCCCGGACGTAGACGGACCTTTTGGGCCTTATGTCCAGTCGCAACGGCTGGAACTATACAAAAAATACGCTGACCAATTGGTCAAAGACGGCCATGCTTATTACTGCTTCTGTACGCCCGAAACCCTTGAGCAAATGCGGGCAGAACAGACTGCCGCCAAACAGGCGCCAAAATATGACCGGCGCTGTTTGGGTTTGTCCGCGGACGAAATTCAATCGCGTCTTAAAAACAATGAGCCGCACGTCATCCGCATGAAAATTCCCGAAAACCGAGTTATAGAATTCAATGACCTAGTGCGAGGGGACGTAAAATATAACACAAACGAACTTGACGACCAGGTGCTTTTAAAATCAGACGGCTATCCGACGTATCACTTGGCGGTTGTGGTTGACGACCATTTGATGCAAATCTCCCACGTCACGCGTACAGAAGAGTGGCTGCCCTCAACGCCAAAACATATTTTGCTTTACGAATATTTTGGCTGGGAGCCGCCTCGCTGGGCGCATCTGCCCCTTTTATTGAACCAGGACAAGTCAAAAATGAGCAAACGCAAAGGCGACATGGCCCTTGAAAATTATATTGAAAAAGGGTATCTGCCCCAAGCTATGATAAATTTTCTGGCATTTTTGGGCTGGAATCCCGGCTTAGAAAAAGAAATTTATTCCATGGAAGAATTGCTAAAAGATTTTTCACTTGAGAAAGTCCACAAAGCCGGCGCCGTATTTAATCTGGAAAAACTGAATTGGTACAACCAATATTACATGCGCCAGCTGGATCTAAACAAGCTGGCGAAGATGTTAATTCCGTATTTGACAGGAAACGGCCTGCTTGTGCCTATTTTTGACCACGATTTTGATATCGCCGCCATGAAAGGCCCATTCGTCGTCAAAGATTACGAAATTAATGCCACAAAAGAAAAAATTTCTTTTGAATTCATAAAAAAAGCCGTGGCGCTTGAAAGAGAACGCGCCAGGACATTATCCGAGATAGGGGAGAGCGTCGCTTTTTTCTTTGTCCTGCCCGAATATGGAAAAGAACTCCTGCGCTGGAAAGACACGGATGACGAACAAACATTGAATGCTCTCAAAAAACTTCAGGAAGTTTTGCAAAATATTTCCGAAAAAGATTTTAAAAAAGAAAATCTTGAACAAGTAATCATGCCCGAAGCCCAAAAACTGCCAAACAGGGGATTGATGCTTTGGCCTATGCGCGCGGCTTTATCAGGCCAAACCGCATCGCCCGGGCCGTTTGAGATCGCTGCGGCGCTGGGCAAAGAAAAGACGCTGGCAAGGATTAATAAGGCGATAAAAAAAGTTTAAAAATAATGCAAAAAGGATTCTTACGGATTATCACGTTTATCGTTCTGACGGTGCTTGTTGGTGCGCCTGTCTTAGCATTGGCCGAAACCCAGGAAGAGCTTCAACGACAGATCCAGGATAAGCAAGCCCAGATCCAGGAGCTTGAAAAACAAATAGCTGCCTATAACGAAGAAATAAAAAACCAAAAATCGCTGGAAAGCTCGCTCTCAAAACAAATAAAGAGTATGGAAACCCAGATAAAGCAGCTGGAAGCAGAAATTAAGCTCACTAAAACCAAAATTTCCGCCACCACTTTAAAAATCCAGGGTCTTTCCGCCGATATCACTGTCCAGGAAGCCCAAATCCAGAAACAAAAAACCAATCTGGCCGAAACAATAAGATTAATCAACGAATACGACCAAACCACGCCTCTGCATATGGTCATGGCCAGCGCCAATTTTTCAGCAATTTTAAATCAGGTGCAATTTACAGATAATCTCCAGCAGGGCCTCAAAGAAAAGCTTGATGAAATAAAAGCGCTGAAAGGACAGCTTGAAGGCGAAAAGAGCGACTGGCAGGCGCAAAAAGATTCACTGGAAGACCTGCGCGACCAGCTCTCCGGCAAAAACCTGGCGCTGGACAGCCAGAAAGACAAAAAAACGAATCTGCTCACCGAAACAAAAAATCAGGAAAAAAAATACCAGCAGATAAAAACCGACCTTGAGAAAAAACAGGAAGCGATCGAGAAAGAGATATTCGCGCTTGAAGAAAAACTCCGCCTGCTTGTCAATCCAAACTCCCTGCCCGGTTCTCATTCGGGGCTCCTGCTTTGGCCGGTATCCGGCAGCATCAGCCAAGGTTACGGCGCGACTTCCCAGACCGGTTTTATAAATAGCGCCTACAGTTTTCACAACGGCGTTGATTTTGCGGTAAAATCCGGAACGCCTGTCAAGGCCGCGGATAGCGGCGTTGTCAAGGCAATGGGGGACAACGGAAAATACGCATATGGCAAGTGGATTGCCATTGACCACCAGAACGGCTTGATAACCTTATACGCCCACTTTTCCGGCTACGCGGTATCGGTTGGCCAGAAGGTGACGCGCGGTCAGACCATCGGCTATTCGGGCAACACGGGATTTTCCACCGGCCCGCATCTGCATTTTACGGTTTACGCCACAAATACTTTTTCAGTTGAAAGCAAATGGTATGGTCTCTTGCCGCTCGGCGGCTCGGTTAATCCGATGAATTATTTGTAAACAAACCGGCCAGTTTTCTTTTTGCATGCTGGATTTGGTAAAAAATACAACAATTTATTTGCGCGTCACCGGCCTTTGCAATTCAAACTGTGAATTTTGTTACCGGGATTCGCGCGATGTATATGGAGAGGATCTTAAAACTGTCAAAAAAATAATAGATAAAATAAAAAATTTTGGGTTTGAACGCTTGGGAATTCTTGGCGGCGAAGTTTTTTTACGGCCAGACGCGCCACAAATCTTTGAATACGCGCATAAAAAAAAGTTTAAAATCTCTTTTGCTACCAACGGACTAGCCTTTACGCCAAAGAGAATTGATATATTGAATAAATGCATACAGTGGCTCGGCCTGCCTTTGGACGGTGCAACTCCAAAAGACAGCGCCAAAATCAGATCTTCGTTTGACCAATTCAAGACTACCGTCAATCTTTTAAAATATTTTAAGAAACACAAGCCTAATTTTAAAATAAAGATTTCCACTCTCGTTTCCAAAATAAATAAAAATAATATCATAGATATTGGAAAAGTGCTTTTTCAGGCGAGAAATTTATATCAGCCGGACGCCTGGCGACTGCTAAAATTCCTTGACTTGGGGCAGGGGAAAAAAAATAAGAAAAAATTTTTTATTTCCGAAAAAGAATTCAGCCAGATTGCCAGCCAAACTATCAAAAAGTTTAGCAACCTATCAAATGTCAGCCGCAGACATAACGTAAGCCGCACAAATTCTGTATATCTTATAATCAGCGCCCGGTCGCGGATATTAAAATCAAAAGGCAATCAATATTTTGACTGCGGCGATTTCAAAAATATCTCAAAACAGAAGTTTATGAACCTGATAGGCGAGAGCATGCTTTGGCAGACAACTTCAAATAACATGTGGCGAGTAGAAGCTTAGTCATATTATTGTGCGACATAATACTAACCATCTCAAATATATGCCTAAAAGACTCATGGTCATCGCCTTTTTAATCGTTATGTTCGGCTCAGAAGGCCTTATTTTGGCCCAGGAAGGGCTTTTGGGCCAGGGGCTGGCTCAGAGGCTGGTTTGGGTCAAAAATGTGCCTGGGGAGCTGGGTTTGAGCCCGTCTTTTCGGGCCTTATCGGCTGGGGAGGCCTGGGGCCAGGCCGCCATATATGCCTCGGCAACAGACCAGGCAGGCCAGCCGGCGGTCAAAGACCTTATAAATCAATTTAAAGAGCAAAACGGCGACAAAAACATAAAAAGTATTTTTTCTGATTTTATCCGTTTTTCAGGGGAGGTAATAGATAATATAATTGCGTTAGGAAAAAATATATTCAAACAAATAGGGGAATTGATAAAATAATTTAAGAGTAGCTATCGCTAAGCCCGAACAATATAGCCAGCCCCCTCTCCGCTTTCTTAATATAATGTGTCGCAAAAGGAATGTTGTGCGACGTCCTATATAGGCAAAACCTTCATATCCCCTCTAGGTGGTGAAACATCTTTTATGCGCCTCTCCTACTCCGCTTTGGACACTTTTAAATTGTGTCCGGCAAAATATAAATTTCAATATATTGATAAAATAAAAGTCCCAAAATCCGGCGACGCGATTTTTGGAACCTTAATTCATTCTGCCCTCAAGCATTTTCACGACCCCGGCCGGCCTTTCTCCCCTACTGAAGAGGACCTGCTCAGTTTTTGGAGCCAGAACTGGCAGCCAGATATATTTCCAGATCCGCGGCAGGAAGCCGCGGCTTTTGCGCAAGGCGTCCAGATCTTAAAAAATTATTTTGCAAAAAATTCCGGACAACAATTTGATATATTGGCACTAGAGACGCCTTTTGAGGTGCCTATGTCCATAGGCCAAGAAACCCATTTTATCACGGGCAAAATTGACCGCATTGATAAAATAGAAAATGATGCGTTTGAGGTAATTGATTATAAAACGACAAAAAAAATGCCCGCGCAAAAAAACGTGGACACGGATCTGCAGCTTTCTCTATATCACCTGGGCCTCGCCAACCGCTGGCCGAAAATAAAAGAAGAAGATCGGCCGGTAAAAGTCAGCTTATATTATTTGAAGCACGGCGAGAAACTTTCTTCCCTGCGCTCGGCTAATGATTTGACACAGACACAAGAAGGAGCTATCGGAATGCTGGAAAAGATCAAAAAAGCACATTCTGAAGAAAAATTCCCGCCCGTGCCGAATCCTCTTTGCGACTGGTGCGCCTATCAGCGATGGTGTCCCCTTTTCAAACATAAATTCAAAGAAGAAAAAATAATTTTCAACGACCAGGACGTCAAAGCGCTAATTGGCGAATATTTCCAGCTTAAAGACGAAATTGATGAACGCGACAAAAAAATAGGCCAGATAAAATCAGATTTTTCAAAATTCATGGACCAGGAAGGCCTGGAACGGCTGTTCGGCGATGACGGTTACATCACTCGCCAGACGATCCAACGCTTCAAATATGACTGGCAGATGATAAAAGACATCCTTGAGCCGCTCGGGCGCTTGAACGATGTTCTGAAGCTTGATGAGATAAAATTGAAAAAAGTGATAAAAGAACTGCCGCCTGATCTGCGGCAAAAAGCAGAAAAGGCAAAAAAAATACACAAAGAGTTCAAGGCCTTGACGCCGACAAAAAATAAAAGGTCAAAAAATTGACTTTTGGCTTCGCTTCTAATAAAGTGACTCTAAGGCAGGGGTGATCTGGCATAACCACTTAAGTTTACGTGGCGGATCGTTCGACTCCTTCCCGCCCCTTTTCTGCCCGAGGGGAACCAAAACGGTTCCCCTCCAAGTTCTTCAAAAATAAACTCACGGAGGTGCGCTATGGCAAGTGTTCGAACTTATCCGCATTATCGCATATCAGTATATTGGCCCCTGGCGCTTGCGCGTCTGTCTATGTTCTTTTTTGGGCTTGCGGCCTGCTGGCTCATCGGAGCGGGTTCTGCAATATTTCTATTTGACAGAACCACGATCCTCAAGCAAATTTGGAATGTATGCTTTTCTACCCAATTCTACGTAACCATATACATCCTTGGGCTCCTTTGTTCTGCAATCGCAGTATTGTCTTATTGTCTGACTGAGCGACTCGAGCGAAAATTTTCCGCGCAAACCTGAATACTAACGCACCCAAATCCAATGGCTGACAAGCTTATTTCGTCAGCCATTTTTCTTTTTTCTCCGCCATTCCCGCAATACGCAAAAAAGACCCTGCCAAACCGCAGGGTCTTTAAAATTCTTACATTATGCATACTTCCTGTAATTCTTTCCTGCTTGCAAGTATGAAAGAATTACATGCACGATTTTTTCCCTATTTCCCATCAAAACACCAATCGCACATACACTCCCGTGCTCGGGAGCACGGGAGTGTATGTCTAGTAAGCTTCTAAGGATTTCATTGCGCCGTGTATCCTGCCGGCGCTTTGCTTTTGATACAGCCACAGGCCGAATACCCTGCTGCCTTCGCTTCGGCCTCGGTCTTGAACCAAACTTCATTTTCCGGTTTTATATTTTTTGCA
This sequence comes from bacterium, assembly GCA_043800535.1. Taxonomy (GTDB): domain Bacteria; phylum Patescibacteriota; class Minisyncoccia; order Portnoybacterales; family GWB1-42-6; genus CG1-02-40-82. The sequence goes on along the minus strand of JAZDMV010000008.1, from coordinate 33,719 downwards.
AAACTACACCAGGGCCAGTGATATTTTGTGCCGTATTTTGACGCAACAATAGTGCCTTTTTCCGTGCTCGGCTGCGAATTGCCCATGTTAACCGCCGCACCGTCCCCCACTACCGCGTCCACCGCCGTCTGGCTGATGTCGGACTGCAAATCCTGTATTTTAAGTTCGCTTTTTGAAACACCGGGGGCGCTAAGATAACCGAGCCCAAAGCTTATCAGGGCAACTAAAACAAATCCCGCCACAAGCGCTATATCGCCCTGATTTTTCTTTGCCCACTCCCCTATTTTAATTGCTTTTTCTGACGTTGACATCGCACTTTTTATTTGCTATGCTTTATTTGTTATATTTTTCTGCAATTTTACACTTTTAACTTTAAACATATAACTATAATATGGCGCATACAAAGGCGGCCGGCACATCTCGTCTTGGCCGCGATTCCCAACCTAAATACTTAGGCGTTAAGCTCTTTGCCGGCGAAAAAGCCAAGCCCGGCTCTATTATCGTCCGCCAGCGAGGCACAAAATTCATTGCCGGCAAAAACACAAAATATGGCTCAGACGACACGATTTATTCTTTAAAAGAAGGCGTTGTGGAATTTAAAACAAAAAATGTCACAAGATTTGACGGGAACAGACGAGAAGCAAAAATTGTTAATGTAATCGCGAAAAAGTAATCCGCTCTGCCACATATCTCCTTGCCCCCTCTTCACAAAAGAGGGGTGCTTTATTTCCGCGAAATTGCTGCCCCTATAAACTCCCTAAACAACGGATGTGGGTCAAGCGGCCGCGATTTAAATTCCGGATGAAACTGCGTGCCAAGAAAAAACGGATGTTCCCTTGCCGGTAGCTCGGCGATTTCCATTAATCTTCCGTCAGGCGATTTACCAGAAAACACAAGTCCATTTTTCTCAAGCGTCTCTATATATTCCGGATTCACTTCCCATCGGTGGCGGTGGCGTTCGGAAATCAAATGCTTTTTATACGCGGCGAATGCCTGCGTGCGCATTGCTAGAGCCGCCGGATACGCGCCCAGCCGCATTGTGGCACCGTAATTTTTATCTTCAAGATTTTTCTTCTGTTCAGGCATTATATCAACCACCGGATTTTTTGTCTCTCTGTCAATTTCGGTCGTGTGCGCGCCTTTCAGCCCGCAGACGTGCCGCGCAAATTCAATTACGGCCAATTGCATGCCATAGCATAGTCCCAGAAATGGAATTTTATTTTTGCGGCAAAATTCAATTGCTTTAATTTTTCCTTCAATGCCCCGCGAACCAAAACCGCCCGGCACAATAATGCCGTCATACTGTTTCAACTCTTTTACTGACCTTAGGTCTTGCTCAAATTTTTCCGCATTTATCCACTCAGCCACAGGTTTTCTTTTGTGGAAAAACGCCGCGTGTTTAATCGCCTCAATAACGGAAAGGTAGGCGTCAGATAAAATAAAATCACCCGTGCCAAAATATTTTCCCACGATTCCAATTTTCACTGGCTTTTTTGCGTTCCTGACAATCCTGGTCAATTCTTTCCATTCTTTTAAATCCGACTGCCTTGATTTAATTTCCAGTTTTTCAAGAATCAAATCGCTCAGTTTGTCTTTTTCAAAATTTGTCGGCACCTCATAAATTGTTTCTATGTCTGGCGCAGAAATAACATCCTGTTCGTGCATATTGCAATTTAACGCGATCTTCTCTTTTCTTTTTTTGTCCAAAGGAACGGCCGCGCGCGCAAGAATAAAATCCGGCTGGATGCCTGCAGAATTTAGCGTACGCACCGCGTATTGCGTCGGCTTTGTCTTCATCTCGCCGATTTTGCTCGGTATAGGCAGGTAGCTCACCAAAACAAAAAGCACGTCTTTTGGCTTTTTTAATTTTAACATCCTTGCCGCCTCCAGGAACAAAACATTTTGGTATTCGCCGACCGTTCCGCCAATTTCAATCATAATAAAGTCTGCCTTGGATCTTTTGACAGCTTTTTCTATCCTGTCTATCACTTCCAGCGGAATATGCGGCACAACTTCAACACATTTCCCTTCATATCCCATATTGCGCTCGCGCCTGATAACCGTTTCATAAATACTGCCCGTTGTCATATAATTTGCCGCAGGTAGATCAACGCCTAAAAACCGCTCATAATTTCCCATGTCCTGGTCGCATTCCGTTCCCTCATCCAAAACAAAAACCTCACCGTGTTCGGTGGGGTTCATTGTGCCCGCGTCAACGTTTACATATGGGTCAATTTTTATGGCGGTAACGGAAAAACCGCGCGCCTGGATGATTTTGCCGATGGAAGCGGTTGCGACTCCTTTGCCCACGCCAGACATGACCCCTCCTGCGACAAAAATATATTTGGCCACAAAACTTGAATCATGAATTAAGAATCGTAAATTAAGAATTATATCTTAAAATTCACGGCTCTTGATTCATGATTCCTGATGCAATTAAATTTCTTCCGGGGCGCGTTCTTCTTCTGTAACAATAATTTTGACTTTTGCCTCCAGCCCGTGTGACAGTTCCAAAACAATATCATACTCCCCTATTTCTTTGATGGGCAACGCCAGCTTGACCTGATTCTTTTTTACATTAAATCCTTTGTCTTTTAAAATTTTTACGATTTTGACTGGCGTTATTGCGCCGTATAATTTGCCGTCTTCGCCTGCTTTTGCTTTTATTTCTATTTCCTGGCCATCCAGCCCGGCCACTGCCTCTTCCGCCACTTTCAAATCCATTTCAGCCGCCGTTTCCGCTGCCGCCTTCTCTGCCTCTAAGCTCTTGAGAGCGGATCCGGTTGCCGGTTTTGCCAAACCTTTTGGCAGCAAAAAATTCCGGGCAAATCCGTCTGCCACGTCTTTAACGTCAAATCTCTTTCCTAATTTTTCTACGTCCTTTAAGAGAATAATTTTCATAGCTCATTTTTGTCATTGCGAGGAGTGAAACGACGAAGCAATCCCGTCCGCTAAGTCAATAACTGTCATCGCGCGGGATCCTTCGGCGCTGCGCGCCTCTGGATGACGCTACTGCGTCATTTTATTTCAAATGTCTTGAGTTTTCCTTCCGCTTCAATCCATTTTACTTCAACTCTATCTACTTTAGCAAATTTCGGGCCTTCTTTGCAATACTCAATCAATTTTTTTAAATTTTCTTCCTTGCCCTCGGCCACAATTTCCACTATCCCGCCCGCCGCATTGCGCGCCCAACCAGATAGGCCCAATTCATCGGCTCTTTCTTTAACAAACGCCCGAAAAAAAACACCCTGTACTTCGCCAAAAATCTGTATTGCCGCGGACCTTATCATTTCAACATCTCCAACGCCTTATCCAGCTGCGGATCTTTGCCCGCGTCAAAGTCAGCTTGCGTCAGATCAACTTTTTCGTCCGGCTCAAGCCCCTGCTCCATGATGGAATGACCGGAAGGCGTCAGCCATTTGGCAACTGTTAATTTAAGCGAACTGCCGCCTCTCATTTCTTCCAATTCCTGCACCGACCCTTTGCCAAATGATTTTTGGCCGACCAGTTTTATGCCCCTGTCGTCGCGCAGGGCGCCTGCCAGAATCTCCGAAGCCGAAGCAGAACCCTGATTTATCAATACAACCGTCGGATAAGATTTCAATTTAGCGTAGCCGAAACTGTTATGCTCGTCTTTGTTTCCGTTTCCAAAATCCTCGCTGACAATAAGCTGGCCGCGGTCAGTAAACCAGCTGGCTATATCAACTGCCACCTCAAGATATCCGCCAGGATTATCGCGCAAATCCAGCACAATCCCGTCTGCTGAAGAGCCCAGTATCTCATTCACAACTTTTCTGAATTCAGCCCCCGCATTTTCGGTAAACTGATAAAGCTGCACATAGGCGATCTTTTTATTGCCCGCATCTTTTATTTCATACTTTAAAATCGGCACCTGAATTGTATCGCGCGTGATTTTAAATTCTTTAGGTTCCCTTACACTCTCCCGCGAAATTGTAAGCGTCACCTGTGTTCCCTTTGGCCCGCGTATCAGATTGACCGCTTCATCAACCGATAGGTCAGTGGTCATTTTATCATCAATTTTTAAAATTTTGTCTCCTGCCTGCAGGCCCGCCCGTTTGCCCGGTGAATTTTCCAGCGGTGCCACAACCGTTAAGATATTGTTACGCATCCCGATTTCCACGCCAATGCCGTCAAAGCTACCTTTAATGTCTTCACCGAATTTTTTTGCCTCTTCCGGCGGCATAAAGACCGTGTATGGATCCCCCAACGATTTAACCATGCCGTCTATCGCGCCAAAAACCATTTTTTGATAATCAACTTTAGCTCTATTTACATATTTTTCTTCGAGCTTAGCCCACGCGTCCCAGAATAAACTGAAGTCAACATTTTCGGGCTTGCCCGTTTCCATATTAAAAATACCGCCGACTTTTTCTATTGAAGGCCTGAAATTCTGGCCATACCAGAAACCGGCGTAGAAACTGCCTGCTAATAAAATAATTATGACAAACGCACTAAAAATCTTTTTCTGCATTTTATTAATCCACCAATGTCTTAATTTCTTAATTCCGGCAGGAAATTCGAAAATTATAAATTAGAAAAATTTGGGACCCAATTATGCTTGTATTTTGTGTAATACTTCACCGCGCTTACAATATGAATCCAGGTGTATTTGTTAATAAATAAATCAAAAACTCCACCCACTTTTTTGCTGACCCGCAGATGATAATGAAACATTTTAGCGCCTGGCAGATAGACGACTTTATAGCCGGCCTGCCAGAAACGGCGGCACCAGTCAACGTCCTCAAAATACATAAAAAATCTGTCATCCATCAGGCCCACTCGTTCAACTGCGGTTCTTGACACAAGCAAAGCCGAACCAAGCATCCAGTCCGCCTGACGCGGGGCTTGATGATCATAGTCGCGCATCACAAAATTATCCAGCAGTTTTTTTCCGGTTCTCGTTCTGCCAAAAATCGTCCTTCTGGCCAAAATCGTTAACGGCCCAAAAAATCTTAAGCAGGAATCCTGAATGCTGCCGTCAAGGCTCAGAAGCTGCGGCCCGACCATTCCCGCTCCCTCGTTTTCTTCAAGATATTGCATCATTGTTTCAACCGAGCCCTTGGTTAAGATAATATCTGAATTGAGAACGAGAATATATCTGCCTTTTGCCAGAAACAGGCCGTTGTTGACCAGGGCACGGAAACCCATATTTTTTTCAAAAGCGACAAGATGGAATTCGGGAAAATTTTCTTTCACCACGAATTCTGTATCTTCGTCCGATTGCGAATCCATAACAAAAACCTCATGCTTAATATTTGGCAAAAACTGCTTGAGCGACTTTAAGCACAGCTTAAGCAGTTCGGGTGTTTTGTAATTAGTGACGATGACGGATAAATCCATAACTAATTTTCAAACTTGTCCCGCTTTGTGGGACATTTATTGAGAATTGTAAATTGATAATTGAAAATTTACTGAAATATATTCTTGCTCGCCTCTCGCATCTTCTCAAAATTGTCCCCGACCGGCAGCAGAATGTAGGCGCCGCTATCGCTCGTTGTGGCGTAAAGCAAGCCCTCCTCGGTTGTATCAAAAATCTTATGCGTAATATTTTTGGAATTAAAATTGCCCGCCAAGCTTAACAAATTATTTATATCTCCCACTCCCATATCGGTGCGTACATGCTTGCCCATAGCGCTCAACAACTCAAAAACTTTTAAGGGATTAAGCAAAATCCCGGCCGAAAGCGCTTTGTCTTTCATTGCCACAAGAGCCTGCTGCTGGCGGCGCGCCCTGTCAAAATCGCTCGTTGAATAACGTGAGCGCACAAAATACAATGCTGTGTCGCCGTCTAGATGATTTTTGCCTTCAGGTAGCTCAAGCAGAATTTCTTTGGCAAACTGAGCAGTTTCGCGGAATGGCTTATCAAGATAAACATCAATTCCTCCCAGAATATCAACAACATCTTTAAAAGCCATAAAATCAACAGAAGCAACGTGGTCAATATATAGGCCTGTCACGTTTGATATTACCGCCTTACTGAATGCCAGGCCCGCCCCCTGCTTTGTTTCTTCGCCCAATGCATAGGCAAAATTGATTTTCTCTTTAATGGCTGGCGACTTATTCTGACCATTGACCGTCGGCATTTTAACATAAAGGTCGCGCGGAACTGATATCATCGCCACCTGACCGGTAGATTTTTTGACGCTCAAAACTATTATAGTATCCGTCAGCAACCCACCATTCGGGTCTTCCGGTCCGCGCAGACCAAGCATGAGAATATTTATTCTGTCCTCGTCTTTCTCAGCTTTAGGCGCGTCTTCCAAAACTGGCAGGATGCTTCCGCCCGCATTGACATTCATCTGCGAGAAAGTGAATCCTGCCTTATAAAACATTACGCCGGACAATCCTGCCAGAACTGCAATAATAATTAAAGTCCACAGCCAAAACCGTCTCTTTCTGTAAGGCTTTTGCTCCGCATCCGGTTTATTTAATTCCGAAAGATCATTTTGTATTACCATTATTTTTTGCGCTAACTGAAATTTTTTAAATAAACCACTTTCCCATTTCGTTTACGCTGGCTCTTCTGCTCTCCATAATTATTTTACGTTTTTGAAAAGCGCGCGGTGCCTGCCTAAATAGGTCTCTAATTGCCGACCACGTAAATCGCTCAAATAAAATTACATATGTCCAAGAACTGATTTCTTTAACCAAAAATCGCGGTAAGTGTTTTAATAAAAGAAATAGCTGCTCATTTTTTATCTGCATCAATCTTTGGTTTTTAAAAGCTACGTATTTGGCAAATTTACTAATTTTTAATCTTTCTCTGATAATGGCAAAATAATTAGTGGCTGTACTGTCTCCGGCGCTACGACCATGCCAGGCTATGACTTTGGGAACATAAAAAATTTTCCAACCGGCTAGACGTAAACGCCACGATAAATCAACGTCTTCTTTATAAGCAAAGAAGTCCTCATCAAAGTATTCGCCATCCGCGGTTTTGACATTTGACATTTGACATTTGACATTTATTTTCACGTCTTCCAACGCGTCTCTTTTATAGACCGGCGCGGCTCCATCCGCGCCAAATACTTCTTCTATATTACCATACTGCCCTTCGTCTTTCTGCCCCTGACCGCGACTAATAATCCGCCGGTTTTTTAACATTACCAAACCTGTCGTATCAATAATGCTGGACGGCTGCAACTCCTTATCAAGCCGTAAAAGCTTTGGCTGAAGCGCTGCAATTTCAGTTTGGCCATTTTTTTCAAAAAACTCAACAGCTTTTTCAATAAAATCCGGTACCAGCACCACGTCCTGATTCAAACAGACAACCAATTCTCCCCTGCTTTCCTTTATCCCCAAATTATGGCCAGCTGAGAAACCGAGATTTTTTTCATTTTTAATTATACGCACTGGAAATTTAGGATTTTCTTTGCCGATAATTTCCTGCGCCATCAACACTGTATTATCTTGAGACGCGTTATCAATTATCAAAATCTCAACTTTCGGGTATGTCTGCCGCAAAACAGACTTTAAACAATTTTCAATAAATCGCCGGCCATTGTATGTAACCAAATTGACAGAAACCGATAGCATGAAAATTTTTTGCTACTGAATTATTGCTGCTTTCTTTCGCTTATCTTCCGTCAGTGCTCTTATGGAATAAAGCGCGCCGGTTGCAACCATGAAAAACAGAAACACTTTGTCGTTTAAAAGCACCACATCAAATAAACTATAAACCAGCGCCCACAAAAAGTAAAGACCGAACGCCAGACCAAAAATTTTAAAATATGGCTCCTCCGCCTGCCCAAAAACCAGCCAGCAAGTGCGCAGGATTTCAACAAAAATCGCCAAAAGAATCAAAACGCCTAAGATCCCTATTTCCGCCGCAAAATCAAGATACAAATTATGAGCCGAGGCGCCTTTTTTTACTGCCGAAACGTCTTCATTCAGCACTGTTATATAATTGCCCAGGCCAACACCAAGCATCGGATGCTGCGCTAAAGAGCTTATACTCGCCCGCCATATCTGTAGCCGGCTTTTATTGGAAATTTCGTCCAGGTCAGAAATTGATTTTGCCCGCTCAAAAAACGAGACATCATAGGAACTGCCGTAGCCCAACCACGATTGCACTTTATAAAAAACGAATGGATAAAAAGACGATGCAAAAAAAAGAATCCCAAAAATCGCCGCCGTTACAATGATCTTTCTGTTTAACTGCCGATCCGTCTTTTTGATAAAAATATATAAAGCAACTATAAAAACCGGGATAAAACTAAGCCAGGCGCCCCGCGAGCCGGACATAATGACAAAAAACAGCGACAACCCAACCATTACCCAAAAAAATATTTTTTTGCCCCGCTCTTTTTCAAAAAACACGGCCAAAGCCAAAAATACCGGCGTCGCCAGAATTAAAAACATCGCTGAAGAATGAGAATCGGGAAACAAAGAAAAAATCCTTAATGTCGGTGGCCTGTTCACATAATAGGCAAACCAGGTATTACTGATAGACAAAAGTTTGGCAAGGCCTTGCCCATAAAAAACGCCAATCACGCTATTTGCCCAAAATTGCCAGAAATTGTACAAAGGCAAAAATAAAATAGCAATAAACTGCACCGCGCCTCCCAAAACGACAACAGAAGCACCCGTGGCGGCCGCTTTCAGAATATTTAAAAAAACCTCTTTTCTTCCCGCTAAGTTTCGTATAATAAGAAACAACAGAAAAATATTAATTAGAAATAACAATTTCTTCACCCCTAAAATTTTGTAGTCAGCCACAAAAATAGACAATGCCGCTATGCCCAAAAACGGCAAAATCAGGTATTCAGCTAAATAGCAGCCATACTTTTCTTTCAACTGCCAACGACCTTTCTCGTCTTTCAACAGCACACTTAAAATCCCACGCTTAAAAAACAGGCATAAAAACAAGACGGTAATCAAGATCCGCCAATTAGCCATTGAATCAAAATTACCGCTTATCGGCAAAGCGACAAAAAGCGGGATTGATGCAACAACAAGATAAAGAGAATCTTCCACCGGCGAAAAGATCATGTAAAAAATCATCAAGCCCGTCAGCGCTAAAACCGCCTCGCGGGGAATAATTCCGAGTGAAGCCAATATCACTATTATCACCTCAACAGCAAAAATTATATTTAACGGAACAAAGTATTTTTTCAAAATTTTAATTTACCCTGATAATTTCCTAATTTCTCAGTTTCCTGATTTCCATCACCTAGAAATTAGGAAATAAAGAAATGAGAAAACTAGGATATCCAGCTTATCACGCGTTTAATAATTCTGATAATGTCTCCTCCGCACATTTTTTCCAGGAAAATTTCGCCGCTTGCTCCTTGCCTTTTTCTATCAGCCGCGACCGCAATGCTTCCTCGTCTATAATCTTCTTCATCGCCTGATAAATTTCTTCTGTATCTGAATTTTCTTTCACCAACAGCGCGGCCGAACCAGCCACTTCTTTTAGCGAAGTTGCATCGCTGGTTATGGTTGGCGCGCCCAAGGCCATCGCTTCCAAGGGTGGCAATCCAAACCCTTCGTAATCGGAAAGGTAAATAAAAAACGCACATGCGTTATACAATAATTTTAACTCATGATCGTTCACAAAATCAACCCTTAAAATCGCATGCCGCTCCAATTTTTTATTTACCTTTTCGGCCTTGCCTCTTATGTCCTGTGCGGGCTTTGTATGGTCTTTACCAGCCAGCAACAGCTGAAAATCTGATCTTTCCTGCGCAATTCTGGAAAACGCGTCAATTATTTCGGACAAATGCCGCCGGTTAAAAATCGAGCCGACATAAAATCCGAACCGGTCTTTGATGCCGAATTGATTTTTCAGTATCTCATCGCTTCCCCCTTCCGCTACCTCCCCGATGTCTCCTGCCAAAGGGATTGCCTTTATTTTTTCTGCTTTGATCCTAAAATATTCGATAATTTCCTGCCGCGAAAAATCAGAAATGGTAAAAATTAAAGCCGCCTTGCGCGCCGAGATCTTTGAAACCCATTTGAGCAAAATCTTATCTGCCCAGCTTTTCCATTCAAACCATTCCGGATGCGTTTCATAGATTATGTCATGGAGCGTTAACGCGATTTTACCGCTATAAAATAGCGGCGCAATATATGCGGGACAAAACAGGACATCCACCTTATCCTTGCAAGCCGCCCGGCACAAGTCCCAATGGATGAATTTAGCCGTGCTTTTCACATTTAGAAGCATTACCTTAAACAAAGACGACTGCGGCAAATCTTTCGGTATCTCGTCCTTAAAATACAATACAAACTTTACCTGACATACTCTCCCGTGCTCGGGAGCACGGGAGAGTATGTCAGATTCGGAACGGGACCAAGCTTTGAGTAAATTAAAAAGGTACCGGCCAACGCCGGTGCGATTCCCCTCCAGCCAGTGTGCATCAATGCCGATCAACATAAGTTAAAAATGAAAAATGAAAAATTTAGGTGCACGTTTTTTCTTGCTACAAAAAACACACAATTATATAATCATCCCCCCGTGGGATACAAAAATTTTGCACTTTTAACTTTAAATTTATCTAATAGTATCCTCCCAGCTTTCCCTTGTTCCCCATCCAAAAATCCAGCACTCCTCTCAAAGCCGCCTTTGCCCAGGCCTTATGGTAACTAAAGACGAGCTTAATAATTTGTTTTCCAAAAATCCAAAAACTTATTAAATAAGCCAGCGGCTTTGAGCCAAAACGCGAAGCAAATAAAAGTCCGTTGCGGGAATGATAATAAATATAAGGATAAGAAAATTCAACCGTACTTTTTGACTGTTTGTGATAGATATATGAGGCGGGCACCACGACCGACTGCCAGCCGGCTTTTTTAGCACGCATGCACCAATCCGCATCCTCATAATATAAAAAGTAGTCGTCATTCAGATATCCGATCTTTTCAACCACTTCTCTCTTTATAAGCAAGCAACAGCCAGTTATGTAATCCACAACCTTGTTCTTTTCTTTTTCCATCTCTTCATCGCTCAAGGCATGGTCTCTTTTTTTCACTGTATTGTAATCAAGGTGCGAGCCGCGGATTTTTGACCAGTTGATCTTTCCGCCGCCGAACCAGACCCTATCCGGCTCGTCATAAAAAAATATCATCGGCCCGACAATCCCAATTTTTTTATCACCTTCCGCTGCTTTAACTAATTTTGACAAAAAATCCGGCTCAACCGTTGTATCATTATTTAAAAGAAGGATATAATCGGCGCCGTTATCAAGCGCATGTTTTATTCCGATGTTATTGCCGCCGGCAAAGCCAAGGTTGCTTTTTGTTTCAATGAAAGCGACGTCCTGAAAATGCTTTTTTGGAATAATTTCGTCCGAACCATCGGTTGAGCCGTTATCAACAACCACAATTTTATAGTCAGGGTAGTCGATTTTCTTCAGCGATTCAATGCACTCTTCCGTATCTTTCAAACCGTTCCAGTTAAGCACAATGATAAAAACTTTTGGCATAAATTATAATACGTACTTATAAAAATTACTTAAGTATGTTCTTCTCAATTATGTCCGGGATTATTTTATTCCTAATAATAGAAGACACTTTTGAATTATCGGCGTCTTTTTTTCCGATCCAATGAAGTGCGCCAATTTCGGTACTCGGCTTGGGTTCTCCCAGTAGTTTGCCTTTATAAAGACGAATCATCACGTCTCTGCCAGGAGTCGCCGCGACATCAATATATTCACTGATAAGTTCAAGGGAATTTTCATCAACATCACAATCCAATTCTTCTTTTATCTCAGCTTTCAAACATTCTATATCAGAATCTTCCATCAGCTTGCCCCCAGGCATTAAATATTGTGTTACGCTTTTCACTGTATATTTTTCTCCTGGCTCACAAACTAAAAAAGCGGTATTGTCTTGGTTCATTATTAATAACCCAATTTTGTTATAATAAGCCATGCTATTAGTGGGCCTAATAGATTTTCTTAACCTCCGTCCCCAAATAATAATACGTCAAAATTTCTTTGTATGTTTTGCCGAGGGCGGCGAATCGCCGAGTTCCGGCGCCCGACAACCCGACACAATGATTGCCGCTTCCACAAACGTCATAGCTGTATGTTGTGCCTTCGGGGTCTTTAACCCCGCCCTTTAAATATTCAAATCCCGCCTGGCAGTATTTGCCGCCCCAGACAGAACAGGCGGACCTGGAACCAGCGGACATAAGCTCCGCGGCGCCGGAGCTATAAGCTGTGACAACGGGCCCGTTATTGTAAGACACGATCTCGCCCAAGGTTGCCTGCGCGGCTGTCACAATGTCGGAAGCATACGGCTCGCGGCCATATCCTTTGTATAGTTGGTCAGAGGTTGTATTAGTTATATGATAAACTTGATCACTGCCGTACTTGCCGCCCTGATTGTAATAGAACAAGGCGTAAGTACGCGCTGCCACGGCCATTGTTTTTAAATACTCCACTGCCAGCCCCTGATTTGTTTCTGCCACGCCTTTCAAGTACTCTTCAAGCGGCAACTCGTTGACCATCCAGAGCTTGCCTGATTTATTCGAATAAACCAATTCAAGATTGCCCCGGAATTTATTGTAGTTTAAACCGGTTTTCCACGAAGCGATATCCTGATAAGAAACCGCTTCAAGAATTGTCCCTGATTTTGGAGTAAGCCGGACAAAGGTATTGGTCGGGTTTGCCGTGTTTACCGAATACTGCTCGCCGGCGGCTTTGCTCGCAATTAAATTTCCGTTTTTATCAAAAACGTCATAAGGACCACCTGCGCTAAAAACAACTTCTGTTTGGCTTGACGGCACATTCCAAATGGCAACGCGGATGTTTGGCCCGCCTGCCGGAAAGGCAGGCTGCGTGGCAGCTGGCGTCGGAGTTGCTGGTGACACCGGTTGCGGCGGTAGAACACTGGGCACCGCCAATGCTATTGAACCAAAAAGCTTGCCAAAATCATCGGCGCTTATTTTTAGAACCTTGGCCCAGGACAATTTCAATTTCTTAAAGGTGGCCGCATCAGGAATCAAACTGGCTATTCCGCTTTTTATCTGATATACATTGTAATCGCCCTTTTTCTGCACCAATGTGCCGTCAGGATATTTTACATCGCCGCCAGACGCGTAACGCACCAGTTCTTCGCCGGAAACAAAAATCACATTTTTCCACTGATATCCGAGATTTAAAAATTCTTCAGCAGAGACAAATGACTGCTTTTCGTTCCCGCTTAATCGCCAAATCGTGCTTTCATTCTGGCTCCTCGCCAGCGTCCCACTCTTATACGGAACAAAAGAGCCGCTGGGATACAATGATAATTCATCGTCTGTGACGCTGATAATTTTACTCTTCTGATAACCCAGCGCCGAAAATGATCTATCGGATAAAAATTCACGCTTAACGCCGTCTTCTATCAGGTAGATCGTCGGCCCGGATGCTTTGGCGAGCGTGCCTGAAGGATAGCTCATGTTAGCGCCTTCCAAAACCGTAGACATGTATTCGTCTGTTTTATCTTTAACTTTTTTCCACTGCAAACCAAGTGCTCCAAACAGCCCGCCGGAAGTGACCCAGCGCTTGCGACCATTTTCAATATAATAAACTCGGCCGCTGGCATCTTTCAACAATTCTTTGTCAGGACCATAAACGATGGGAGACCCGTTTGGATATAAAGCAAGCTCGCTTTCCATCACCTGTTTGACATTTGCCCAGCCGAAACCCAGCGCGCTAAATTGTTTTGCCGTGATTGACAAATTTCGCTTTTTGCCGCCGTCAATCAGATAAATTGTGGAAGAACCGGCGAATTTGAGCAAACTGCCGTCAACATTTTTCAAAAATCTGCTTGCCGAAAAAAGGTTAAGCTGGCTTTGGTTTATGGCCGCTATTTTTTGATATGTGTTTCCCCGCGCTGTAAGATCAGCAGCTGTTTCAAAAACAGTGCTCGTGCCGTTGGCGAGCTGATAAATTTTAGAACTGTTAGGTGCCTGATAGACGACGCCAAGATATTCCTGTTTATATTGAGCAGCCGCCTGGCGAACGACGGCAAAATTCAGCGTTCCCGGATCTGATTTTGCCGGGTCAATATTTTTGTGGCCAACAACAACCGGCCCCGAATAAGACAAGCTAAAACTATTAGTTGACGGAGTCCAGATCGAAAATGTTTTTTGCGTTTGGCTCGGATCAAGATTGTTTGCTGCCGCCAGCCAGCCAATAAGGCGTTCCAGCGACTGCTGCATTATTGGCTTAACCGGCTCTGAAGCAAAACTGCCAATTAACGCGATACCGATGCTTCCATAATTAAAATTTTCGCTCATTTTACTGTTGAAAGCGTGAGCGCCACGCGAACCGTTGCCGCCAAACCTGCCTTCATAAATCTTACCATCCTGGTCGATCAAATAATTATAGCCGATGTCCCCCCAGCCATTAGTGACCGCATGAAAACGATAAATGCTTTGAATTCTGGCAATCGCCGGAAATGGATCATTATTGGGCGTGGCGGTATCATGAACGACAATCCGTTCTATCGGCTGCCAGTCGGACGGATAAGTTTCGTTCTGCGGCAACCAGTTCAAAAGCGCGTTGAGCTCTGGCGAATTATCCCAGACGGAACGCGGCAGAATTACCGGAACATCAGAATCGCCATAAACAAGTCCTGCACTTTCTGTCTGCCCGCCTGCCAGGGGAGCAACAATAAAACTGCTGAAAGTGAGCACAAAAAATAAAACTCGGCTAAAGTTTTTTACCCCGTTAGAAATCATGTTATTTGCACAATTAAAATATGAAGTGTTTTAGTTTTGACCCCGATACAAACATCGTTTTTTTAAACGAAATTTCTAACGGGGTTCATAAATTCACCCCCACACCAGGAAGTTTCGCTCCTTTTGGTTAAATGTGGATGGATTTTAAAAATTAACTCCCTGGGAACACCACGGCCTCAAGGCCGAGGTGTGGGGGTTTAGCCATTGTACCTGCCAAGTAGTAGAAATTTGATTCGTCTTTTTATCCTTATATCAGAATACTGTGGGTGCAGGCCAGCGGTGCGGGATAAATCACAATAATCAGTCGAATTTTCACTACCTGGTCTGTCTCTATTATAATAAAAAAAATCGCCTTAGGCAACCGGGGCAATGTGGATACTTGCTGACAGCTCTTATGACTTTTAAATACGCCTCTCAATACGAAATAATTACGGGCGTTCCCAGTTCAGCCCAGTTATATACTTTCTCCGCCGCTCCTATACCAAGCCTCACGCAGCCGTGTGAGACAGGATGCCCCAAATCGCGCGCTGATTCGCGAATGCCATTGATAAAAGGAAGCTCGTGAATTCCATTTTCTGTGCCTTTTATCGTATAAATTCCCATAAAAAAGGGCATCTTCCATGCCTGCCCAGGAATCCCGCCCAAAGCCATCGGATATTTGCTGATGATCGAAAAACTGCCCGCCTTTGTTTGCTTGTCACGCCTGCCGCTCGATATAGGATATTCTGCTATTTGTTTTTCGTCTTCAAATAGCCGCATCCGCTGCTCCAACAAATCAATTTCAATTCTTTTTTGAAATTTTGCAATTTCAGGCACCTGAGCCGCTTTAATTTTCACAGCGTCATCAAAAGGCAACAACTGATAAGCAATATCCAGGTCCTGCCCCGACCGAAAAATTAAATTTACAGGGACAATTGCGGCCAAAACAAAAAAAACGGCCAGAAACGCCGCCTTCCGCCAACGCAGTTTTTTCGTCTTTTCCTGCAACTCAAAATTTGTCACCCGCTCACTGTTTCTGTGTTCGGGCGATAAAAGCTTAAACTTATGCATCTTTTTATATTCTTCTGACAATGCAAAGAGGCGTCTGCTCGTTTGTCTGGCCCAACGGATTATCCAAAAAAACCTGCCGGCAAAAATCGTCTTGAATCTGCGAATTTGATTTTCCAAGCACCGCGACGCCCAGATCGTTTGCGTCAATTATCACAACCTCACAACCGATCTTTTCCTTAATCTCGACCGCTGATTTTTGCGGATTTTTCGGCCCGAGCTTTGCGTATTCGTTATAAGGCGGGAGCGTATAATCGCACGGTCCGTCAATTGCGTTTATATTTTTGCCAACCACCTTATAAAAAATACCTTTTATTCCTAAGGGTTTTGTGAAAGCCGCAATCGCGGCCGCCAAGATAATCCTGAATTTCCCTGCCTCTCTTATTGCCAGCTCCATTGTCCAGGGACTGCCCAGGCCTATGCCATATGGCGACTTGTGCACGAATTTGACCAAAAATTTTGCCAGGCTCGATGGTTTTATATCTTTTATCGGAAAGGCGCGCCCCTCGGTTATTGCTACAACTCTTTCGCTTATAAACAGAATGTCTCCCGCCTTCAAATGCGGCCGTGCATATATCTGACACACGTTAAAAATATCATCATCTTTTGAAATGACATGCGTTTTTATCGGCAATCTTGCATACTTTTCATTTTTTACCGCAACCACTAAATTTTTCCCGCGATTTGGAACGAGCGCTTCCATAAAATATTTCTTTTGCCCGCAAAACTAAAATTAGTTCACTTTTTCTGAACCTTGCACTCAAGAGAGTTATTACAAAATTCTATAAACCCGGGCTATCCGGCGGATTTGCGGGCGGGTTTTGCGGCGGCAAGCCAGAATCAGGCGGATTCTCTCCATCTGACTTTCTTTCCTTGCGCAACGCAACCCAGATGCCTACCGCAACAAGCACTCCCGCAATAACCAAATAAATCCACGTCATCGTGTTTGATTAATTTTTATGTATTCTGTTTTTATTATAGCACATTAAAATCAAAACCGGAAATACCACTACTGCATTAAAAATCCTGCCGATCCTTCGTGGCTCCTGCGCCAGGCGCCAAAGCCATTCCAAACCCAGACACTGAAAAATTTTTGGCGCACGGCTGATTTTGCCAGCTAAAAAATCAAACGCGCCACCAACGCCAATGGCGACCTTTACGCTCGGAATTTTTGACAAATTTTGCACAATCCATTTTTCCTGCTTGGGCGCGCCAAGTGCAACTAATAAAATATTTGGCTCGTATTTATTAATAAGCGCAACTCCTTCTTCTGGATTTTCCGAAAAAGCAACAACTTCTGGCCATTCGCCTGCGATCTTCTCTGCCACGCCATCTCGCCCACCCAACAAAAAGACTCTGCAACTTTTCACTTTTAACTTTAAACTTTTAACTAAATCAATTCCCGCCACCCTCTCTTTTAATCCGCCGCTAAAAAACCTCGACGCCCAGACAACGCCGATGCCATCCGGAATGGCCAATCCTGCTCTATTTAAAATATCTTTGAATTCCTTGTCTTTCTGGGCTGTCACAAGAAATTCCGGATTGATTGTCACAACATAATGCTGTCTGCCATCTGACAAAAAGCCCTCAATTTTTTGCAGGGCCTCATCCATTGTAACATTATCAATGCGGACACCGAGTAATTCCATAAAAATCTGAATGTCAAAATCAAAATTTCAACTTCTCGACTCAAGTTTACCCTGAACCCATGGTTCAACTTTGCTCACCACTCTGAGCAGCAGTCGAATGGGTCGAAGGGCTCGAAGAATAAATTTTATCCTGAGCCTGTCGAAGAGTTATCGTTCGAGCAAGCCCCGCACCGTGCGGAACGCGTCGAGAACTTGATATTTGAACTTTGGATTTTGGACTTATTACCCTTCAAGCGGACAGCTTTCCAATATCGTGTATTCCGCTCCATCACATCTCAAATCGCTTTCCATTACTTCTATGCTCGCAACCGGCACAATTGCCTTTAATTCCTGCTCAATTGCCGGCTGTTCTGACAGGTCACGCCATTTGTCCATATTCATTCTGGCCAAAGTGATATGCGGCGAAAACGGACGTCTTTCCGGCCTGAAAGAACGTAAACTTTCAGAAGACGCTAAAACATCATCGAGTTCAAGTTTTAATTTTGATAACTTTTCATTCGCTTTTCCCTCAAGCCAAATCATCCGCGGTGCTTTACCCTGAGCTTGTCGAAGGGCAGGAGGGCCATATAAAATTCTTTCAAAACCTATGTCAAACGCCTCGTGCCGCGCCGCAACTCCCCTGGCCAGCCGGCAAGCCTCATAAATTTCCTCTTCGTCCACGTAACCAATAAAAACCAGCGTTAAATGCAGGCTGTCCTTTTTTGTCCAACGCACTGGTAAAAACTCCCATTTGTCCCTAAATATAAGAAGTTTTTTCCTTAGGTCCTCGGACAAGTTGATCGCTATGAAAATTCGCTTCTTCATAAAATATTAAAAAAATAAATCTTAAGACAAAAGGGCTTTACAACGCCAAATTGTCTGTTGTAGAATAATAAAACTTGATGTCTGCAACAAGAATACGGGCTTAATTTGAGTATATCAAAATTTATGTTAAATTCAAACAAATCTCCGGACTTTGACGGAACGGCATGCCCGCCGTTAATTCCTCCGGAAGAAAAAGAAAAAACGTCCGCCGCGTTGTTTGTTTCCTCCGCCCCGGAAAACGAAATTGTTCAAGAAAATATAATCGCCCAGCCAATTTCTCTGCCGATTGACGAATTGATTCAAGAGGAAAAATCAACAGCCATTTCTATTTCCTGGAGCCAAACAGATAAATTCTTCATCTATTTAAGCCGCATCCTTCTCTGGGGACTGCTTTTTTATGAACTTCTAAATTTAGTCGGCCTTGTCCATCATCAGATTAATTATACCTGGACTGGACTTATCGCAACTACCGTTTTCTCTTGCTTTATACTTGAAATGATTTTATATTATACTAAGAAAATCTTCGGCCAGGTAATTTTCGGACTATTGATGCTTATGGCCAGCGCCGCTGTTTTTGCCGATGCGCTTGGCGACATGCATAAACTTTTTGACAAGCTTTATTGGTTTGACCAAATAATGCATTTTTTTGCCGGCGGAGTCGCTTGCGCCGCAATAATTTTCTGGGTTTTCAAAAAGCTGGAGGACAGCCACAGAATCAAAGTCGGATTAATCGGTGTCGGATTTATTACCTGGATGACAACTGCCTTTTTTGGTGTGCTGTACGAATTAGCGGAGTATTTTGAAGACCTGGTAACTGGCTCTCACCGCCTCGGCGACGGATTTGATACGGCAAATGACCTTATGCACGATGTGCTCGGTTCACTTACTCTCATAACTATTCTCGTTATATATTTTTATGTATCTCGCCGAGGTAGTACCATTAACGAAAACCCCCCTCCAGAGATCTCAAACTCTTAGCTATTTTTCAGCCCAGGTTTTAGCTGTGGGCTGTCTAGTTTTAGTGCCGCTTGGCCGCCGCCAGGAAAAAGCAGCAGTTGTTGCAAATCACGAAATCGCGGGCCGCAAAATGGAAATAAAAGACGCTGAATATGAATTGCGACCCATAAAAAAAGTCCTGTCAGAAACACCCATTTTCACAAAACAGCAGATCGAACTCGCCCTGTGGCTGGGCGAGTATTATTTTGTTTCCCCTGGGGCGTTTTTGAAAATGATGATGCCAAAAAAAGTTAACAGTAAACAGTTAACAGCAAACCGTGAAAATAAAAATCAGATACTAATTCTCGTGCCGACTGTGTCGCAAATAGACATACTTGCAAAAAAGGTTTCCCCAGCCCGCCGCGTCCTAATCCATAGCGGCCTCAAAGCAAAAGACCTTTCCCAGGCCTGGCAAAAGATTGCCTCGGGCCAAGCACAAATAATTATCGGCACGCGCCTTGCTGTTTTTGCGCCCTTCTGCAACCTTAAAAAAATTACGATTGAAGACGAAACCAATCCTGTACATTACTCATGGGACATGTTCCCCCACTATCGTGTGCATGAAATAACAAAAAAATTGGCAGAGATTTTTAATGCAAAGCTGATCCTAAAAAGTATCGTGCCTTCAATTGAATCACATTATCTTTCTTCTGACCCTCAGACGGAGAAGAACCCCGATCTAAGGTATGCTGTACCTGGTCTGGCTCCGTCCATTATTGACCTGCGCCAGGAACTGCGTGACGGCAATTTTTCCATATTCAGCCGGCAGCTTCAAGACGAAATTCTGCAAACGCTCAAAAATAAACAACAGGTAATTCTATTCATCAACCGCCGAGGATTGGCCACTTTTGTTTTGTGCCGCGACTGCGGCTATGTTGAAAAATGTGCCAGTTGCGAGGCGCCACTCACGTATCACCTGATAAAATCCGGTGAATTACAAAAACCGATCCTTATCTGCCACCACTGCGGAAAAAAATCACAGCCACCATCACTTTGCCCAAAATGCCAGAGCTCCAGGATTAAGGCATTCGGGACCGGGACGCAACGAGTGGAACAGGAAGCGCAAAAATTATTCAAGGACGCCAAAATTTTGCGGCTGGACAGCGATACCGCGCCGGACGCGATCCAGCAGAATAAAATTATTGAAGAATTCCGCCAAAAAAAGGCCGACATTTTAATCGGCACGCAAATGATATTAAATGCGGATATTCCCAAAGTGCCGCTTGTCGCAATAATTTCCGCTGACACCCTAATGCATTTGCCAGATTTTCGGTCTGACGAAAAAATGTTTCAGACGATAGCGCAATTAAAAAATCTGCTTTTCTGTCATTCCCGCGAAAGCGGGAATCCAGACCATAAATTACAAGTCAGTCAAAAAACAGCCGGCTGTTCCTTTATCATTCAAACTTATAATCCGTCTGCCGCAGCGTTAAAATATGCCGCTGTCGGCCGCTGGGACGCTTTTTATAAACAAGAAATAGAAACCAGACAAGCCCTTAAATATCCGCCCTTCTCACAGTTAATAAAACTTGTTTTCCGCCACCGCGACCCGGCAAAAGCCGCTAACGAGGCAAAAATTCTGTCTGCCAAATTGACCCAACAGCTAAAAACAAGTAAACCCCCTCACTTTTTAGACCAAACCGCCACAATTGAATCTAATGATGAAAAAACAATTTTACCGCCGACTACGCAGTTGCATGATTTAAAGTGTGGGGGTAAGATTCTAAATGAAGCCGTGTTTGAGATAAGCGACGCAGTTCCCGCGTTTATTGCCAGACAAAAAAGTAGATACATCTGGCAGATAATCATCAAGGCAAAGCCCTACTGGCTTGCAAAGCAAGACGAACATGAAAACCTTCTGCGTGTCCGCAATAAGCTTTTAATGTTTGTGCCGCACGGCTGGGAAATAGATATAGACCCACAAACACTTTTGTAAAATACTTTTCTAAAATAAAAGGCCCGGTTCATCTTGTTTAAAAGATTCACCAGGCCTGAAGCTAACCGCCGAAAAGGACACCGAGCCCTGCCGTTGTGATGGATCCGGAAATTATGGATGCCACAAACAGGACATTGTTCTGGCGCAAAGCAAACGCCAGAAAAAAATAGACCGCAAAACTTATCATGATTGCCATCGCCGTTTCCCCTTTCGCGCCTGCTTCCATCCAAAACCGCAGCTAATCAAGCGCTTATACTCTCCGCCGCCACTGTGCTCCTTTAAATGTCTGAAGGCATTTTTCACCCAACAGCTCTGCCAGATTGCCAAAGCAAGCACGGCCATAATCAACGCAATCGCGTATCGACCCCAGCCGACTTCGTACATGGTACTGTTCCATTCGTCCGGCGACTGTGGCCAGTTCATAGTAATGCTCCCTAAGAAAAGCCCAACCGCCAATACCGCCAACATCGCTGCAACAATTCCTCTCATTCTCCACCTCCTTTAAGATTTTTTAAGGCCAACAGACAAAATAGACAACCGGCATCATCGCCGCCCAGCAAATTAACGTAATTCTAAAAGAATCTTTATCGCGCTTTACCAGGCTCCTTGCGGCTAGCCCCGCGTATACTAACGAAATAACCATCACTGTAACTTTCATTTTGCACCCCTTCTGTCAGATTTTTCTTGTACTTACATAGGTTAGCCGCGCCGGATAGTATTTGTGGATAAAATTCGGCAACGGTGCCACCCCAGGATATAATGAATTTTCACGATCACCGCCATCGATCAAAATGTGAATGACGTAGGACACAAACGACAACCAATTCCCCAAGAAGAAAGAAAAAATCAGAACCGCGGCCAATGCCCAACCTGTGTGCATATAATTGACCCACCCCGCAATCGGACCGTACTGCGGTTTGCCATAATGCGTAATAAGTTTATTAGGTGAGCCAATTTTCCGAAGGAATAAGACCCAGACACGACCGCCTATCCTCTTAATTCGCCGGACCGATAAATGGTCCAAGTCCAAGAAAAAGCCGAGAGCCCAAATCGTGTAAAAGACGAATGAGTCCCTACTGTAAGCTCCGTGCGGAGGATTCAAAATTAAAGATGCTCCGCTTACCATCGCCGTCGGTATTACGTGCCACTGCGGCCAAGCCATCGCTCGCTCCTTTCCTATCAGAGATTTGTAATTTTAAGTACATTTATGCCTCCAATTATACAACCAACAAAAGAATTTGTCAAGATAGAGATCAACCCGGGGGTTTTGAGCAAAAAAGGCGCCAAACCCCAAATGAAACTTGCATCCCAGCTGTTAGAAATTTACAAAGAACTTTCCATTGTTTTCATGGGCACTCCTGATTTTTCAGTGCCTATTTTGGAAGCGCTTTGCCAGAGCGATTTCAAACCCAAGAGTATCATAACCGCACCCGACAGGCCTGCTGGCCGCGGCCAGGAAATCACTCCCCCGCCAGTCAAAATAATTGCCCAAAAATATGGCGTCCCGGTTTTTCAGCCGCAAACCAAAGAAGAACTGACTATTCAAACATTAAATCTCAAACCAGACCTTATCATTGTTGCTGCCTACGGAAAAATTTTGCCAAAAGAAATCCTTGATTTGCCGAAATACGGTTCCATTAATGTGCACCCATCGCTTCTTCCAAAATATCGCGGCGCCTCCCCGATCCAGTTTGCGATTTTAGGCGGAGAGGCAAAGACGGGTGTTACAATAATGCTGATGAACGAACGGATGGATGAAGGCGCGGTTTTGGCTCAGGAAACTGTAAAAATAGAATCTGATGACACGGCCGAGACGCTTGAAGAAAAATTATCACGACTGTCCGCTAAACTTCTGATAAAAACGATGAATCAGTGGCTTGTTCTTAAAGAAATGCCCAAAAGCGCCCAGCGTCTGATCTATCCACAGGAGCAAGACGGCTCAAAAGCCACTTACACAAAAATTTTGACAAAACAGGACGGTAAAATCATCTGGAATAAAACCGCCAAAGAAATTGACTGCCAAATCCGCGCTTTCACTCCCTGGCCCGGCAGTTTTACAGTTTTTAGAAATAGCGCCAAAACCCAAAACGAGGAAAAAATATTAACCCTCAAAATCCTAAAAGCCGCAGCTTCAAAAGCACAGACCGACAAGGAACTTGGCCAGGTTTTCCTGACCGACAATAAAAATTTAGCCGTCCAGACCGGCCATGACTCATTGATTATTCAGGAATTGCAGCTTGAAGGCGGTAAACCCATGCCAGCCAGCGAATTTCTGAACGGCCATCCAGAGATTGTTGGCATAATATTGCAATGAAGTCATAGCTCGCACCGCAACAAAAATTTTCCTAACATAAAAGCCCGAAGACGGGCTTTTATGTTTTAATAAAGCTCTATTAAATTTTTCTACTCAAACATCTCGTCTCTCATTTTGCCAAGCATCCGCGAGGCCTGCTCCTTGCCGCCCAAACCAAATGCCAAACCGCCGGCAATCGCTAACATCGCGATCAACCCGGTAATCAGCGTATTCAACAGCGGGAAAATTTTCAATTGGTCTATCGCACCAATAAAAGTGAAAACCAACACTGACCACTTTACCAACGTCCCCACAAACGCTGCTGATTTTATGTGGCTGGCCGCTATGCTGGCCAAAACCAATTTTTGCAACACGCCCGCACCCCAGACGCCAACCACCAAAATAACAGCCGCAACGATAATGTTTGGGATAAACGCAAGCACCGCTCCTAAAAAGTTACTGACGCCCGTCAGGCCCAAAATATCAACTGCCGCCAGCAAAAAGCCAAAAATCAGGAACCATTTCACCAAAAATCCGATCCAGTTTGCCACATCCAACTTTAACCCCGCTTTTTGCAACGCCTCACCGGCTCCGACTTTCTCCAGGAGCTGGTCAATCTTTATCGCTCTTAATATCTGAACCACCAACTTCTGCAATCCTACGGCAATCGCCCAGCCGATAAAGAAAACTATTAACGCGCCCAAGATGTTAAGCAACGTGGCAAAAAATCCTTCCCAAAGGTTGGTAAACGCCAACCTTGTTGCTTCTACTAAATTTTCCATTACTTCTCACCTCCTTTCACGAATTTTCTCAAAATCTATGATTTTGTCAGAAAATTCAGTGTCGCGCCGAAGCCCGTTAGGGCGAAGGCGGACCGACCTTTTTAAAATTTTTACTAAAATAAATACCCGCCCCCTCAGGGAAGGAGTTACGGGTAGTCAAAATATAAGCACTTTGCAGGATAAGACATCTTTATCCATCACTTCTATTATCTCACGCCCGCAAATCCTGTCCATGCCAATTGTGGATAAGTCAATAATGCTAATTTGCAAATCAAAAGCGAAAATTTACAACCAAAAATTACTATGGTATACTACTCGTGTAAATATCAACTAATAAATATCTTATCTTTCGCGCATGGCGAAAAATTTGCGATAAAATCGAGATAAGCGAGGCGTTAAAAAATCGTCGAGCGAGCCGTCCCGATGTCTGCATCGGGACGAGTGCGAGTTTACGAGACAATTTTAGCCGAGCAAATCCGATTTTATCAAATTTTTACGCCCTGCGCGTGGTCTTTTGTTACTTTTCTGCCATCAGAAAAGTAAAATAAAAACATATGGAAGAAAACAAAAAACTCGTCACGACTCTTTTGGCCACCACCCTTTTATTAACATTGGTTAATGCGGCAGTAACATACTCCCTCTACAGCAAATTCAGCGCCATTACTGCCAATGTTCAGGCCAACAACGGCAACACCCAAGCACAAGGTAATGAGGTCGCGCCCTCCGACGACTCTACCCAGCCAACCGAGCCTCAAAATATTGAAGTCGGAGATTCCCCTGCCGAAGGCTCTGCCAGCGCGCCCGTGACAATCGTAGAATTCAGTGATTTTCAGTGCCCCTATTGCGCCATGTTTACCAGCCAAACCTTGCCTCAAATTGACTCAAGCTACATAAAAACCGGCAAGGTAAAATTTGTTTTTAAAAACTTCCCGCTGCCCTTCCATGAAAATGCCCAAAAGGCATCCGAAGCGGCCATGTGTGCCAACGAACAAGGCAAATTTTGGCAATATCACGAAAAACTTTTTGCCAATCAAAGCGCGCTCGCGGCCAATAACTTAAAACAATATGCCAAAGACCTTGGTCTTGATACCGCCAAATTTAACACCTGCCTTGATTCTGGCAAAATGGTGGCGGCCGTTAAAAAAGATGCTGATGACGCGACCAAATACGGCGTTGATAGAACGCCAAGCTTCTTTATCAACGGCGTCAAAGTTGTCGGCGCTCTGCCTTTTTCTTCATTCCAGCAAGCCATCGACCAGGCGCTTGCCAACACGCAGTAATTTTTAATCTGACAGCCCCGCACAGTGCGGGGCGGGGCTTTTTTAATATAACAAAAAAGACCCGCTGCATTATTTGCAAACGGGTCTTTGCTATTTTTAGGAACCTAGTTTGACTCTTGACCTGTTAATTTACCGCCTCTATGGCTCCGGGTATTTGCTCCCAGGATCTTTCTGGCCGCCGGTCAAAAAGATCAAGCGCCTGATTTATGGCGGCACGCGCAAGCTCGCCGTTAAGCTCTCCTGTTGCCTCATCCTTCAGTGACCTGCCAAGGTCTATGCTCAAATTCGGAAATTTTCCGAGCAACGGTTCTATATCGGCCAATTCATCGGAATTTACAGCGAGACTAACGCCAAACGGCAAACCTTCCAACCCCTCCAAATACACACTGGCTCTTTTTATACCAAGCATCTCTCCATAGTCGCGCTCAAAATCAAAAACTACGCCGTCGAGCAAATTTGCATAATCGGATAAAAGGTCGCCCATCAAATTGCTCAGGTGTTCCTGCAACGAAACATCGGGGCTTGCGCTTTTGCCGATACGTAACCGCAAAAAAAGCCGTTGCGCCTGGCGATTTTTTTTATATCCCTCCAACTCCCAGATTGGCGGCCATGGCGGGATATTCAGCTCAAAGCCATCGAGCTGGTGTTTACGGCCGACTCTTTTCTCCAGATTCAGCATCTGCTCGCACAGCATTTCTGGCTCCTCGGTGGCCAGCCCTATAACGTTGATGCCCCCGTGAAAAAGAAAAATATCCCTCAGCGACTCTGTCTCTATACGGATTGACTTTTCCCGCACTGTCTGAAAATCACTGCCATTCTTCTTCGTTACCTCGGCCCGCAACAACAACCCCCGGCTTGCCCCCGGCGGAACCATCTTCAACAATTGCCTAGTTTCCCATCCGCTCGTCACAGTTACCCCGATATAAGGCCTCATCTTTTTTCTCCTTTCTTTTGCCTTGATTGTTAAAAAACTATTCAGTCCTTTTTAAATTTACGACTAGTGCGCCGTGAGGGAATCGAACCCCCGACCCTCTGCTTAAAAGGCAGGTGCTCTACCGACTGAGCTAACGGCGCCCAACTGCGCTCCGATTTTTAAATCGGAGCTTCGATGGGCAAACGCAATCATTAACAGACTGCTTGCCCTTCCGAAGCTCAAATTCATATATGAGTGAAGGAGGGAGATAACGGCGCATGGCTGACTTAAATTTATCTTATTTTCGCAAAAAAATCAAATTAAAAAAGCCGTGCGGCCTTAAGAATGCTTCTATAGATTTGCTCTAATCATCGTCCGAATAGTTATACGAACGGCGGGCCTTCAGGCCGAACATGGCAGCCAGCGGCAGAAGAAGCCACAAAAATTGTGCGAGCGGATTGGACGGATCGTAAAAAATTTGTAAAATTTGTCTTACCGCAAGGCTCAAATCCGCCAATGTTTTTACCGGCAAAAAAGAAATAACCGCACTGACCAAAAAACCAATCTGCAATATCCCCATGATCCCAAGCTGCCAGAAAGCCGCGCGGCCCCGGCCGCCTGTTTTCACCGCCGAAGAAAAACCGGAACGCGGACCAAAGAAAAAGATGGCCAGGATTATCCCGAGAAAAATAAATATCTGGACATTGCTGTCAGGAGTCGAATCGTTCCCCAAGAATGTTTTCCAAGGAATAAATTTACTGATAGCAAAAGAAAGATAGCCGGCCAACGTTATTAAATTCAGCTTGTTTCTGCCAAGAACCAAACCATAAGCCAGCCCGGCGCCTAAAAACACTAAAATCAGCAGCCAGTTACTGCCCAAGTCCAGATTCTGCGTTAAATTTGAGAACAAGCTCATAACCCCTCCTCTTTTAATTTTTCAATTAAATTTTTCTGAGCACGCGTTAATTTTTTAGGCGTTTTTACTTTAACCTTTACCAGCATGTCCCCGCTGCCCCGGCCGGCCAAATGAGACATTCCTTTTTCTTTGAGACGGATCACCGTGCCGCTTTCGATCCCTTCCGGAATTTTTAAATCCACTTTCCCTGAAAGCGTCGGCACTTCTATTTTATCACCTAATGCCGCCTGTGAAAAGTCTATTTCAAGCTCGTAATATAGGTCATCCCCTTTTCGCTCAAATAATTTATGCAACTTGACATGAATTGTGACATATAGATCCCCCGACGCGCTGCCTGTCCTACCCGCCTCTCCCTGACCCCGCAAAGAAATCATCTGCCCGTCCTGAATTCCTGCCGGAATTTTTACGCTGATGGTCCGATATTCTTTAACTCTGCCATCGCCACCGCATTTAGGACAGGCTTTTTCTGGTTTTTTACCGCTACCACGGCATTCCGGACAAACTCCAACCTGCGAAAAAGAAAAAAATCCCGCCCGGGTCGTCTCTTCTACCTGCCCCCTGCCTTTGCAGCGCGGACAGGTTTTTAATTCGCTCCCCGGCTCTGCCCCGCTCCCACTGCATTTTTCGCAAACCACGCTCTTATAAATGTTAAAATCCCGCTCAACGCCGCCCGCCGCTTCTTCAAGCGTTATTTCTGCTTCTACGGCAATATCTTGGCCTCGTTGTTTACGCCGAGGCCCGCCCTGGCGACCCGAGGCGCCCCCAAAAACCTCTTCAAATATATCACCCAAATTGCCAAAATCAAATTCCTGACTTTCTTTATCGCGATTAAAAAAATCAAAAGCATCCGCGTAGCTTGAAAAATCGCGGAAACCGTTAAACCCGGAAAACCCGCCGCCGGCGCGCGCCTGCTCAAAATTAGCGCCGAACCTGTCGTATTGCGCTCTTTTTTGCGGATCGCCCAAAACCTGATAGGCCTCATTTATCTCTTTAAACTTCTCTGCGTCGCCGCCTTTATCAGGATGATATTGCTGGGCAAGCTTGCGGTACGCTTTTTTAATTTCATCGGCCGAAGCATTTTTGGCAATCTCTAAAATTTCGTAATAGTCTCTTGGCATAGTTTATAGTTCAAACTGTAATACCTCTAAATTTCTATTATCTCCTTCTCCGCCATTTCTTTTCTTATCGTGACAAACTTCAAACCTTTCATTAGTGTAAAAATAAGATGGCTAAGCAGGACCGACAGACCAACGAAAATAAAGCTGACGGCCTTCAAAGAAAGGAATAGCGCTATGGCAAATCCAAGCGGCAGATAGCGCTTATATGACCTGACAAAAAAATTGATCTGTTCGTTCATGGTCTTATAAAGACCATCTTTTGTCTCCTGGGTAAAGACTTTATCCATTTCCAGACTCCCCCCGCCAAGCGCCCGATTAATGTCCTGAGGGCTGATCTCGGGAAGCCCGGAGATACCAAGAGGCGAAAAAGCTATCTGATTTGACTGGCCGCTTTGCTCACTTGAAAAAAATCCGATTGTCGCTTTTAAAACTATGTCAAAAAGAGGCCGGGGAATTTTTATTTCAACGCTCAATCCTTGCGCCGGCGGAGAAAAGTACAGCGTTACAGAAACGATCACGGCCAAAGCCGTAAAAAACATCGCGAGCGCGGGCTTTGCGATATCAAGCGCCTGAATCCTTAAATGAATATTTTTCTCCCTTATCGCGTGCTGGAGCCCGGCTGCCATAATGGCAACAGCTACGGCCAGCGCGAGCAGATAGACCGGCTTAAATGGGAACGTCGGTATAAACAGACCAAAACTTATGGCGCTGGCCAGAACCAACAGGCCAAGAGAGTTAAAAAGAACGATTAAAGCGCCCATCAATCCTGTCAGCAATAAAAATACGGCTAGTGTGGCGATAATATTTCCTTCTCCTGGGTCATATAAAAGATCCCGCAGGTTATGCCAGGCAAACAGAGAAAAAATAATTATAATGCCGATAAAAACAAAATAGACGGCGTTATGTTTGGACATATGAAAAATTATACAAATTAGTGACCGCCGCCAAAGGCAACAGCCACTAATTATTCTAGCATATTATTACGCCTCTTCTCAATTATTTTTTCTCCTTAAACTCTCCTTCAATCGGCCCGTCGTCTTTCTTTTTCTCCCCGCCATCGCCCGGTTTTTGCTGCTGCTGGCCTTGCGCTTTATACATCTGCTCGCCGATTTTTTGAACGGCCTGGCCCAGATCGTCCATCGCTTTTTTAATAGCCTGAACATCGCTGGCGTCTTTGACTTTTTTAAGCTCTGCCAATTTGTCTTCGATCTCTTTTTTGTCAGCAGCCCCAACTTTTTCCCCGAATTCTTTAAGCGTTTTCTCTGTCGTGTAAGCCAGATTATCTGCCTGATTGCGCAGATCGATCAGCTCTTTGCGTTTTCGGTCTTCGGTTGCGTGCATCTCTGCTTCCTTGCGCATCCGCTCAATCTCCTCTTTGGAAAGGGCCGATGAATCTTTTATCGTGATATTCTGGGTTTTGCTTGTTGCTTTATCTTTCGCGGTTACTGTTAAAATTCCATTTGCGTCAATGTCAAAAGTGACTTCAATTTGAGGGAGGCCGCGGGGTGCGGGCGGAATACCATCCAAAATAAACCGACCAAGCGTCCGATTATCATTGGCCATCGGCCGCTCGCCCTGTAAAACATGAATTTCAACAGACGGTTGATTGTCCGAAGCAGTGGAAAAAATCTGGCTTTTTGACGTCGGGATTGTCGTGTTTCGCTCAATTAAAGGCGTCATGACAGAACCATAAGTTTCGATGCCAAGCGTCAGCGGCGTCACATCAAGCAATAATACTTCTTTCATATCACCGCTCAAAACCGCCGCTTGTATTGCAGCGCCGAGCGCCACACATTCCATCGGGTCAACACCCCGCTCTATTTTTTTGCTGACGTAATCCTCAACAAATTTCTGCACAATCGGCATTCTTGTCGGCCCGCCGACCAAAATAATCTTAGTGATATTAGCCGGCGTCAATTTTGCGTCTGATAACGCCTGCTCCAAAGGTCCACGGCATTTATCAACTATCGGCCGCACGAGCTCTTCGAGCTTTGCCCGCGTAATTTTCATAGTCATATGCTTTGGGCCAGAGGCATCCGCCGTAATAAAAGGCAGATTAATATCCGTTTCCAAGGTTGAGGAAAGCTCAATTTTTGCTTTTTCCGCCGCCTCTTTTAAACGGATCATCGCCATTTTGTCGCCGCGCAAATCAATGCCTGAATCTTTCTTAAATTCGCCAGCGATATAGTTAACTAAAATTTCATCCATGTCCGTTCCGCCAAGCTCGGTATCGCCGGAAGTTGAAATAACCTCAAACACACCTCCGCCAAAATCCATAATTGTGACGTCCAATGTACCGCCGCCAAAATCAAAAACAAGAATTTTTTCTTCCTTGCCTTCCTTGTCAATGCCGTAGGCAAGCGCCGCGGCTGTCGGCTCGTTAATTATACGCACGACTTCCAAACCGGCGATTGCTCCGGCATCTTTTGTCGCCTGGCGCTGTGCGTCATTAAAATACGCAGGAACGGTGATGACTGCTTTTTCAACTCTGTCGCCAAGATAAGCCTCAGCATCGCGTTTTATTTTTTGCAGAATAAAAGCGGAGATCTGCTGGGGCGTGTATTCTTTGCCATTAACCTTAATTTTATAGTCAGTGCCCATTTTGCGCTTAATGGCTGTGATCGTTCCTTCCGGATTAGTCACCGCCTGGCGCCTGGCCGGCTCACCGATCAAAAGCTCGCCGTCTTTTGTAAAAGCGACATAAGAAGGAAATGCCTTGCCACCAAGGGTTGTACCTTCGGCTGACGGAATAATCATCGGCTTGCCTCCCTCCACCACCGCCGCTGCCGAGTTTGATGTTCCCAGATCAATTCCTATAATTTTTGGCATGTTTTCAAGCTTCTCGATTCGCTCGCTACGCTCGCTTACTCGAAGAATAAAATTTTATTGTTCGAGCGAGTCCCGCTTGGCGGGGCGAGTCGAGAACTATTTATTTTCAAATTATTTTTTAACCTTAACCTTTGCCGGTCTTATCACTTTCCCGTTAAGCATGTATCCTTTCTGTATCTCCTCGCTTACAATTTCCCCGCCTCCTTCTTCGCACTCCACGCCTTCGTAAAATTCCGGATTAAATTTTTCGCCGACTGCTTTTATTTCTTCAAGGCCGTGCTTTTTTAAAATTGACCTTATCTGATTCAAAAATGTTTTTAGCCCTTCGTCTTCCGGATTTGCGCCAATCGCTGCGTCCAAACTATCAAGCGCCGGCAAAATATCCTTTAAAAGGCTCTCGCCGAGCGTCTTTGACCATTCTGCCATTTGCTCCTCCTGCCTGCGCCTGAAATTAACAAAATCCGCCTGTGAGCGCTGCCAGCCGTCCAGATATTTTTGTTTTTCTTCGTGGCATTCCTTCAGCTTTTTGCGCAGCTTTTCTAAAACCGCCCTTGCGTCCTCATTCGTGTCTTCGTCATAAACAACATTTTTTTCATTATCATGTTCCCTAGCGTCTTTGTCTTTTTCCATGCTAATTTAGCCCTGTAAATTTAAAATTAACTGTTTTCAATTACCTTTTTTGTCTCTTCAACCAGAAAGATATTCCGCGCATAATTCATGCGTTTCGGGCCTAAAATTCCAATAAACCCCTTTTTTGCACCGGTCTTATATCCTGAAATGACCAAACTGCATCTCTCAAAATCATCAATCGGATTTTCTTCGCCGATAAAAACTTTCGTCTTTCCGTTCAGTTCTCCAAAAAAATCCGTAAATTTTCTTTCCATTTCTTCAAAACCCCGCAGAATATCAATCACGCTTTCTGGCCGGCAAAGTTCGCTGTCGCTCAAAAGCGAAGCCAGCCCCGCTTCATGAAAATCCGATTCGCCTTGGCCAAAAAAACCGCTCATGCCAAGATTATTTGAAAAAGTTGCCAGCATCTGCGCCACCTGATAAAAAAACATATTCCCCGGCGTAACACGTTCAAAATTCTTTCGCAACTGTTCCTGGCCGCGCATATAAGATTCGCGCTCTTTGAGAAGACGGTCAACTAAAAAGCGGTAGGCCTTGGTAGTCGGCACCCGACCAGCCGAATGATGCGGCTGCAAAAGAAGTTCTTCTTCATCCAACGCCAACATTTCGGAACGGATGGTCGCAGGGCTCAGATCAAAATTATACCTTTCAACCAAAACCTGCGAGGCAACCGGCTGGCCCGTTTTTTGGTGCTCGCGGATGATCGCATACAAAATTTTCCGCTGGCGTGAATTCATAAATTTATCCTGAGTCTGTCGAAGGGTTAGCAATCTCACCCCAAGACTGCTAACTAATTATATTACTCTGTGGATTGTTGTCAAGGGGAAAAATGGTATGATATAGTTAAGTTAACTTATCGATAAAACCGGATGCAAGAAATACAAAAAAACGGCATTACGTGGCTTGATTTTTACAAGCCAAACGCAGATGAGTTTCTTTTTCTAAAAGACAAATTTCGTCTCGCTTCTTCGGTTATGAACGAACTTTCCACTCCGCTAAAGCGGCCCAAGATCGAGGAGCACGACGAATATCTTTTTCTTGCCCTCCATTTTCCCGTTTTCAGTCCGCAGACCCGGCAGACCATTCCTACGGAACTTGATTTTGTCATTACACGAAAAGTGATCGTGACAGTGCACGAAGAATCTATCCCGTCTCTTGAGGATTTCTTCGACCACTGCGCAAAAAATGATTGGGCGCAGTCCCAATATTTTCAAAGAACCGGCCACTTGCTTTTCTGCCTGCTGGATAAGCTCGTTGATTCCTGCCTGCCTATGCTTGACCATATTCACGACAATATTGAAGAAATAGAAAATAAGGTTTTCCGCGGCCAGGAAAAAGAAATGCTTTCTGAAATAGCCATAGTTAAACGCGACATCATCGATTTTCGCCAGACAATTCAGCCCCAACGTTCGGTGCTTGAGGTCTTGGCCCAGAAAAGCAACCGTTTTTTTGAACAGGATCTTGACTTCATTTCCCAGGAAGTTATCGGCTCCAACATCCGCGTCTGGAACATTCTTGAAAATCACAAAGAGCTGATCGAGGCCATCGAAAAAACCAGCGAATCGCTTTTTTCTTATAAAATAAGCGAGATCATCAAAGTTCTGACCATTCTTTCTCTTATCACTTTCCCACTCAATTTGATAACGGGATTTTTAGGAATGAGCATGTTTAACAATGTACCGTTTATGCAAAGGCCTGATACCTATATCGTCATCCTTGCCATTGAAATTCTCATCGGGCTTTTCATGTATTTTACGTTCAAGAGGAAAAAATGGCTCTGATATAATAAATGATAAAACTTTACAATACCTTAACCCGTAAAAAAGAAGAGTTT
>JAZDMV010000014.1:0-38853 GCA_043800535.1 bacterium | reverse complement strand
CCTGCCCCCTCCCTTTATGCATCTTCCTGCGCCTGCTATAATAATAGCAATGGACGACCGCTTCCGCCAACTGAACAAATTGCTGCAAGAAGAGATTGCTCGTCAACGCGCCGGAGCAATGAAAAAATGGCTTTGGCCGCTGATTACGTTCTGCCTTCTCTTTTTCATTTTTTCTATCTTCCTTGCTGCCAGTGGTCGCTCCCCGGTTTCCCAGGGAAAAATCATCATCAAAAAAACCGGCGCGAACCTAAAAGCAGCCGCCGCCAGCGCCGCAGACATCCTGTTGCCCTCTTCCTTCAGCGAACCAAAAAACATACTGATTCTGGGAACGCCCGGCGCGGGCAACGATGCGCCTGACCTCACCGATACAATTATACTGGCTCATTTGAACGGCGGCTCCATGAAGGCCAACCTCGTTTCCGTCCCCCGCGACCTTTTTGTTAAAATACCGGATAGCCAGCAGTATTCAAAAATAAACTCGCTTTATTCGTTCGGCAAAAACAGTCAAAGCGAAGAATACGGACTTTCCCTTATCGTGCAGAAAGTTGAAGAAATAACAAGCCAAAAAATTGATTATTATTTTTTAGTTGACCTTTCTGTTGTCAAGCAGATCATTGATGAGCTGGGCGGAATTAATGTAATGGTCCAAAAAGATATCGTTGACAAAGAATTCCCCGGCCCGAATCATTCCTATCAAACATTTGAACTAAAAGCCGGCTGGCGATATCTTGACGGCGAAACTGCTTTAAAATATATCCGCTCGCGCCATTCTTTAAGCGGCGACTTTGACAGGATCGCGCGCCAGCAACAGGTCATAGAAGCACTCAAACAAAAACTAATGGGCTTGAATCCCGTCTTTGACCTGCCGCCTCTAATTCGCGTAGCTGAAAAACTTTGGAAAAACGTAAAGACGAACATCCCTTTTGCCCAACTTCCCCAATTCTGGCAGTTAGCCAAAAAAATATCCCCGGACAATATTTCAAAAACAATCATTGACGGCAATGAAAGCCAACTTCTGGTTTCAAAGCATATGATGTTTTCTGACGGCGAAGGATATGTCCTTGAACCAAAAGCGGGACTGGAGAATTATAGTGAGATTCAAAAGTTTCTTAAATAGAGCAAATAAATCCGTTTCTTTGCTCTTGCATCGAAAAATTTTATCAGAAAATCGAGACGAGCGAGGCGTGTAGAAAATTGGCGAGCGACGACCCCGCACTTTGCGGGGGAGAAGTTTACGAGCCAATTTTTAGCCAAGCGAATCCGATTTTCTCAAAATTTTGTCGCTGCAAGCAGTCTTTTGTTACTTTTCTGCTGCCAGAAAAGTAAAATGAAAATTTATGAAATTAATCATCGGCCTCGGCAATCCGGGAACTAAATACGAACGCACCCGCCATAATTTCGGGTTTTTAGCCATTGACTGCTTTCACAAAAATTTTCCCGGGCTTGAACCATGGTCGATGGATAAAAGCGCCAACGCGCTGATGTCAAAAGGTCAGACGGGCGACGAACACCTCATCCTTGCCAAGCCCCAGACATTTATGAACCTGTCAGGCACTGCGGCCGCCAATTTAGCCAATTTTTATAAAATAAGCACCCAAGACATCTGGGTGGTTCATGACGACTATGATCTGCCGCTGGGAATTATACGCCTCAGCCGAGGCGCCTCCTGCGCCGGCCACAAGGGAGTCAGATCTATCATTGAGGCGCTTGGCACAAAAGATTTTGTCCGGATACGATTAGGCATTCATCCTGTCGGCAAAACATTTTTCAGCGTGCTTTTCAAAAAAATGCTTTCCATTGAGAAATTTGTTCTGAAAAATTTTGACAAACAGGAACAAAAAACTGCTGAAGAAATAACCCAAAAAACTTCCCAGACGATTGAGCTAGCGCTCAAAGAAGGCATTGAGCAGGCAATGAGTCAGTTCAACTAAATCCTCCCCAGCCCTCCCTAAAGGGAGGGAGCAAAAAATTCCCCTCCTTTAGGAGGGGCAAGGGGAGATTTTCTGCCAAAGAAAAAAGAGGTTCCGCGAGGAAACCTCTTTTAAAATTGCCTTAAAAAGCCGAATTCCTTAGTTTAAACTTTAATTGTCCGTAAATATAGAAGTAGCAACATCACTACTGCCACGAACGATGTCACGACACTGTTTAAGCTTTTATCCATACCTCCTATTCGAGAAGCAAACCAGACGAATGCAAACACCAGAATTATCCCTGTTATAATTTTCATTTCTCTCCCTCCTTTCATTCAGTGATCGGGAAAAAAAGCGCTGCCAGGTCCCATAAAGCAGATAACAGACAATACGCTATAACAGCCCACATGCACGTCTTATAAAAAATCCTCCAATACCTGTCCGGCCGTGCGGGATTCCGAAAAGCATAACTGACAACCGCAACAACAAGTAAACTAATTATAATAATCAGATCTCTATCCATAGGATCCTCCTCTCCGGCTTATTTTTAAAGGACTGCTAAATCCTCACACCACGTAGATCATCCACCACTGGCTTACGCCCATAATCTTCTGGTGTGAGGATAAACAAATGCTGCCCAATATCCTACCTGCAAGCGTCAGGGATTGGCCTCCAAAAGGAGGATACCCCTAAACTTCGGCTACTTGCCAAAACAATAGGAGGGATAGTTTTGGTTTTTGCCACTCACAGATAGGATGCTGGGCAGAATAGATAGCAACTGGCGACTAGAGATTAGCGACTGGCATGAGCTCTTACTAGTCGCTAGTGGCTAGTTGCTAGTCGCTTTGCTATTTTTACTAGAATACGCTATCATACCCAAATAGCTACAGGAATGTCAAGGACAAATGAAAAAATTCTGGTCGCCAGCATAACCCCCTATTTTCTTGAGCGGGATGTTTTGTCGTTCGCCGAATACGGCTCTCTCCTTAACACCTTGCGGTTTTAATATTTCCACCGCGGGGAAACACCCAGTTTCCCCGACCCCTTTCTGAAAAAACATCCCTGGCATTCTATAAGATAATGAATAAAGCCAGAAATAAAATTTTAATCGCCAGCATAACCCCCTATTTTCTTGAGCGGGATGTTTTTTGGTTTTCGCAAAATTTTTCAAAAATTGAAAATCTGGCTAAAACCCAGGTCTGGTGGAAAGAAAACGCGCTTTTTCTTGAAAAAGACGAGAGAATAAACTTGTTTGAGCTTCTGCGCCGATTAACCGAAATGGGATATGAACGTGTCCAGACACTCGGCGCCAAAGGCGAATTTTCCCAACGCGGCGGAATTCTGGATATATTCCCCGTTAATAACGAAACAGCATATAGATCAGAGTTTATTGGAAATCGCCTGGCCGAAATCTATCATCTTGAAGTCAAGATCCTGAAAAAAGACGAGGAAATAAAAAGATCGCTTGTCAAAAAAGCGCCGAAGAATTTATTGAGCACTTTAAAACCCGGCGAATACCTCGTCCATCTTGATCACGGTATCGGATTTTTTAAAGGTTATGCCAAAGAACTCGGAGGCCAAGCGACTGGCCAGACGCCGACGCCCGACACAACGGAAAAATATTTTGTTGTTTCCTACGCCAAAAACGACACGCTTTACGTCCCGCTTGAACTGGAAAATAAATTATCCCGCTACATTGGCTTTGAGACTCCTATCGTCCATCGGCTCGGCGGCACATTATGGTATAAAACAAAACGCAAAGTCAAAGAGGGCGCGATTGAACTAGCCAGGCAACTATTTGAACTTTACGCGCGGCGCGCCGCTGTCCGCGGCTTTCAATTCCCGCCTGACGATGCTTTGCAAAGAGAACTTGAAGATTCGTTTGAATACATAGAAACCGACGACCAGCTGCGGGCGATCGAGGACGTAAAAAAAGATATGGAATCGGAGAAGCCGATGGATCGGTTGATCTGTGGGGATGTCGGCTTTGGCAAAACAGAAGTTGCTTTGCGCGCGGCTTTCAAGGCCGTGTCTGCCGGCAAACAAGTGGCGATGCTGGCACCGACTACGATCTTGGCGCACCAGCATTATCTGACTTTTGCCAAACGCCTCAAAAAATTTCCCGTTAATATCGCCCTGCTCTCACGGCTTGAATCAAAAAAACTTCAGCGCGAAACGATTAAAAAAATGAGAGAGGGCAAAATTGACATTACCATCGGCACGCACCGCCTGATCCAAAAAGATGTTGAATTTAAAAATCTGGGACTGGTTATTATTGACGAAGAGCAACGATATGGCGTCAGGCAGAAAGAAATATTAAAAGGGCTGCGACGCGGCAAAAGTTTGCCACGTGGC
This sequence comes from bacterium, assembly GCA_043800535.1. Taxonomy (GTDB): domain Bacteria; phylum Patescibacteriota; class Minisyncoccia; order Portnoybacterales; family GWB1-42-6; genus CG1-02-40-82. Next base: position 34,588 of record JAZDMV010000014.1, on the reverse strand, counting down.
GATTCGCCAGCAGGCGAAGCGTTTTACGGGAGCCTGCCCCGTGACGAGCGAAGTGAGTTTTACGGGGTAGATGTTTTAAGCATGAGCGCCACGCCAATCCCTCGCACCATGCATCTGTCCCTCGCCGGCCTGCGCGACATTTCATTAATTCAGACCGCGCCGCCGGGACGCCTAAGCGTCAAAACAATCGTTGAGCCATATTCGCAAAAAATAGTCAAAGAAGCGATAGAAAAAGAATTAGAGCGCGGCGGGCAAGTTTACTATCTGCACAATCGTGTCGAGACGATCGAGCTGGCCCGGCGCCAAATTCAAAAATTAGCGCCGCAGTCAAAAATCGGCATTGCGCATGGCCGCCTGCATGAAAAACAGCTTATTAAAGTTATGGATGAATTTGGTGCCGGCCAAATTGATATTTTAATTGCCACAACCATCATTGAAAACGGCCTGGACTTTCCAAATGTCAATACATTAATAGTCGCCAACGCCACGCGCTTAGGATTGGCACAAAGTTACCAATTGCGCGGGCGCATCGGCCGCTCAGACAAACAGGCCTACGCGTACTTTTTATATAACGCAAAAAACTTAACTGACATTGCGCAACAGCGCCTTGACGCGCTAAAAGAAGCCGAAGCGCTTGGCTCGGGCTACCAAATCGCTTTGCGCGACCTTGAAATCCGCGGCGCGGGCAATATTTTGGGCCGAGAACAAAGCGGTTCCATCAACGCGGTTGGACTGAATCTTTATGTCCAGATGCTCAACGAAGCGGTGGAAGAATTGAAGAAATAAAAAAACCGCGGATTCAGCTATTTTGAATCCGCGGATGAGTTGCAGGACTTATGTTTATTCCCTGTCAAATTTTTCCTTGTGATTGATATCCTCCTTGGCAATTTGATGCAACCGCTCAAAACAGATGCAGAGCTCTTTGCTTGATATAGAAAGCTGGTTAAGCCATCCCTCCACACCCTTAAAATCATGCATCGTCCGCCTGGCATCCCTGGCGGTTTTGAATTCGTCATAATGCCCGAAACAATCGGCCAGCCAGTTCATTTCAATTTTCGCATTTTTTTCTAATTCCCCCCGCGACATCTTTTCCACCTTTTCCTTATAGACCATAACATCTTTTTCACTCATAGAAGACATAGCGTTTCTCCTCCCGATCTTTATTTCGTTCCAATCACCCCTCCGTGATACTCACCCTGATACACCAATATACCCTTGTAGAAGATAGCTTCTGTGCCGCAGAAACGCTCAAGCTTGCTCCAGGGCGTCCATTCATTTTCGTAAACCCAATTTCCCTCAGCATGGCTTTTGGGACCCCTATATGGCGCCGTGACATCACACTCCAAAAGAGCAAACTTAAGAAACATATATGTTTCTTCTGCCGAAACCACCAAAGTCCTTTTGCCAGCCCTTAACATAGCTCCATAATAATTCATTCCCCATAGCCATCCTCTATCGGCATGCCACACAGTTTCTTGACCAATAAAAGGGTCTTGGTCCAAAAACGTATCCCCGTAAGAGAACACCCCGCGGCTGCATGTAAACTGCTTACCTCCTCTTAAAAGATTGTCCCCTTTTGCGCCTCCGGCATAGCCATGCGTGCGTCTTGCCCAAAAAAGGAACGACAAAAAAGATTTTCTCTGCTTGGCATTCATAAACCCTCCTCTCTTTGTCAAAAAACAGATTTTGGATTTTCTTTATATCTATAACAAAACAGCGAATATGTCAAATTTGTCGCGAGGAAATAAAAAAGCCATTGCCCGATGATACAGGCAACGGCTTTGTTGAATCAAACCGCGCTTGGCTCGTTATTACTTCCTATTTTCTTTCTCTATGGTCTCGCGGATCTTAATCAACTGATCAACGAGTTCTTTGGCGTTACCTTCGATGTCCCAATAGCGGATACGCCCCTGCCGACCGCTAACTATTTCTGAAAGTTCCCGGCCGCAAAGATGACCACTGATCTTAAACTTACCCCAATCATCGCCAGTGATTTCCAGCGCACCAAAGAAGGTATAGACGCGCCAGACAATATCCGTTTCCCCATGGCGCGATGTTTTTTTTACGACCAACTCCGGCCAAAGTTCGCCGAAGCCAGCAGCTGGAAACAAAGCCCGGACCTCCTCTGTTCGCTTTTTCATCATATGCGATCTGAAACAATTTTCATGAAAAAGCGAATAAACTTCCAGGCACAAACGGTCGCCTTGTTTAACAACATAATCATCGCCGGGCTTAACATCAACATCTTTCACGTCCTTAGTAGGATTCCATTGTAAATTATACATCCAGCCCTGCCGCCAGCCCTGCCGCCTAAGCAGACGGATCATGCTGCCTCTTGGCACCAGGAAATGCGCTTTGACATCACCGAATTTGCGGCCGATCCATTCAATCAGCTCAATCGGATCCAAACGCGTTTCCACATGCTTAAGGTCATGGCAATTCTTGATATTCCAGCCAAGACCGCAAGCTTCGCAAACATTGACGCTGTCCGGTATGAAATATTCTGAAGTCGAGAAATTCTGGAAAAAAATGGTCCGAGGCCGGAAAGCTTCCTCAACCTCCGCCACAGTTACAACGTCTCTGATCGCCGGAAACCTTTCCACGATCGGCGGGCGATAAAATTGGATTGGCTTGTCTTTGCCGCGGTCCAAAAGGAAACGGCCAAAAATGACAAACGGATTGTTGTTCTCGCCTTGTTCGGCGTTTTTGACCCGCGCGTCAACGAGTTTCTTAAAATCAGCCAGATTCCCCAGATGTTTTCTAATCTCCTCTGCATCATTGAACCAATACTTCTCAGGCGTCTTCATATGAGTACGCTCCTTTCTTGGTGTTGAAGGTTAAAGGTTTTAGCCAAGCACGGTTTGTCAAAGAACGGTTTATTTATATTAAGATGAGTAATGAAATCCTGTCAAATTTGTCGCGGATTTTTTTTGATGTTATAGTTTAAAAAGATTATTGTTCGAGCGAGGTGAAACCGAGTCGAGGACCAATCCTTCAGAAAAACTTCTCGACTACGCGCTACGACGTTACGTTGTAGCGCTCCGCTCGAAGAATAAAATGCTATAATGCATCCCCAGGCAAAATATTTTATCGCTTTCAATCAATTCCACGAGCATATCGGGCCGCAGAGGATAAAGCGGCTTCTTAATTATTTTGGCGGCCTCGAAGATGCGTGGCGTGCCAGCGAGTATGACCTGCAAAAAGCCGGGCTGGAAGAAAATATCGTCAACGAATTATGCGCCCAAAGGATTACAATTGACCCGGACAAAGAACTTGAAAAATTAGAGACGCACGGCATCAGTGTCATGACAATTCTGGACGAAAATTATCCCAAGCTCTTAAAAGAGATATACGACCCGCCTGCTATTATATATGTAAGGGGTCACCTTATCCCCGAGGACGAAAAGGCGCTCGCCATTGTCGGCACGCGAATCCCGTCTTCCTACGGCCAGCAGGTCACTTCGCATCTGGCCGGCCAGATCGCTCAAGCCGGATTGACCATCGTTTCGGGCCTGGCCCGCGGCATTGATACATTAGCTCATCTTGCAGCGTTACAAAACAGCAGGCGTACTATCGCCGTTGTCGGCTCCGGCATTGACGACCCAAGCATTTATCCGCCTTCAAACAGAAAATTGGCGCAACAAATAAGCGAAAAAGGCGCCGTTATTTCAGAATATCCCATTGGCTCTCCTGCCTTAAAACACCACTTCCACGCCCGCAACAGAATTATCAGCGGGCTGTCGCTTGGCACATTAGTTATAGAGGCCAAAGAAAGATCAGGGGCGCTGATTACTGCCAAACACAGCTTAGAACAAAACCGCGAGGTTTTCGCAGTTCCGGGACCAATTTATTCGCCGTATTCAGCCGGCCCCAATAACCTGATAAAAATGGGCGCAAAATTGGTTTGCGACACCAATGACGTCCTGGAAGAATTAAACCTAAAAAGTTTAAGCGAACAAATTCAGGTCCGCCAGATCATTCCCGATAACGAAGAGGAAGCAAAAATTTTAGAGATTCTGAACGACGAGCCAACCCATATTGACAAAATCGTTGAACAAACTAAAATGAATACCGCGTCCGTCAACGCAACAATGATCCTGATGGAGATGAAGGGAAAAATTAAAAATCTGGGAGGAATGAACTATGTATTAGCGCGTTAACGCGCTAATACATAAGTTTAAAATTAAAAATGAAAAGTTTTGGTATATCGCGGCGCAGTGCATATTTAAAACTTTAAACTATAAACTGCAATTTTTAACTTTTCACTTTAAACTTTTAACTTTTTATGAATTTAATCATCGTCGAATCCCCAACCAAGGCCCGCACGATCCAGAAATTTTTAGGGAAGGACTATTCAGTCACTTCCTCTTTTGGCCATGTCAGAGACCTGCCGCGCAAAGAACTTGGCATTGATGTTGAAAACAATTTTGAACCAAAATATGTTGTGCCCTTAATTGCCAGAAAAAAAATAACGCCAATAAAAAAATTGTTGGGGAAAAAAGCAAAAGTAATCCTGGCAACTGACGAAGACCGCGAAGGCGAAGCCATCTCCTGGCATTTGAGCCATGTCTTAAAATTAGACCCCAAAACCACAGAAAGAATTGTTTTCCACGAAATTACAAAATCTGCCATTGAGGAAGCGTTAAAAAATCCGCGCCGGATCGATATGGATCTGGTTGACGCCCAGCAGGCGCGCCGAATTCTTGACCGGCTTGTCGGCTACAAGCTTTCACCGTTTTTGTGGCAAAAAGTTGCTAAAGGTCTTTCGGCCGGCCGAGTCCAATCAGTAGCCGTGCGCCTGATAGCTGAAAGGGAACGCGAAATAAAGAGTTTCGAGCCGGAAGAATACTGGAGCATCGAAGCGCTGCTCAAAAAACAGTTAACAGAAAACAGTAAACAGCCAGAAAAAGAATTTACAGCGGCGCTCATAAAAAGAGGCGACCAAGCTATCGGCAAGCTGGACATAAAGACCAAAGAAAATGCCGATAAAATTTTAAAAGATCTAGAAGGCGCCAAATACCAAGTTACAGCAATAGAAAAAAAAGAGGTCAAGAGAAATCCCTTCCCGCCTTTTACAACCAGCACCCTTCAGCAGGCGGCCTGGCAGAAACTGCATTTTTCGGCCAAGCTGACAATGTCGCTTGCCCAGTCGCTTTATGAAAGCGGCTTTATCACCTACCACCGCACTGATTCGCTCAACATTTCGGACCAGGCGCTTTTTGTTGCCAAAGATTTTATCATAAAAAGCTACGGCCAGGATTATTGGGCAGGCTTTTTGCGCAAATTTAAAACCAAATCAAAAGGCGCGCAGGAAGCGCATGAAGCGATCCGGCCGACCAACCCCCAAAATTCGCCCGACGTTTTAAAAGACGAACTCAAAAATCCAAAGTATCCCGGCGACAGATTAACAAAGCTTTATGATCTCATCTGGCGCAGATTTGTTGCTTCGCAGATGAACCAGGCCATCTTTGATTCAACAACTATAGACATTGCCGCGTCTTGCGTCGTTGCGAGTGACAAAAATAATTATATCTTCCGCGCCAACGGTTCAATGATAAAATTTCACGGATTCCTAAAGGTGTATCCTATAAAATACGAAGAAATGGAATTGCCGCCGCTAGAAGAAAAAGACCCGTTGGAATTAATAAAATTAACGCCATCCCAACATTTTACCCAGCCGCCTGGCCGCTTTTCAGAAGCAACCCTGATAAAGGAGCTGGAAAAAAACGGCATTGGCCGACCTTCAACCTATGCCCCGATCATTTCCACGATCCAGGACCGAAACTACGTCCAAAAGGACGAACAGAAAAAGTTTTTTCCGACCGACATCGGCCTGACCGTGAATGACATGCTCGTTGAACATTTTCCTGAAATAGTCGATATAAAATTTACCGCGCATATTGAAAAAGATTTTGACGAGATCGCCGAAGGCCAGCAGAAATGGCAGGAAGTCATCCGCGAGTTTTATGAACCGTTCAGCGAACATCTTAATCAAAAATATGACGAGGTAAAAAAACAAAAGCATGTGGCTGAACCAACTGATAAAATATGTCCCAAATGCGGGCAGCCCCTTGTCATACGCGCCAGCCGTTTCGGCAAATTCTATGCCTGCTCCGGATTTCCCAAATGTCGCTATACTGAAAATATCGCTGTTCAAACCGGTGTTGCCTGCCCCAAGTGCGGCCAGGGCAAGATAAATGAAAAACGGACCCGCCGCGGCAAGATATTTTATGCCTGCTCGCGCTGGCCCGAATGCGACTTCGCCTTATGGGATAAACCAACCGGCGAGCATTGCCCAAAATGTAACTCTTTACTCGTGACTGACGTTAAAAATAGAATAAAATGCTCAAATAAAGACTGCGATTACAAAGCCGCCAATGAAGTCTCTCAATAGAGGGAGGAAATCGCATGGGAAAAGAACAGTTTCTCACCAAAATTAAACAAGCTAATCCCGAGCTCAATTTTGACCTCATTGGGCACGCTTTTGATTATGCTCAAAATATCTATGGCGACCAGAAGCGCCTCTCCGGCCAGCTTCTTTTTGACCACTGCCTTGAAATTACGCTCGCCCTTGCCGATATCCATCTTGATTCAATAGTTATCGCTGCCGGCCTGCTGCACGAGGCGTTGGAACGGGTTGATGTTGATGAACACCAATTCAAGAAAATTTTTGGCGATGAGATCTTTAACCTCGTTCAGGGAGTGACAAACGTCGGGAAAATCGAACACCGCGGCGCCCAGCGCGATATTGAAAATTTAAGAAAGCTAATATTGGCCACGGCCAAAGACATCCGCGTCATTCTGATAAAGCTCGTCAACCGCCTGATAAATCTTAAAACTGTCTGGGTGTTTGAGCCGGAAAAACAAAAACGTCTCGCCAGAGAAACGCTTGAAATATACGCGCCCGTTGCGTATCGTCTCGGCATGCGCAAAATTTCGGGCCAACTTGAAGACATCGCGTTTCCTATCGTTTATCCGGAAGAATATAAATGGCTTGTCAGCCAAGTTCGCGATCAATATGAAAAGCGCGAAAAATATCTTAAAGGCATCACGGCCACCGTTGAAAAAGCCATGAAAAAAGCGGACATCCAGCCTATCCAGATCCATTCCCGCGCCAAGCGATATTTCAGTTTGTACAGAAAACTCCAGCGCTATAATATGGACCTGAACAAAATATATGACCTGGTCGCGCTGCGCATTATTGTCAAAGACGTCGACGACTGTTACGGCGCTATGGGCGTCATCCATAAGCTCTGGCGGCCTCTGCCTGGCAGAATTAAAGACTACATCGCCCTGCCAAAGCCAAACGGCTATCGTTCGCTTCACACGACTGTTTTTTGCCCCGAAGGCAAGATAACGGAATTTCAGATAAAAACCGTTGAGATGCACCAGCAGGCAGAATATGGCATTGCCGCCCACTGGTATTATTCCGAGCATAAGGGCCTGAAAGCCTATATAAAACGCCTTTTTTCCAAGCCGCCGGAAAAAGACCTCAAGTGGATACAGGATATGCAAAAATGGCAGGAAGATTTTCCGCCTGGCTCAAAAGAATTTCCTGAACAGCTCAAAATTGATTTTTTTCAAGACCGCATCTTTGTTTTTACGCCTCGCGGCGACATTATCAATCTGCCCGAAGGTGCAACCCCGCTTGATTTTGCCTATCACGTTCACACGTCTGTGGGCCATAGATGCGCCGGCGCAAAAGTTGAAGGAAAGATGGTGGCGTTGGACCAGGCGCTGCAAAACGGCCAAATGGTAGAAATTATCACCAAAAAAGAAGAGAAACCATCGCAGGACTGGCTGCGTCTTGCTAAAACAAACGTGGCCAAGGCCAAAATAAGGGAGTGGTTTAAAAAACACAAGGAACCCGAGGCCACAAAACCGGAAGAACAAAAACCGGAAACAAAACCAATTCCCAAACCCGCGCCGCTAAAAACGGGGGTGTTTGCAATTATTGAGGTTAAAGGACAGACAAATATTCAGACCAATCTTGCCAAATGTTGCAACCCAAAACCTGGCGACCCAATCCAAGGCTATGTTGCCATTAACCGCAGCGTTTCTGTTCATCGCGCCTCCTGCCCGGCATTGAAAAAAATCAAAAACACCGAAAGGTTAGTTTCGGTGTCGTGGAAACAGTAAAAATTGACTGCGCTGTATTTCTCTGCTATTTTTAGATAACAATAGAAAACCAGATCTTTCCCAAAAAGGAGGACTATATGAAAGAAAAGCTGCGAATGCGACTATTGTGGGATTTTGATGGAAGCAGTGCAAAATTCACTGATCTGCTATTACCGGACCAGACGGAACCAACAAAGGCAGGGCCCCGTTGTGTGGCAAGACATAATTGCTATCACGCCAGCTATGTTCTGGTGCGACAAAAAGATAATCAACATGGCCAGATCACGACGCCATTGTGGTGGGCTCATGGCCAAAAAAATGACCCGCGAGTCATAGCCACAGTCACGCAGAGGATTAACCCTTTGATCGCCGATGGCAAATTTACAGATTTTTATCTTACACAAGAAAACTGGCTAAGTTTTATTTTTCACCTGCCAAAAAATTCCTATTTCCCTTTAATCGCCTTTAAACGTGGCATTCTTATTATCACCCAAGTCCTCGGCATCCCAAAAAACGAGGTCAAACACCTTAAACTTCAGTTGACGCCGCTGGTCAAACCTGCCGGTACTACTGAATGGACCAAGCTGCAAGATTTCCTTATCGCGAAAGCAAGATTTGACGGCGGTATAAGTATCGAAGGATAAAACAACATTCGGCTCAAACATTTTAAAGAGCCCATCAGATAACTGATCGGGCTCTTTTTTTAATCAAAAACACCGAAAGGTTAGTTTCGGTGTCGTGGAAACAGTAATTGGTGGTGGGTCACTCTATAATTTTTTTCACCACGTTTTCTAGGTCGCCCTTATCTAAAAAATCGATTACCACTTTTCCGCCGACGCCCGAGCGCCTGATATCAACCTTGTTTCCCAGATGCGCCGTCAGCTGCCCGGCGATTTTTTTAATTTCCGGGTCGTGAAATACTTTACGCTTGTGCGCCGAAACGGAAATTTCCCGCGCTCTTTGCTCAACCTGCCTGACGTTTAAGTTATTTTGCAAAATTTCGTCATAAAGCGCTTTTTGGGTCTGCGGGCTTTTGATGCCGGCGATCATTTTGGCGTGACCCTCGGCAATTTTGCCGGCAGCCAGACCGTCCTGAATTTCCTGCGGCAAATTAAGCAGGCGCAGAGTGTTTGTCACGACTTCGCGGCTTTTACCCATCTTCTGACCGATCTCCTCGTGAGTCAAATCAAATTCATCGTGCAGCCGTTTAAATGCCTTGGCTTTATCCAGGGCATTTAGATCAGCCCGCTGCAGATTTTCAACCAGCGCCAATTCTAATTTTTGCTGCTCGGTTGAATCGCGTATGATTGCGGGCACATGCGGCAAGCCAGCTATCTTTGCCGCCTCCCAGCGCCTATGCCCGGCAATTAGGGTATATTCAACATCCTGGCCCTTATCAACATCCTTGACGCTTTTGGTAACTATCAGCGGCTGCAAAATCCCGTGCTCTTTGATCGATTCGGCCAGCTCTTCCAGGTCTCCCCTGTCCATTTCCTGGCGCGGTTGCATGGGATTCGGCCTGATCTTATTTATTTCAATATTAAACACGCTTTCCTTTTTCATCCGCGCCAAAGGCCCGGAAACTTTAGGAAAGTCCGGCTCCTGCTGCGAAACCGACTTCGGAGGGATTAAGGAATGAAGTCCTTTACCGATAGTAGCCATTTTTGATTTGAATAACTTGCATCGAAAAATTTTATCACAAAATTTAGGCAAGCTACTGGTAAAATTTGCGTGGCCGACGACCCCGACGTACGTCGGGGGAAAAGTTTAGCTTAGCAAATTTTACAAGAAGCGAGTCAAATTTTGTTAAAATTTTTCGTGCAAGCAGTCTTTTGCTACTTTTCTGCTGCCAGAAAAGTAGGTTAAAAAAATTATTGTTCCATCCTCAAAATTTCTTCCGCCAGCTGGCGATAAGCTTTTCCGCCCTTGGAAGAAGCGTCGTGCTGGAGAATCGTTTTGCCAAAACTTGGTGCCTCTCCCAGACGGACACATCTTGGGATCTGCGTCTCAAAAACATAACCGGGAAAATGCAGACGAACTTCTTTGGCCACCTGCTGGCTCAATTTATTCCTTTTGTCAAACATTGTCAGAAGCGCGCCTTTGATTTTTAAATCCTTGCCAAGATTTTCCTGAATTAAATTAACCGTTTTCAGAAGCTGGCCGAGGCCCTCAAGCGCATAATATTCTGTCTGCACAGGAATGATCAGTTCGTCTGCCGCTACCAGACCATTAATTGTCAGCAGGCCCAAACTCGGCGGCGAATCAATGATAATATAGTCATAATTTGTGCGAATGGCATGCAGCATGTTCCAAAGACGGAATTCCCGGTTTTCTAAAGGCACAAGCTCAACCGCCGCGCCTGCCAAATCACCCGAAGCAGGAATAATCTCATAGCCAAAGATGTTTGTTTTGCGCACAAGTTCCTGCGGCGAGGATTGGCCGATTAAGCTGTGATACAAATTTTTATCTAATCCCTCCGGCTCAAAACCAAGGCCGGCTGTGGCATTGGCTTGCGGGTCCAGATCAACCAGCAAAACATATTTTCCGAACGCCGCCAAATAAGCGGCCAGATTAACGGCCGAAGTCGTTTTACCCACTCCGCCCTTTTGATTGACGAACGCGATTATCTTTGCCACATCTGTGTGTCATTGCGAGGAGCCCCGCACCCCGCACTGTGCGGGGCGGGGCGACGTGGCAATCCCGTTTGATTACCGCTGTCCACGGGATTACTTCGCTTCACTCGTAATGACGATTACTGTCTTAATTATATAACATCTTCTCAAATTGACAAATAGGCGTCCAGCCAATAAGATGAAAAGTGAGCCGCGGTGGTGGAACCCGCCAGAGGCGGGCAAGCTGGCCGCAGGACAGCGAAGTTTACTCGCCTCTGGCGAGTTGACAGATTTAGTCGCCTCAGGCGACCACGTACGAACAGACTGAAATTCAATGATATATCTTTACGTAATAAAAAGTAATGAAAAAAATTACCGCTATATTGGCATAACCAACGAACTGTCTCGGCGGCTAAAACAGCATAATACAGGATGTAATAAGAGCACTAAAATATATAAACCTTTCACATTAATACACTCGGAAGAGTTCCAAAATTATAAAGAAGCAAGGAAAAGAGAAGTTTTTCTAAAGAGTGGCATAGGCAGAAAATTTTTGGATAATTTACAAATATCATGCCGCGGTGGTGGAACTGGCAGACACGTACGACTCAAAATCGTATGAGCTCACGCTCATGAGAGTTCAACTCTCTCCCGCGGCACATAAAAACAAAATCCCGCAATGATTGCGGGATTTTGTTTTAAAACTTAATCTTATAAATTTTGTTGCGGAGCTTGCATAAATTTTTTACCGACCCTATGCATCCCCCATCCCACCAAAATCCCCAAAACCATTCCGCCCAAGATATCGGCCGGATAATGCACGCCCGTGTATATTCGCGCAAGACCCATCAACAAACTCGCCACAAAACAAATAATACCCGCCTTTTTGTTGTATAAATAAACCGCAGCGGAAAAAGCAAAGAAAAAAGACATGTGACCAGAAGGAAAAGACATGCGCAGATCTTCAGGGATCAATTGCGTCACCTGATGGAGTTCAAAAGGCCTTGGCCGCGCGATAATTCTTTTTATCGCCTCGCCGAACACAAAACGCGAAACAATGGCGGTGACAAAAAAATACGCCGTGATCTTAAAATTTTCCCAGAAAACTGCTTTGTCTTTTTTGGCCAGCATCCAAATAATAATCCCCGCACCGATAAAATACTGCGAATAACTCGCCAAAAAAATGCCGACATCATCCAGCCATTGGTAGTGCCCGGCCAAGCTATTTATTAATTGAAAAATTTGATAATCCATAAGAAACAAATCCAAATTGTTCTAACTTCTCGACTCGCTTCGCTCGCTCGAAGAATAAAATAAAATTATTGTTCGAGCAAGCCCCGCACAGTGCGGGACGCGTCGAGAACCTGACATTTGCGCTTTGACATTTGAACTTTTAAATAGAAAGTATCTCCATCAGCTTCTTTGGGTTAACCGAACTTATGCGGATAAATTTAGGTTTTTCGCCCGACAGATCAAGAACTGTTGATGGCTCACAAAATTTTAATTCGCCCGCGTCCAGGATCAGATCCGGCCGGAAGAATTCTTTGCGAAATTGCGAAGCGACTCTTTCTGCGTTAATCATCGCCTTCTCGCCCAAAATGGTTGCTGAGGTGGCGGTCAGCGGCCGGCCAACCGCGCTTATCAGATAATACAAGAGTTTATAGTCAGGAAAACGCAACGCAATTGTCCGTTTGCCGGCAGTCACCAATTCCGGCAGATTATATTTTTTCTGCAAGACCACGGTTATGGCGCCCGGCCAGACAGCTCCCAGAATTTTTTCAATCCTGCTGTCCACAAAAGCCAGTTTTTTTGTCATTTCTAGATCACGCACGATCACCGAAACAGGATTTGTGTCCGGCCGCTTTTTCATCTTAAAAACCATTTTTACCGCCCGCTCGTTTGTCGCGTCCGCCACAATAGAATAGACCGTGTCGCTTGGCGCAACAACAATCCCTCCGCGCAAGATGATCTCCACGGCCTTTTCCACGCCGTATTGGGAGGCCCGCATATTTTCCGGGTCAACTTTGATTATATTCATACAGCTTTTAGCTTATTGGGAATTAGCTTTTAGCTTTCCAATGATTGAATTGAGCATTTTCATTATTTCATTCAATAATTGCTCTAAAACCAAGTAATCAAATTTATTTAATTTTGGCAATCTTTTTGCGATTTCAATTTGAGTTTCCAATTCGGCCCCTGATGCATAAGCATTCAATAAAAAATGAGCAAATTCTTTCCTTGAGCCCCTCATCCTGCCTTCGGCTATATTTGATGGTATAGATACGGAACTCCTCCTCATTTGCGAAACGAGACCGTACAATTCCGAAGATGGAAATTTTTCGGTTATCTCATAAACAACCACGACTAGCTTAATTGCTTTTTGCCACACAATTAAATCTTTGTAAGAATAAATCACCATACAAGCTAATTTCCTAATCTCCTAAAAGCTAACAGCTAACAATTTTACGCAAATTTTACCAAAAGATAAATTGAAATAATCGCCAGGACAAATCCTGCAATTTCGCCAAAGGAAACTTTTTCGTGAAAATAAAAGTAGCTTCCTGCCAGCACAAAAATAATCGTCAGCACCGCAAAAATACCATTTGTATTTGATAGTTCCATGCGCTTTAAAACATAAAACCAGCCAAAAGCGCTAAATAACCAGATAATTCCACCCGCGACAACAAGGTATATCCCTGAAAATCCTGGCTTCAGCGTCGCTTTTTTGATTAAAAAATCCCCTGCCACATTCGCTAGTGTTAAAATAACGATCCAAAATATAGCCATGTTTTAAATAACAATATTAATTAACCTATTTTTCACAAAAATTATCTTCTCTGTTTCTTTTCCAAGTCGCTAAGCGCTTGATCGGCAAGCTCTGAACATCTTTTGTGATTCAATAAGATTTCATTGTGCGTTCCTTTTATGGAATAAAAACCATCAACCTGGTCAGTATTGACCATCTCTTGCATACGCTCCATCGGAAAGGCTTTGTCATCAACTGCGTGAATTACAGAAATACCAACTCCTTGTTTTTTTAATTTTTCCAACATTCCGCGGATATCGGAATTAGACATCGCGAATACCTGTTTAACCGCTTGCATCGGATTTTTGACCATCGCCTTGACGGATTCCTTTGACAGTCTAAAAACTGCCTTCCGTGCTTCTCCGTCTTTAATACTTCTTACTCCCTGCTTCAAAAAATCCATTGAAAAATCTGTTGAAAGCCGCCTTGGATTATCTTTGCCTATCATGCTGGCTGGGTCAACTAAAATCAGATTCCTGATTTTTTCCGGATAGAGAGTAGCGGCAATCGTTCCGTAAAGGCCTCCTTCTGAATGAGCGACAATATCTATTTTATCTATTTCTTTATCTTCTAAAACTTTTGCTATCGCGGCTACTTTCCTTAATTCGGCCTCGGGAATATTTTCTAGCTGCTCGGAGACGTCTATGCCATGCGGCGCGTTTATTGAAATCACCCGCCTATTCAGTTCCGCCAAATCAAGAATGTTATCTTTAAACGTTTTTGGCGTCGCCGTCCAACCCGGGACTAACATCGTTGGGACTTCCGTCTTTTGAATATCTGGTTTGATGTCTACGACTTCCAGCTTTTTGCCGCCGAGATCTATAATGTCCGGATTATTAAATTGTCCTTCAATCGAAAATTTCTGTTCTGGCTGTTCCCATTTCATGTTTTATATAACTATATTTATTAAACGCCCTTTCACAAAAATCGTTTTTTTTAGCTCTTTGTCGCCAAGCGCGGATCTGATTTTTTCGCTGGCCAGCGCCTGCGATTTGGCTTCCTCTTCGGAAATATCGGCCGGCACATAAATTTTATCGCGCAATTTGCCGTTTATCTGAATGACCAGCTCAATTATTTCGTCTTTAACCAAATCTTTATCGTATTCGGGCCATTTTTCGGTAAAAATACTATTATTATGTTTTAATTCTTCTTGCCAAATTTCTTCTGATATATGTGGGGCAAAAGGACTTAAAAGCAATATAAATTTTTCAAAATCAGCTCTTTCTATAATTCGCCCTTCTATCACTTCACCCCGAGATTTACTAAAAATACGCCACTCCTCTTTTAATTCATAAAAAGAATTTCTAAGAATCATTAGCTGGCTGATCGCCGTATTAAATTTTAAATTCTCAATGTCTTCTGTAACTTTTTTTATAGATTTATGCAAAAGAGATTTTATTTTTTGTGGTGTTTTAATTTTACTAATTTCACCTTCCCCTTCAATCCAATCTTCTTTCTCTTTCTCAGAAATAAATATACCAATATAAACGCGGAGAAAATCCCGTGTCTTTTCCAAAAATCTATAAATCCCAATTATTCCCTTTGTATCCCATTTTTTCATATCTTCCAACGGCCCCATGAACATTTCAAACATCCGCAAAGCGTCCGCGCCGTATTGGGCTACCACGTCATCCGGATTGATAACATTGCCAAGAGATTTGGACATTTTTTGGCCGTCCTCGGCCAGAATAATTCCCTGATGCCGCAGTTTTAAAAACGGCTCGTCAAAATCAATATAGCCAAGATTATGCAGAACTTTTGTGAAAAAACGCGAATACAGAAGGTGTAAAACCGTATGCTCCGCTCCTCCGACATACAGGTTAACCGGCAGCCATTTTTTTATCTGCCCCTTTGACGCGAATTCCTTTTCGTTATGCGGGTCAGCATAACGAAAATAATACCAGCTTGAACAGACGAAAGTATCCATCGTGTCTGATTCTCTTCTGGCAGGCGCCCCGCATTTGGGGCATTTAACATCCTGAAATTTTTTTGAGCGCGCAAGAGGGGATTCGCCTGTCGGCATAAAGTCAACGTCATCGGGCAACTGAACCGGCAGATCTTTTTCTGGGACAGGAATAACTTGTGGTGAGCCTGACGAACCACATTTATCACAATAAATTATCGGGATCGGCGCGCCCCAATAGCGCTGGCGCGAAATCAACCAATCGCGAATTTTATAATTTATAGTCTTTTTACCGATATTCTCTTTTTCAAGCCACTGCGTCATTTTTTCCCGCGCCTCGTCTGAAGCCATATGGTCATATTCGCGCGAATTAGACAATACTCCGTCTTCCACAAATGCTTCCTTTTCTATTGATGACTGGCCGCCCTTGCTTTTTATCACTTCCACAATCGGCAAGCCGAATTTTTTGGCAAAGTCATAATCCCTGTAATCGTGCCCCGGCACGGCCATGACCGCGCCGGTGCCGTAATGCGCCAAAACAAAATCGCTCGCGAAAAGCGGTATTTCTTTTTTGGTAAACGGATTAACTATTTTTATGCCTTTTAATTCAACACCCGTTTTTTCTTTTTCTTCTGTCATTCTTTGTAGCTCGGATTTTTTCTTTGCCTGCTCTATATATTTTTCGACTTCTTCCCAATTTTCTATCTGTGGTTTTAATTTTTGGATAATATCATGTTCCGGCGCGATCAGCGCAAAAGTCATGCCAAACACCGTATCCAGGCGAGTGGTAAAAACCCTAAGAGAATCTTCAGATGATTGATCGGCAAGCAACTTTATCAATGAATCCGTAAAAGGTTTTAATCCTAATAAATGTTCATCGTTATTTTCCTCAGCCGTATATTTGCCGGTTATTTTTGTCTTGTAAAGAGACCTCACTGGAAAATAAATGTCAACTTTTCCCACGGCTTTATCAGTTAAAATGACCTCCCTCTTATCTCCCGCTGTTTCAATTCTCCCGTCAGGTAAACCTAAAACCGTCACGTCTTGCCAATATGCTTCTATTTCTCCGCCATTCTTTGTCGCGATGTTCCTATAATAATTGAGCAAGAGCTCCGCAATCTCCTTTTGGGTTAAGTCTTTCTCGGATTTTCCGGCAAGAGCATTGCGCTTAACCTTAACCGGATCGATTATCTCTCCTTTTATGAAAAAACCAGTATCAAGGCCTAAAACAGGCAAATCGGTTTTATCTTTGTATAAAAGAGCCTTTTCTTTGGCATTTTCGTATAAATCACTTTCTTCGCCAGCAGACTGTTCCGCAATGCCTAAATCTTTGGGCAATAAAATCTCTATTTTTAAACCTGCGCTGTCCAGCAGTTTTTCTACTCTTTCTTTTTTACTTAAATTGTTAGTGGCCAACAAAACTTTATCATATTTTGCATTTAATTTACCGGCTCCCTTAACCTGCATTCTAAACTGTGACCCTTCCGACTTCCCTATCCAATTTCTCTGCGCCGCTTTTGTATGTTCGGGCCAATCAATATTATCCAGCCCGTCAAGAAGCCCCGAAGTTTTCCGTCCCTGCCCTTCCGAAGCTTTAGCCAAGGAGGATTCGATAAAATCAGTAATTTTAAAAAACCATTGCTCCAGGTCTTTTTGCACAACCTGCGTGCCGCAACGGTCGCAAACCCCGCCCTCGGCCTGTTCGTTGGCCAAAACCGTCTGGCAATTGGGACACCAATTGACTTTCGCCTTGCCCTTATAAGCCAGACCATTTTTGTAAAGCAGGAGGAAAAACCATTGAGTCCATTTATAGTAATCGGAGCCAGAAGAATTGACTTCCCGCGACCAGTCATATGACAAACCCATCATGTTCATCTGTTTCTTAAAATTCGCGATTGCCCGTTGGGTCGTGATTAATGGATGGGTTTTTGTCTTTACCGCAAAATTTTCCGCCGGCAGGCCGAAAGCGTCCCAGCCCTGCGGATGCAGAACATTTTTTCCTTTCATCCTCAAATACCGCGAAATAATGTCCGTTGCGGTGTAGCTTTCAACGTGGCCGGCATGCAGACCGTCTGCCGAAGGATAAGGAAACATATCCAAAATATACGCCTTCTCGCCGTCTTCTTCTTTTGCAGAATAAAGTTCAGGATGTTTTTCCCAGAACTCCTGCCACTTTTTCTCAATTTCCTGCGGATTATACTTTTCCATAATTATTTCTACTCTACCCCACTTTTGCCTTTTTTTCAACTTTACTATATACTATTATATACTCACCTATGAAAAAACTGACTTTTACAAAACTAGCAATTATTATTTCCCTGACCGTTGTTTTTTTACTTCCCAATCTGGCTTTTGCCCAACAGGACGCTTCTTGCAAAACCGGCCTATCTTCGCTCAATCTGACCCCCTGGGCTGTTGCCTGCGGCGCGGCGGTTGACGCCATCAACCCCTGCGAATTTGCAATTTTGATCCTTCTAATGGCTTCCATGCTGATCGAGCAAGAAAACCGTAAGCGCGCGCTTTTGACCGGCTTTTCTTTTATCGCCGCGGTCTTCATTTCATATTTTTTGATGGGCATCGGCTTGCTTGAATTTATCCGCGTCTATACCCTTTCTTTTTCAGGCACTTTTTACACGACCATGGGAATTGTGGCCATAATTTTTGGCCTATTGAACGTCAAAGATTATTTCTGGTACGGCGGGGGAGGATTTTTAATGGAAGTCCCCCAGCGCTGGCGGCCAAAGATGAAAGAACTTGTCCGCGGAATAGCATCGCCCTGGGGCGGATTTACCGTCGGGCTTTTAATAAGTGTTTTTCTTCTGCCCTGCACTTCAGGCCCTTACGTTATCATCCTGGGGATGCTGGCCGCCAAAACCACGTTCTTTGTTGCCTTCCTTTATCTTATTTTATACAACCTGATCTTTATTCTGCCTATGGCGGCAATTGTTTTGGCAATGTACTGGGGTCTATCTCCCGAAAAAGCGGAAAACTGGCGCAAAAATAAACTCCGGCTGTTGCATCTTATCGCCGGGATTATCCTTATCGCGCTTGGAGTCGTAATTTTGGCTGGGTGGCTGTAAAATTAAAAAAGTCCTTTAAAAATAAGGAGGTGAAAAAATATGAGAATCGAGAGATCAGGCAGATTTATTTATCCGGTCATGTTTGGTCTGTACTTTTTCTTAACGTTAGGAAGTCTTTTTACAATTAAATGGGCCATCGGCCTTGGTATTGTAGCAACGACGGCCGCGGTGGTGCACGTTACGCGAATAAAATAGATAGATAAGTCAGGTTTAGAATTTTAAAAGGGCGCTTCGGCGTCCTTTCTTTTTTCAGCATTAATATCTTACAACTTTGTATAAAAAATTACAGCCGAAATTTATATTTTAATCTCTGCCAGAAACCAATCCTGTCAATTATTAATTTCCCGTCAAGATGGTCAAGTTCATGACAGATCGCCCGGGCTTCCATGTCCTGGGCTTTTATAATCTGGCGCCGGCCGAATTTATCCAATGCCTCAATTTCAATATATTTTGGACGCTTTATTTTGAAAAAAACGCCAGGCAAACTCAAACACCCCTCTTCTTCATAGCTCTGCCCTTCGGCCCAAAGGAGCTTGGGATTTATCAGAATTTTAAGCCCGTTCCCCGCGTCAACAACAGCCATGCTCAAATCAAGGCCTATCTGATTGGCCGCCAGGCCCGCACCCTGGTTCTGATACATCGCCTGCACCATATAGCTTGCAAGCTTCCTTATCTCATCATCAACTTCATCAACCGGCTTGGTCTTTTTGCGCAGGATCGGTTCATTAAATTTTTTTATTTCCAACATAAAATTAATTCAAATCTTCTGCTAATTCGCAATAGCGCAAAAATAGAAAGAAAATCGAGGCGAGTGAGGCGTTAAGAAATCTCCGAGCGACGAGTGAAATGAGGAGTTTACGAGGCGATTTTAGCCGAACGAGCCTGATTTTCTCTATTTTGGAGCGTGGCGAGAGCTTTTTGGTTACTTTTTCTCGGCAGAAAAAGTAACCCATTTGGAAAAACTATATTTTAAATAATTCCCTCGCGTTTTCCGTTGTTATTTTCGCCACTTCATCAAAATTGATTCCCCGCAACTCGGCAATTTTTTCCGCCACGTATTTTACATAGATCGGCTCGTTGCGCTTGCCGCGGAACGGGACAGGCGCAAGATACGGACAATCAGTTTCTATTAACAAACGCTCAAGCGGCATATTTAGTATCACTCTATCATAATCCCGCGCAAAAGTGATAATGCCGTTGAAGCTCAAATAAAATCCCATGCCAAGATACTCCTCGGCCTGCGACCATCTTCCCGAAAACGAATGAACCACTCCCCCGGCTGTTAATTGTTTGCTGCTAACGGCTGCCTTCAGAATCTCCAACACATCCTGGTGCGCCTCGCGACAATGAATCGCCACCGGCTTGCCCAACTCCTGCGCCAGCTGCAAATGTTTTTTAAAAACTTCTTTTTGCAGATTTTTCAGACGCTCCAGCTCTTCGGGCTGTTCCTGGCGCAAATGGTAATAATCCAAGCCTGTTTCGCCTATCGCCACAACCTTTGGATTAGCTTGCCTTGATCCTGTCGAAAGGGCCAGCTCCTTATATTTTTCATAATCAAATTTTTCTTCCTGCGTTTCAAATTCCAGAGACTCCTGCTCATCAAGCTCTTCTTTGATCTTGCGGCCTTTAAGATGTATCGGATGGAGAGCGATGCTGGCAAAAACACCCTTGTCAAATTTCTCCGCATAGGCGATTGCCCGCCGGCTTGTGTCAAGCTGCGAGCCGACATTGATCAACCAAACGCCATTTTCCAGCGCCCTTTCAAGCACCTGGCCCCCGTCGTCCTTATATGCGATAAAATTGACGTGCGCGTGAGTATCTATTAACATAATAAAACATTATCGAGGTTATAGCACCGGGCATAATTTCGTGTTACAGTAAAATTATACGGGTTTTGCGCGATAATATCAAATTTTCACCGAAGAATCATTTGGCCTTTTCAAAGCTTAATTCAGAAAGATATCTATGACCTACGAACCAAAAAAATTTGAAGAGCTTATCGGCCTTGAGGGTTTCAGCGACCAGCTTTTGAGCAATCACTTTGCGCTTTATCAGGGCTATGTCGCCAACACCAATAAATTAAGCGATATTCTGGTTGCGATTAAGAAAGACGACAAATTCGGCACACCAGAATATTCAGAGCTCAACCGCCGCTTTGGCTGGGAATTTGACGGCATGCGTCTGCACGAATACTATTTTGGCAATATGATAAAAGGTGGCGCAGACATCGATGAAAGATCTGCTTTATGCAAAAAAATGGGAAAGGATTTTGGCGACATCAAATCGTGGGGAAAAGATTTCCGGGGCTTGTGCGCCATGCGAGGTATTGGCTGGGTAATCCTTTATTATGATCGTGAGGGTGACAATCTTTTTAATGTCTGGATAAACGAACACGACCAAGGGCATTTGACAGGGTGCGCGCCGATTTTGGTCATGGATGTTTTTGAACACGCTTATATGATTGATTACGGAATAAAGCGCGCGGGCTACATAGACGCGTTTTTCAAAGTGATCAACTGGGAAGTCGTTAGTCACCGGTTCAAAGAAGCGATCTAATAAGGTCCCAGATAAACCCCTCACTTGCTTGCAAGTGAGGGGTAAAAACAAAAACCCGTTCTTTGCCGAAGGGGTTTTTGTTTTTGAATGTTTTTATACTCTTGGGAATAACGGTCCGGCCGCTCCGGTTTCAAGCATCTTTTTTATATTCTCCGAAGTCTCGGGCATGAACGGCGCGATTGCTTCGCCGATTTCTGAGATCAAAGATAAAAGTTCGGCTAAAACTTTCTCTCCTTCTTTGGGATCCATTTTGACCAATTCCCACAATCTCTTCTCTTCAATATATCTGTTTGCCCAAGCAATCTGCGACCAAATTTCGTCTAAAACTTCTTTTAACCTTATCTCGGCAAAAAATCCGTCCATGTTTTCAATTTTTGACTCCGACTTTGAACTTTTCACTTTTAACTTTTCACTTAACGTCAAGACCCTTGAAACCAGATTCCCTAAGCCATTGGCCAAATCTGCATTATATTTTTCTGTCAGCTTTTCCCAGGATACATCGCTGTCCTGGCCTTGCAAGAGTGATGACATCAAAAGATAGCGCGCCCCGTCAACCCCAAATTTTTCAACTAATTCTTCCGGCCAGATGACGTTCCCCAGGGATTTGGACATTTTTTGCCCGTCAATCGTGAAATAGCCGTGCACAAAAATTTCTTTGGGCAAAGGCAATTCAAGCGCAAGAAGCAAAGCCGGCCAGATAGTCGCGTGCACCCTCAAAATATCTTTGGACATCAGCTGTAAATCCGGCGGGAAAAACTCTAACTTTTCACTTTTAACTCTAAACTCTAAACTTCCATCCCAGCCCAAACCCGTCAAATAGTTCAAAAAGGCGTCAATCCAAACATAAATTGTTTGTTCCTCGTCAAAAGGCAGGGGAATCCCCCATTTAACGTTTTTGCGCGAAATGGAAATATCTTTTAAGCCGCTCCTCAAAAAATTCAGAATTTCGTTTTTGCGCTCCTGCGGCAAAATTGCCAATTCGTCAGACGATATTTTTTCTTCCAAAACTTTGCCAAATTCAGAAAGTTTGAAAAAATAACTTTCTTCTTTCATCAGCTGCGGTTCAATATTATGCTCGCGGCACTTGCCGTCAACCAAGTCATCTTCAAATTTGTATTGCTCGCAGCCAACACAATAAAGCCCTTCATATTCACCTTTATATATCAACCCTTTATTATAGACCGCCTGCACCGCCGCCTGCACCGCTTTTACATGCGCTTCATCAGTCGTGCGCAAAAAATTGTCGTATTCTATATTAAGTTTCTGCCACGCATCTTTGAACGCCTGTGCTTTTTCGTCAACGAATTTTTGTACGTCTTGGTTATTCTTTGCCGCCGCCTGCTCAATTTTTGCACCATGCTCATCCGTACCGGCCATAAAAAAAACTTTTTCGCCTTGCTTTTTATGCCAGCGCGACAAAACATCCACCGCCACGGTGGTATAGGCGTGGCCAATATGCGGACGGTCGTTGACATAATAGATCGGAGTTGTGACGTAAAATTTCTTATTCATGGTTTATGACAATAACAAACTCCCCTTTCTGATTATTTTTATCGTTTTCCAAAGTCTTTAAAATTTCTTCGGCTGTGCCGCGATAAATTGATTCAAATTGTTTTGTCAGTTCTCGGCAAATAACTATTTGCCTTTCGAGGCTTAAAGTCATTTTCAGTTGCCCCAGTGTTTTTAAAATACGGTGCGTTGATTCGTAGAAAACTACAGTATATTTTGCCGCCGCAACTTCGTCAAAAAATTTATTCCTCCCTTTTTTATGCGGCGGAAAACCCATAAAAACAAATTTATCCGCCGGAAAGCCCGAAACGCTCAAGGCGGCAACCGCGGCATTGGGACCGGGAATCGGCGTGATAATCAGTTTATCAGTTTCGGTCGCTTCGCTCCCTGTCGGTTTTTCGGTTTTAAACTGATGAACTGATGAACTGACCAACTGATCTATCAAAACTCCGCCGGGATCCGCTATGCCAGGCGTGCCAGCATCAGTTACCAAAGCCACGCTCTTACCATTTTTCAATTGCTCTGCGATATAATCAATTTTTGACAATTTACTATGCTGAAAATAGCTGACCAGCGGCTTTGAAATATTATAATGATTTAGCAGTTTTATGGTCTGCCGCGTATCTTCACAGACGATCAAATCAACCTCCTTTAAAACCTCCAGCGCCCGCAGGGTGATATCCTTTAAATTGCCAATCGGCGTAGCCACGATGTATAATGTCCCCATAAGCCTATTATAAACCACTAATTTGTTAATTGACAATTTTTATCTGTCCTGCGAAGCGGGACTGGATTAGAAATTAAAAATTACCTACCCGCCAATAGCCAAGGCGACCAGGTCGCAATTGAAAAATCACTATGTTTAACCGTCTAAAGTGTCAATACTGATTAATCACTATTGGCCTTGGCAGGCGGGAAAATTAGAAATTCTTTTGATCCTCACTCCTCATATCCTTGTCGGTGCAGCCATTGGCTCACAAATCTCCTCCCTGCCTCTTGCCTTTGGCGCAAGTTTTATCAGCCATTATATTCTGGAAGCATTCCCCCATTACGAATACGAAGTTTCCGAGCTAAAAGACAAAACGATCAGGCCAAGCGCCCGCTTTTTTATCCCTTTATCAAAAGTCGCTCTTGATTTTTTTATCGGTTTTGCCATCGCTTTTTTGCTTATTCACAATAAATACTTCAGCCCCTTTGCATTTGCCGCCATAGCAGGAGCTCTTGCACCTGATCTTCTACTTTTCCTTTATTGGCGCTTCCCAGAATCTTCTTTCCTTAAATTTTTTGCCAAGCCCCATCGCGCTTTTCATATTTTCAAAAACAAAAGCCCGGTCTGGCTGGACCTGGCTGTGGAAATATCGGTCACAATTTTGGCCGTAATATTCTTGTTCTCTCTCCGTTAGCCCTTCGACAAGCTCAGGGCATAATGTTTAATAAACATTATGCCTGTGCCTTACGGCTCGACATTATATCGCGAAAAATAATAGAAATGACCGCCGCCACAGGAATGGCGATAATCGCGCCTATAATGCCGTGAAGTTCCACACCGATCAAGACCGCCACCATAATGGATATGGGATTCAGTCCCACTGCTCGCTTCATCACCAGCGGCACGATAAGATATTTTTCCAATTCCTGAATTACATAATATAAAGCAGCGGTCAAAAGAGCCAGGCCAGGCGATTGTAATAAAGCGAATAAAATTGCCGGCACGGCCGCAATGATCGGCCCTATTATCGGCACTATTTCCAAAAGCCCGACGATCAAGGCCAGCGTCAGGGCGAATTTTACTTTAAGCAAAGTAAGCCCTATATATGTCATGACGCCAATCACCGCCATCAAAATTATCTGGCCGCGAAACCAGGCGCCGAGCTTATAAAGAATGCGGTCTGTCAGATTTTCAATATATGCCTCATATTTTGCCGGTGAAAGCGAAACAAAAAACTTCTTGACCGCCTGTTCTTTCACCGCCACGTATATTGAAATTATCAAAACGATCAGGGCCGAAAAAACGCCGCCAAAAAAGTTTATCGTTGCCACAAAAAGGTCGCTTGCCGCCATGCCGAGGCGATCGCCGACGCTTGAAAACAAATCCTGCATACTGACTATGCCAAATTTGCCTCCCAGCCACTGCAGTTTCCCTTCAAGCTCGCCGAGGTACTCTGGCATATTGGAAGCCAAAAGCTTCATCTGGCTGGCCAGCTGCGGGATTATAAAATAAAGCATTCCGCCAAAAATGGCAATGCCCAAAACATAAACCATGGCCACTGCCAGCCCGCGCCTGATTTTATGCCGTACCAGCCAGTCAATCGGCGCGTCCACGGCCGAAGCTATGATAACCGACACAAACAGCATTAGCAAAATATTCCTGATAAGATAAATAAAAACCACGCCAAGGATTATAGCTATGGCCTTTAAAATTGTCGTGGTTGTAATTTCAGTTGTTTTTTTCTCGTCCATAAAATTATATCTTTAATAACTTCTCAAATTTATCTTTTTCCTTAAACGGCCCGATTAGGGCCAGGTTTAATTTTTCTGGCCGGAAGATATCGCGGGCGACGCGCTGGAGGTCAGCCGCTGTCACTTTTTCTATTTTTTTGAAAAATTCCTCGGGCAGCATAATTTCTTTTTTCAGAACCTCCTGCGTGCCCAAAAAAGAGGCCACTTCGTCGGAAGATTCAAGCGAAAGAAGCGTTGAACCCCGAATATGGTCTTTGGCTTTTTTTATTTCGGCTTCGGGAATTTTATGCTCTTTTGCTTTTTTAAATTCGTCCAGGATGACTTTTATCGCGTCATCAACCCTTGTGTTATCAACTCCGGCATGGGCTGCCAGATAGCCGGTATCAGTATAATTTTCGTGCGCCGCGCGAACATAATAAGCCAATCCTCTGCGTTCCCGCACTTCTGTCCAAAGCCGCGAGCTCATATAGCCGCCTAAAATCGTACCCAGCAAAACGGCGGCATATCTATTTTTATCAAAAACATTATAGCCGCGGCAGCCCAGGATTAGATGCGTCTGGTCGGTCTCTTTGAAATACACTTTTAAACCCGGCTTGTTCTGTTTTTCAATCGCTTTTAATTTATTTTTTAAATTTCCCGCCTTTATTCCCTTGAAAAAACTTTGAATTTTGGATTTTGAACTTTGGACTTGTTTGTCGTTCCCCGCCACAACAACAATGGTGTTTTTGGCCACATACTGGTTCCGCAAATATTTTATAAATTGCGGCTGTTTCAAATCTCTTATGATTTCCTTTTCTCCCGCGATCATCCAACCGGCCGGCTGGTCGCCGTATAAAAGCTGCTCCCAAAGATCGCCGATGTATCTCATCGGCGTGTCCAGATACATATTGATCTCTTCCAAAATCACTCCCTTTTCTCTTTCCACTTCTTCGGCCTCTATTTTTGAATTCAAAAAGATGTCCGCCACCCAGTCAAGCGCCAGGTCAAAATGTTTGAAATCAACTTTGGCCCAATAGCCGGTCATCTCTTTGTCAGTGAAAGCGTTATATGCGCCGCCGACAGAATCAAGAGCCGAGGTGATTTCCATGGTTGTCGGCCGCTTTTTTGTGCCTTTAAAAAACATGTGTTCAAGAAAGTGCGAGATGCCGTTGATCTTTTTTGTCTCATATTTTGAGCCCGTGCCGACCAATACCAAAACCGTCACCGATTGCGCTCCTTCCATCGGCGCCAGGATCACCCGAAGACCATTTGATAATGTATATTTCTTGAACATATTCTACTGTCTGCTAAATTCTACAACCGCGCATCGAAAAATTTTGTCAGAAAATCGCGATGAGCGAGGCGGAAGAAAATTGGCGAGCGAGCCCCCGCCGTTGCGGCGGGGAGCGCGAGTTTGCGAGTCAATTTTTAGCCAAGTGAATCCGATTTTCTCAAAATTTTATCGCTACGCGCAGTCTTTTGTTACTTTTCTGCTGCCAGAAAAGTAACATGAAAAATTATCTTTTAACCCTAATCAGCCCCGAGCATGGAATAATTTCAATCCCCTTTTTCTCTATTTCATCTAGAAATAAATTCATGCCGAGCGAATCCGAAGCGATATGCGGAGCAACCACGACATTAATATGCGCGGCTTCCGCATTCTTGCGGTGTTCTTCGGAAAGATGCATCGCCACAATCGTGCCAACGCCGGCATTGGCCATTTTCCGATAAATATCTTTGGACCCCTCGGTTCCGCCGGTAATTTCTGTGAAAGCGATCTTTCCTGCCCGGTTCTCTTTTGAGCCGGCAAACAATTTCACGGGCGTTCCGAGTTTTGCCGCCCTTTTATACTCCTCAATGTTTTTTATGATCTCCACAACTTCATCAAGATATTCAGGTTTTTTCCTTTCCACTTCTTTTTTAAGGAAGCTGGCCACCATGTTATCGGCCGGAGTGTGCACATTCATCAAGTTAATTTTCAGAAGCTGGGCCGCGTTGATTGCCCGATAATGATTAACAGGATGCACTCCCCGCGCCACTTCCGAAATTCTGACCTTTAGCAAAGATTCGGCAATATTTATTGGAATTCCGTAAAGCGCGAGAACCTCCGCCTGCAAATGCATTACTTCGTCCAACATAGCCAGGCCCTTGCCGAGAGGATGATGGCTGATAACAGCGCTTATATTCAATTCTCTGGCCAGCAGTATTTCGTCTGTGCCAATATCAATTCCGGCCAGCGCTTTTTTTACTGGCTTTGCGTCGTCCACCCATATTCCTGAATCCATATAAGGATTCGCTAATCGTTCTTTATCAAATTCCGCCTGTCTTTTTGGCGGCAATTCATCAAACTTTTTCTTTTGCCTGGCCAGGTATTTTTTTACCGCCTTTTCTCCCCGCAGATCGGCTTTGACCCCCATTTTAATAGCCAGTTCCAGAATTTGTTTTTGAACCATTTATTTCAACTTTTCCTCCAAAAAGCTCTTTAAGTCCCCGATTTTTATTCTTTCCTGTTTTGTCGTGTCGCGGTCGCGAACCGTGACATCGCCTTTTTCCAAACTGTCAAAATCAATTGTTATGCAGAACGGCGTGCCAATTTCGTCCTGCGAATAATAACGCTTACCAATATTGCCCCGATCATCCCAGGCCACCATCCCGCCAGCTGGCGGATCCTTGCGAAGATCGTCATATATCTTCTTCGCCAATTCCACCAATGGCGGCTTGTTTGCCAAGAGCGGAAATACGGCCGTTTTATAAGGCGCCACTTTTGGATTCAGTTTTAAAACAATCCTGTCTTTTTCTTCTGCGTAGGCATCAATTAACAGAAACAAAAATGTCCTGTCAACTCCGCCGGACGTCTCAACGATCCATGGAATATACTTTTCTTTAGTGTCTTGGTCCATGTAGCCCAGGTCCTTGCCCGAATACTTGCCGTGCCCGGAAAGGTCCCAATCCCCGCGCCAATGGATCCCTTCCATTTCTTTGTTGCCGAAAGGCGAAGCACTATATTCAATGTCAAAAGCTTTTTTGGCGTAATGCGCCAGCTTTTTGTGTTCGTAAAAACCAAGGTTCTCCGGATGAGTAAAAATGCTTTTATACCAATCCATCCGTTCCTGCTTCCAGTATTCAAACCACTTGTCCATTTGGCAAGGGTGCGTAAACCATTGCAAGTCCCATTGTTCAAACTCCCGCTGGCGGTATAAAAAATTGCCCGGAGTGACCTCATTGCGGAAGGCCTTGCCGATCTGCACGATGCCAAACGGAACTTTCACCCGCGTTGAATTAACAACATTTAAAAAATCCAGATAAATTGTCTGGCAGGCCTCTCCTCTTAGATAAGCATCCGTTTTTTCTCCCTCAATCACTCCAAGTTGGGTCGGCACTAAGATATTGAAATTTTTTGGCTCGGTCAGCTCCCCGCTGCAGTCAGGACATTTGTTGCTCTCCAGATCGTCGGCTTTAAAACGATGATGACATTTTTTACATTCCGTTAAGGGATCAACAAAGCTTTTTAAGTGGCCGCTGGCCTCCCAGACCTTAGGATGGGTAATAATTGCGCCGTCTATTCCGACGATATTTTCATGCTCTATCGTCATCCAACGCCACCACAACTTTTTCAAATTATTTTTCATTTCTACGCCCAGTGGTCCAAAATCATAAAAGCCCTGCAGCCCGCCGTAAATTTCCGAACCAGGATACACAAAACCCCGCCGTTTGCACAAACTGACAATCTTTTCCATCAGGTTATTGTCGGTCATTTATCAAAATCCGCCTAAAATTTATGTTTTCAGTATAGCGCCTTATATTGTTATTGACAAGCTTGCTGGATACTGTATAATAGGCGCACATTTGACATAGCGGCGGAGGTTCGCCAGAAGACGTAAACTGATCGTCTCCCCCCAACGGCGCTCACTCCACCGCTATGTCACTAAAAACTGCTAAAACGGTTAGGGTTAAATAGTTTATCGGTTCTTTCTGAAAATTGGCGGATTGGAAACAGCGGACACAATCAGAATTGCACTGCACACCCAAAGGACGCCATTCTGGATGCTCACCCACTGCGCGATAGGGGTCAAAGCCCACCTCTCCCTCTATCGCATCCTTTCCGCCTTATTTATACAAAAATAGGCACACCGAGCAGCCCGTGTCTTTCCCCCCAAGAAAGACACCTTTTACAAACCCACTTCTGCTCTGTGTGCCTTTTTTAATTTAATCTCTCAATCTTGTCATCAGATCCAGATAGAATCTAAGATTATGCATGGTGGCCAGCCGCAGCCCAAGGTTTTCTTTGATCTTGAAAAGATGATTAATATAAGCGCGGCTGTAATTTTGGCAGGCATAGCAGGAACAATTTTCATCGAGGGCCCGCATATCTTTTGCAAATTTTGAATTCATTATTTGCAGGGTCTCGTAAAATTTTGCCTTTCTCGTTTGAAATTTGAAATTTGTTTGGATCTTGTTTTTTGGAATTTGGAATTTATAAATGCGTCCGTGCCTCGCTTCTCTGGTCGGAATAACGCAGTCAAACATATCAATGCCGGATAACACAGCCCTGACTATTTCTTCCGGCTTCCCCAACCCCATCAGATAGCGCGGTTTGTCCTGCGGCAGCAACGGCAAAACCCAGCCAAGCACTTTAGCCAGGTATTTTCTTGGCTCGCCCACCGCCACACCGCCGATGGCGTAGCCGTCGAAACCAATTCTTAACAATTCGTTTGCACTTCTTTGACGCAGATCTTTATAAATTCCTCCCTGAATTATTCCAAACAATAGCGGTTTCTTGCTTTTT
This sequence comes from bacterium, assembly GCA_043800535.1. Taxonomy (GTDB): domain Bacteria; phylum Patescibacteriota; class Minisyncoccia; order Portnoybacterales; family GWB1-42-6; genus CG1-02-40-82. The sequence continues at coordinate 4,779 of JAZDMV010000014.1, read as the reverse complement.
ATTTTTAATTTTTTAATCTGAGCTGCAAAATATTTTTTGCATCTCTCTGCCCATCTCGTTGTCCGCACAACCGCTTGCTCGGCCTCTTTGCGGGTTGCCGGATACGCCGGGCATTCGTCCAAAACCATAATAATGTCCGAGCCCAACGCCAGCTGTATTTCAATTGCTTTTTCCGGTGTCAAAAAATATTTTTTTCCGTCCGCGGGATCACGAAATTCTACTCCCGCATCAGTTATTCTTACATGACTACTAAAAGGCACGGGGACAAATTTTTCGCACGAGGACTGTTTGAGCCCCGCGTCTTGCGGGGCGAGTTCCACAGAAGAAAAATTTTGTCCCCGCGCCTTTCCAGCTCTTCCACCCAGCGAAAAAACCTGGAACCCGCCAGAATCCGTCAGGATCGGACCATCCCAATGCATAAATTCGTGCAGGCCACCTGATCTTTTTATTACTTCCAACCCCGGCCGCAGCCATAAGTGATACGTGTTTCCCAAAATAATTTCCGCACCCAGTTCCCTAAGCTCCTCTGGCGTCAGATTTTTGACCGCGCCGCGCGTCGCGATCGGCATAAAAAAAGGGGTCTTGAGAACCCCCCGTCTTGTTCGCAACTGGCCGGCGCGACCGCCGGCTTTTCCTATTTTTTTTATAATTTTGGACATACGATCATTGCCTGATCTTGCCGCCGCCATAAATCATGGATGAATCGTCAGGCAGATCGCTTTCAATTTGTTTGGCAACGCCATTAAGGGAAGCCGCCGTAAAAGCATCTAACCCGCTGATAGCCGATTCTTTTACAAGCACGACCTCGCTGCCAACCTGGTTGCTGTTTGGCAGAAGCGCAATCTGGAAAACCAATTGCTTAACAGGCGAAAGAATGCCTGTGTTGGCCGCCAGTTTTCCTATTGTCCAGGTAATTTTGCCGCTGTTTTTATCGTATTTAACGGCGCTGTCAGGGGGCTCAAACCGGCCAAGCCAGCTGACATAAGGCGGCAGATAACTTTCCACCACCACGTTTTCTGCTTCGTTAGCCAAATTAACGATCTGCCAATATATCGTATAAGTTGTCTGCTGGCCGACCGTGGGCGGAATGGGCCCGGAATTTGGCATAATTGAATCCTTAAAATATCCTTTGGCCGAAAGCAAAAGCACGGAATTTAATTTGGTTGAAAGCGAATCGTTTCCTTCAAGCCGCGTGCCGACAAGCGAGGTCGGAATATTGACCGAATTAATTTTGGCCGAAACGCCGACAAGAAAGTTCTTGTCGCTGAAATTTTTAATAGGCAACTCCTCTTTTTCCTTGACCTGGAGAGAAAACTCAATCGTATTTTTGTCGCCCGGCTGCAGCATGCGAAGCTGGCGCAAGACCGATTCATTCCAGGTTATTGAATTGTCCATGCTGCTGAAAGACCCGTTTGTTTTTAAGGTTGAAAAATCCAGAACCTTGCTGTCAAATTTGACAACAATGAAAACCGGACCGATCTGGACATCGGTTGAATTCTGATAAGCCAGCTTGTAGTTGAGGGTCTCGCCCGGATTGGCAGAATAATCGCGGCTGTTGTTAACTGTCAGCGCAACGGAAAGCGGGGATAAGGAAATGGAAGTTGAAGCCAGGCCTTCGGAAACTGTTTTGACAATTTCGCCCTGCTTTTGCTCGGCTTTGGCCTTAAATGATTTAACTTCTCCTTCAAGCCCGGAAAGCACGCCGGAAATTATTATTTTTCCCTCCTCGCGCGGCCCGATCTCCGCAAGCTGCCATTTGTTTTCTGCTTCGGCCGGAACGGGGGAAGAAGAATTAAAATCAAATCCCGAAGGATATTCAATACTTAGCGTCACGCCAGAGAACGAAACGTCAGAAGTGTTCAGGTATTTTAATCCGATGGTTAAAGGCTGGCCGCTGACAATTCTTTCGGGCAGATCAAAATCAAGCACAATGGGCACCATAAAAATTTCGCTCAAAAATTCCCCTTCATTTTCAAACTCGGAGCTCGCCCCGCCAGGATTATAGCTTAACTTTGCAATGGCCTGCTTCTGTTCGCCCCTCAGGCCGGTTAAGCTGGCCCGAAATTCCATGCTGCCTTCCTGCCCAGCCGGCAGATCCGGAACGCCGACTATGCTTGTCTGCGCCTCCCCCAAAGTTGTCAAATTCTGCGTGTCCTTTGGCAAACTGCCTTCAGGATAAATAAAAGTCAGCTTCACGTTTTTCAGATCAACTTTCGTGCCGTTCTGATAACGCACCATATAGCTTACCTCCTCTCCGCTGACCACCCTGTCGCGGCCATAAACAATGACCGAAACTTTTTTGCTGTCAAATGAGCTGCGAAAAAATATAAACCAGATGCCGACCGCCGCAACCGCTAACCCAGCCAACACCAAAACCGCGGTTTTTATCCACTTTTTTGTCTTGCTGCTTAAGCCCGGACCGGCAATTTTTTCCGGCTCCTTCTCCCAGCTTCCCTGCCCCTGGCTATCCTGGCCCGCCTGGCCGAAGCCCGGCTCATATTTCTTTGGCGCTTCCGGCCGCGCGCCCAGTTCCGGCTTGTCCGTATAAAGCCGTTTTTTAATTTCTTCTAAGTCCATAATTCCTAGTTTCTTAGTTTCCCAGTTTCCTGTTTCTTAATATCTGTATTCTACCCCAAAACCCCTTTGTTGCCAAGACGCTTTTTACACCTTATACTTAGATTATAAATCCTCTACCTTCTTAACGCCCTCTCTTTTTTAAAGAGAGGGATGGGGCGAGTTAAATTTCATCCGTATATCCGTAAAAAATCCGTAATCCGTAGCTAAATTATGCGACAGTCTTTCCTTTTTACCAAAACTCTTAAGGAAGCGCCACGCGACGAAATAAGCGCCAACGCCAAATTGCTGGCCCGCGCCGGTTTTGTGGACAAACTGACAGCCGGCGTTTATTCTTTCCTGCCTCTCGGCTTGAAAGTTTTGCGTAAAATAGAAAATATCATCCGCGAAGAAATGGCCGCGCTTGGCGGGCAGGAAATTTTAATGCCCGCGCTCAACCCAAAAGAAAACTGGGCCGCCAGTGGCCGCTGGGAAGCGCTTGACGTGCTTTTTAAATTAAAAGGCAAAGAAGGCAAGGATTACGCGCTTGCCCCAACGCACGAAGAAATCGTCGTGCCGCTGGCCAAAAGCCATATTTTTTCATACAAAGACCTGCCTTTTGCCGTTTTCCAGATCCAGGATAAATTCCGCGACGAGCCCCGCGCCAGATCCGGCCTCCTGCGCGGCCGCGAATTTTTAATGAAAGACCTCTATTCTTTTCACGCCGACCAAAAAGACCTGGACGAATATTACGATAAAGTCAAAACCGCTTATTTTAAGATCTTTGAGAGAACAGGCCTGGGCAAAGAAACTTTTTTGACTCTGGCTTCGGGCGGCACATTTTCAAAATACTCCCACGAATTTCAGACGATTTCGCCCGCCGGCGAAGACACAATTTTTGTCTGTCAAAAATGCAACCTGGCCGTTAACGCGGATATAAAAGACCAAACACCTGCCTGCCCTGAATGCGGCTCAAGCGATTTTAAGGAAGAAAAGGCGATTGAGGTCGGCAATATTTTTAAGCTCGGCACGAAATATTCTGAACCTTTTGAATTAAAATTCCGCGACAAAGATGGCAAAGAGCAGCTTGTCATTATGGGCTGCTATGGCATCGGCCCGGGCCGAGTGATGGGTACCGTGGTTGAAATTTCTCACGATGAACAAGGAATTATTTGGCCAAAAGAAATTGCCCCGTTTAGCGCGCATCTAATCACAGTTAGCAGTAAACAGGAAACAGTTAACAACGAGATCAAAAAAGTCGCGGATAATTTAGAAGCGGCTTTGACCAAAGACGGCGTTGAAATTTTATACGACGACAGAGAAGAAGTCTCGCCCGGCCAAAAATTCGCCGAAGCTGACCTTATCGGCATTCCGATAAGAATTGTTTTAAGCGAAAAAACTCTTGAAAAAGGTTCAATGGAGATAAAAAAGAGAAACGAAAAAGAAACTCAACTAGTTAAACTCAGCGATCTCAAAAATTTGACAGCCCTTATCTCCTCCCCGGCCAGCGATTCTAAATAATGCGATATTTCCCGCTCGGTAGTTTTGCCGCGGACTGAAAAATTGGGGTGACCCAGAAATTCAACCAGCTTTTCCTCAAAAGCTGGTTTTATATTATCTAATGTAATCATAACGCCCCCTCCCCCTCTTACCTTAAGAGGGGTGATGCTTTTTGTGTTTTCTCCCTCTCTTATTTTAAGAGAGGGCTGGGGTGAGTTAAATTTGTCTACCGCCTCCATCGCCCTTGTCAAAAGCATCCAGATTTTTGCGTCTGATTCGGGCGCCGGAATTAATTTATCAACCAATTCCGCAAAATAGATTGCCAGCGACAAGGATTCCAAATCCTGACGCAACCCTAAAAATTCTTTTATCGGATAAGAATTGGCCAGAACATCAATATTTTTGCTCCGAGCAAGCAAAAACTCATAAACATTAAATGGCTCAATCAGGCATTTTAATTTTGACTCCTTTTTGCCTATGCCGCGGGCGCGCACTAAAATCTTGCCAAATTTTTCTGTATAGATCGTCAAAAGCCGATCCGTGTCATTAAGCTCGGCTTTTTTCAAAATGATGCCTTGGGTTTTATAGACCGGAATTTCCATTAATCTCTAAAATTTATTCTTCAACTAACCCCCGACTATCGTCGGGGCGCATAGAGAAGTTCTCGATCCAATTTACCCTGAGTCCTTCGATTTTGCTCAGGATAAACTTCGTCGAAGGGCTCGA
>JAZDMV010000016.1:0-24935 GCA_043800535.1 bacterium | reverse complement strand
GAGGCGCAAAAAATATCCGCTTCCTTTCCTTCTTTCTCAAAAGCCAGTTTCATGGCAAGCGCCGAGCACAAAGCGTCTTCGTCCGGATTTTCGTGAGTTGCCAACAAGATATTTTTTGCGCTGTCAGCTAATTTTTTAATCTCAATGAATATTTCTTCCATGTGTGTTTTTTAAATTCATGAATTATATCACGCTTAAATAAAAAAGTCCCTGTGGATAAATACAGAGAGAAATGATACGTTATTTTTGTCGCTATAGCAACAAAGTTAGCATTTACTTTCCCATTTTTTCTTCCAGCTCCTGCGCTTCGGCTTCTGTCTTATCCAGGACAAACCTGATCTTTGGCACCGGCCGCATCTGAAGCTTCTTATTCAATATCTGCTGCAAATTATAAATATGCCTCGTTAAAATCTCCATAACAATTTGCCCTTTTTTATCAGGGAACACGCTGATCACCACGCGACAATGCAAACCGTCCTCGGAAGTTTCGGCCGCCATGATCGTCACCAAAACTCCCTGGCCGAATTCTTCTTCTTCCAAAATTATCCGGCCAAGAACCTCTTTAATAAGTTCGTTTAATTTTTCGAGCTTGTAAGCCATCTTTCAATAGGTTCAAGTTGGATTTTTTAAAGCTCTCTCTTCTTCTTCTCTTCCCTGAAAAACACAAGTATGTCGCCTTTTTCAACAACCGGTTCGCCCTCAAAGAGTATACCGCATTCTTTGTCTTTCTGGCACGACTCAACGTCAGCTTTATTCGCCTGCAATTGGACAACTTTACCCTTGCCAATTTTTTCTCCTTGGCGCAGGACTTCGGCCAGCGCTCCCCGTTCGGCTTTCCCTTTGGCCACCCGGCCGCCGATTATCTGGCGGGAACCGTTCTGTTTAAAAATCCCCAAAATTTTGACTTCGCCCAAGTCCTGGCGCACGATTTCTGGCTCAAGCTGCCGCCCCATTTGCTCTCGCACCGCTTTTACCAACTCATAAATAACATCAAAATTAAAAATTCTTACGCCTGTTCTCTGCGCAAGATTTCCCGCTATCTGGCCGGTCTTGATCCTAAATCCAAAAATGTCCGCCTTGGCAGAACTAGCAAGTTTCACGTCCGCCTCGTTAACTTCTCCGACTTCGTTTGAAATGGTCCTCAAAACAACTTCCTCCTGGGGAATGGCCTGCAAAACTCCGCCAAGCGCTTCAAGCGAACCAAAAACATCGGCTTTCAAGATCAGATTAAAAACTTTCTGTTCCGGCGAGATCTCCAAAACTTTGGCCGGTTCTCTTTTCTTTTTTTCCACTTCGCTTTTCTGGACCGCTTTTTCTTTTGCCGCGTCCATATTTTCCATCACCTCCCACTCCTCCCCCATGCGCGGCAACTGCACCAATCCCGTCAGCCGCACGGCCATTGACGGCTCTGCTTTTTCAACGACTTGCCCCTTGAAATCTTCCATCATTTTTGCCGTGCCATAAGTTGATTCTGTGGCAATCGCGTCTTTTGCCTGAAGCGTCCCTTGCTGGACAAGCAAAGTGGCGGTCGGGCCGCGCTGCGTGTCAAGAAATGACTCAATAATAATGCCCGAAGCCGGCACGGAATAATCGGCTTTTAATTCCGACATCTCGGCCAGGAGCAATATCATTTCAAGCAGATCATCAATCCCAACCCCGGTCTTGGCAGAAGTTGCCACCAGCGGCACCTTGCCGCCAAGCGACTCCACCAGAACATTATTGTCCGCCAGTTGTTTTTTTACTTTTTCGGCAATAATGCCGGGCTTGTCCGCTTTATTCATCGCCACCACAAAAGGTAGCTCCATGTGAGTTATGTGGTCTATTGCCTCTTTTGTCTGGGGTTTCACGCCTTCGTCAGCCGCCACCACCAAAACCGCCAAGTCCGCCACTTTGGCGCCGCGCGAACGCATAGCCGAGAACGCCTCATGACCCGGGGTATCAATAAATGTTATGAGTTTCCCATTGTGGCTGACCTGATAGGCGCCGATATGCTGGGTAATTCCTCCCGATTCTTTTTCGGCAACTTTTGTTTTACGGATATAATCTAAAATAGAAGTTTTTCCATGGTCAACATGCCCCAAAATAACCACGATGGGCGGGCGGGATTGCATATTAGATTTTTGGTCATTCGCTTTTGCCATATAGATCGCTTAATTTATCACAACAACCCCATGGATGTCTAATCCCTAATTTCTAATTTCTTAATAAAATGCTCAATTGTCAAATGTCCAAATTGCCCCGCTCTGCGGGGCATGGATTATCTGGCTACGCCAGATCTCGCAAAGCGAGACAAAACGAGAAAAATTACTTCTGTTTCTTCACCTTCCAATTCCTCTCCGCCAATTCCATCGCTTCTTTCTCTTCGTTGCTCAAAGGGTATTTTGATTCGCCGGCCACAAGGGGTTTCACATACAGCCGCGTGCCTTCGCGGGTAAAAAGCCCTGAGATTGTCACGCCGTTGTTATTTGGATCCATCATCGCGATTGAAAAGCTCTGATCGCTCCCGGTGTCTTTGAATGGATTAAACCTGACAACGCCGACTTTCTGAACGCTTTGTAAGGCCATTCTTTCCAAATAATGCGCAAATTTGCCGAGCGACTTTAATTCTTTTTCTGTCTGGCGCAGCCGCTTTATCTGCTCAAATAAAATGCCTTCCAAATCGTTGGCCTTGCTGCCGTTAAAAAGAAGCTTAAATTTTTTCTTGAACTGCCAGACCTGCCATTGTAAATACAAAACCCAGGTAACAAAAAGCGCCACTGCAAATATCAGAACCGTCAGAAAAGTATTATTGATGGCAAAATTGACTATGGCAGCCATAAAAGATAGCGATTAACAATTAGCGATTAGCGCCTAGTTTTTCTTCAATCAGCTTTTTGATATGCGCATTCAAATCAACTTTTCTTGAATTACCGATTAAAATTTTCAGAAAGTTTTTTAGCATCCCCACAAGCGAACCGTTCCTTATAACCATAGCATATTCTTCAACAATATTAACAAGGATTGCAATATTTTTAAAGAGGGCGACGTCAAAATTGAAATTAAGGTATTCGTCCGGCGCCGCATAAGCGACGATCAGGCGCCCGTAATGGGAATTTAATTCTTCCAAGTTTAGGTCTTTTAACAGCTCCAGTACCCTCTCCCCTATCACGCCCTCCATAATAATGTCTCGCTTTTTGAATTCTTTATGAAAGTCGTAAATAAATTCTTTATCAAGTTTTTTCATCACTACTTCGGCCGAGCCGTTGCCTTGGATTATAAAGACCCTATTTCCCTTACCCGCTTCAAACATTTTCTCATAGCATTCTTGCAATTTATTTTTCCCCCGAAAGATTTCTACCCCCAAAGTTTCGGTTTCAACTCTGCCCAAAGTTTCGCCCGGTTTTTCAAACCCGACCAGCAAATTTTTTATATCACCTAGAATCTCTTCCCGCCCCGCCATTTGCCATTCTTTGTGATTGACTATTTTAATCGGACTGGTCAAACCCCGCCTGGCGAGTTTTTTTAACAGAAAATGCACGGTTGTGCGCGGAATTTTAGTTTTACGCGCGATGCCAGAAACCAAACAATGCCCGTTTTGTTCAAGGATATTTAGAATCTTCTGCTCAGCCGCCGAAATCCCTAAAAATTTTATGGCTTGTTTCTGATTAAACATACATATATTCCTCCCTTTTTAAAGGGAGAATGGGAGGGATTTGACCCTTTTTACCCCTTCGTCATTTTGTCCTATCCTATAACATGACAACATTCTTGTCAATTATTTATGGCGTTTTCCCTTTTATTCAAGCCCTTTATTCCCCGATACCCGCATGACATTGAAATCCAACCCCATAAATTGGTTCAATTATATAGTAGCACTTAAAAATACGCAGACCGAAAGGAGACAGAAATGGCCAAAAACCTAGTTTGGGTGACTGAAGTCTACAAGAACTTATGTGACCCGGGCGATAACTGGCAACATTATGTATGGGAAGAAGCAACCGAAGAAGAGGCCGAGAAATTCCGCAAGGAACACCCAAATTCTCCTGATCTTGTCAGAAGATTCCAAAAGAAAAGAATTGCGGTAAAAGAAGGGCAAAAATTCAGTGTCATTGAAAGCGATTGCTTTTCACCTCAATTTAGCATGATAACTATCAAAGGCAAACGGATGTTGAAGATAGAAGCCAACAGGTGGGATGGAGGCAAAATCATTTTGTCAAAAAAAGAAGTCAAAAAACTGTCAACAATTGCAAAAAGACGGATGAAGGCAATCGAATTGGAAGACGATCTTTATCCGGGGACATGCGAAACAAATACTCTTATGGATGTCAAGGACAAATGGGGCAAAAAGATTTCTTTAACTTTTGTAGAAATATTTGAACTCCAAAAAAGGATTGATTATTTGGGAAAAAGAACAACATTCGAATTTTAAGAAGATCATGAATTGTCAAGATGACGATTGTCGTTTGAAAGGAGGTGATAAAAATGACAGAATGCGGTCCAGCTGGCTGTGAGAGAAAGACATTATTTGAATGCGGCATTGCTGCCTGCGTCAAAGTTGAAGAGGTCACAAACGACGCTGGCAAAAAGACCATCGTTCTTTCCAAAAGCGAGATGGAGCCCCACGAATGGGAGGCCCTGGAAAAGGCCATCAAAGAGGAAAAGCTCTAAAGCTCAAAGCGTCCCGACGGGTTACGTCAGGACGCTCTTTTTATAGTAAATATCAGAAATTAATACAAAATAAAATAGGCGCCCTGTGCCAAAGAATCATGCCCTAAAAATATGCCTAAATCACTTCTTCTGCCAATTTTAGAACTTCTGGATTAATAAAATTGTCGGGCACTTCTTTTATATCAACCCATTGCCATTCGGAAAATTTTTCCGGTTCCAGCAGCTTTGGCTCCTCTTCCGTTGAACCCAGAAATACATATACGATATCCCCTTCTTTGGCGCCTTTGACCTTTCCCAAAAAACCAGAAATGTTTAAATCGTTAATCCCGGTCTCTTCTTCAACCTCGCGCCTTAAAGTGTCTTCAACTTTTTCACCTTCATCGCACCGGCCGCCCGAAAAAGTCCAGACGGAAATTTTACGCCACTTATCAGGAGTATAGTGTCTTAACCCGATCAAAACTTTTCCTTTCCTTACTATAGCCACAACGGGACAAATTTTAGGATTACCAACTCCGTTTAATTCTTTCATAAAATTGGCGGGCACGATGTCCGGAAGTTAGAACCGGTAAAAAGGCTAAAGATGAGGAATCTTGATCCAATTATACGTCAATTACGGAAACTATACAGAAAAAATCCAAGTTATTTCGACATTCCGGAATTCGCGATAAAAATCTACTAAATTTATGGTTATAAATAACTACAATTAGCTATATTGCATATAACCAATACGAACAGCTATATATTACCAACCCTTTTCTCTATAAGAATTTACTATAGCCGGCAATTCTTTTTCAAAAAAAACAATTTTATTTTCAAAAACTGATATGTCTTTTATTGCACTCTGTGCATCCCTATTTTTCAGGAATTCCTTTATCCATTTGATACCACTATCAATGTTTTCTGCCACATAATCTGAGGCGACATAAATAAATGGATGGATCCAATCTTCAATATTAACTCCATGGAAAACAACATTTGTCCTTCTATGATGCGTGCCCTTTGGAACAATAGAAATTAAGGGTTTCAGAAAATATTTTGTCAGTACCATTTCTTGAGCAGTACCAGCTCCTATTTTAGAAACAGCATGCACAATTACAATATCGGAATTTTTAATGAGCCATAAATCATGTCCAACTACTAAATCGGGGCCAACATTGTCACTGATTAAATCCCCATGTAAAAATTTTGCTTCCGGAATAGACGCACTTATCTTTTCTACATATTCAGACTTCCAGTCTATCCAATTTTTTCTGACCTCATCACCTTTAGGAATACTACCCAAAAGAGTAAATTTTATGGGTTTATTCATAATTATGGTAAGTTCGAATATGGAAATCTGGCGGAGAGGGTGGGATTCGAACCCACGAGAGGATTGCTCCCCTACCGCATTTCGAGTGCGGCCCTTTCAACCGCTTAGGTACCTCTCCTTTATTACCCGCCTAATTTTTTATTCCACCAAATCTCTTTTATTTCCCTATACTTACGAACCACAAGCTTATGCTTATCCGGCGTCCTTTTTTTGTCTATATTACTAATCGCCTCACCTTTGCCGATATAAAAGCCAATGTGTTCGTGCCAGCCACTTTTGGTTTCTTTTAACTTCCAAACGACCACGCTCCCCTCTTTTGGGGCTTTTATCTGTTTCCAGCCGGATTTTTTCATGTCCAGAATAGTTCCCGAAACAGTTGAGTGAGCCTCATTTATTAATCCAAGGATCTTTAAAACACAAGATACAAAATAGGCGCATGAAAGCTCGCCGTTCTTTAAAATATCCTCTCTTTTCCCGCCAACTAACGCGTAAGAATTTCGAAACGCCCTTGCGCCAACGCTGTTTTTAATAAACGCCAGATAAGTGTCTTTCTTCAGCAAAACAGGTTTTGTTTTTGATTTTGGCATTGTGGAGCACCGTGGAGGGTGTTCGAACCTTTTTTAAACGACAAATTAATTCTTCTCATCCTAATTGCTGGAATTTGTTAGTGGCACTTCGGCCAAGAGCCTGGGTATGAATCCAAATAGAAAGCACCTCTAATCCTCTTCCAATAAATTCGTCTTCTGGTTTTTGGTTCAAGCTTTCCCGGACGATTATGTCAGCCAATACCTCCTTCATGGGTTGAGATAACTTTTGCAAATTAGTTCCATCTATAGAAAGGCGCGCTTCTTGCGCTTCTACTTTTCTATCGTGCAAACAGGACCCGTATAGTGCGGCGAGCCCATTTTTAACCTCTTCATAAACAGCTTCTTTTTCCCTCTGCTCCTCAGGAGTTAATTCGGCGCTGACCCGATCTTCCTGTTTTTCGCTGATTCCTAACTTCTCCCGCACCTCTTGAAGCTTTTGCTGATCGCTCTGCTCTATTTCTCTACGCAGCGGCTCCAAATCAGACACTATATTTTGACCTGGGGTCTCTATTTGTTTTGATTCCAAAATACTTTCCGCCTCATTTGGAATCTTTTGTTTGTCAAATTGTTTTTCGTAATTTTCCATAATAAAAGACGTCCAGGTAGCGCCCGCAGGTTTTGCGGTCCAAGAGCCTCTTTTGCCAACATTCAAGAACGCTGTCAATAAGGCCAAGGTCAAAACTTGCAGTCGCTTTCTGCTTCACATCATCTAGATTCACTGGGCTCGACTACCCGATTTCTAAGAAGTTCCGCATATCTTTGAGGTAAATTGTGCTGGTCGCTCCATGCTGATAACATTTTGCCGGCAGTCTTCTCGATGTTCGGGTATTTCGGCAATACGTCTTGTTTTACATATCGCAGGACAGACGGAAGTTTGTTTTCACTCGATTGAACCTTCTTAATTCCAAGATAAAACCCTACTAATGTTTCCTCTACAGTGCCCACACATTCAAATGGCTTATGACAATTAATGCCTATAAGCTCTTGGATCACCGGAATACTATTGTCATGCATAAAAAGATCCTCTTCAAATATTCTGGTTAAATCATCAGACTGCAAAAACGGATAAAGCATTGTGAATATAAATAAACATTTCGGACAATGCTTACACCACGTGTTTTCTGCTTGGTTACGATTGCAGCTCTTAAAAATATCGAAGTATTGAGGATAACCGGCGAAGAGATGAGTTATCTGGATCTCATAAAGTGGCCGCAGAAGGCTAAAGTAGTTGACATTCTTTGCAAGATACTTCTGTACATAATCTCTAAACTTGTTTTCGAATCTAAAAGTCTTCGAGTACTGGTGGTTGACTTCATTATCCAAAAAGCTAACATTGCCCTCATCGCAGCTGCGTTCATTTGAAACGATAACATTTTCATAACCAAACAGAGCTGCACACGTTACGCCTAAGAATGCCAAAAGAGCTGAAAACGGAGTATGCCCATTTAGGTAACCAGCATTATTCAACAATAGAAGTTTTGGATCAATTGTGCGCTTTACAACGATAGGCTCGCGGCAGCCAGCCTTTAAACTCAGTGCCGTTGCAGCTTGTGTAGGGTTAAGTAGCAGACAATTAAATCCTTTACCGATTTCCTTTAGAAACTGCAAGGTAAATGCGGAGTCTTTTCCACCACTAACCAGGACTAGACTGTCTTGAGGAGGATGATCGTCATATCTGCGTCCAACCAAACCTCTGTCGTCTTGGACGGATATATTCACAAAGTCTGAGCGCGTGAAGTCGATATCATTCATGTAGAAAAATTCCCTCATCCCGTGTAACAGCATATCTTTCCACCATGTTATCTGTTGGGAGTCGAGGGAACCCGCTTTCAGGATGATTTGCGGTGAACATGCTGCTTTCCAGTAGCTCAACATTTCTATAAGCCCCAAATGGAAGGCAAGATTCTCAAGAATAGCCCGGTCAAGTAAATTTACCTTTGGTCTGTCAAACGATTCGAAAGTTATCTCGGGGCGGAAATATATGTCAGGCTTAAGTAAAAACTGAAATTTGATTTTAAGTGAATTATCCGATTCTTCTAACGCGAAAGACTCGTAGATAAATAGAGGATGTTTCGCACGTAATTCTTCGCAAGTTGGTTTTTTTATTGATAAACTGTGGAAATTTTTCATGAATTGATAATCAATATTTTTTAGGGAAACAATTTGTTCAAAGGGGCAAATTTGACCCCCGTTGTGGAGCACCGTGGAGGACGTTCGAACCTTTTTCGAACGGCAAATCAATCCCAAGACCGCAGGAAATCCTTAGACTTTGTTGTCTTCCCGTACATTTTCGGCCAGGTAAAATCTTTCAGACCTTCGAGGATACTTTGTCTTAAAGGGACATCCGTCGTTTCAATCAGATCGTTTAGTATTATGAAATTATAGCCTTTTGAAAAGCCGTTGCAAATTGTAGACATTACGCATCCGTCGCCAAAGAGGCCCGCCACAACCAGATATTCAATACCTCTTGTCTTTAGTTCTTTTTCAAGCTTTGGATTTGTAAATCCATCATAGCTATGCTTTTCGACAATCAAGTCATTTTTGAGTGGCTTGACCTGATAAAATTGTTCTGCAAAACCAGAATTATCTTCCGAATAATATCGGGCTTCGGGATCTTTATATAGGTTATTCAAGTTTTCTGGAAGATTTTCTTTTATCCATGGTACATTTTTTGTGAATATAATTAAACCGCCGATAATTTCTCTGTATTTTTCGATGAAAGCCGTCAAATTGGGTATCATCTCGCGAATCTTAGAAAAAGATATGTTCCATTTTCTGATTTCACAATTTTCGTGCGCGCAAGAGTTCAAAACATCAATAACCATTAATGCCGTATTTTGAGAGTTCATTTTAGGGTATAATCTCATAATTTTTTTATCATTTTATTATACGGGCCAAAGACTGAAAGGTGGGATAATTTGCCTAAAAAGGCAACTTTTACCTACATTGTGGAGCACCGTGGAGGATGTTCGAACTTTTTTCGCTAAAGGCTTATGATCTGACTTCAACACATCTTCCCGTAAACGCCCCCTTAAATTGTTCTAATTGAATAAACTTGTGTTGCCAATTATATTCTAGCAGTATTGACGTGTGATGAACATAAAAACCTTTTAAAGCGTGACCTTCATCTTCTTCAAAACCAGTTACAAGAGCTAAATGGCCGCCAACCTTCCTCCAAAATATAATTCTTTCTTTTAAGCTTTTATTATTTTTGAATGCCCACTTAATTGAAATAATTGGGAGGGCATTAGATTTAAGCATGTTTTGCAATCCTTTGATCTTAACGTTTTTTGCACTGCCTTTGAATCCAAATCTATTTGCAATTTTTACGAGTCCGTTATGATTCCATCCTTCCGAATCCGTATAAGCATTTAATTCCAAGCCTACCTTTATATAATCAGCAACCGACTGTGACATTTCTTCCCCTTTCTTCATAAGAAAAAAATCAATTGCCATTTTCAGACATAAAATACCACACGAAGACTTTTCCCAATATTCCGCATTCTGATAGTTATCAAAACCAAGCTTTTGCCATTCTGACACATCCCATTTTTGGCTATAAAACGGAACAGATTTTTTTATCATATATTGAAAGTATAATTTGTCCTAAAGTACAAATTATTCCTACATTGTGGACCCGGGGGGAATCGGACCCCCTACTCCTCCATGCCATGGAGGCGTGTTACCGGTATACCACGGGCCCATCACTTGAAAAGAATAAAATAAAAAAGCCTTTCAGCTTCCTGTATTATAACGCACAAAAACAAAAATTTCAAATAAAAATGCCCCAGTAATAACAGGATCACCGAGGCATTAAAAAATTAAATGACGTCGAAATCGCATTTAAGCAAAACCTTCTGGCGGACTTGCTTTGCCTTCATCAGCCTCTTTGAGCATTTTTTTTATCGCTTCTTCGCGACGGCTGACAGTCTTTATTCGCCAAAAATAGGCGGCAAAAAAACCCATAAATCCCACCCCGCACGCGATAAATCCCGTCTCCCAATGTGAAATTTTGACGCTCTTTCCTCCCGCGCCAATTATTCTTAGCTCCTGAAATGCACCAAAA
Source organism: bacterium (assembly GCA_043800535.1). GTDB lineage: Bacteria > Patescibacteriota > Minisyncoccia > Portnoybacterales > GWB1-42-6 > CG1-02-40-82. The sequence goes on along the minus strand of JAZDMV010000016.1, from coordinate 14,326 downwards.
AAATCGGCTATCCCATAAATAATACATAAAAAACTTGCTGCTATTATGCACACATATACCAATTTCTCTTTTTTGGACATTTCCTTAATTGGCTGGCGCTTTATTACAACATCCGCCCAAGCCTCCATCATCTTCTTATCTTCTTGCTCGGTTAACTCTGCGGCACCAATCAGATCTAAGACGGTTGGCAACGATGTCTGAAAATAGATTGCCAATCCCAGCAGCGCAAATATTGTGCCGGCCAGAAGAACATTGCCAAGCTCTTTTAACCAGCCAGACGGGGCAACCAAACTGATAATTAAACTCACTAACAAAAACAGAGCGAATCCACATAAAATCAAAGATAAAACAATCCGACTTCTGGGCGTGACAAATTTTTTCATTTTTCCCTCCTTTTCTTTGATTGAAAGAACTAGATTTTTGATTTTTTATATTACATCGGGCCCGAGAAAAAAGCAATGATTTTTAAAGCTCTATCCCCACCGGACAGTGGTCAGAACCCAAGACTTCTGGCATGATAAGAGTTTCCTTAACCTTTTGCGCCAAGCTTTTTGACGTGAAACAATAATCTATGCGCCAGCCAAGATTCCTGGCTCTGGCATTGGCAAAGTAAGGCCACCAGGTATAATGGCCACCTTCTTTATGAAACATCCGGAACGTATCCATGAAACCAAGTTCCACAATTTTATCCAGTTGCCCGCGTTCCTCTGGCGTGAACATTATATTATTTCGGTTCTGTTTCGGCCGAGCCAGATCAAGCTCTGTATGCGCGATATTAAAGTCGCCGATTAAAATGATATTCTTATTTTTCAGCTTATTTAAATAATTTATAAGAACCCTATAGGCCTGCAATTTATACTTCAGATTTTCTTTCTGCCTGCCGCCGTGGGGAATATATAAATTGACCAGCGAGAATCCTGGAAAATCCAATCTCAATATCCGGCCTTCGCCGTCAAATCTTGTCAGACCTAGCTTCTGCTCATAACGAACAGATTTCTTTTTTGAAAATACCGCCACGCCGCTATAACCCTTTTTTGCGGCAAAACTAAAAAAGGCCTGATAGCCATTCGGTTTTAACAGTTGAGACGGCAATTGTTCCTTTTGCAGCTTTAGCTCCTGCAGGCAAAGAATGTCTGGGCTTGTATTTTTGAACCACCCAAGAAAATCTTTCCTGCAAACAGCCCGCAAGCCGTTAACGTTCCGAGATATTATTTTCATATGTTTACCCTTCCGAAGCTTTAGCGTAGGATAGTGCCCCTGGTAGGAATCGAACCTACATCTCATCCTTAGGACGGATTTGCTCTGTCCATTGAGCTACAGGGGCCACACTTCGCTCCGAAAAGAATCGGAGCTTCCTCTTACGCTAAAGCTGCAGAAGGACAAGTCGAGTGGCTTCCGACTCGCCCTCCGAAGCCTTGGCGAAGGAGGGAGCTCAAATTTTATTTGAGCGAAAGAGGGAACTACGAGGGCTATTAATATTGTTCGAGTAAGCCCCGCACAGCGCGGGGCGCATCGAGAACTTTTCCTTGCGGTTTATTTCTCGACTCAGTTTACCCTGAGTTTATCGAAGGGCTCGAAGAATAAATTTTAAGGCAATATTATTACTTTTTTTCCTTCAATCTTTAACTTCCCTTCCGCAAACAGCTTTGTCCCCTCGCGCAAAAGCTTCTCTTCCTCAACGTCCATTTTTTTACGCAATGTCTCTATTGTTTCATCTTGTTCCACAGAGATAACCGCCTGCAAGATTATCGGGCCGGAATCCACGCCAGAGTCAGGCACAAAATGCAAAGTGCAGCCCGTGAAACGAACGCCTGATTCCAGCACCTGTCGTGAAACTAAGTTCCACGGACCAGGAAAAGAAGGCAGAAGCGACGGGTGAATATTAATCACCTGCCCGGGAAATCGTTTTAAAAAATCATCATTCATCACAATATTCCAGCCGGCCATCACAATGAAGTTGACGCCAAGCGCCTTTAATTTATCGGCAATTGCCAAATTAAACCGTTGCCGATGAGTTTCCAGATTGCCAATATCGTTGCCAATTTCTTTATTGGCAATTTCCGAATTATTGTCAGCCCTTGACTCCGCTCGGGGTGAAATATCGCTCAAGCGAAAATAGAACGCATTCAGGCCTTGTCCTTTTGCCCATTCAATTCCAGGGGACTCGGGTTTATGTGAAACCACAGCGACTATTTCAATGTTAGGGATATCTCTGACGCAATCACAAATCGCCTTAAGCCGTCCGCCCATCCCAATTAAAACCGCCATCTTGATTTTATTACTTTCAGCCATATCTCTATCCTTACCATAATTTGGCCAAAAAGAAAAGTTGACAATTGTATTCATGACGCCTATTCTAATATAAAGAAATAACTTCTTTAAAAATAAAATACACAAGGGGGTGCTTTTATGCCAGGAAAGATGGAGTTGTCAAAAAAGATAACAATATTTGGCTTGGGGACAACCGGCACAATCGTCCTATTCCTGCTCCAAAAAATGGGAATCTTTTCTCAGGTAATCTGCATTGACGTCAATATGAAAAAAGCCCAGAACGAAATCTCTGATTGGGCCGACTGGACAAAGGTTCTTTTGATCAAGGCCTCTTTCCCTTTTGATGAGAAACTAACCAGAAGATTGCAGGGCTCGTTTGTCATCATAAACGCGGCTTCGTCAACTCTCAATATTCCTATTATGAAGCTTGCCTGGCAAATCGGCGCTCATTATTTAGATCTATCGTCTTTGAATAACTTTGTTGCCGAACAATTAAGCTTTTCGGAACGTTTCATCAAAAACGGCTTAATTGCTCTGATTAATGCGGGCCTTGGACCTGGCCTGACAAATCTGATGGCTGATGCCCTTATCCGCGGCCTCATCAACTGCATCGTCAAGATATATGTAGCGGAAACCACTGACTGCGATGAGGACATTTTTCTTTGGAGCATACCGCTTGCTCTTGACGAGGGGCTTTCCGAGGTTCCTCATTTCGGTAAAGCCAAGGCAAAAGAAAAAACAAGGAGGCCGTTTTCCCAGCAGGAATTCGTAAATTTTCCCGAACCCATTGGCAGAATTGAGTGTGGTTTGGTAAATGAGAATGAAGGCATTACAATGAAAGATCTGCCCAATATCCGCGAAATAGAGACAAAAGCCGGTGGCTCTGATATAGAGCGGCTAAAATCCCTGCTGCGAACGCTTCTCAAAAGAAACACCAAAAACGACACTGAAAACCGGGTAAAAAAGCTTCTTTCTATCCTGCCTCCGCCGCCGCCTTCAAAAGAAGTTATAGGCCTCATAAAACAAGCCGCCTTGCGCGAAAGCAGAGTCGGCATTGTTGTCACAGTAAAAGGACTAAATCCCGCCACTGAAAAAACCGAGTGGCGAAAAATCCAATGGATAAGCCCTGGCCTTATAGATTTGCAAAGCATATTTCCAGGCGCGATTCCTTTACGTTGGTGCACGGCTTTTATGGCAGTATTGTTCATTGAGAGACTGCTTGATTCCAAGCTTATTCAGCCCGGCGTCTGGCCGCCTGAAAAACTGCCACAAGAGGACCAGGATATAATTCTGGCCAGATCCCAGAATATGCTGACATATCCATAACAAGGAGGTGGATTATGGAATTTATGGTGAGTGTGGGGATCGTCGCGAAAAACAAAAATAGCTGTATTGACTATCTGCCCTTCACTTTTCAGACAAATGCCGATTCCACAATAGGGCAGATAATGGACACGGCAAAGGAGCATTGCAAAGCAAAAGACGCAGAATTTGTTATGCTGGGCAGCGTCCACTTCAAAAAAATCAATAAGGACGCACGTCAGCTGTGCCTGAAACTTATCACTTCTCGCTGATATCCTGAATCCACAAAAACCGGATTCCAAAGGGAAACGAAATTTTCGTTTCCCTTTTTTTATTTCTCCAGTTCCACGCGGAACGAAAATAAAATACCCGTAACGATATCAACGGGTATTTTGGGAATTATTGATGGTTGAGAAAAAACTGCAAAAGCCTGTGTTTAAAGGTGACAAAGTGTTTTTTAATGTAGGCGCTGGTTAGCGCTAGGTCCGTGGATCCTAGATGAGCTCCAAGTTCCTCTTTGATGTCGTTGGTTAAAGAAAACACGTAAGAGTCAACAAGCTTTTCAACTTCGGAATAAGAAATGTTTTTTGTTAAAGTACGTACGCTTTCAATGTCCAGCGCCTTCTCGATGGTTCCTATTAAACCTAAGGATGCTCCCATAATCTTCTCCTTTCTGGACGAAATCGCCTATGGAAAGTTTCCATAGGTCATGGCCGGCCGGAAAGGTTTTCAAGGATTCAACTAATCGTATCAGTCTTGATTAAAAAGTCAATGAATTCCATTAAATAAAAAAGCATTGCCATAAGCAATGCTTTTTTATTTAATGGGTGACCTACGGGATTCGCACCCGTGATAACGCGGCCACAGCGCGTTGTGATAACTACTTCACCAAGGCCACCATAATGCTAATTTTAAATTCAAACCGACTTTTGGTCAAATTTATGCGGTGGCACATAAGATGAATTATCTTATAATTCATCACGTGCCTACCGCGTGGAAAATTTGCCGCAAATTTTCTTTACGCAGTGCACCGTGAGGGATTCGAACCCCCGACCGTCTCCTTAAGAGGGAGCTGCGGCATTTACCCCGTATATTTGCCTAATAGTGCCCTGTGAGGGATTCGAACCCCCGACCGTCTCCTTAAGAGGGAGCTGCTCTACCAACTGAGCTAACAGGGCAAATTGTACGGGGCCAACTGAGCTAACGGTGCCCAAAAGCTAAAAACTATTTTCTGTTGTACTTTATTTTATTCCCATCCGCCCCCTTCAACAACTTATCCACCATTTCAATTTCTCCTAAAATGCCGGCTATTAAATTATAATCTCTAGCTTCTTTTAATGTCACCCATTTATAATCAATATTATCGTCGTCTAATTTTATTCTGCCTGATTTATAATACGCCCAGAAGCTTAAAACTAAAACAGGAATTCCGTCCGGCCGGACGAACGTCAAATCCAACAAATAATTAAGATTTTTCAGCTCTAAATTTACTTCTTCCTTGATCTCCCGCCTTAGGGATTTGGTCAGGGCAAAATACCACTGGTTCGCTTTATCCGCTGGAGTATTGATATAATCGTCTGTCTCCAGCCCGCCGCCGGGCACATGCCATTTGCCTGGAAAAGCCTTTTTCTGCAAGCTCCGGCGCGTTATTAAATACTTCGCCTGCCCTGAGCCTGTCGAAGGGCCGTCTTTGACTATTATCGCCGTTGAAGCAATACGATGAAGTTCTTTATTTTCCATGCTCATCAATCTTTAACTTTTCACTTTTAAACTTTTGACTTATTTTTGTGCGCCCGCAAGGAATCGGACCTTGATTTGCAGCTTAGAAGGCTGCCGCTCTATCTTCACCCCCACACCAATGGTCTCCCCGCGAGGAATCGAACCTCGATGTGCAGCTTAGAAGGCTGCCGTTCTATCCATTGAACTACGGGGAGTAAATTGGTGTGGGGGCAAGTTGAGCTATAGGGACAAGGACAATTTATTCTAACAAAAAACCCTCCAAAGTCAAAACCTAATCTTTACTAATCGCTATTGCTATTCGCCACCTCTTCGTTGCTTCCCATGAAACGCCTTATACACATCCTTTAATTGCTTGTCAGTAATGTGTGTATAGATCTGGGTCGTGGTGATGCTGGAATGGCCAAGCATTGTCTGCACAGACCTTATATCAGCGCCGCCGGTTAATAAGTCAGTGGCAAAAGAATGGCGTAAAATATGCGGGGTGACTTTTTTTGAAATGCCAGCTTTTATCGCATAATGTTTCACGATACGTTCCACGCTGCGAGGCGTCAAACGCAAGTTTTTCATCTTTGCCTGCGCCAGCTCGGGCTTTTTGCTTTTTGGGTATCGGACAAATAAAGCAGAATCTATGTCCTTGCGGCCATCCAGATAATTTTTAACCGCTGTTTTGGCTGTGGGGGAAAGGAACACAAGACGCACTTTTTCGCCCTTGCCCCGGACAGTAAATTCGCCTTTCTCCATATTGATGGAGTCGCGGTTCAGCTTGCACATTTCTGATACGCGCAGGCCGGTGGAAAATAGCAACTCCATGAGTGCCTTGTCTCTTATAGCTCTGACCCCTGTTTCTGAAGGCGCGGCCAGTAATCTTTCCAATTCGTCGCCCTCCAAAAAATCAACTTGCCTTGGCGATTGCTTTGCCAATTCAATTTTATCGGCAGACAGCGTTTTTATGTCTCTTTTCGCCAAATAACGCAGGAAATTCCGTAAGGCGATTATATGATAATTCTGGGTGATCTTTTTCAAGCCATGGCCGAACTTGTCTTCGGCGCGGTTTAAAAATAACCGATATTCGCGCACCAGATCCGCATCAATTTCTGATGGCTTGGCAACCTTGGCCCAGGCAAAAAATCTGTCCAGATAATGGGTGTAATTTTCAACTGTCTTGCGAGACCGGCCGCGCTCAACCTCAACATAATCTAAATAGTTTTTGATGAGGGTTTTCAGGTCCAAGGGTTTAGTGACTAGCCATTAGTGAATAGCCACTAGTAAATTTATAAAAAACTAGTCGCTAGTTGCTAATTACTAATCGCTACTTATAATGTACGACATAATTAAAATCCGCGCAATCATATCTTTGCAGACGCGGTCTTTTTTATTTTTATTTGCTTAATTTTTTGTTTTGTGCTATGCTGAAAATAATACAAATTTAAGCAGCCAAGAAATAAAGGAATTATGCTAAAAACCCAGAAAAAGAAAAAGATAATAGAAGAGTTTAAGGTGCACGAAAAAGATACCGGTTCTGTTGAAGTCCAGGCCGGGATTTTAACTGAACAAATTGAGGCCTTAACACGCCATCTCAAAAAGCACACCAAGGATAATCATTCCCGCCGCGGGCTTTTAAAAATGGTCTCCAAGCGTAAAAAATTGATCGATTTTCTCTCAAAGGATGACGAGAAAAGATATAAAAGTTTGGTAAAAAAATTGGGATTAAAAAATAAGTTTATCGGTCTTCCAGTTTCGGCCGCTTAGCGGCCTATCAGTTCTAAAACTGATAAACGGGCTGACTGACAAACTTGCTAACTAATGAGCGTAATCAAACAAAAAGAACAGCGCGTGGGCATTTTCATAGACGCCCAAAATATGTACCATTCAGCTAAGAACCTTTATCAGGCCAAGCTGAATTTCAAGGAGGTTTTAAAAACCGCGGTGGCGGGAAGAAAACTTATCCGCGCCATTGCCTATGTTATCTCGACAGAAGCCGGCGATGAACGGGCTTTTTTTGATGCTCTGACGCGCATCGGAATTGAGATAAAAACCAAGGACCTACAGGTTTTCCCGGGCGGAATGAAAAAGGGGGATTGGGATGTGGGCATGGCGGTTGACGCAATTGAGCAGGCCGAAAAACTGGACGCGGTCATATTGCTGACAGGCGACGGGGATTTCGTGCCGCTCATTGAGTATCTTAAAGTCAAATCCGGCTGCCAGGCAGAAGTCATCGCCTTTGGCAAAAGCGCCTCTTCAAAACTAAAAGAAGTGGCGGACGATTTTGTGGATCTGTGCGCGGATCCGAAACGTTACTTAATTAAATGAGTAGAAAAAATACTCTAGTTTTAATAAGCGTATTACTGGTTATTCTCATTCTGGCGGCTTGGTCTCCTTGGATCACAAAGAGCTACGCAGAGAATAAAACGGTCAAAACTTTTGAAGACGGGCAAAAAGGAATTGTGGATGGATGCGGTTTTAATTGCACAGGTTGCGGAGTAATTAGTTCAAATAAGATTATCTTCGGCTATTCAGTCGTTATTGAATATGGATGCGGGTTTAGGATGCCAGAAGACGAAGATCTAAATGGGGAAACAACAATATTTGTTTCATTCATTGGGACGGTTCATAATTTAAAAAAATAAACGAGGACATCGCATAGACGGTCTAAAAAGAGAGGAAGAAAATAGCGTAAAAATTTCAAAGCTCAAATTTCAAATATCAAATCAGGCTCAAAACTCAAATGCTAAATTTTGGATTTTGGACTTTAGTCATTAATTTGGAATAATTTGGATTTTGACATTTGGATTTATATTTTACCCTGCTTTCTTTTTCAGCTTTTTAGCCCGAACTCTTGTTAGGTGTCCTAAAAAATAAATGTCAGAAGCAAAAGTTTTTACCCTGGATTTTCAGGGACGACCCCTCAAATTTGAGATAGGGGAGCTGGCCGGCCAGGCCAACGGCGCGGTGCGTGCCCAATACGGCGACACCGTGGTTTTAGCAACGGCGGTCATAGCCAAAGAAGCAAAATCAGGCGCCGATTATCTGCCTTTAACACTTGAGTTCGAAGAGCGGCTTTATGCCGCCGGCAAGATCAAAGGCAGCCGGTTCATCAAGCGAGAAGGCAGGCCGATGGATGACGTTATCGTCAAAGGCAGAATGATAGACAGAGCGATCCGGCCAAGATTTAACCAAAAAATCAGAAATGACATTCAGGTTGTTGTCACGGTTCTTTCCTATGACCAGGAAAACGACCCCGAAACCCTAGGTCTAAATGCCGCTTCGCTAGCACTTTCTCTCTCAAATATTCCCTGGCAGGGACCGCTAGGCGCAGTGCGCATGGGTGGCAAAACCGGAGAATTGATTGTAAACCCGACTTTTGCGCAAAGAGAGGCAAGCGATTTTAATCTAATGGTGGCCGGCACGGAATCAAAAATAAACATGGTTGAGGCCGGCGCAAATCAGGTTCCGGAAGAAACTTTTATTGCCGCGGTGGAAGAAGCGCAAAAACAGATCAACGAGCTTATCGGTTTTCAGAATAAAATAATTGCCGAGCTTAAGCCACAAAAAATGGAGTTGACGCTGACGCCCGAAGACGCGGAACTCAAAACAAAAGTCCTGGATTTTATCAAAGACAAACTTGAAAACATTGTCTACACAAGCAATAAACAGGAACGCGAAAATAAAATGTCAGCTATGGAAAAATCTTTGTTTGACTCGCTGGTCGCAGACGAAGAAGAGAAAAAGATACAGATACAAAGCGTAATAGACGAGGAAATAAATTTGCTTGTCCACAAAAACATTCTTAACAGCGAAAAACGGCCTGACGGCAGAAAACTGGACGAATTAAGAGAGATCTCAGCAAAAATAGATGTCCTGCCCCGCACCCACGGCTCGGCTTTGTTTAATCGCGGCACGACCCAGTCCCTCGGCGTCTTAACCTTGGGCTCGCCAAGCGATGAGCAGATAGTTGAGACACTACAGCCGGAAGAATCCAAAAAACATTTTATTTTACACTATAATTTTCCGCCGTTTTCGGTTGGCGAAACAGGCCGCCTTGGCGGCCCTGGCAGAAGAGAAGTCGGTCACGGCGCCTTAGCCGAACGGTCTCTAGAACCACTTATTCCGGCCAAAGATAGTTTTCCTTATACCATCCGCGTTGTTTCCGAAATTCTTTCTTCAAACGGCTCCTCTTCAATGGCCTCCGTTTGCTCCTGTTCCCTGGCCATGATGGCGGGCGGCGTTCCAATCAAAGAAGCAGCCGCAGGCATCGCTATGGGCCTTATGATAGGCCCTTCTCCGCCGACTGGCGGATCAGGGCAAGCTCCCAAATATAAAATTCTGACTGATATTCAAGGTTATGAAGACCATCACGGCGATATGGATTTTAAAGTAGCCGGCACAAAGAACGGAGTGACAGGCATGCAAATGGATGTTAAAATTGAAGGAGTAACCTTGCAAATTTTAGCCGATGCTTTTGCCCAGGCCAAAAAAGCGCGCCTGGAAATTCTGGAAAAGATGAGGGAGACAATTGAGACGCCGCGGCCAGACCTTTCACAGTTTGCGCCAAGAATCATTACCTTCCAAATAGACAAAGAAAAGATCCGCGAAGTTATCGGGCCGGGCGGCAAAGTAATTAACGAAATCATTGCCCAGACCGGCGTTGATATTGATATTGAAGACAGCGGCATGATCTTCATCACTTCCCCCAGCCCCGAAGCAGCCGAAAAAGCACTTACCTGGATAAAAAATATTACTCACGAAGTTGTACCCGGCGAAATTTTCCAGGGTAAAGTGACGCGCATCATGAATTTTGGCGCGTTCGTGGAAATTCTGCCAGGCCAGGAAGGCCTCGTGCATATTTCGCAATTGGCTGCATATCGGGTCAACCGCGTTGAAGACGTTGTTAAGATCGGCGATATAATCCCCGTCAAAGTGCTTGAGATCGATGAAAAAGGAAGGATCAATTTGACCACCAAGGGAGCGAACGGAGCAGCAGATAATGATGACGACCATTAATCACCGCCACAGATCAAATCTTTTTTAGTTACAACATCAAGCGCCCTTAACATTACGCAATCATGTATTGCCTGACGATACAGGCTTCGTGACCAGTAACTGTCAGGTGCTTGACTAATAAAACCATGGAGGAACAAAAAAGCGGCCAGGCCAGTGGCCAGCCAATTCAGTCGATTCTGGCAGACCTAAAAATAAGAACAATGTCTGATGACCTAAAAGGCGCGCCGAACTCTCCGGCACCGGCCGCGGCACAGGCGCAAATGTCAACCGCCCCAAAGGCACCTCCGCCGCCAAATATACCGGCGCAAATTGTGCCAAAACTAGCAGTACCAACTCCTCCACCGGCCCAAACTGCTCCGCAGCCGCCTCAGCGCCTAGCTGGAGAAACTTTAGTTTTTGCCGGCCAACCTTCTTCTACGGCTATTGCTCCAAAACCAGCACCTGTTGTCCCTGCGCCCTTCTCCAGGCCCCAAATACAAACCCCTCCAACACCTCCCACGTCAGCCTCAGCCGCGCCTCCAACTCCTCCCCCTGCCCAATTTGCCTCCCAGCCGACTCCACCCGCTAAAAAGCCGATTTTTAAGCTTACCATTATTTTCGGCGTTTTAATTTTGGCTGTCGGGTTAGCCGCTGGCGCCTATTTTTTCTGGCCGGGTGAAGAAGAAAAACCGATTTGCCAGGAAGGCCAAATAACAGCCGCCTGTCAATGCGGCGTTGACATAAAAGAAAACGGCTTCTGCTGCCAGAGCAACTGGATTGAAAAGGATTGCTCTGTTACCAAGCCCCCTGTTGCCCTGATAAGCACCATAAGCCAGCAACTGCAATTGAACATAAAGGACGCCACGGCCAATAAAGTAATCGCTGACATAAAAACCAATCTTGAAGGAAGTTCTGAAGAAAAAGCCCGTCTTGTTGTTCTAAAAACCGGCACTTCTCCAACCACTTATGCGACCCTAGATGAAACCGCAACCCTTTTTGGTTTAAAAATAGACAGCGCGATCAAAAACAACACTTCTGACTTTAATCTTCTGGCCTACATCAATCCGGCTGTTGCCTCAACCAGTACAAGCACCATTGCTGTCAACTCCGGCATTGCCAGTTCAACTCCTCAAACAGAAAAAGAGATCCGTTTGCTCCTGGTACTTAAACAGAAAGATAAAGAAGCTGCTACTGACGATATGATTGCTTGGGAACAAAACATGCTTGATGACCTCAAGCCCATAATTCTTGGTTCGCCCGGTGAGCCGGCCACCGCTGATTTTCAGAATGTTGAATATCATAACAGTTTATTCCGCTACAAAAACTTGCCGACCAAAATGACAACTATAAATTATACATTCCTGGATGACCTGCTAATTATCGGCACTTCCAAAAACAGCATCTACTATGTTTATGACACTGCCAATCCTGCCGGAATTTAGTTAACCAGCTATATCCTGCTTACGGCTAGCTTAACGGACATAAGCGCTTCGGTCTCAAAAATGAACGACCTGGAAAAATCGATCATAAAAACCGCCCTCTATTATGAGGCACTCGGCCAGTATCCGCTGACCGCCGTTGAAATTTACCGCTATTTGCAGAAAGAAAACGATGTGCAGACCATGCCATCGTTTTCTCAATTCTGGCCGGAGATTAACCGCGTTAACGCCCTTGAATCCCATAATGGTTTTTTCTTTACCAAAGGCAATCGCTCTTTCTATGGGCAAAGGATTTCTCGCCAAAAAATTGCCATTGCCAAATGGCATAAAATCCGCCGAGTAGCCGTATATTTGGGCCTGACGCCTTTTCTTAGGGGATTAGTCGTCAGCGGGTCGCTCGCCTTCAGTAATACCAAGAAAAAAAGCGACATTGACCTTCTTGTTTTTACCAAAAAAGGCCGTATCTGGACCTGCCGCACGCTTTTAAGCCTGCTCCTTCAGCTTATCGGCCAGCGCCGGCACGGCCAAATTATAGAAAATAAGATCTGCCTCAATCACTATATCGCCGAAGGCCATTTCGCGGTTTCGCTTGAAAATCTTTCCAACGCCCAGCTTTACAGTCATCTTATCCCGCTGACCGATTTCCAGAATTTCGTTATTTTCCAAAGCCAAAATGCCTGGATGACAAAATTCCTTTTTGGCCATCCTCACGCAAAAGAGCATTACCTGCGCCGGATAAACGAAAACACCATGCTTTTTGCAATCAGCTGTATTCTGGCAAAAATTATTGAATGGCTGTTATCCGACTTCCTCGGCAACGCTCTGGAAAAAGCGCTGGCAAAATGGCAGCGCAAGCGCATAGAACAAAAAACCTATCTTGGTCAGCCCGCTGAAAATCAGCTTTATTTAAGCGAGCACGCCCTGCTTTTTCATTATCCTGTTTCCAAAAACAACGAAGTGATGAGCGCATACTTTAACAAACTTAGGACTTTTCCGTTTTTATGACTCCCCAAATCCCGATAAAAATAAATACGAATGCCAAGCAAAGCCAGCAGGATATAAAAAAAGCCCTGAATTTGAATCAGGTGATTTCCGACCACGAACAGGCCATAAGACCAAAGCCCAAAAAACGGTTTTGGCCGATTTTAGCCGCGCTTTTATTTTTTATAGCCGCGGCTCTTGCTTTCAAAATTTTCTGGCTTGACCGACAAAACCAATTTCTTCAATTGAGCCGCCTTGTTCCTGAAACCAGCCAAGCATCAATGGTTGTCCGGCTTGCGGACGTTGCCAGCGCTGCCAAGCCTCTGGCTTATCAGGTTGGCAAAGGGGAATGGTATGAATGGCTTAGCGGTCGCACCATCCAGTTTCTCAAAGACTCGAACATATCAGCCCAAAAAGACCTTCTGCCTTTATTTAATGACCAGGCGCTTGTTTTACTTTTTGCGCCTGTTTCCGGCAAAAACGATGTTTCATGGGGCCTTATCGCTCAAATTAAACAGGGGCAGGAGCCAATTAACCAGCCACTCCTTGTCAAAATGCAGGATGAAATCAAAAACAGCTTTGGCCTTAACCAGCAGCTTTACCGCCAAATCCAGATAAATTCCGCCTTTTCCTTCAAACAGATGGACAGACCTTACTACTGGACCCAGATCAACAATTTGGTTTTGATAAGCAACAGCCTGCCTGCCATGCAAAAAATGGTGGACAAAGTTATCAGCAATTAATCATCGTCTTGTTCTGGCATCTGGATATGTCATTTCCAAAAAAGAAATCTGTTGCCAATAATTCGGGAATTTACCCCTCACTTGCGCGCAAGTGAGGGGTTCATTGGAAATTTATTGGAAACGATATTGGAAATTTCCAAAATGCGTTTCCGAATTATCCACATCTTATCCGCAAACTGCAATTGACACCCTTTTTGAATAATGATAGAATACAAGTAATCCCCAAGCTGGTTAAATTTTTAATCTTTTGTTCTTTTCTAAAAATTCGTAAAAAAAACGAGTAACTGGCAGGGATTATCCTGAAGCTTCTGCTTCAGAGGGAGTTTTTCTAAAGCACTATGCGCCGGCGGGCTTTAATTATATAACATAAAAGAAGCCCAAAGGGCTTCTCGTAATTGAGGGTGGTTTAGAAAAAAGAGGGGCATTGAGCCCCTATAAAACTTTGTATTCGGGCTATTCGATGCCCCTCTACCTTAACTTGGGTCTCCAAAAAAGTCAATAGTTTAAGCTTCCAGAAAGACGGCGTGATTTGTCGGCTTTTTTTGTTTATCTGCTAAGATTTTGGGGCTTCTGCCAAAAAATTTTATAAAATCAGTCACAGCTCATTTTACCCTTGATTTCTGTTCCTTGCGCATGTATAATCACAATAAAGAAATGGACAAGAAAACTTTACAACAACTGAAAAAGGAGCTGGAAGAAAAGAAAAAGAAAGTTGAGCAGGAGCTTGACTCAATTGCTAGAAAAGACCAGAAGCTAAAAGGGGACTATGACACTCGCTTCCCTGATTTTGGCACCACCCAAAGCTCGGACGAAGAGGCGCTGGAAGTTTCGGCCTATGAAAGCACCCTGCCGATCGAATACGCGCTTGAG
>JAZDMV010000004.1:0-14759 GCA_043800535.1 bacterium | reverse complement strand
ATCGGTTCTACAAACGATCTAAAACGCAGATTTTCCCAGCACAACAACGGAGATGAGCAGTCAACTAAGTATAGAGCGCCGTTCGTTTTAGCTTATTATGAGGCTTATGCCTCAGAGAAAGACGCGCGCATACGTGAGTCAGGGCTAAAAAGGTTCTCCGGCGCGTATACACATTTAAATAAGCGAAGCGTGAATTCTTTAATCCTTTTCAAGTGAGGGGTTGACAAGCAAAAATTTATCTAATAAAATGACCTCACTAATATAAATTTTTGTTTTAAAGGTCGAAATCCATAATAACTTCTAAAAAAATTTTCTATGAACGAGGACCTAATATTAAACATAGAAGAAGAGGAAGAAGAGGAAGAAGAGCTGGAAGAAGAAGAAAAGAAGGAAGAAAAAGAAGACGGTGACATTCTTGAGGGTGGAGAGGAAGAAAAGGAAGAAATGTAACAGCAGACACCTGGCTTAATTTTTATCGAAATCTAAAAACAGCCCAGACGTTCCGCCAACTGGCGGAGTCGGGGCTGTTTTTTCTTTCTCTAAATAAACTTGATAAATTTTCTCTTGCCTACTTTTAGCACCGAGCCCTTCTTGTTTATGACCTTGGCCTTCCAATCTCTTATCACTGCGTCGTCAATCTCAACCGCTCCTTGTTCAACCAACCGCTTTGCTTCTGAATTTGAATCGGCAAAACCCACCGCGCTCACAGTGTCCACAATGCTTATTGGCTCGCCTCTTCCTGGCGCTTTGAATTCTGGCATGTCACTTGGCAATTCTTTTTCTTTAAAAACTCTTTCAAAATCTTTTTCCGCCCCTTTGGCTGATTTTTCGTCATAGAAAGACGCAACAATTTCTCTGGCAAGCCGAGCTTTGACGTCTCTAGGACTGGCACCATTCTTCAATTGCCCTTCTATTTTTTTTATTTCATTCATTCCTACATCGGTCAGAAGTTCAAAAGCAACCATCATCCCCTCGTCCGGCCAGCTCATCACTTTGCCAAAGATGTCCGGGGCCTTGTCTTCCATCGTTATCATGTTCCCTTCGGTTTTACCCATTTTTTTGCCGCCAGAAATCACCAAAAGCTTGGTTGTCAGAACAAATTTTTCTTTATTGCGCATTATCCTGACCAGATCCCTGCCTACAAGCATATTAAACGTCTGGTCAGCGCCGCCCAGCTCCATATCCACATCCATAGCCACGCTGTCATAGCCCTGGGCAATAGGATACAAAAATTCATGCAGATGAATAGGCTTGTTGTCTTTTAATCTCTCCTGGAACATGTCGCGGACAAGCATCTGCTGAACCGTAAAATTTGAAGTTATTTTAATTAAATCAAGGAATGTTAATTTGTCGCTCCAAACGGAGTTATAAAGGACTTTAGCTGGATTTGGCCCCCCAAAATCCAAAAACTTTCCCGCCAGTTTCTGGTATTTTTTTGAATTGGCCAGGACTTCTTCTCTTGTCATTTTTTTCCTTGTTGCTGATTTGTCCGTCGGGTCGCCGATCATGCCCGTAAAGTCACCGACCAAAAAGATCACCTCGTGTCCAAGTTTCTGGAACTGGGCAAGTTTCTTTATGGTTATCGCATTACCAAGATGAAGTGTCGACGCCGAAGGGTCATAGCCGCAATAAAGCCGGATCCGGTTTCCGGATGCCAGGACTTTTTCAAGCGCTTCTTCGGAAGGATAAACTTTCTCCACTCCCCTTTTAAGCGCCTCTTTTATTTTTTCTGGGTCAATGATTGTTTCTGACATTTATTTTGGACTCTTCAAATGCAATTCTTTTAATTGCTTCTCGTCAATTTCCGATGGCGAACCCATCATCGGGTCTCTGGCATCGCCAGTTTTAGGAAAAGCCATTACTTCTCGGATATTTGGTTCGTTTAATAAAATAGCAAAGATCCTGTCCATGCCAAGAGCGATGCCGCCATGAGGCGGCGCGCCGTAGCTAAACGCCTCCATCATATGGCCGAACTTTTCTGCAATTTTCTCTTTTTCGTGCCCCAGGATTTCAAAAACTTTTTCAAGTGTTTCTGGCTCGTGATTTCTGATACTGCCGCCGCCGATCTCAAACCCGTTGAGAACAATGTCATATTGACTGGTAAAAATTTCCCCCATATTTTCTTTATTCAAAAGCATGTTCTTGTGCTCTGGTATAGGCGCGGAGAAAGGGTTGTGAGTGAACGTCCATCCTCCCGGCGATTTTTCGTCTTTCTCAAAAAACGGAAAATCCGTTACCCAACAAAATGCCAAAAGATCCGGATTGTTCTTATCTTTCCTTAGATCAGGCCGGTCGTTGCCACTTTCTTTCGTTGCGTCTTCGCAGGATATTCTCGGAAAAGGAATTTCCTGTATCTTCTTCTCCGGGAACAGGATCTTCACCGTATCAATCAGCAAATTTTCAGTCAGATCCATTACGTCCTCTCTTCTGACAAAGCTCATTTCAAGGTCAAGCTGGGTAAATTCCGGCTGACGGTCACCTCTGGTGTCTTCATCCCTAAAACACCTGGCAAACTGAAAGTATTTTTCTAAGCCCCCCACCATCAAAAGCTGTTTGTACTGCTGGGGCGACTGGGGCAAAGCATAAAATTTCCCCGGCTGAAGGCGGCTGGGCACAACATAATCTCTGGCGCCTTCGGGCGTGGATTTAGTCAAAATAGGCGTTTCAACTTCAACAAAACCATCTCTGCTAAGCGCCTGCCGCATATGCTGGATAATTGTGTCGCGTAAAATTAAGTTGCGCTTCATCCTGTTTCTGCGTAAATCTAAATAGCGGTATTCCAGCCGCTTTTCTTCATTGATTTCATAACCATCGCCTGAAATATCAAAAGGCAATGTTTTTGCCTGCGATAAAACCTCAATTTCCTCAGCGGAAATCTCAATTTTTCCGGTTGCTATTTTTTCATTAATCATGCCCTTGGGCCTGTCTTTCACTTCTCCCGCAATAGAGATAACCCATTCGGGCCTCAAAGCAACAGCTTTTTTATAAAGTTCCCCATTTTCCGGGCTGAAAACAATCTGAATAATTCCGCTCCTGTCGCGCAGGTCAATAAAAATAATCTTTCCATGGTCGCGACGCGTATCAACCCAGCCGGCCAAATTTAATTTTTGACCGATTTTGTCTGCTGCTTCGCTTATCATTGTTCTTTTTTCCTGCATGACTTTATCCTACCTAACAGACGATCTAAAGTCAATCGCTCGCCCGCTATTGAAATTGCCCAAAAATACTGCCATAATTAAACAAAATGTATTCTTACCGGCCTTATTTTAACTCCGGGAAAAAGAAGAATCTGCCGCTCAAAAAAATCATGACCTGGGCCGGCTATTTTGTTTTGGCCAGCCTGCTTTTTGTGGCCGCTCTTTTTGTTTATTTTGGCCGTGACCTGCCCGATCCAACAAAGATCGACCAGCGCCAGATCACCCAGTCCACAAAAATTTATGACCGCACGGGCACCGTGCTTCTTTATGACGTTCACGGCGAAGAAAAACGCACCGTCGTGCCGCTTGACCAGATCTCAAAAAATCTTCAGAACGCCACTATCGCCACAGAGGACGCCAACTTTTACAACCACTTCGGACTGGATCTCAAAGGCATTGCCCGCGCGGTCTGGGGAGTCATAACCGGCAATCGCTCGGCTGGCGGCGGCTCAACCATCACCCAGCAATTCATCAAAAAATCCATGCTGACGGATGCCAGGTCTTATTCCAGAAAGATCAAAGAATGGATCCTTTCGCTTGAGTTGGAAGCCAAATATTCAAAAGACGAAATCTTGGGGTTTTATCTTAACCAAATTCCCTACGGTTCAAATGCTTATGGCATTGAAGCGGCGGCTCAGACTTTTTTTGGCAAGCCGGCCAAAGATCTGACGCTGGCTGAAGCCGCCCTTCTAGCTTCCTTGCCGCAAGCGCCAAGCTACTATTCCCCTTTTGGCTCGCATCCCGAAGACCTGAAAGCAAGGCAAGAATATGTCCTGGATCGGATGCAAAAGCTCGGCTATCTTTCTCCTGAAGAAGCCGAAACCGCCAAAAAAGAGAGGATTAATTTTGTTTCCCAAGATTCCCAGGGCATCAAAGCCCCTCACTTTGTCATGTATATCAAAGAGTATCTGGAAAACAAATACGGGCAAGATATGGTAGAAAGCGGCGGGCTCAAAGTCTACACGACTCTTGACTGGGATCTGCAGGACGCGGCGCAGCAAATAGTTGGAAAAGGAGCGACTGACAACGCAAAAAAATATGGCGCATACAACGCGGCGCTGGCCGCCGTTGACCCCAAAACCGGCCAAATTCTGGCCATGGTTGGTTCTGGTGATTATTTTGGCGACTCCCTGCCAGAGGGCTGCCAAACCGGCAAAACTTGCCGCTTTGAGCCAAATGTAAACGTGGCTATCCGCGACCGCCAGCCAGGTTCATCTTTTAAGCCCTTCGCCTATGCGTTAGCTTTTAAAAAAGGGTTTTCTCCTGACACCGTGCTCTTTGATCTTCAGACAGAATTTAATTCAAGCTGTCCGGCTGACTCAAGCGCCGAAGAGATCAATGGGCTCAAGTGCTATCATCCTCATAACTATGACGGAAATCTCCGCGGGCCGGTGACGCTTCGCCAGGCATTAGCGCAGTCGCTTAACATCCCGTCGGTCAAAACTTTATATTTGGCCGGAATCCCGCAAACAATTGAACTGGCACAAGCCATGGGCGTCACAACATTAAAGGAGCGCGACCGTTACGGTCTGGCTCTGGTTCTTGGCGGCGGCGAAGTCAAGCTGCTTGACGAAACAGCGGCCTATAGCGTGTTCGCCAATGACGGAATAAAAAACGAGAAGACCGCTATTTTGAAAATTGAAGACAATAAAGGCAATGTCCTGGAAGAATTTAAGCAAAATCAAAGCCAGATAATTGAGCCGCAGACCGCGCGCCTGGTGTCTGATGTTTTATCAGACAACGCGACCCGCGCTCCTGTTTTTGGCGAAAACTCGCCACTTTATATTAAAGAACGCTCCACCGCAGTCAAAACCGGCACAACCCAGGAATACCGCGATGCCTGGACTGTTGGCTATACGCCTTCTCTGGCTGTCGGCGTCTGGGCCGGCAACAATGACAATACCCCGATGTCGCGGGCCGGCGCCGGCATGGCTGCCGCCGCACCCATCTGGAATGCTTTTATGAGAAAGGCTTATGAGCTTAAAGTTTCATCCCTTGTACCGGCCGGCTCAAATTCTTTTGTCCTGCCGTCTGAACCGGAACAGTTTGTAAAACCGGAGCCAGTCATAAGCGGCAAACCCGCGATTAACGGCCAGATATTTGCCGAAAGCACAGTAAAAATAGACAAAATTTCCGGCAAGCTGGCCACCGAGTTCACGCCACCAGAACTCATCCAGGAAATACCATTCCAAAATATCCACAGCATTTTGTATTATATAAATAAAAACGATCCTCTCGGCGACCCGCCGCAAAATCCGTCTAGTGACCCGCAATTTTTTAACTGGGACGCGCCCATCCAGCGCTGGGCCCAAACTTCCGGCTGGTCGCCCAAATCTCCGCCGACCGAATATGACGACGTCCATACGCCCGAGAATCAGCCCATTGTCAGCATTGCCTCCCCTTTTGACGGCGCGACGCTGCCTTCGCGCTCCAACATAATTTACGTCCAGGCCCAGGCGCGGCTTGGCATAAAGCAAGTTGATTTTTTCTTTGACGGCGACCTTCTTGGCGTTGCTACCCAATATCCATACCAGCTTTCGTTCAATATCCCCGCTAAAATTGTTGGCGCCAACCACACGATAAAAGTCCGGGTTTACGACCAGGCACTAAACCGCCAGGAAGCAGAATCGCGCGTCTATGTTTCGGCTCCTGATGTCATAATTGAGACGCCCCCTGTTATAAACTAAAATCAAATAAAAACAAAAAATCCCATATCCCGGGATTTTTTGTTTTCTTTATCAAGAATCAGCTAATAAACCTGATCTTTTCCAGCCCGTCTTTCTTTACTTTTTTATTCATCCATTCAATGATTTTTATTTGCTTTGCCTGCAGTTCCGAAGCCCAAACAGAATTTAAACAATCAACAACCAATGTTTTATCCTTTAAAGAAACCGGCCGGGATTTATTTTTAAAATCTTCTCCGAAGAGCTCGGCTAATATTTTATCCCACCCCAAACAAATATCGTTTAATTCCAAAACCTGGCCCAGGCCGAGCTTGTTGATATTGAAAGGCAGAATTTTTTTAAGAGAAGTCCACACGTTGGGTTAGTAACTAGCAATTAGCCACTAGCGACTAGAAAGATAAATTACCTCTTACCAGTGGCTATTCGCTATTTGCTAGTTGCTATCTTACGCTGTTTTAATCGGCATGATGACGTACAAATAATCGTCTTCTCCTACTGGTTTAATAACTGCCGGGTTTGAGCGCGGGCTTGACCCTTCCCCTTCCGGGTTCATCCCTAAAAATACCTGCTTCGTTGGAATATTAGCAAGCCCGTCCATCAGATACCGATAATTAAAAACTATTTCCATTGGCTTGCCCTGAACCTGGGCTGACATCTGTGATTTATTTTCGCCGAGCTCCGAATCCTGCGAAAGAATCTCTGCTTTATCATTTTTAACCACTACTTTAACGTCGTTTATCCGGCTGCTGAAGATGCTGGCAATTCTGATGTTATTAATAAATTCTTCCCTGCCTAGAGTCACTTTTGTTTCAAACCCCTTGGGGATAATTTGTTGATAATCAGGGTATTGCCCGTCAATCAGCCGCGATACTAATTGTACATCTCCAATTTCAAACAAAATCTGGCTGTCACCCAGGCTGAATTTTATTTCCTGGCCTGGTTTTTCGGTCATTATCCTGATAAGTTCCTGAATGGTGCGCTGCGGGACAATAAACGAAGCTGGCTCGTTTAAGTTGTTTCCCTGATAAATAGTTGATTCGGCCAGGCGGAAACTATCAGTTGCCACAAATTTTACTGATTCTTTGCTGAACTTAAACAGGACTCCGGAAAACTCCGGCCTTGATTCAGAAATGGCTGCCGAAACAACAACTGCGCCCAAATCATTTTTTAAGCTGTCGCTTTTTTTAAAAACAAAGAATGGTTTTGTTTTTATCTGAGGGATTAACGGGAAGTCGTCCGACGGCAGGCCTTTGATCATTGCTTTATAATTCTCACACCGCACAAAAAGAGAATTCTCTTTCGTTTCTAGCTCTATTTTTTTATTCGGCAAGCTATTAACAAAGCTGCTTAAGATTTTTGCCGGGCAGGTGAGTGAACCATTTTTTTCTATTTTTCCTGATGTCCAGGTATTCACTCCTATTTCAAGGTTGGTTGAGGAAATCTTAAGACGACCGCCGTCTGTTTCAAGTAGTAAATTATTTAAAATTGGCAGGGTCAGGTTCTTTCCCACTATATTTTGCGTAATATTTAAATTTGTTTTTAGATTTTCCTGTAGGCAAGTAATCTTCATGTAATTTTCATTTTATATTCTTAAGTTCTTATTTTAATTAGTTTATGGCTAAATTGTGGAAAAGCTGGTTTTTTGTTTTCTAGTTTGATTTTTTTGACGGTCTTATCCTGTGAATAAAGCGGCTGGTAATTTGTTCTTAATTTAATAAAAAACCTTTTATTAAATTATTGCCTTTTTATTAACCGCTTAATTATATGTTTATCAACCTGGTTATTCACAGGAAATTAAGAATTATAAAAGTGTTCTTTGATTAAATTTATTTCTTGCTGGAGCGACTCGTTATTTTCTAGTTCTTTTACCACTTTTTCGTAGGCATACATAACGGTCGTATGGTCTCTGCCGCCGAGTTTTTCGCCAATGAAGGGATAAGAACTTTTAAGCTCCTCCCTTAAAAGGTACATCGCCACCTGGCGCGGATAAACCAGTTCTTTTTTGCGGGAACGGTTGATTAAATGAGCCGTGTTGGTGTCATAAAAATTAGCCACTGCCTGAATAATGGTTTTATACCCAATTTTTTTAGACGGAGGAGACGCGATGGCGCTCATAATTTTTGTTATTTCACCCAAAGAAAGAGAAGAACCGGTTAATTTAGAGGAAATAATAATTCTATTAAGTGCACCTTCGAGCTCCCTGATATTTTTTTGGATCTGGTTAGCGATATAAGCCAAAACCTCGTCGTCTATGTTTATTTCTTTTTCCCGCGCCTTGGTTTTTAAAATTGCGATGCGTGATTCAAGATCAGGGAAGGAAATATCAGCGATCATTCCGCCCTCAAAACGCGATTTTAACCGCTCTTCCAGGGTGGCAATGGCCCGCGGAGGCCGGTCAGAGCTTAAAATTATTTGCTTGTTGTTCTGATATAAGGTATTAAAAGTGTGAAAAAATTCTTCCTGCGTTTTTTCTTTTCCTGCCAAAAACTGAACGTCATCAATGATCAAAACATCTATCTGGCGGTAGCGGTTCTTGAAATTTTCCATCTGGCCGTTATAAAGGGCGTCGACTAATTCGCTGGTAAATTTTTCCGAACTTAGATAACAGACCTTTTTTTCATTATGGGACGCTTTAGCAACTTCATTGCCAAGGGCCTGAATAAGATGTGTTTTGCCCAAGCCCACGCCGCCATAGATAAAAAGAGGATTATAAAGCTTGCCTAAATTTTTTGTGACGGCCTGGGCAGCGGCCTGTGCTAGCTCATTAAAAGAACCGACAATAAAATTATCAAATGTATATTTTGGGTTAAGATGGGTGTCCTTGTTAATTTCAAATTCATGGAATGACTGGCTAGCTGTTTCTACTTCTTTATGCCTTGGCGTTTTATTTATGGAGGAAGACAGAGTTAGTGGTTCCGCAGAAGGCAGAGAGCTGATAATAAATTCAACGTCCTTTGTTTCCGGAGAAGCATTGCGCAGGGCGCGCAGGATGAGTTTGCTGTATTTGTTTTCCAGCCATTCCCGCGAGAAAGCATTGGGAACCGCCACAGTAGTTACGCCATCATTGGTTCTTAAAATATCAGTGTTGCGAAACCAGGTAATAAAATTTGTTTTGGAGATATTGAGTTCTATTTCTCCAAGGGCTGATTGCCAGAGTTCGTGGTTGGTCATACTAGGAGTGGGAAAGATCTAATAATTAAATTTTCGCCTTCGTTGGTCATTATACCACGACGAATTTTATAGAAGAATCATTTAAAAATCCTTCAAAAGATCCAAATTTGTTCATAAGCTGTGTATTATCTGTGGAGGCCAGACTTTTTAAACATTACGCCCTATTGAGGTCTAAAAAAATTCGATGTCAGCGCTGGCAGGAACTATTATTTTTTACTTTTGTTTTTGACATTAATTCTGCTTCGATTAGGTGTGGCTAAATTGACTTTGCGGTTATTTAATACTATACTAAACTTAATTTGGTGTCAAAGATTAAGAAACGGCTCATCAATCAGCTCGCGAATTTATCCCTAATAATCACAGGCAGAAGATTCATTTGGTGAGAATTAGAGTAAAGCTGGAGATCGTATTGATGGCTTGTTATTATTTTTATGAGCATAACGTATCAGCCCAAGAAAAAAAAGAGAAAAAGAACTCATGGCTTTTTGGTCAGGATGAGAAAATTTGGCGGCCGGCGGGTGATAAGGGCGCGAAGGAATAAAGGGCGCCGCCGCCTTTCGGTTTAAATTCAGGCAATTTGACAGATGTTAAAGCGGGCCAGCCGGTTAAAAAAGAATAATGATTTTAAGGCGGTTTTCAAAAAAGGCCGGGTTCTGCGAGGAGTTTTGGCAGATATATGGACAGCGCCCAACGGCCTTGAATTAAACCGCTTCGGTTTTATTGCCGGCCTTAAGGTTTCCAAAAGTGCGGTTATCCGTAATCGGGCGAGACGGCAATTGAGTGAGATTTTTAAAGAGCAAAGAGAGCGGCCGGAAAACGGAGTCGATGTTGTGGTTATTGCAAAGCCGATGATTGTCGGCAAAACACAGAAAGAAATATTCGATGATGTTGGAAAAAATTTCAAAAAAATTAATTTATCTGGCTGAAGCGGTGATTTTGGCGGCAATTCGATTTTATCAGCTATCTCTCTCGCCGGATCAGGGGTTTTTCAAAAGAGAACTGCTGGTTTGCCGGTTTCATCCCTCTTGTTCCGACTATGCCTTGCAAGGGATAAAAAAGTTTGGTATTTTAAAAGGCGGCCTGCTGGCCGCCCGTCGGGTTTTAAGATGTCACCCGTTTAATCCGGGAGGACTTGATCCGGTGCCGGAAAAGCGAGAGAGATAGTGTAAAATGACGGTCAATAAAAAATGAGCATTTTTACTTTATTATATAATGAGATTCTGTTCAGGCCGCTCTTTAACGGTTTAATTTTTTTATACAACGTTATTCCGGGGCATGATTTCGGGGTGGCGATCATAGTCCTGACGGTTATCACCCGTTTTATCCTCTACCCTCTTAACCAGAGAGCGATCCGGTCCCAGAAAGAGATGCAGGCGATTCAGCCTAAAGTTAAGGAGGTCCAGCAGAAATTTAAGGACGACAGAGGAAAACAAGGCCAGGCCCTGATGGCACTTTACAAAGAGCACAAAATAAACCCTGCTTCGGGCTGTCTGCCTCTTTTGGTGCAGTTTCCTTTGCTTATTGCCCTTTTGAGTGTTTTTAGGAACGGACTTAACCCTGACAAACTGAATGAGCTTTATAGATTTGTTGCTCGGCCGGATGTCCTAAACCATATGTTCCTGGGTCTTATTGATTTGTCAAAGGCAAACATATTTTTGGCTATTCTGGCCGGGATCGCGCAGTTTATACAGTCAAGAATGATGACGCCAAAAAGCAATGCTTCCGGCGGCCAGGATTTCGCCAGTATGATGAATAAGCAGATGCTTTATATTTTTCCCGCTTTGACCGTGTTCATCGCAGCCAGCCTGCCGGCAGGACTGTCTATTTATTGGGTGGCGATGACGATCTTTGGCATCGTGCAGCAATATTTTGTCTTAAGGAAAAAAAATGGACAACCAAGTTAAAGAAATTTTAAAACAGGGGGTTGAGGAGCTGCTTGGGAAAATTGATTTGAGCGGCGGGGTTAAAGTTGAAGCAGATGATGATCAAATAGCGATAGTTAAAATTGAAAGCAGTGAAGCTGGATTGCTCATCGGCCAAGGCGGAGAAAATCTGGCGGCCCTGCAGCACCTGGCCAGAATTATTGTTAATAAAAAGCTTGCTGGCCAGCTAGTCAGTTTCGTCGTTGATGTAAACGATTACCAGGCTAATCGCACCCAGCTCGTCCGCGAAATGGCCTTGTCACTTGCCAGGCAGGTGGTGGAAGAAAAAACGGCTAAAGTGCTTGAGCCTATGTCCCCATACGAGCGGAGGTTAGTGCATCTGACACTGAAAGATTTCAACGGCGTAAAAACAGAGAGCCAGGGAGAGGGAGAGTTTAGAAAAGTGGTAATAAAGCCAAGCGACGACCTTGCGTAATTAAAGGAAGGCGGTTGGTTTTGCCCCCACACCAGAAATTTTACTTCTCTAGACCGGGTGAGGGAAATTAAAATTAACTCCTTTAGAATGCCACAGCTTTCAGGCGTGGTGTGGGGGTTTGCCTCGATGCTGGCCCAGAAAATTGCCTACAATACAATTATTTCGCTTATTTCTAGGGTGGCAGGGACAATAATTGCCCTTGTTAATATCGGTCTTATTACTCGGTATCTTGGCCAAAATGGTTTCGGCGACTACAGCACCATTTTGGCTTTTTTGTATGTCTTTTCTGTTCTGGCGGACCTGGGCCTTTATTCAATAACTCTGCGTGAAATTTCAAAGGAGGGTGCGCCGGAAAAAGAAATTGTAAGCCATGCGTTCTCGCTTCGTTTATGGGCGGGGCTTTTTATTTTTGGACTGGCTGCTTTGGTTGTCTGGCTATTCCCTTATTCTTTTGAGGTCAAGGTGGGTACGGGCCTGGCTGCTTTTGGCTTTTGGCTTCTTTCCATTAACAATGTCCTTATCGCTGTTTTTCAAAAATATTTGAGAATGGAAAAAGTCGCGCTGGCAGAATTGGCAGGTCGGGCGGTGCAGTTGGGCCTCAGCGCTTTTTTCATCTGGAAAAACCTCGGATTTTTTAATGTCATTCTTGCAACAAGCATAAGCGGCGTGGCCAATTTTTTGCTGCTTTTTCTCTTTGTCAGGGCGTATGTTCCCCTGACACTCACTTGGAATTTTGCTTACTGGAAACGAATGCTTAAGCAGAGCTATCCTTTGGCAATTTCAGCAGTTTTTGTGATGATCTATTTTAAGCTGGATACTGTCATGCTTTCTTTAATGAAGCCCTCAGGCGACGTCGGGATTTATGGCGTGGCCTATAAAATTCTTGAAAGCTTAATTTTCTTTCCGGCTGTGTTTGTCGGGCTTTTAATGCCGCTTCTTTCAAAATACGCTTCTGCGGGCATCGCTGAATTCAAAAAAATAGCCCAGCGGGGGCTGGACTTTTTGATTATTTTTTCTGTTCCCCTTGTTGCAGGCGGGCTTGCGCTTTCTGGGCGGATCATTAATTTAATTGCCGGTTCTGAATTTGCGCCCGCAGCCGGGGTTCTGAACATTTTAATTTTTGCCACGGCCATTATATTTTTTGGCACGCTTTTTTCCAGCATGATCATTGCCTTAGAAAAACAGAAGGCGCTGGCAAAGATTTATAGCATAGGGGCGCTGGTCAATTTTGGCGCCAATCTTGTGTTGATCCCGAGATTCTCCTACTGGGGCGCAGCTTCTTCTACTCTTTTAACCGAGCTTCTGGTCACTGCTTTTATGCTTTTTGTGATAAAAAAGGCCGCTAGTTTTTTTCCGAACTTTCGCCTAGCGGCAAAGACGATTTTTTCGGCTTGTCTTATGGCCGCCGTGATTTTTGCGGCATCCAGCCTTAATTTATTTTTACTTTTGCCAATCGCCTTTTTGGTCTATTTTGTGGCCCTTTTCGCCTTGAAAGGCATTTCGATTCAGGAGGCGCTTGCTTTAGTTAAGCGGCAAGATTAAGGTCTAAAACATGAAAATCAGCGCTGCGGCGGCTGCGCAAAAAAACGAAAAAGAGCGTTTTCTCTGGCTGGTTTTAAAGCGGGGGCTTTTGTTGGTGGCTTTGTATATCCCTTTCGGCGTTGCGTTAAACCTGAGCCCTGAAGTTGACCTGGCCTCGTTAAGGGTCGCAATTATGCTATTTTTTTTAGCTTGGCTGTCTGCGGCTGTTGTCTGGCGCAAGGCGATATTTGCCTTTTCGCTTCAAGGGATAGGGCTCATCGCGATTTTAGCAATAAGCGGTTTTTCGCTTTTTCTGGCAAACGAGCTTGGGTGGGGTCTGCGAAAAGAGCTTCTGTTTTTGTCGGTCTTCCCTCTTTTTTTTGTGGTCGAGCGGCTGACGGAAAACCGCAAAGACGCAAAAGGGGCTGTTGATGTCTTGATGGCGGGCGCGGTTATTTCGTCTTTAATAGCAATAGGTCAATTTCTGGCGCAATTTTTCATTGGTTCGTCGTGGGTTGCAAATTTTTATTCAAAGACAATCGGGCCGATTTTTTGGGGCAGGACGTTTTCTGAATTGGTGGCCTCAACGCCAAGCTGGTTTTATGACGCAGGCGGCAGGACGCTCATGCGGGCATTTGGCTTGTTCCCCGACCCTCACATGCTGTCATTTTTTTTAGGCCTGATATTGCCGTTGGCTTTTGCCCGATTTCTTTTTACGAAAAGGAAAAACCTCTTGTTGTTATCTGTTATCTGTTTACTGTTTGCTGCTTTGCTCCTGACTTTTTCGCGCGGAGGGTATCTGGGAATTTTAGCTTCACTGCTGGCCATCATTTTTTTGTCCTGGCGTCTCCTGCCAGAAAAACAAAAATGGCTTATTTGGGCGGCGGCTGCGCTGGCCCTGGTGATTATTGTAATTGTGGCGCCATCTGTTTTGAGCAGATTTGTTTCAAGTTTTGTGGCGGACGAAGGATCCTCGCTTGGCCGGCTGGAAATTTGGCAGGAATCCTGGCAGGTTTTTTTGAAAAATCCTCTTTTGGGCGTTGGCCTTGGCAACTACCCGCGCGCAGTAGATGCGATTGCGCCTTATCGCAGCCCGATAACGAGCCATAATCTCTATTTGGACATTCTTTCGGAAACCGGAATTTTTGGGCTCGCGGCCTGGACGTTTTTGCTTTTTGGGACGATTTGGCAGTTTGCCGGGCGTGCAAAGAAAGAACTGGTGGAAAAAGATCCTGGAGCAGCAATAAAAATTGGTTTAATGGGAAGTTTAATTTATTTTTCGGTGCATTCTTTTTTTGAAACGGCAATTTTTAACCCCGCTATTCTGGCTACTTTAATGATAATTTTGGCATTGGCAGCCGTATCACTGTGCCACAAAAAAGATGGATATTTGGCTTAACACAATATATGAAATTGCCGTTCTGGTTCTGTTCCTGGCCGGGTTTGTTTGGCTGGCCTGGTTAAAATTTGAACGGGCAATTTATATTATTATTTTTTTGCTTCCATTGTATCTGGTGCGCGTGAAAATATCTTTTTTGCCGTTGAGCGTGCTTGAAATAATGATATGGATTCTGGCTGTCGTCTGGCTGGCAAAAGGAAAATACAAAGATTTCAGCTGGCCGGAAAATAAAAAAATCATTTGGCCGGCGGCTCTCATTTTGGCGGCTGGGGCACTTTGCGCAATTTTTTCGCAAGACCTGCGGACAAGCGCCGGCGCTTTTAAAGGGTGGTTTCTTACGCCAATGGCTTTGGGGTTTATTGTTTTGGTGGAATTAAAAGCAGAGGAGCAGATTAAAAAGATTTTTTGGGCTCTGATCGCTTCCGGAGC
>JAZDMV010000026.1:0-76348 GCA_043800535.1 bacterium | reverse complement strand
GAGTACAAAACTCGAGAACGTATTCACCGCGCCATGGCTGATGCGCGATTACTAGCGATTCCGGCTTCATGAGGGCGGGTTGCAGCCCTCAATCCGAACTGGGGCCGGCTTTGATGGGATTAGCTCCCCCTTGCGGGTTGGCGACCCATTGTACCGGCCATTGTAGCACGTGTGTAGCCCAAGGTGTCTAAGACCACGCTGATTTGACGTCATCCCTTCCTTCCTCCCCGTTGTCCGAGGCAGTCTGCTGCGACACTTGTAACGCAGCATAGGGGTTGCGCTCGTTTCCTCACTTAAGAGAACAGCTCACGCCACGAGCTGACGACAACCGTGCAATACCTGATCCATCTGTCCTTGTGAGACGTCGACTGTTTCCAGCAGACTTCAGATGGAAGTCTAGACTTGGTAAGGTTCCTCGCTTGTCGTCGAATTGAACCACATGCTCCACCGCTTGTGCGAGTCCCCGTCTATTTCTTTGAGTTTTAGCCTTGCGGCCGTACTTCCCAGGCGGCAAACTTAACGCGTTAGCTTCGCCACTTGAAGGGTCGATACTTCCAATAGCCTGTGTGCATAGGTTAGGGCGTGGACTACAAGGGTCTCTAATCCGTGTTGCTCCCCACGCGTGCGTCTCTCAGGGTCAGAATTGCGCTAGTTGAATGCCTTCGCTTTTGGTGTTCCCTATGATATCAACGGATTTCACCCCTACACCATAGGTTCCATCAACCCCTCGCAATCTCTAGTTATGACGTTTCCCGCGCGGCGTTAAGGTTGAGCCATAACATTTAACACGGGACTATCAAAACCCCCTACAGACGCTTTACGCCCAGTAATTCCGGATAACGCTTGGGGTACTCGTATTACCGCTCCTGCTGGCACGAGTTTAGGAACCCCTTATTCCTCGCCTAAGCTCATTGCCGCACCTTTTAAACTTCGTAGAATTCTCTTTTTTAACTCTTGCCATGTTTTTCCATGATATTTCAACGATAGCTCACGCTTTCTTGCTTCACTTGCTGTGAGATATGCTTCGTAATAAGGCATAATCCATGGACGATATTTTTTTGTCCACCCCTTATTATTATCAGAGTTATGTTCTTTAATTCTTTCGTCTACATTGTCAGTTAAGCCAATGTAGAATTTACTAAATTTTATACTATATAAAACATAAACGTAATACATAGTATAATTTTACCACGAAATCTAAAAGGTGCGGCATTGTTCGGCGAGAAAAGTATTTTACACTCCGAAGAGTTTCTTCATACACGCGGCGTCGCTTCTTCAGGCTTTCGCCCATTGAGAAAGGTTCTTGACTGCAGCCTCCCGTAGGAGTCCGGACAGTGTCTCAGTTCCGATGTTGGGGGCCGAGCTCTAACTCCCCCTACCCGTCATAGCCTTGGTGGGCCGTTACCTCACCAACTAGCTGATAGGACGCAGGCCTCTCCTGAAGCATCACGCATTACTGCGCAGCTTTAAATGAGAATGACATATGTCCCCTCATTTCCATCTTGTATTAGCCACCCTTTCGGATGGTTATTCAAGACTTCAGGGTAAGTTACCTACGCGTTACTAACCCGTTTGCCACTCTCTGCACCTTCCAAACCTCGTGTGATTCTTTTCTTTAATAGACCGAAAACATTTCCGTGGTTTTTTAAAGTCTTTTCTCTATCTGCTGCATCGAATTTGCTGAGAAAAGCTTCATAATAAATTAAACACCACGGCTTCCCTCCGCTCGTGAAATGAGCCGAAGGATTTTCACTATTATGCTCATGTAACCGCCTCTTGAGATCATCTGTATGGCCAACATATAATCGACTATTTTTAAAACTTTTTATAACATAGACGTAGTACATGATTAAATAATATCACACAAAAACTAGAAGGTGCAGAGCGTTCGACTTGCATGCCTTATCCACGCCGCCAGCGTTCATCCTGAGCTAGAATCAAACTCTCAATATAAATGTTAGAACTAAAACTGCTGGATCGATCTTCGACCGGCCGTCTTGCGACGAACCGATAAAGCGACCCAACGGCTCTAATATCCAACAAGTTTTTCGAGACAATTTAAAAAGATCATCTTATCTCGCCGTAGCCCACGCAATTGCGGGACGAAGGCGGATCTTGCTCAAAAATAAAACTGGTTTACTTATTTTACCTTACTTTTTGTCTGTATTAAATTTTTAAAGTTCAATCATTTCTTTCCGCCACACCCTCCTTTGCCCCTCGACTTCGCTCGGGGCTACGGATGGGTTATTCTCTTGCGAGAATAAAAAATACAACCAGTCAGACCTCTTAATTAGTTTTTAACTAAGAACCCCTCAAGTTGTACTTTTGACTATCAAAACCCTAATTGTTACTGGGTTCTCTACATAGGCGTATTTTCCTTTCCGGGGTTTGCACCCCTCTATGCACTATCTATTTTACTCCGAAAAATGGGGCTGTCAAGAGCTCTTGTTCTAAATACAAAAAGACGACGTAAGCTGGGTAATACCATATAATACAACAAAGCTAAAAATACTAATCACAAAGTAAAATATCGCTTTCTTAATATACTTCTTCCTCCCTGAAGTTGTTCCCTCTATTAAATCTTGGGATACGTTCACGGGTTTAATCCCCATTCCCTTTACCAAATAATATATTGAAAAAAGTAAGCATATCGCTGGTAAAACCCAAAGTATAATAGGAGTGATTTTTTCAATAAGGGTTGGTTCTCCGCCAATACAAGACAATAATATTTTCTTATTTTTCATATAAAAATTCTCTAAAAATTACAAAGATTTTGCTACATACTCCGCCATCTCCGCTAACCTACATGCATATCCCAATTCATTATCATGCCACGCCAAAAATCTATCATTTATGCCGCACGCCGACTTTCTTTTCCAAAATATCCACCCGCTTTTGCAATTCAACCAATTCAAAACGATATGCGACGTTATCAAGACGCAACTTTATATCTTCATGGCCTTGCTCAAGATCATCAAGGTGTTTTTCAACTTTATCAAATCTCTCGTCAACTTTTTTAAATCCTCCATCCATCTGCTCGCCCATACCGTCAAAACCCTTTTTTACCATAACCGCCAAATCATTCATTGTAATTTTTTTATTTGCGTTTTTCATCGGCTGATTTAATTAATTTTTTGCTTTTCAAAAATTTCATTATCGGCTGGCTGCATTTTAAGCAAAATTCAAATGACTGAAATTTTTCACCAATAAAAGAAAGTGATAACTCTTCACCTTTTACTTGTTTTTTACAGATATCGCATTTTTTGATTCTCATAGCCCCATTATATTCCGTTCCGAAAACTCGTCAAGCCCGGGTTTATTTACCAATATACTCCGCCATCTCCGCCAATCTGCATGCGTATCCCCATTCGTTATCATACCAGGCCAAAACTTTAACCAATGTTTCGTCAATCACCATAGTATAAGAAGCGTCAACGATGGAGGAAAAAGAGTTGCCTTTATAATCAATTGAAACAAGCTGGGCGTCTTCAATGCCCAGGATACCATCAAATTCTTTTTCCTGCGAAGCCTTTTTAAGGGTGTGATTTATTTCTTCGGCCGAAGTCGGCGTTTTGACAACGCAAACCAGGTCAGCGATAGAAACAATCTGCGTTGGCACGCGAAGCGCGATGCCATCTAATTTTCCTTCAAGTTCCGGAATAGTTTTTGTTACCGCAACTGCCGCACCAGTTGTTGTCGGGATAATGGAAACCCCTGCCGCGCGGGCCCGCCGCAGGTCTTTGTGCGGCAGATCAAGCAAGCGCTGATCGTTGGTATAGCTGTGGACCGTCGTCATAAAACCGTGGATTATTTTAAAGTTGTCATTTAAAATTTTAACTATCGGCGCCAGGCAATTAGTGGTGCAGGAAGCCATAGAAATTATATCGTCCCTTCCTGCGTCATATTTTTTTTCATTGACGCCCAGGACAAAAGTCGGGATTTCTTTGCTTTTTGTCGGCGCGGAAATTATCACTTTTTTAGCACCGGCCTCAAGATGTTTTTTGGCGCCTTCGTATTCGGTAAAAACGCCCGAGCATTCAAGCACGATGTCAATTCCCATTTCTTTCCAGGGCAGCTTGGCCGGATCTTTTTCCGCCAAAACCCTTATCTCCTGGCCGCCAACGTTGATCTGGCCGTCTTTGCCTTTGACGGTTTTGTCAAAGATCCCGTAAGTTGAATCATATTTTAAAAGATGGGCCAATGTTTTGGCGTCAGCCAGGTCATTGATGGCCGCTATCTCCAGATCCTTATGATTGTTTAAAATTCTTTTTAGAGTTGGCCGGCCTATTCGGCCAAACCCATTGATTGCGATTTTTGTCATAGTTTTATTATAAGTTACTAATCTTGATTGTCGTCGCCGTTTAAGGACAAGAGTTGGTTCCCTGATGCCTCCAAATGTCGGGCACACAGCCGCACAACGAAAGAGAAGGACCGACTTCGAAACTTTGATTTTCACAACCCCCATCATTCATTGATGTACTGTTCTGTTTTTCTAATATGGCTGCTAACCCGTAACTTTGTCCATCGCCATGAGTACGGTAGAAAAAATAATTAGTCAGCTGGGTTTCGCCATTTGGATCGCGCGGTAACGGCTTGATATAAGGACTCAAAAACGTTTCAAGAGTGCACCACCACCCCCCGCAATGACTGCCCCAATCGCTAAAAGCATACCCATACATGCTCGTGTCTCCATCATGTTTTGGATAATAACCATTAGCGCTGTAAAATAGCTCAAGAGCTGTCTGCACTTGCTTTATACTTTGTATTCTTTTCGCATCCCTAGCCTTAACCCTAGCCGAATTTAAACTCACTAAAACAATTGTTGCCAAAACTCCGATAATGGCAATGACGACTAAAAGCTCAATAAGAGTAAATCCTCTACGACTGCCAAAGCTGTTAATAGTAATCCTCATGGCTTTACAGATTACAGATTCTTACAGATATGTAGATAAAGTCCATCTGTAAATCTGTACTTATCTGTAAACTGTAACTTTTTAGCACTCTATCTTCAACAATTTACAAATTTTATCCTTGTCAAAACCAACTATAATCTGGCCGTCAATGTCAGTCACCGGCACGCCCATCTGGCCTGATTTATCTATCATTTCTTCCTGCGCTTTTAAATCACGGCTCACATCAATGTCATCAAACTCAATCCCCTTCTCTTTCAAAAAGGCCTTTAGGGTGTGACAATATGGACAGGTTGGAGTGGAATAAACTTTGGTCATTTTAATTTTGTCATCCTGAACGAAGTGAAGGATCTCCGGCGAATGCCGGCAAAAGTATCCCGCATGCGCGGGAGATTCTTCGGGCTACGCCCTCAGAATGACTGATTATTTTATTTGTTTTTAAGATAGTTGTAAACCGACAGCGCCGCTTTCGCTCCCATACCAGCGGCAATTATTATCTGCTTCTCTGAAACATCTGTTACATCGCCTGCGGCAAAAATTCCAGGCACAGATGTGGCGCAACTATTATGTTCAACAATAATCTCGCCTTTATCGTTGCATCTAAGAAGGCCGTCCAAAAACATAGATGCAGGAGTTGACCCGATCTCCACAAAAATTCCGCTAACGTCAATTTTATGCGATTCTCCCGTCCGCAAATCCTGATAAACCATAGCGCTGACAAATTTTTCTCCGATGATCTCTTTGACGTCAACTTGGGCCAAAATATTAACTTTTGCCTCTTTTTTCAACCGCTCTTGCAGCTGTTTGTCGTCTCCCCGCAACTCGTCGTAACGGTTCAAAAGATAAACTTTTTTTGCGTATTTTGTCAGCTCCCAAGCTGTATCCTGACCAGCGTCCCCTGCGCCAATAACTGCCACTATTTTATCATTAAAAAGAGGTGCGTCACAAGTTGCGCAATAAGAAATTCCTTTGCCTTCAAATTCTTTGGCGCCGGGCACATTGAGTTTGCGCTCTGCGCGGCCCGTCGCGATAATCATTGCCTTCGCGCTGTATTTGCCCTTATCCGAATATGCCTCAAATTCGCCATTTTCCGATACTTTTATATTTTTTATTGTTTCCCCGTCTTTGGCCTCAAGCTCAAAAATGCCATCGCTTCCGTTTTTCTCAAATTTCTTCAAGTGCTCCATAAATTTTTGCGTCAGATCAATGCCCAAAAGACCGGGCAAACCCAGGTAATTATCTATCTTGTAGCCCTCCATCATCTGCCCGCCAAAATTATACGCGACGAGCAGTGTTTTCATTTTTTTACGGGCCGCGTAAATGGCTGCCGACATCGCCGCCGGCCCGCCACCGATGATTATAAGCTCATACATAAATTATTAACGCTAAATCCTAAATTTATCCTTTTTAAAATAGATCTTTGATCCCCTTTGCTACATTGCATCCTATTATTCTACAGTTTTTGTTACACTGTCGCAATCTCTTTCTCTCGTTTCTTGCTTCTCTGCCGCGCCAAATTTTTATAGTCGGCTCCTTAGCAACATTCCCTATAATTCCGCTCCTAAAGCACAGGCTGACATCCCCGTTCGGCCAAACCAACATATTGTTCAACGGGGCCAAACAAATCCTCTTTGGCGCTACCCTCTCCAAATAATAGTCATAAATTAATTTTAAATGGAATTTTTGATTTATTACGCAACTCGGTTTTTTGACAACAAGCGGCTTTAAGTATTTTCCAAGCTGTTCTGCCGTTGGCCATATTTCAGATTTTTTTTCCCAGTCCTGCTCATATTGACGTTCAATAACAAAATCCAAAACCTGTATGGCCAGCTCAAAATTGTTTCTTGACGCAAAATCAATTATTTCATTTATTCCATCTATGTTCAACCCTGTCAACAAAAAACCTATCTGTATCTTTATCTTCTTATCTGCGTTTTTATTTCTTAAAATATTTAATGATTCTTTTGCCCGAGCCCCGGCATTCCTCACTCCCCTAAGCGTGTTGTGGATAGATTCATTAAGACTGTATAAAGAGACTTTTACCATTCGTAATCCAGAACTTATAATATCATCAGCGACCTGCTCATCTATCAGAGATCCATTTGTGTTAAGGCACATGGTGAGTCCCGACCTTCTCCCCTCGCTGGCCAAGGCAAACACCAAATCTTTTTTAATAAGAGG
The DNA here is from genome assembly GCA_043800535.1 of bacterium. Taxonomy (GTDB): domain Bacteria; phylum Patescibacteriota; class Minisyncoccia; order Portnoybacterales; family GWB1-42-6; genus CG1-02-40-82. The sequence goes on along the minus strand of JAZDMV010000026.1, from coordinate 69,257 downwards.
TTCACCGCCGGTAAATTCTATATAAGGCCTGAGGCCAGACACTTCTTCCAACACCTTTAGCCATTCTGCCTGCGATAACTCACCAATATCCTGTTTCTTCCAAGAATCGCAATTTGGACACTTAAAATTGCATGTTCGCGTAATTATCAACCCCACATAATCAAGTCCGCTTAAGCATGTGCCCAGTCTTAAATCAATTTTGTTTGAAAGATATCTTTTAGCAGAGCTGAACCTCATATTAGTCTCCTTCTATCGAGACAAGCCTCCAGCTGTCTCCTTTTATTTTTTTTATCTGTATTTTGCAGGACATCAAGAGATTTATGTTATGCCGCAGGTTCGCCGCGCTGATGTTTTCCCCATGCTCAATAATATCTCCCAGCTCGATGCAAATTTTTTTGACCGTTTTCAGCCCGTTTTTTTTCGCGTATTCCTGCGCGATCTTAACTATTTGATTGGCTAAATGGAAATCATGCATGCATTAGTGCGTAGCGCAGGTCAGGCATGGGTCATACGCCCGAACCAACATTTTAATAAGATCCTCGCATTCTTCCTTGCAGGCGGTTTTGCCTTTTGTCAATTTTGGCAGATATTCAGCCAGATCCCTTTCCAGGCGCGCCAGGTTCTGCGAAGTCGGCGTAATGATATTGGCATTTTTTACCAAACCATCGCTGCCCAATTCATAATAATAAAAAAGCGTGCCGCGCGGCGCCTCCATCGCGCCATACCCTTTGCCTGCTTTTATTTCAAATCCTGGCTTTTCAAATTCAATGCCTTGCTCTTTTATTTCCTCAAGCAGTTTCCGGCTTTCCTCAACACAATGCACCATTTCGATTGCCTGCGCCAGAATATTATGGAATGGATTTTGGCTCGGCAAAACAAGGTCAGTATTGCGAAAAATTGTCTTGGCTTTCGGATTCAAATTTTTGGCCTGGCAATTCAAGCGCGCTAATGCACCAACCATATAGGGCTCGCCGCGCCAGCCAGCTCTCTTAACTGCGCTTTGTTCAATCTGCGCCTCTTTAATTTTGCCCACAAAATTACTGACGCGCTCTATCTCTTTGATCCCTGTCCGAACTATGCCATCATATATCGCGTACTCATCAGGCGCGCTTAAACAAATAAACTGAGAATTTCTTTTAAAATCAGGATATTTAAGCCGACCAAAAAATTCAGCCAAATTGCAGGCGGCGCCAAGCGCTTTTTTGCTTTGCGCCGCGAGCGCCTCTAATTTTTTTTCATCTGGCAGTTTCTTGAAACCGCCTACTTCCGGCGTCAAAGGATGGATCGAGCGGCCGCCGATAATTTCGATGATCTTATTGCCGTATTCCCGCAGGATAAGCGCTTCTTTGGCTCTGCCCGGATATTTTTTAATCAGCGCCAGGTCGTTTTTAAATCCAAAAAAATCAGAAAGAGAAAAGAAAAAAAGATGCAGGGCATGGCTGTTTAAGATCTGCCCCATCATCATAAGTTTACGCAACAGTATCGTCTGCGCCGATATCGAAACACCCATTGCTGATTCAAGCGCCTTTAAACTCGTTAGCGTGTGCACAACAGGGCAAACGCCGCAGATTCTGGCCGTTATTTGCGAAACTTCGTCATATGACCGGCCTTGCAAAATTCCCTCAAGCAACCGTGCGCCTTCGGCCACATCTAATCTGGCTTTTATAACATTGCCGCCGGCAATATCAGCCACAAATCCGGCATGCCCCTCTATTTTTGCGATATGGTCAATTTTTATATGCATGAATTTTTTAAAATTATTTTACTGTCGGCGGTTGCGGGTAACTGTCATCCAGCATGCCAAATCTTTGCATTATCAAATCAATTTCTCGCTGATTCCACCCGTAAAGTTCGCGTAAAGATTTCATAAAATTATTCAAATTCATACCCCTTAGCGGTCCGCGGCAACCGTCGCAAGGATAGTTGCTGGAAGGACATGGCGCGCCGCAGCCGCCCAAGATCATCGGGCCTAAACAAGGCAATCCTTCCTGCAAAAGACACTTATTCTGCTTAAGCTGACATTCATAACAAACCGGCCGCTGGGGAATTTTGGGAACAACGCCCGAGATTAATTCTTTAACCGCCCATAAAAATTCTTCCTTGTTTATCGGACAACCGGGAATTTCCAAATCAACCTTGACGTAATGTTTGACGGGTTTGATATCCGGGTTTTCTATGCCCTCAACATTTTTATAGACATAACGCAGGCGCTCGTTCTTGTCCTGATAATTTTTAAGCTCGGCAATGCCGCCAAGACAAGCGCAGGCGCCGATAGTCACTAAAAATTTGCTTCGATTCCGCAGATCTTTCAGCCGTGAGATATTTTTTGAAGTTATGGGCGTGCCTTCAACAAAAACGACATCAAAATTTTCTGCCTCCGGTTCGTCCTCGATCATCGCAAAATCGCCGATCTTAACCTTTTCCGTCAGCTCAAGCAATCTTTCGCCCAAATCCAAAATCGCCACCTGACAACCTTCGCAGCAGGTCAGAGAAACGATCGCGATTGTGGGCTTTTTGATTATTTTAGACACCTTAGTGTATTTAAAGTGTATTTTTTTAAATTTTCGACATCTTTTCTTTTTAAAACCTCGACTAGCCAGTTCCAATGGAACGAAACCCAATCCCCTATTTTTATTTCTGGTACAATCGTCTTGTCCCAGAAAACCTCTTTTTTGACCGGCTTACCTAGTTTTATTCTTTTCTCTCCGACGAGCGGCTGGTATTCGACGGTAATTTTTCCTACACTTTTTGTCATTCCGTGCTTGACACGGAATCCAGATTTCTTAACCTGGATTCCCGCTTTCGCGGGGATGACGCTACGCGTCACTCTCCCCCATCCCGGCCGACAAATATCTTTCAGTTTGGTATTTACAAAATCAACGCTGCCGGTCACCGAGCCAATCGCCAAAACATGGAAACTGTGATGCGGTTTGGCGAGAAGCCCAATTAGTTCGGCCTTTTTTGCCGCCATGTTTTCTGAAAGAAGCCCCGGCCTGGAAAAATCACCCGCAATCATTTTTTTTAAATCCGTATTTTTTACATTATCCAGCAATTTATTGCCTATCCAGTAAGCTCTGACGACTTTCTCATTTAGCGGGTCTTTTATTTTGTTGCTCCTGGCGATCAACCGATAATAGGGGTAAGCACCTCTGAAACCTTCCAAGACCTTCCTAGCTTTTGCTGCCTGCACTTTACCTCCAAGAAACCTCCGCAAAATATTCTGTCGCGCCGCTTCCTTCGGTCCGCAGAGGCCAAGCCGATGCGGCGCCAGTCCGTAAAGTGCAGCTATCTTAAGCCCTGACATTAATTTTGCCTTTCAGCTGTTTTATTCTTTCTAAAATATATTGAAATCCCAAAATCATTGCCAAGCCGCTCATAATTAAGCCGCTTGAAATAATTTCTCCAAAACTTATTTTCCCGGTGGCGGCAAAAGCCAGAAAAATCGTGATGGGCGAACCCAAAATCAAAACACTTGCCGCCGCAGAAACAGAAACATATTTTAGGCCGCTGTACCAAGTTATGACATAGCCAAACAAGATCAAAGAAGTGATCTCAATCCAAAGCGTCTGCTCAAAGCTAATATGACCGATCATCGCCAGCTGGCCGTTTGCAGCCAAAAAAATCAAAATCAAAACAGCTCCAAAAAACATTCTGCCCCAAGCCACAATTTTAGCCGACAAATCCCTGAGGACGTATTTTGATATGATACTTTCAGCCGCCCAAAGCAGCGTCGCCAAGAATACATAAAAATCTCCGCGATTAAAAGACAAATTAAGGGTTTTTAAAGCCAGCAAATTCCCCGCCAGAATCAACAGGCCTCCGATTATCATCTCTTTCCTTATTTTTTCACGCAAAAAAATCGCGGCCAAAACCATTGTATAAACAAACATCGTTTTATGAACGAACGAGCCCTGCGCGGCTGAAGTGATGGACAACCCTTTGAAAAAAAGCAAAAAGGCCAGACCGCCACCCACAAAACCGATTGTCACAAGAATCAGCCATTGTTTCTTTGTCAGCTTAGCCAGTTGTCGCCATTCCTTTGCCAGCAGTACGAATCCGCTAAGAACTACGGCAACCATCACGTTTTTCAAAAAAGTAAAGATATAGGGATCAGTCCCGCTAATCCCGTATTTATTGATAAAAATCGAAAAACCGGAAATTACAGCGGTAAAAAAAACTAAAAGCAGGCCTTTTTTATTCATATTTTCCAAATCGTCATTGCGAGAAACGTAGTAACGAAGCAATCCCGTAGTTATCGGACGGGATCCCTTCGTCGCTTCGCGCCTCGGGACGACATTAACATGTCGATCTCTTCTGCTTGTTTTTGGCTAATTTTTCTGATAATAACATCATTCTGCGTCAAAACCCAATCGCCTTTTTTTGCCTTAACCAAACTGCCAACTTCCTGCTGGCCTTTGGCTGACCTGACACAAACAACGCTTCCTTTAACTGATATAACCTGTTTTGGAATTGTTAAACACATCTTTATAGCGTCTTAATGATTACTGCGATAAGGCCGCCAAAAAACAGCAAAGCCATAAGCATAAACGGCCCCATTTCATGTATTTCTTCGCCCAAAATTTCTTTCCAGTCCATATTTTAAATTGCGCCTTGAATATTTTTTATTTTATCGTACGAGAATACCGGCCCTTGTTTACAGGTGTAAAAAGGCCCGATCGCGCAATGCTGGCATACTCCCACCCCGCAGTGCATACGCCGCTCAAATGATAAAAAAATATCTTCGTCTCTGAATTTATGTTCCTTCACTTTCTGCAAAACTGACTTATACATAACCGGCGGCCCGCATAAAAATGCCCGCGCTTCCTTGACTACGTTGCGCTTATCAAACAGAACCGGCACCATCCCAACGCAATCGCTCCATTCCGGGCATTCTTTGTCTATCGTCAGTTGGATATCAATTCCTTTTTTCCGCCAGCTCTCAAATTCATCTCTAAATAAAAAATCGTCTGGCGTCCGCGCCCCATAAAAAATCTGTACGAGAGCCTCGCGCCCCAGAAATTTTTCTTTGTCCATAATTAAACTTCGCAGAGGCACCAGTCCCAGGCCACCAACAACGATTAATAAGTTTTTCTTCTCAGCTAAACTTTTAACTTTTAACTTTTCATTTTTAATTTGAGCGCCAGCGACCGGCCATCCATTTCCGTAAGAACCGCGCACACCGACTCTATCCCCTGTTTTTAAAGAATGCAGCTTGTTCGTCAACCGTCCAACGGCTCTCACACACAATTCCAGATTTTTCCCGATCCTATTGCACGGCGCAAACGGCGCTTCGCCAAAACCTGGCAGCGAAAGCATCATAAACTGGCCGGGCTCGTGCGCTGGTTTTGCGTCAAATTCAAAAAGCTTAATACCAAAGGCCAAATCGGTTATTTTGACTATTTTGGCTGTTTTGGTTTGGTAAGGATTAAACATAATTTACAGATTACAGATTTTTACAGATGTACAGATAAGTTCAATCTGTATATCTGTAAATCTGTAATCTATGATCTTTCTATCTCTTTCAGCACCTCCGCAATATCTATGCCAACGGGGCAGACCGCCGCGCATCGGTGGCATCCCACGCATCCCATAAAATTGAATTCTTCCGGAATTCTGGCAAATTTATGAAAATACCAAAAATAGATGCGCGCTGCGGCAGAATTTAAGAATTTATGACTAAGCGCAACCTCTGAAAATTCCTGGTAGAAACAGGCGTCCCAGCAGCGCTGACGCTCGCCTTTTTCTTCGGCTAAGGCCGCCTCATCATCTATGCGAAAACAAAAACAAGTCGGGCAGATAATTGTGCATTTACCGCATTCAATGCATCTCTTCCCCAGCTCGTCCCAAATTTTTTGATTGTGCTTATTCTCAAGATTATTTTTCAGTTTCAGCATCCGCTCATCCAATTTGCCTTCACGAACCGGCCCGCTGAACTGGATATGGATATACTCATCATAGCCAAAATCATCCAATATCTTTTGCCCGAGAGGCGAACCGGTAAAAACTACGAACTCTTCGGCGCTCTCTGTATCCCCGCCCGACTTCGCATGGACGAAGTCCAGGCGGGCGGGCTGTTTCCTGTTTCCTGACGCCAAAAATATATCAAAGCTTAAATGTTCCAAAACGTCCTCTTCAAAGATCGCCTCAAAGATATTCTGTAAAACAGGAGGAATTAAGCTGTGCCCGACAATCAGCATTTTTTGCCGCCTTGTATGATAATACGCGTCCTTTTCAAAAACCTGATCATAAAGCAGGACCGCCCGCAGATCCAGAATATTCATCCCCAAAATAGCTTTTTTTTGGCCTTCATTGATCTTTATCTTCAGAGCCTCTTTATTATATTCAAAGAGCGTCTCTTGCTCCGGCACAAAAAATTTTTTGAACGAATAAAACGGCAGCTCGCTCCCCATTAATAATTCTTCCAATCTGTCTATTTGGCCGGCTAATATTCTTCCTTCCTGCTCGTCTTTTTTTGGACCGTAAACCTCCCAATTATTTTTTTTCAGGAATACAACAAACTCTTCTAATGTTCGTTTTGTGAACATTGATTTGCTTAAATTTTACCACAAAAAATAATGTTGCACAAACAAAAAACGCCCCCTCCGCCGTCCGCCAACTGGCGGAGCGAAACGGGACGTTTTTTGTTTCCTGTTTTATTCTTTATCCTCCATTTTTCTGGCAACAATATTTTTGTTTTCAGAAAGATAGAGGAGGAAGACCCGTTCTTTTACGAATCTCCCTCCTGTTAATTATCAATGTCTACCGCCTCCGCCCGAGCGGCCTCCGCCTCCGTTGCGACCGCCGCCTCCATGCGACATTCCGCCGCCGCTATAACCTCGCGATGACCCGGACGCTACTCTGCTCACTCCAGCACCTCTTGACCCAGAATAACCTGCGCCGCGCGAGACTCTTGCCGTTGATGGAGAATGCTGCGAATATCCTCTGCTGCCATATGAGCTGCCGCCCCTAGAATATCCGACTGACGACTGACTTCTGCCTATCCGCTGATGCGAGCCGTGTTGATTATGGAATCCATGCCCGGCCTGCGAGCTTCCGATTCTGCCGTTTCTACCCGTTCGGTCGGCTGACCATGTTCCCCTATCCGCTCGCGACCTTTGTCCGCTTTGACCATAATGCTCTTTTTGAGCATGGCCCCTGTCATAGGAATCGCGATGTCCACGATCAAAAGATTCATGGCGACTGCGACTTTCTCCTCTGTCACGGCCATATCCACGGTCATATCTGTTGCCATAGCCACGGTCATATCCGCCATGACCATAATCATTGTAATTATATCCGCCGTAACCATACCCGCCATATCCATATCCGGCATAATATCCGACACCGAAACCCATAGATGCCGCTATGAAAGGCGCCACTAGATACGCCTGCTTGTAAATATAACCGTTGCTATCGCTATAGTAATTATTCACGATAGTCGGCTGAAATGATTCTCCAGCCGGTCCTTGGGGGCCTTCAGGGCCCTGTGGACCTTGAAATCCCTGCTCACCTTTCTGGCCTTGCGGACCAGGAGGTCCGGGAGATCCTGGTGGCCCGGAAATGGTTTTCACTTCGGCTATCTTTTTGCCCAAAAACGCAAGGTTCCCGCACTTTTTGGCAATGAAGAAATCGAGCTTCTGTTGGCCACAGACGATAGCGAACTTGAATCCTTCAATGGATTCTTTTCCTGTCCATTCTACGTCTCTGATCACGGATGTCAGCCCGTCTTTGGGCTGAAAAATCATCCAAGCAAATTTTGCGCCAGGAGAAAAAGAAATTTCCTCAACTCCCTGGTCGCTTTGAATTACAGACGCGATTTCTGCTTGGGTCTGTTCCGCATTCCATCCCGGCTCGGCTTTTTTGAGACCATTAATAATTTTTGCTTTATTGACCTCAAAGCCAATCTGCTGCTGCAGCGCCAATTTATCGTTGACGCTGCCCAGCAATGGCGCTCGCCCGATTTCCGTCCATTTATAGGCCAATGCCTCGGACGAAAAGAGAATGGCCATCGCCACTGCCACCAACAAAACACACTTTCCCCATGTCTTTTCCATAGCAACCCCTCCTTTATGTATTTTTTGTATTTTTAGGCGTTTTCACCGATAATTAAGTTAAAAAAGAACTGTCCTTTATTCACATTTGAGGCTAGTTTCTTGCCTCAAAATTATCATCATTTTAATGTTATATATTACTACATAAACCGTGCTTTTGTCAACCAATCACTTGAAAAAGATTGAAGAATGCCAAATTCGTCTTTGCACACTATACCAAAAATAACCTCTTCTGTCAGGTTTTTTTCGCGGCTTATTGCCCAATTCTGCTCCCTGAATGAGATGCCTGGACAACACTCCAATAATTAAATATTCATAATTAATCTTTTTTTCTTGTTAATACTTAACAATATGGGTTATAATTTAAAGGCATGAGAAAAAATAAAAACACATCAAGTATAATACTGATAATATTGGTCGCTCTTTCAGCCGCCGGCGCTTTATTCGCGATCTACAAATATTCCGGATCAGTTCTTCTTTCTGACCGATTTTTTGGTCAGAATAACGACGCGGCACAACTAAAATTTTTGCCTGCCCAGCCGGCCAACTTCCCTTCTCTAAACACTCTTGCCTGGGGCGCCTATAATGGCTGGCAGGATTCCGACATTATTGATTTTGAACAAAAAGTCGGTAAAAAAATGCCATTGGTCGCGCTTTTTCTCCACTGGGGGAACGAAAATGAATTTCCTTCTTATCTTGGCCCGCTTATCAAAAAAGACGACAAAACACTGGTTATTTTTTGGGAAGCGACGGATTATAATGTTGCTTCCGCCGAACAGCCACGCTTTTCCTACGACGCAGTATTGCGAGGCGACTGGGACAGCTATTTTACGACTTTTGCCAAAAACGCCAAAGACTTTGGCTGGCCAGTTATCTTAATCCCTTTTTCAGAAATGAACGGCAACTGGTTCCCCTGTTCAATCACGAAAAACGGTAACAACGCAGAAAAACACATTCTGGCTTATCGATATGTCCACGATTTTTTTAAAAACATTCCAAACGTCAGATTCGGCTGGGCTATCAATGTCAATAATGTTCCCGGTTCCGTGGAGAACCAAATTAAGCTCCTTTATCCGGGCGACCAGTATGTTGACTATGTCGGAGCTGACGGCTTTAACACCGGCGAGCCGTGGCAAAGTTATAACGAAGTTTTCAGCCGGACTAACGAAGCCCTAAAGGTGCTTAAGAAACCGATCTATGTTTTCTCTATTGCCAGCGCCCAAGGGACAAAAAAAGCCGCCTGGATAAGCGACGCGTTCAAGCAAATTACCAGCCAGCCGGAAATCAAAGGCTGGATTTGGTTTAATGAAAACAAAGAAAAAGACTGGCGGGTCTGGTCTGACGCCGCCTCGCTTGAGGCGTTTCGAGCGGCCTTACCGTAAAAAAATCCGGCCCTTACTGCCAACCCTTCATATTGTCATGCCGGACCTGATCCGGCATCCAGATTTTATTTTTTTCTCCCAAGGAATTCTGGATTCCGGGTCCCTCCGTCGCCAAGGCTATGGCGGGCAAGCAAGCCCGGAATGACAAAAGATAAAAGAAGATAAAAAAAGAAGCCCGACACAGATTTTTTCTGCATCGGGCTTTTGCTAATATTCAACGAACTACTTCTTCAACGTCAGACTGACGTCGTCGAAGTAGGCAGTCAACTTGCTGCCTTCTTCGGTGTAAAGCTCAATGGAAACAGAATCGACACCGGGCGGCACTTTGTAGGCATATTCTTTTGTGCCGGCAAAATTATTATACGTTCCTCCAAGGAACGTACCAGAGACCCATTCTCCGTCCACTCTGAACTCATCAATCCAGACCGCCGCGCCGCCACGGCGATATTTTTCTATCCACTGGGAGAATGATAACAAATATTCTTTACCAGCGCTGACCGGGATCTCCGAGCTGGAAATAAGCCGGTGACCCCTTCCCCCGATAATCCTGACCATGTTACCGATGGAATCGGTAACAATTTGAACAAATCTGCTGTTTGTGTACCAGCCGTCCAAGCCGTCCTCAAAGCTCGGATTTTGGACAAGATTCCCTGCTGGTCCAGGCGGTTGAGGCGGATCGATCGGTTCCAGACCCAAGGCCTCAGAAATTGTGACGACCTTGATGCCGCTCGCCGCCACATAGTCAACACTTTTTTTGAAATCGTTGACCCCGTACTGATATGGCTGTGGCGTACCGATCACCACTCCATGAAGCAGCAGCACCAGCCATTGCTGATTGGCAATGGCCTCATCAATCCAGCCCCGCACTTCTTCGGCTGGAGTGGTATTCGTTGGTTCCCGGACCGTAATATGGTAAACATCATACGGCCAAGAATTCGCCCCGCCCCAAGCATCACGATTCCACTCGTAATACTTAGTAATCGCCGACATAACTCGGGTGTCCCAATCACCGTAGGGGGTTGCAAAACCTCTAACATTTATCCCCTGAGCGGCGAAGTCCGCCTTTGACCCTTGGAGCTCCTGAGTGAGCTGCTCATCTGTCACCTGCGTCAAATAAGGATGAGTTATGGAATGAGAGCCAATCTCCCATCCATAGACATTCTGCAGTTTTCTGACCTCGTCCCAGGTAATAACCCAGGACTCGCCTGCGTTCAGCGGCCCAGTCTCTCCGAAAAAAACTGCTCTCATTCCACGCTCTGCCAGAATAGGCAAAGCGTTGTCGTAAATCGGCCGCGCCCCATCGTCAAACGTAAAGGTGATCATTGCTTCCGGCTGAGAGGCATTCGCCATTCCAGCCGTCAAAAGGGCCACCAACACTAATACCATAGCCAACCACTTCCAACCATTCTGCGTTCTCATCGTTTCTTCCTCCTTCTCCTTTTTGGATTTTGTTCAAATTTTTAAGCTACAATCAGCTTTAAATCCCCTATAAATCACCTTAATCATCGATGTATAAACATAGCACACAAACAAACGCTTGTCAAGGCCATTGGGCAAATTGGGCAAATTAATCTTAGCGATAGTGTCATTCCGGACACCCATTTTCATGAGTGAGTGCTTGATCCAAAATCCAGATTATGGATTTATTCCCTCTCTTAAGATAAGAGAGGGGTAGGGTGAGTTATGAATTATAACTCCTCCCAACCTCCTCTTAAATTAAGAGGAGGAGTAAAACCTGGATTCCCGTTTTCACGGAAATGACAGATTGGGACATCATTAACCCACCAAAAAATCCCGTCTGAAGGCGGGATTTTTAAGATCCCAGATTGTGCCCTATTTTATCTAACCAATTGCGCCGAATTAGCGTTCAAGACTAATCTGCTGTTTTTTTCAACAAGAAGAAGAAAAGAAACTTTAACAACCCTGCTTGAGGTCGGCTTATAACTGTAAGAACGCATTCCACTAAAATTCTTGTAATTGCCGCCGAGCCACTGGCCGCTTATATATTTGCCTCTGCCATCAAATTCATCAACCCAAACCGCCCAGCCGCCGCGCGTCCTGTCATTGACCGTTTGATTAATTCTTAAAACATACTGGCTGGCGCTGTTGACAGAAACAAAGCCGGACACCGCTTCATGCAAAGCTGTCCCGCCGATAATCCGCACACTGCCGCTGCCATTATTATTGACACTAACAAAATTAACATCGCTTGAGCGCCAATCGGTTATAGAAGTAACTTCCCCTCCGGGCGGTGGAGTCGGCGGAGGAGGCGGGCTCGACTGGCCAAAAACGTCCGCGAACGTCACCACGCGAATGGAACTCGTTTTAATTGCGTCAACGATCTGCGTAAATTGATCTATATTATATTGATACTCCCCGGCCGGGCCGGTCACTGTTTCATGAAACAGCAAAACCAGCCATTGCTTATTAGCCACCGCGCTGGCAATCCATTCCCTAACTTGGCTAGGCGTGGTTAAATTTGAAACTTCCTGCGCCAAGATCTCATATTTATTATACGGCCAGGAGTTGGCCCCGCCCCAGGCGGCCCGGTGATAGTCATAATATTGGGCGATGGCGGACAAAACTTTTGTATTGTAATCGCCATATGGAGTAGCGAATCCTTTGACATTTATCCCATGCGCTGCAAAATCCTGTTTTGAAACCCGCAATTCCTGGTCCAGCTGTGCGTCTGAAACCTGCGTCAAATAAGGGTGGCTGACCGAGTGACTGCCTATTTCCCAGCCGTAAGTATTCTGCAGGGCCCTGACCTGATCCCAGGTCATGACCCAATCTTCGCCCGAGTTCAACGGCCCGGTTTCACCAAAAAATACGCCCTTCATATTATGCGAGGACATGATCGGCAAAGCATTATCCCAGATCGTTTTATTGCCGTCGTCAAAAGTTATCGTAATCAAAGCAGCCGGCCCGGTTTCAGCGGCCAGCGCCTGAGTATTGGTTAAATTCACAAGCGGTTTTAAAACCGACAAGGCAAAAACACCGATTAATATTGAAACGACGATCAATTTTATTTTTTTCATCCCGTTAGAAGCAGATCGCGATCAATCGCAACCCGCAAAAATTATTAATAATTATCCAATTTGACTGCGATCATTGCTTCTTTCCCGTCGAGCGATCGCGGCTTCTAACGGGATTCATGTTTTTCTTAGTATTAATTCTAGTTATTATTATACCCCCTAAATTCACAACAAGATGTTTAGCGCTGTACAGAGCCATCAACGTCTTCTGACACCGGCAAAATGGCCAACGGGATGATCTTATTGCCTTCAGACAATATCATACCTTCCTCCTGGCTGGCAAGTGTCTGACTGCCTTTAAATATACTAGCCACTAATTCCAGGTTTGAATTAGCTTTCAGGTGCGGACCGATTGAGAACAACGACGTTATCATTAACACAAATACCGCAGCCAGGATCGATAAAGCAAAGAATCTGCGGAAAATCGAATCGCCCGCTCTATCTGTCAAGGGCACGCCAATTTTGAGCCTCAAAAAAAGGCTCAATTTGACCTTAAACAGATCCCACCTCAGCTTCAGCAACACAAAATCAACCAGCTTTTTCAAAAACGATAAAAGCAGTATGAATAAATGGATGAAAATTGATAATCCGATTGTTGGAAACATACTTTTACCCCCACACCATGACTTACGTCCATAGCATTGGGGCAATATTAAGGTTGTTACTATTCATTTCGCCATGAGGCGGGCTGACTCCGGCGGCATTCTGGTGTGGGGGTTTATGCTAACTCCACGTTATCTTTAAATCGTTCTGGAGTGAACCAGATCCGATTTTTCTTCCTTAAGATGAGCTCCTCGACAAATTGTTCAAGAAAGATCCAGGCGTTGATAAAAACCAGGACCAAATAAAAAGGCGAATACAATAAAAGATCGATCCTTTTTCTGGCAATCGAGCAATAAATTCCCAGTAAGATCGCAAAGGTCAGGTAAAGGCCGACAGAATACGCGAAAAAATACAAGTTCACGGCCGGAAGCAAAAAAAGGCAGAAAGAAGAAATAAGCCCTTCTATGTAGATCAGGGAAAGCTCAAAAGCGTTCACCGGCCGGCTGATAAGCCGGGCGTTTTTGACCAAATTCTGCCAGCCGCCGCCATACCACCGTCTCATTTGATTGATATAGGATTTGATGGTAAAAGGATCCTGGGTATAGCAAACAGCTTTGCGGTTATACTTTATCTTAAAATAATTAAGATGCAATTTGAACGTAAAATCCAGGTCTTCGGTCAATGTATCATGGTCAAAATTGATATATTTTTTAAAAATATCCGTGCGAAAAGCGCCCGCGCAACCCGGAATAACAAACATAAAACCCAGATTCGCCTGCGCGAGCTTATTGATATTTTGCCCGAAAATATAATCCAGCTCACGGCAAGCCGTCAGCCAATTATATTTTAAACTTTTCACATATCCGCCCACCGCCGCAATTTTAGGATCGGCCTCAAAATCTTGTTCTATTAGTCTGATAAAATCTTTGTCCAAAAAAGTATCCCCATCGGTGGCAATAAATATGTCGCCGGTGACGAATTGCAGGCCGAATTCCTGGGCATAGCTTTTGTTGCCGGTGGCATGCTCAATATTGGCAACCTTAATCCCGCCCTCAAATTGCTTAAGAATTTCCAAAGTGGCATCTGTGCTGCCGTCGTTAACCACAACGATCTCGTCCGGTGGACGAGTCTGGTTTAGACAAGCATTAACGCATTTTGCTATTGATTTTTCCTCATTATGACAGGGAATCAATATTGAGATTTTCATGGTTTTTTTGGCCTATCATTACACTCCCGAATCCGCTCCTTCTTCTTAAATAAAGCCTACGACAAAAGCGAATGAAAAACTAATGAATGAGTATGGCACAAATTATATACTATGTCAAGGTCATTGGCTATTTGTCCACAAAAAAGAGCCGGTTTATCGGCCCTCCTATATTTTTTAATACGGCTCAAAGCGGTTCGAGCCGAAAAGTCCTTGTTTCCAGCATACTCCAAAAACCCCTAAGATTCAATATAATAAATCCCCACACCTTAAAGTCACGCGCGATAAATTTGACGTATGACGAGTATAAGGTGTGGGGATAAACAAAAACGGCGAAGGGTGTTCGCCGTCTGTATGATTTATACTGCCATAACGCATTTACTTAAGCTTGCTTTCAATGACTTTTTCGTATTCGCTGTAAGGGAAGGCGCCTTCTATTTTTTGTCCGTTAATGAAAAACGTCGGCGTGCCTGATATTGTTTCTTTGACAAGTTTTGAGGACCAGTCGCTGACCGCTTTTCCGGCTTCTGAAGAATTATAGCACTGTGTAAATTCAGCACTGTCCAGACCAGCATTTTTTGCAATTTGCAAAACCGCATCCGCGCTTGTTATCTCACTCTGGTGCGCAAAAGCGTAATCATGGAAATCAATAAATTTTCCCGCCTTGTCGGCACAAAAAGCCGCTTTTTGCAGTTCAACTGGTTCAGAAATATAAAATATCATCCTGGCCTTGCCAGTATTCACATAGGTCGCCATGATCTGCGGCAGGGTGTCTCTGGCAAAATCAGCGCAGTGCGAGCAGAGAAAATTTGTGTATTCTTCAATAGTTACCGGCGCGCTGGCGCTGCCCAAAGTTATTCCGGGCGTCTGGGCCTGGTTATTGTTATCAATTTTATCTCTGCCAATATAGACCAGCACGCCGATAATAATCACTATCGCGGCCAAAGAAGCAATAAAAATGATTTTTTTGCCTGACATGGGTTTCAATTTAAAAAATTGAGTAATGCGACACGAAACAAACAACTGTCATTCCCGCGAAAGCGGAAATCCAGACTTTTCTTCTGGATGCCGGATCAGGTCCGGCATGACAAGACTAAAATCTACTGCTCCTTCTTTTCTTTGCCACCCAACACTTTCTTGAAGGCCTCTGCCGCAGCCGCATCGTCCTTTACTTTTGAGGTTCGGCGGCCGCCGAATTGCTCCTCCACGTATTTGTCCAGTTCTTCTTCGGTCATCGGCTCATGCCCCTTGCCTTTTAATTTTGGTTCCTGCGGCGTTAGCTTAAATTGTTCAGGGTTTTCCATATTATTATCCTCCATTTACGATTATCATGGCTTTTCGGCCCTGTTCAATATTTTCTTTTGAGCCCGGAAAATCATGGATGGCGTTGTATAAGACGTTCTCGTTGTAGCGATAACCTTGGCCGCGGCCGATGCCAGGATCGTTGACGATAATATCCGTGCCTTCATAGCCGATTATAACAAGATTGTGATAAAGCGGACCAGGCTGGGTAAAATAAGGATTGCCAAGTTTCCTGCCAGCTGCAGGCACTATTATCGGCTTGCCTTGCGCTATCTTTTCTTTTAGCTGCTGCAGGGAAAAATCATATATCACTCCCACTTTTTTATAACCAAAATAGTCTTTCAGCCGCTGGGCGATCTGCGCCGCATTCTCATCCCTGAAATCGCCGTAATTCTGGATCTCGTATTCAATAAGTTTATTGCGTTCGACCAACGCAATTTTTCTGTCCAGCGCCTTTTTTGTCCAGAAATGATCCACTATAATTTCTGACATTTCTTCGCATGATTCTTCCCCGTATTCATCCCAGAGCGAATCAGGTGACTGCACAGAAAAAGGGACGTTCTCTATTAAAAAGCTTTTTGGCAAGCCCGTTTTTGTTTCTGAAATATCAGGCAGAATATTAGCACCTGCCTTCTTTGCCTGACGAACAACTGCAACGCTTGACGTGTAGTTCTGCGGATCTGAAACAAATTTATCATATATATACAAAAGGAAAAGGACAAAAAAGATCTCCACTACCGCCAGCGCAAGTAAAGTTGGCTTGATAAATTTAGTCATGACTACATTTCAATATATTCTGTCCAGCGTTTATAAAGCTCAGCCGTTGCCTTTGTGTCGGCAAAACAATAACGCGCGATATCCAAAAATTTGCCGTCTTTGAAATATTGGACCATTTTATCGCCCGTCATGCCTCCGGCTTTCGGACTTTTTATGCCAAACCCGCGGCAATAAAAATCCAGGCTGAATTTTCTAAATGCGCTATAAAAAGTCAGCTGGTCAAGAAGGTCAATATGAAAATCGGCCGAGAAACGCGGCGGCATCAGGTTTTTAGTCGGCCTGACCCCTAAAACAGCGCTGCGCAGCATGATATATGGGCAGTCAAAACCGCGGCCGTTAAAAGTTATGAACTGGTGATAATTTTTTATGTCCTGCCAGAAATTTTCCAGGATCTCTTTTTCGCTGCAAGGCTTAAAATCCGCGCCATTTTCAGAAAAAGGCGCGATCTCTTTGTCCGGCGCCTGAAAATACACTTTTCCTTTTTCTGTATCGGGATTAAACAGGGCCAGCGCTACGATCTGACTGCAAAAAGGCCAAAGGTTAACTTTTTTTCTTGCCTCTTCTACTTCATCTTCGCCCTCGGCATACTTTAAAAGATATTCCTGCGCCTCTTTGTCTAACGATTCAAAGGTGCCTGAAGTTTCAATGTCAAAAACAACCTTACTCATGATTTCTCTACGAATTACGAATTTCTACGAATATTCCTGCCGGCCGGCAGGCGAATCACTATATTTGTACTACCTTCGTATTTCGCAGATGTTTAGTCTTTTCTTACTCCTTTAAACTTGCTTAGCTTCCCCATGCTGGTCTTATTGTCCATAAAACGGCCACTCTCTGTGCTGGCTTTGGTGAAAAGCTTGGTGCGGGGATTTTTATACTGGGCACGGTCGCGCACCATGCCAACCCTGCCCTTCCCCTTTTCTGCGTTCTTGGCCATATTTTTTGTCATGCCTGAAGTGCCTATACGACATAACCGGCATAACGCTTATATGTAACATTTTACTATTTTTACCGCGTCCTGACAAATTTTTTGAAAAAGGGTCGTCCCTGAAAGAGACGACCCTTAGCTTGGCCTTAGAGCCACAAAATAATTTTGGCGACAATCCCGGTTGTCTTTTTCGTCGCCGCCAGCGCCCAGATCTTTCCTCTGATCATAGTTTCAAAAATTCTGAACATAAAAGCGTCCCGTTTCCTTCGCCTGACCAATCTCATTTCGCCCTCCTCTGCGCATGATTCTCCCCGCGAAAAAAGGCTAAAACTTCACCTGGACCGCTTCCCGCTCTTCTTCCCCTGCCACTTCAAAAAATTCCGCTGCTTTGAAACTGAACATTTTGGCTATAACGTTCGAAGGAAAACTTTCAATGGCGATATTTAAGTCGCGCACGTTGCCATTATAGAAGCGCCTGGCTGCCTGAACTTTGTTTTCGGTGTCGGCCAGCTCTTCCTGCAGACGGCTAAAATTTTCCGAAGCGCGCAGCTGCGGATAATTTTCAGCAACCGCAAAAAGGGATTTTAAGGTCCCCGAAAGCGCGTTTTCCGCTTCGGCCTTTTCCGCTCTGCCAGAAGCACTGATCGCTTTTGCCCGTGCCTCGGTCACTTTCTCAAAAAGCTCACGTTCGTGCGTCGCATAACCCTTAACCGTTTCCACAAGATTCGGTATCAGGTCGTGCCGCCTTTTTAACTGAACATCTATATCTGACCAGGCTTCGTCCGTCCGCCTGCGCAGGCGAATAAACCGGTTGTAGGCCAAAATAACCCAAAGAACTACTATCGCTAAAACTATTAATATGACTACAAATAATGGCATAAAGATTATAATTTAATAATAATCTGCCTTATTTAAAGTATAAGTAGATATGATACAAAAGTCAAATTAAAACAGCGGATCATCATGGTCCGCTGTTATTTGAACATATCTGACCCTTTGCCTCTACAAGCCCGTATACTTTTCCAGTATCTCGTGGGCAAAGCCCATTTTAAGCGCCTCCTCCGGCAAAATGCGATTGTCAGAGGCAATCAACTTAAGAACTTCTTTTTTACTCATTTTCCCACCCGTCCTGCGTTCAACAATCTCAGCATATATTTCTTCATCTCGTTCTGTGTCTGATGCCATCATTCTCAGCTCATCTTTCACAAAACGAACCGGTTTTTCATACGCTCGTCCTATTTGATGAAAGAAAAGGCTTGCGTATGAACCAATGATCCTGCAGCTGCCAGCCAAAAAAATGATCGGCGACATGGATGATGCATAGCCCAAAACAACTGTCTGCAAATTCGGCTTCAAGACCTCGGTCACATATTCATAGAAAAAGTACGCCGCGCCTACCTTTCCGCCGGGCGAACAGACATAAAGTGTAATCCATTCACTGGGACCCTTCTCATAAAGCGCGACCATTTTGACCAATAATTCCCTAACAGACTTTTCCTCCACATCTTCCATAAAAAAAAGCGTGCGTCCTTCTGGTGTATTATGCATTTCTCCCTCCTTTAAAAAATTTTTACTAGTGTCATAAGAACAAAAAAAGAATATCATAAACATGATATTCTGTCAAAACCTTTCTATTCTACCCTATTTCTGACATTTTGGCCTGCCCGCCGTTGCCTACGGCTTCAGACGCTGGCCCGCCCGCATCGCCTAGCGAAGCTTTGGCGGGCGTTGGCAGGCGGGGCAAAAATGCGTCGAACGGCCGCCAATTTTGAGGCGTTCAATAATTTCTCCGCATTTTTTACATTTTTCTCCTTCGCGGCCATAAACCTTGAGATGAGGTACATAATTCCCTTCCCTCCCCAGCGCATCAAGATAATCTCTGTCCGACGAACCGCGAAATTTTAGGGCTTCGGTCAGAATTTTTTTTATGCCATCGAAAATCTTTTTTATTTCTGTTGTTTTCAAGCCACTCGCCCGCCGCAAGGGATGCATGCCCGCGAAAAATAAAATTTCGTCCGAATATATATTGCCGATGCCAGCAACATTTGAGGGGTCCATCAAAAATTGCTTGATTTTTGCATTTGGCCGCTTTTTTAAAATTGCCGCAAAATCATCTATCATAAAATCTTTTTCCAGGGGTTCTGGCCCAAGTTTTTCTTTCTCAAAAAATTCGGCAAGTTCTGCGGTTTTTACTAACTTTACATAACCAAATTGTCGCAAGTCATTGTGGAATAAGCGGCTGCCATCGAAAAATTCATAGATCAAGTGATTCCATTTTTCGTCCTGCTCCTGCAATTTTTCTCCTTTGCGCCGAAAGATCAAGCGGCCTGACATTTTTAAATGTACAAGCATGCTCCAATCATTAGATAGCTCAACAATTAAAATTTTGGCCCGCCTTAGAACGCAATTTATTTTCGCTCCGACAACTATTTTTTTAAATTTACCCAAATTCAGCTTCACCATCTTTGGCAAGCTGACTTTAACGGACCTGATCTTTTTGCCGGCCAACAGGCTGTCCAACTGGCGCCGAATTGTTTCTACTTCAGGAAGCTCAGGCATGATCAAATTTATTTCATTATATCTTTCATCTTCTCCTCAAGCTCCTCTTTGTTTATTTCGCCTTTGGCATAACGCTCTTTCAAAATCTGGACCGCCGAATCTTTCTTTTCGTACAAATCATGACCGCCGCGCGCAAGCCATTTAACCAGGTATATCACGGCAACAATAATAAGCACCCAGATTATCAGGCCTATGAACATTCCTCCTCCAGCCATCGGCCAGAACCAGCCCATATGCGAACCCGAGGAGTAATCATCCCAACCCATCATCTGAGCCCAAGCAATCGCCGGCAAAGCAAAGCCAAAAATTATAGCTAACGCACTAACAAATTTTCTCATTTTTTCTGCACTTTTAATTATTATCTGTCTTAAATTGACGTGACCCTCCGCCTAATAGATATACTCCAAAATTTTAGCTTTGTTACCGCAAATTTAATAAGTTCTCCCATTGTATCAACAAAGCACCGAAAAGAAAAGTGCCCGATCTTTTAATCGGGCACTCGCCAAATAACATCTTACACGGTAATTTTATGCCGTGCTCTTCTGATCTTAATTTCGTTCTCTTCCCTCTCCTTAAGACACTTTAAAACTTCATCTGCCGCTTCTTTTGCCCTTACCGACACGCCTTTGTCTGACGCCAGATCTCTTACCCATACTCTTACCAGCGGCACCAGCTCAAGATCCACAAATATGCCGATGGCTGATTCCTCCTGTCCGTTTTTTTCCGGATTGGGCTGCCCGCCTAAAAACCCCAGTATTAAATGTTCACCTAAAAGCTGCCTGATCTCCTGCCGTCTTGCCTTCAATTCCGAGATGAATTCTCGCGCGAAGCTTTTTACCATATCTGTCGGCGCAATAAACTTGATGAATAATCCGCCAGCAAAAGAATCGCCAATGACCAAAAATACCATTAGAACCAAGACAACCAATCCCTTTTTCATTTCGCTCACCTCCTTTTTTAATTTTTTGAAGCATTAAGAACTGTTTTAGCCGGCGGCCGCGTATTTTAACGCTTCCTTGCAGCCGCATTCCATTTTGGCCGGTATTTTTTTGATGATTTCAAATATTAATTCTTTTACCGTCTCGTTGTTTTTATGAAAAACCTTTATTATTTCTTCAAAACTTACCGGCCTGACATCGCTTCTCCCTTTTAAGCCGGCGTCATAATCGGTAACCAGAGCAATGCCAAGATAACACATTTCAAGCTCTCTGGCCAGGATACATTCAGGATACTGGGTCATGTTGATAACGTCCCAGCCCTGGCGCTGATAATTTTCTGATTCGGCGCGGCTGGCAAATCTTGGCCCGTTTATCACAACAACCGTCCCTTTTGAGTGCATCTTGATCTTTAAATTTTTTGCTGCCTGTGCGGCCAATTTGCGCAAATTTAGGCAATACGGTTCAGCTGATGAAATATGGGCAACTTTGATTTTGGAAAATTTATTTTTTGTTTCGTTGCCTTCAAAATAAGAGTCCTGGCGGCCGTGTGTCATATTCACAAATTGATCAAGCGCCACAAAATCACCCGGTTTTATATGCGCTTGCAAACTACCAACAGAAACCGGCGCGATAATTGTTTTGACACCCAGCGACTTAAAAGCATATAGATTTGCCTTGTACGGAATCTTGTGCGGCGGATACTGATGGCGCGAACCGTGCCGCGGCAAAAAAGCAATTTTTTTGCCCTCAAATTCGCCTATAAATATCCTATCGCTTGGCCGGCCGTAAGGAGTTCTGATATTAATTTGACGGCCTTTTTTCAAAAAATCATAAAATCCCGAACCGCCAAAAATGCCAATTTCGGCAGACGCTTTTTGGTTCATAAGTTTAATAATCCACTAAAGACAGGATATTGTAATTTTTTAATTTATCCTTGCCTTTCAAAAATGTCAAATCCATCAAAAATCCGAGGCCAGCCACCTGCCCTTTCAGCTGTTCAACCAAAAGCACAGTCGCCTTAGCAGTTCCGCCCGTTGCCAAGACGTCATCAATTATCAGAACCCTCTCGCCTGGCATTATGGCGTCGGTATGAATTTCCAAAATATTTGAATCATATTCCAGGTCATATTCCTGTAAAAGCGTGCTGTAAGGAAGCTTGCCTTTTTTGCGAACAATAGCTACTCCGACACCAAGATTATAGGCAATGGGCGCGGCCAGCAAAAAACCGCGCGCGTCAATCCCGACCACTTTGTCAACTTTTTCTTTTTTAAAAAAATCAACGAATTTATCAATTGTGCATTTAAAGGACGCCGGATCCTGAAGCAGCGGCGTAATGTCATAAAAAGTCACGCCGTTTTTGGGCCAGTCCGGGATTTCGCGAATTTTTGACTGCAGATTAATCACTTTTTTGTTTGTCATTATTAAATTTAGTGCTTTTTAGTTTTTGGTTAGCGTTTTTTGCGAATTAATCCGCTAATTTGCACGAACACAAAACTAACAGACACTAAAAATTATTACTCATAACGCAATGCTTCAATAGGATTTAGTTTTGAGGCACGTCGGGCGGGATATATGCCAAACATCATGCCGATGAACGCGGCGACGCCAAAGCCAAGCGTTATCGCAAAAAAGGAAATCCCGCTCGGCCAGGTCTGGCCTAAAAAATGCGAGATGACAACCGCGCCGACAAGCGAAAAAACAACGCCCAAAAAAATTCCTATTGCGCCGCCGCTCGTCGTCAATATCACCGCCTCAAACAAAAACTGGGTCATGATATCTTTATTTTTTGCGCCAAGCGCCTTGCGCAGACCGATTTCCCGCGTCCGCTCGGTCACCGAAACAAGCATTATGTTCATAATGCCGATGCCGCCCACAATCAAAGAGATTCCCGCCACCATGGCCAAAAAATACGTCAGGATATCCGTCACCGTGCTGACCCGCTGCGCCAAATCCGCCTGCGTCTCTATAAAAAAATCATCTTTTTCCGGATCAGTGATATTATGCAAATTACGCAAAGTTGTCTGTATATCAATAACAGTCCTGGAAACCGAAGCATCCGAATCCGCCTGAACAAGCAACTCATTAAAATATTTTATGCCAAAAATATATTTTTGGGCAGTTGTGTAAGGCAACAAAATCGCTTCGTCAAAAGCAAAGAACGAAACCTGCCCCTTTTTTGGCAAAGTACCAATAACTCGCAAGTTCTTATCTTTGATCCTTATCTTTTTCCCTATTGGGTTTTCATCACCAAAAAGTTTTTCTTTAACTTTTGAGCCGATAACAACTACGTCGGCAGCCGACGCAACCTGATCGCTTGTCACAAATTCGCCCTTGTCCACTGATATGTCCAAAATTTGCGCGGCCAGGTCCGAGCCGCCAAAAATCGTCACCTGATATTTTAAACTCCCGTATATTGCGGTATCGGCCCCCATTACCAGCGGCATGACCGAAGACAAAGTCGGCACATTGCTTTTTTTCTTAAGCGCCTCCAGATCACGCTCTTTTATGGAGTCGGCAAAAAGAGTCGTTACGTCAGTCGGCCCGGTCGGCGGCCGGCCCGGACGCACGACAATGGTTCGCGAACCCATTCCTTGGATCTGACTCAAAATAAGATCCTGCGCTCCCTGACCGATGGACATAATCAAAATGATGGAAGTAATACCAATGACAATGCCCAGCATCGTCAGCGCCGTACGGCCCTTATTTACTTTTAGCGCCCGCGTGGCGCTTTTAAAAATATCGGAAAGTGACATGCCAGGTAGTGAAAATTTGGCGTTTTAACAATTAATTATACCTAACTAAATTATTCTTAAGCATGGGCAATAGAATGACTTTGTATTATTAGAAAAAAGCACTGCCAAATTTCTACTACTCGGCATATTTATCGTTTTATTATTTTTCTTTTTTCGGCCAGGTATTTAGCAAGTCGTCTTTTTTTGTTTTTTAAAATGAAGAATGCCAGATAAAGGATCCCCAGAACCGAATAATTTATGATAACCAGATAAGAATTAGACCAGGCCAGGCCAGGAAATTTAAAAGACGAAACAGGAAAAAGAAAGGGCGTAGGCGAAAATTCGGCGCTGTGAAACGGAATGTCAAAAACAATATGGATTCCCCAGGCCAATAAGGGCAAAAACATTTTTTTTCTTGCAACCCAGACCGCTAAAAAGACAGCTGCAAAGATAACAAGGCTGTGGGTCAGGCCGTAAAGGACGAAGACATGGCCAAGGATCTGCTGGTTGAAATGCTGCCGCGTCTGATCCATCAGCGGGATATTATAGATCAAAGAAACGATCGCGTTGACTAAAAAACCAAAGATATCCGGGGTGATGCCAAAAAAAATCGGCCAAAAAATATTCTTTGACTTGTTGAATATAAAACCTGACCACAAACTATGGGCAAAAATATCCATTTTTACTTTTTGATTTTTATTTTAACACCCCGTCCCCTCCTATCCGCCGATGATTCACAATTTCATCCGCCACCAAGCGTCCATCTTTCATTTTTAAAATTCTTTTCGCGTAACGGGCCGTCTCGCTTTCATGGGTAACCACGACAATCGTGTGACCGCTTTCGTTCAACCGCTCCAAAATTTCCATTATCTGCTCGCCTCCTTTTGAGTCAAGATTGCCCGTTGGCTCGTCCGCCATTATCAAAGAAGGATTGTTGACCAGGGCTCTGGCAATTGCCACTCTTTGTTGCTCTCCGCCCGAAAGCTGGCTTGGCATATGGTTAATTCGCGGCGTCAACCCTACTGCCTCTATGGCCTGCCGCACTGCTTCGTCGCTCTTTGCCTTTATCTGCCTGTAGAACAGCGGCAGCTTTACATTGTCAAAAACCGTGGTGCGCGGCAAAAGATTATAGCTCTGGAAAACAAATCCTATTTTTTGATTTCGGATGACGGCCAACTGGTCATCTGAAAATTTCGCAAAATTCTGACCTTCAAAAAGATATTGGCCGGAGGTCGGCCTGTCCAAAAATCCCAAAATATGCATGAGGGTTGATTTGCCCGAACCAGACGGCCCCATAATTGCCACAAATTCTCCTTTTTCAATTTTCAGAGAAACGCCGCAAAGCGCCCGCGTTTTCACGCCGTCGCCATATTCCTTGGTGATATTAACGGTTTCAATGATAGGCATAAATAACCGAATTTCATTTCTTATCAATTACGATTTTATCACCCTCTTTTAAACCAGACAATATTTCTACTTCGCCGTCAGCGCTTTTTATGCCGGTCTCAATCTCCGTTTCTTTTATAACACTCCCATCAAGAGCTTTGACAAATTTTTTTCCGTTCTGATTTATGGCTCTGGCCGGAATTATCAAGACGCCAGTATGGCGCGCTGTTTCAATATCAAGATTCGCCGTCATTCCCGCTTTTATCTGCGTGTCATCGCCCGAAAGCCCGACAGTTGTCGCGTAATAGACAACTCCCTGAACCACTGTCTGGGCTGGGTCAATTTTTGTCACCTGCCCCTGCCAAATTTGTTTGTCGCCAAAAGCATCAAGCGTTACTGAAACCAGCTGCCCGATTTTTACTTTGGCAATATCGGTCTCCGGGATATCTGCTTGGATTTCAAAATTAGACAAGCTGTTCATTGAAACGATTGTCTGGCTGGCAGTCGCCATTTCTCCTTTTTCCAGCGCCACATCCGTAATTATGCCGTCAATCGGCGCGACCAGTGATTTCTGCGCAATTTGATTTCTCACCTGCGAGAGAGTCGCCTGAGCTTGCCGCACCTGCGCCTCATACAAATCAATATCCGACTGCCTGGGCTTGGCAATTTTCAGAGCCAGCTGATTTTCGGAAGTCACCAATGCCCCTTCTGCTGTCGTCACTTTTGCCTGGGCCGCATTCACATTTGTCTGATTTGTAATTTTTTGGGAAGCTACTGTCTGTTGCGCGCTTACTATATTGGTAATCGCGGCGCTAACATTGCTGCGAGCGGTTGAAATATTTAATTTTAACGTATCCAGTTCTGTTTGCGTAAAGTCCGAAGAAACAATACCCGAAGCCAAGGCGTCATAAGTGCGGTTCAGCGCGGTCAGTGTTAAAGTCAAGCTTGATTTGAGTTTTAAAAGCGCCTGATCAATATCTGATTGGGTATTGCTCGCCAGCGCTTTGCCAACCACTGGCTCCGCTGCTTCATATTCCAGACCAGCTGATATTCTTAAGCTTTTTGCGTCAAGCAAGGATTGATAATTTAAAACATTCAGATCACCTCGATCTAACGTATCGCCGTTTGTCTGTAGCGAGACCTCATCTGTCAATAAAGAAGTTTGAAGAGTGCGTTGACTGTCTTCATAAACGCCCGCCAAAGCGTTATCGGCGCTCGCCTGCACATCACTTAAAGATTTTTTTGCGTCTTCCAGGGTTTTCTTTGCGTTTAAAACCGAGGTCTGAATAAGCGCAATGTCTTCCTGACTTGCACCTGCCAAAAGTTGCGCGTATTTTGCCTGCGCCAATTTTAATGCCGCCTCGGCATTCTGCGCCTGGAACGCCAGGTCAGAAGAATCCTGAACAAGCAGAACCTGGCCGGCTGTCACTTTGTCGCCAACCTTAACATTAACTGCCGCGACCCTGCCGCTTGCCGTAAACTGCAAATTAATTTTACTCGCTGGCTCAACAGTGCCGGTTGAGGAAACCTGCTCGGCGATATCCCCCATTCGCGCCAAAACCACCTCATAGGCCGGCGACTTGCCGCTTTGATAGCTCTGATAAGCCAACGAAAAATCAATTATTAAAAGAATTGCCAGCCCCGCGATGATCAGTTTTTTGTGTTTCATGCTAAATTAGATTATAGAGTTAAAGCTTCTTATTAATTGTAGGGCATCTGACATAAAAGTCAATTAAATATTCAGGAGCGCAAAAGCTTGACAAATCCGATAAACTTGCTATAATATACTATCCGTCTCTCCTTTTTGGAGTATAGCCATCTATTTGGCTGAAAAAGCCGGTTTAAATATATATTCTTTGACAACCTAATAACGCCCCGCAACTGCGGGACTAAAAATACGGAAAATTCAAGATATGGCTATATGACGAAAGGAGGATAAAATGGAAAACAAAGGGAAATGGCGTCAAAAAGAGAATCAGCTCCGCGTTGAGCTGGACGTTGATTCTATCGCCTTTTTAGGCATTAACGAAAAGGGCGAAGGGAAGTTTGAAATAGTGGCCACCGCGACAACAAAGCGAGGCGGCCGCCGCGTATCGGAAAGCGTCAAATTCTGTGTAGGCGGACGCGAAACATCTTCCGAAGACACTGATTCGGAAGATGGAACGCTCACAGCGACCATCCCCTACGAGACAAAAGCTGTCGCCGTTTTGGTGAAGGTAATGACTACCGGCGACTATAAGGTCGAGCAAAAAAAATCCAAAACTTTGCCCTGGCCGGAACATAAAAAATCAACCAAGCCGCGGCCACATAAACTCGTCGCCCGCGCTGAAGGTAAAGACGGCAATTACAAAATTATTGTTTTTGTTTTTGCCGAAGATGGCCAACCCATCAATAATCAGTTGGTGTTGATAGAAATAGAAAACCATCACACTAATAGCGATGGGACAATCATGCCGTTTCCAGAAATTATTTTCCAAGAAGAAGAGAAAAAAATACAAATCCACGTAGGAGAATTGGTGGAAACCTTGACGCTCTACGGACCGCAAAAACGCAGAGCACCTAAAATTCCAGTTGCCACGGACAGTGATCTGCAAGGCAGCATCTGGCAAGTTATAGGACGCGCTGTCAAACAAGCGAAGTTGCTCAAAAACAAGGAGGTAATGAAATGAGATGGATAAAAGATATATGCCGCTGGTTCGTCATTTCGTTTTTGACGAACAACAACACCCGGCTGCTTGTTTGCTGGATAGCTGTGGTCGTTATTCTTCTTGCCAACCTGATCGTTTTCGGGCTTGGCGCCCCTGATAGCAATTCATCGATGTCAGAAACCGCTCAAAAGTATTATAACTTAGAGTATAAAGGAAAATTTGGCACCGACCGCGAAATAGCCGGATTTACTGGTTCATTTAGCGAATTAGTGGGCTGGCTGTGGAATGTGTTTCGGTGGATAGTATGGGCCTTTTGGCTTCTTCTCCTTATCTGGAGCATAATCTATGTTCCGATTGCTTTTCGAGACGAAGCTCATGCGGCCTGGGAAAGGACCAAACGGCTAATTACAGAAAAAGAGGGAGGAGAAGAAGAGCTTTCTCCTACCGAAGGAGAACGACCGAAAATAAAGCTCGGTGAAAAGAGTAAAACAAGCGTATCAGAAGGCGTGATCTCCAAAATTATTGAACAAATCCGCATTTTCATCCGTGAATTCTTCGCAGCAGTAGTTGCGGATACGCTGACGAGAGGAGGAAAAAAATGAACAAAGCGATAAAATGGTGGTGGTTTTTGGCGGCAATCCCATTATTAATCTTTTTCCGAATTGCCGGGCTTGTTGACAACTTTTGGGTCGCCATTGGCATCGTTTCCCTGGGAGCCGGTCTGGCACTGCTTCAAATGATTCCGGACACGAAATTGAATCCCTTGTCCAAAGTTTTCATCATTTGGGCGATAATATCAATCGGCTTGCCGCTTACTATGTCCGCGCTGACAAAAAAATTGCCGCCTCGGACAAAAGAGGCGGTTGAACAACGCGGTGTATGGAATGACATCCAGACAGCGGAAAAAATCCGGCCCAATGGATTAGAAGAACTTACGGTATTTCGCCGCTGGAGCAATCATGAGGATAAAATATCAGCCGCGTACTTTAACAAAAAGTATAAGGAACTCCAGGACAACTACGAGGCTAGTCGCATCACCTACGAACAAGTGGTTACAACCGACAAAGCACTCCGGCAAGAGATAGAAGACCGTATTCGCTGGCGGCAACAAGCATCTGATTTCATCAAAAAAGGACAGTCGCGACAAGACCAAGAACCAGCCCTGTACGATAAGGCACAAAACGTCGTGACATCCCTCAAAAAGTCCCTCGGCGGAAAGCTGGTTCTGCTCGGCCTGATTGGAATAGCCGCACTCTTTATCAGCGCCATACCAAAAATGCCGGGCAAAAAGATTTTTGTAGGAGCCGGCTCGACATTCCTGGTCATCGCTTTAGTAGTTGGCACAATTCTCTTCCTCTGGCCCGATATAAAAGCTGGTGCAGAAGAGCTAAAAAAAGATTATAGCGATAAATCCGCAAAATCCACTCCAGGAGCACAAACAGCGCAGCCCAAACGGATTTACGAAACCAAACCCTCCCTATTTGAAGTAAGACCCGACAGGCTATCCGAAAAACTATCAATTGATTCTCGCTGCTTCGACTTTAAAATCGACGGACCCGAAACGGTCAAAATCATTGATAGCCGAGGCGAGGTTATCTGCCATATCGGCGATCCTTCAACCCAACGCCTCATCAACGAAATCGGGCTGCGGGGCGTGCGGTTCATAGGCCCGGAAAGCGTCGTTACTGTTTATTTGACGCCCCGAGGGTAACTGTTCTTCCAACATCAACGGCCAGAGAAAAGATAAATTTTTTCTCTGGCCAATTTTTTTACAGACGACCAAAAAGCTAACGGCTGTGAATGTCTAAACGACAACGCAAAATCCGTTAGCTTCTTTTTTTCCAAAAAATATTTTCTTTTTATTACGCCGTAAGAAAGCTGGACACCAAGTTGAACACGCCAAACGCCAAAATTGCTACGCCTACGCCAACCAAACCATAGATAAAAGTACTTTTGGCTTTGCTGACCTTTTCATCGTTGCCTCCCGCGGTCATATATAAGAAAGCGGCGTAAAGCAGAACCAAAATGCCAAGCACTCCGATAATGCCTGAAAAATAAGTAGCAAACCCACTTATTAGGTCCGCAATTTTCTGTTTGTCCAAGCCAACCTGCGGAATGCCTGATGTCGGCGCTGCGGCAAAAACCGCCAAAGGTGTCAATTGCGCAATCAAAGCCACTCCCAAGTATTTAATTTTTTTCATCTCACCAATTCACCTCCTTTCAAATAAAAATATCTAAATTACTTAATTAATTTAATATCAAATTTTTCGGCCAAAAAATTTGCTCTTATACCGTTAAGAAGCTCTGAACCATATCAAATATGCCAAACGCAATAAGCGCCGTCGCAACACCTATCAGCCCCCAGATAAAAACATTCTTTGCCTTGCTTATTGTTTCATCATTCCCCGCCGCGGTCATATACAAGAAGGCGGCGTAAAGTAGCGTTAAAATGCCGAGCACGCCAATGATTCCGGAAAAATAACTGGCGAAGTTCTCTATCAAAGTGCGGATTGTTTCTTTGGTTAAGGTCACTTGCGGGATCTCTGGATTACTTGCGGCCAAAGCCGCCAAAGGCGTCAATTGCGCTATTAAACCTGCCACAATATATTTGATCTTTTTCATATTATTTGCTCGCCTCCTTCTGCGGGATTTTTTAAATTAATTTTTATATATTATTTATTTGTTTCCAAAAAACTTTTTATCAAATCAATGAAGCCGTAGTTGATAAGGATTATAGCCACTCCGACAATCGCCCAAAGAAGCGCCCGCTTGGCTTTGGCAATTCTTTCCTCGTTGCCGGCCGAAGTCATAAAAAGCGCGCCGGCATACAAAACCATAATCGCGGAAATTGGGATCATAATGTAATAAAACCAAGTGGCAATGTCTTTAACCAGCTCCTCAAAAGAACAGGCGGTTAAAGGATTCTGCAGGCCCTCGCCTCCTTCTACGCAACCGCCGCCAGCAGTCGTTGCTCCTTTTACTGGAGCAATAAAAATAATCGCTAAAACACATAAAAGAAAAAGCGGGAAAAAGAATCTCTTTGTTTTTTGATTCATACGCTTAGTTATTAGTACACTTAAAATCATACCACGTTTCTTTCTGAAAACCATCCACATTCTTGCCTATTATCTGAATAATGCTGTTGACAATAAGCCAAGAGGTAAAAATTATGACCAGACCAATGACAGTATCGGTAAAGATCTTTTTGGCGCGTTTGGCCTGATCTTCCGAACCGCCGGAAGTCAGAAAAAAGAATCCCGCCAGCAAAAATAGAAATCCGGCCAGAGGCGGCGCCAGGTTAAAAGCGATAAAATTAAAAATGTTTTTGAGAAGCTTGAAAAAATCGCAAAGCTCGCAAGGCCCGGCCTTGCCGTCCGTGCCTATGCATTCGGGCACGATGCGGCCCTGCGCCAAAAGAGGCAAGAAAAAAAACAGGAAACAAGAAACAAGAAATGAAAAAATAACGATTTTTTTATATGTTTTCATTGCCCTGGACTTTTTTGCATTAATACTGTCACTTCGTTTGCCCCTCGGCTGATTGCCTGTTCAACTGTTTCTTTCCCGCTGACTACCGCGTCAATCATATCATTAAAAACTTTCGCTACGTTTGTTTCGTCAACCTGATACCAGGAACGGGCCGACAACGCCTGCCGCGCAAAAGCGCCAAGCATGACATCATTCTGCTGTTCCTGCGCCAAGTCACGACGGCTGGCTGGCCGGCCGCTTAATTCCATATATTGGCTTGCCTTGTCTCTTTGCGCCAGCCACTTTAAGAAAATCCAGGCGTATGTCGCGTTATTGGCCGAAGCGCTTGAAGAAACGCTCAGCCCCCAATATAAAGGGTAGTTAACTTCAACGCTTGCGTCGCGCGGCTGGGGTATTGGCGCGATCCCGAATCTCATGTGCGGCTGTTTGGCCTGGATTGTCGCGATATGATAAGAATAATTTATCATCATGGCCACCTTGCCTTCAGCAAAAGCGTCAATTGAATAATCCATATTGTTATTCCAGGTGTAGCTTTTTTTATTTGGATTGGCAAAGTCGGTATAGAATCTAAGCGATTCCAGACCCGAATTATATGACTGGCCGCTAGCCACGACCGGCTTATTAAAACTCGCTTCCCCCCTTTTCAGATTTACCATCTCTGTGCCGTGCTGCATCATAATAAGCTGCAAAATGTCACTTGCTCGGTTGATATTTTGGGACGTACCGATCGCGGCCCCCGCCCGCAAAATATTTCCGCTTTCATCTTTTTTTGTCAGTTTCTCAACCATTGTGCTGAATTCATTCCAGTCCTTTGGCGGCTCGGCAATGTCTTCGGAATTAAAAATGTCCTTGTTCCAAAAAAGCGCGAGCGTGTCAATATAGAGAGGTATACCATAAATTTGTTCCGGATAAACATTCCCCTGCGCGTCCTGCGGCGCCAGAACAAAATCCTGGGCCGCCACGTCAACAAAACTGTCACGGAATTCCTTGACTGTCATTGTTTCCTCCCCTATGGAAGAACTCGTTTTCATCGGCGTGATTTTGTCGCCGTGTTTGGCCAGCCATGTATTATGAACCGCGAAAATATCAGGCCCTCTTCCCGCAGCCAAAGCATTTATCAGATCCTGCTCATAGGATTCAACCGGCTTTTTATAATACGTTATTTTGACTTTCGGGTATTCTTTTTTGAATTGATCAATCAGGGGCTTAAAAACATCCGTGTCGTCAAAAACATTCCAGACAACCAATTCAGCGCTCCCCTTTTTCGGGTCGCTTGAACAGCCCGGAAACGCGGCGGTTAAAGTACCGAACAAAGAAAAAATAACCATAGGCGCAAAAATTTTGAGCGCCATAGTTTTTTTATCCGTTTTTATTTTATTTTGGCTTAGCGGCATTAAAAATATTTTAGAATTTGCGCAAAACAAGACCATAATGATATCCCCCCGCGTCAAATTTTTTTTCAAGTTTGAAATTCTGACTTTCCGCCAGCGCCTGTGCCTGCTGGGCCGAAATGCGCCAGCCACTGTCAGAAGTCAGCCCCGCGCCGTTTGCCCAGTCAATTATCACTACCTCTCCTCCCGCCTTAAGCACCCTGGAGGCTTCTTTAACAATATCCTCTTTTTTCTGCGATTCAAACAGAATGTTGGCCAATAAAACCATATCGCAGGAATCGCTTTTTAGTTTTGACCCGCCAACCAATTCCAGATTTCCTCTCACTGTTTCTATATTTTTTAAATTGCCCTCCTCGGCTTTGGAACGAACTTCATCCAGGGCATCCTGCAAAATATCAATTGCAAAAATCACGCCTTCCCCGCCAACCAGAGATGCCATAGGAATAGTAAAATAACCATGGCCGCAGCCAAAGTGTCCGATACGCCAGCCGCTCTTAACTTCAAGCTGGTCTAAAACCTTCTGTGGATTCAGAAAACCTTCGGTCCCTGCCATTGTTGTCTAAATTTATGAGCGGAGCACATTGCGTAGCGAAATGAATTTAGCTACAACAATGAGCACCCCGCCCTCTAAGCTGACGGATATACTTTAAAGATATCAAACAGGTTAATTGTTGAAGAATTACCGCTTTTGTCCATCAGACAGCATAGAGGGCGGGGTAAAGGTTTTGTTATCCCGCTTAGCGGGAACAAAGCCCTTTAAATACACGCCACCGACGCCACTTTATCGCCGGCCTCAAGCCGCATAATCCTTACGCCCTGTGTTGCCCGGCCTAAAAGCGAAACGTCGCCCAAAGAAGTACGTATCACCTGCCCCTTGGCTGAAATTGCAATCAGATCCTCCTGGCCCGGCTCTAAAATTTCCGCCATAACAAGCTTGCCCGTTTTTGTTGTCACCTGCGAGGCCTTAATGCCCGAACCGCCGCGGTGCTGTATTTTAAATTGTTTTATATCGGTTTTTTTACCAAAACCGTTTTCGCTGACAACCAAAAGCTCCATTTTTACGTTCTCACTTCTCAATTTTGCCCTGATAACTTGCATGCTCACAACTTCATCGCCCTTTTTAACAGAAATTCCGCGCACGCCACCAGCCGAACGGCCCATTGGCCGCACGTCTTTTTCTTTAAAATGGATGCTCTGGCCTTTTGCGGTCACCAAAAATATCTCATCCTGTCCGCTCGTTGCCTTAGCCCAATAAAGCTCATCTCCTTTTTTAAGAGTGATGACAATTAAGCCCGAACGCCTGACATTGGCAAAATCGGCAATTCGAGTTTTTTTAATTATACCATTTCTGGTAGCCATGACCAAAAAGTTATCCTCAACGGCTTCGCTGCCATTTTTCTTCAGGTTTTTGAGCAGTTCCTTTGTCGGGACAAGCGCCGTTACGCGCTCAGCAGGCGCAAGCTGCAAAAAGTTGACGATAGCCTGTCCCCTGGCTACCCGGCTGCCTTCGGCAATTTCATAGGCCTTGGTTTGGAAAACGCGGCCGGTGTTTGTAAAGAAAAGAAGATTGTCATGAGTTGAAACGCAGGCAAGGTGGGCTGCTGCGTCCTCTTCGCGCGTTGTCATTCCTATCATCCCCTTGCCTCCGCGCCTCTGGGCCTTGTAGTTTTTAGGATTAATGCGCTTTATATAGCCGCCCTGGGTCAGAGTAATGATGCATTCTTCTTCCGCCACAAAATCTTCTTCCTTGAATTCCCCTACCGGCGAAACAAAAACTTTTGTTTTGCGCTCGTCTCCGTATTTTTCTTTCATCGCCGCAAGCTCTTTTTCAATAACCAAAAGCACTTTCTGCGGGTCTTTCAAAATTGCCTCAAGCTCTTTTATCAGCTTCATTTTTTCACGAAACTCATCCTCTATCTTCTGCCGTTCAAGCCCGGCTAAGGTCTGCAGGCGCATTTCCAAAATAGCCGTTGTCTGCGCGTCCGAAAACCTAAATTTAGAACAAAGATTTTTATGCGCCTCTTCTTTTGTCCCCGATTTTTTGATGGTTGAGATTATCGCGTCAATATGGTCAAGCGCCTTTTTCAAACCCTCAAGAATATGCGCCCGCTCTTTGGCTCGCGCCAAGTCAAACTGCGTCCGCCGCATCACCACTTCTTTGCGATGGCCGATATACTGTTCCAAAATGTCTTTTAGCGGAAGCACCTGCGGCTGCAGACCGTCAACCAGGCCCAGCAAGTTGACATGGAATGTCCGCTGCAAATCAGTCAGCTTGTATAAACGATTCAGAATTTTTTGCGGATAGGCATCCTGTTTAAGCTCAATAATGACCCTTAATCCTTCACGCGACGACTCGTCTCTTATGTCTTTTATGCCTTCCAGCTTTTTCTCCTTCACAAGATCCGCGATTTTTTCAAGCATTGCCGCTTTATTAACCTGGTAAGGAATTTCCGTAATTAAAATCTGAAAATGCTCCTTTTTGCCTTCCTCAACCTTGGCAATGCCGCGATTAATTATTGGCCCTTTGCCCGTTGAATAAACCTGAGCAACCGCATCGCGGTCATAGATCGCTCCGCCGGTCGGGAAATCCGGGCCTTTAACGAATTTGAGTAAATCGTCGGTTGTCGCTTTGGGGTGGTTAACCAGATGCGCCATTGCGTCAACCAGTTCGCCCAAATTATGCGGTGGGATGCTTGTGGCCATACCAACAGCGATGCCCAAAGAACCGTTTAATAGAAGCTGCGGAACCTTGGCAGGCAGGACAGTCGGCTCCTGTCGCGTACCGTCATAATTGTCTACCCAGTTGACCGTATCCTTATCAATGTCGGCCAGCATTTCTTCGGCCAGCGGAGTCAAACGGCATTCGGTATAACGCATGGCCGCAGCAGTATCGCCGTCAACTGAGCCAAAGTTGCCTTGGCCCTGAACAAGCGGATAGCGCATAGCAAAATCCTGCGCCAATCGCACCAGCGTGTCATAAACCGCCACGTCTCCATGAGGATGATACTTGCCCAAAGTTTCGCCCACCACCGTAGCCGACTTTCTCAATTTGGCGGTTGAACGCAGGCCCATATCCCACATTGCGTAAAGAATCCGGCGGTGAACCGGCTTCAAGCCGTCCCTAACGTCAGGCAGGGCGCGGCCGACAATAACAGACATTGCGTAATCCAGATACGACTCTTTAAGTTCGTCTGTTATTTCTCTTGGCTTAATTTTTCCTAGCTCCATAAAAAAGATTTAAGAATACAGATTTAAGAATTAAGAATAAATTCTGACATTCTTAAATCTTAAATCATAAATCATAAATCATAAATCTATATTCTTTACTCAGGGCAATGGCGACGCCGGCACTGTTTCTTGCGTTGCCCCTGACGGCGCGGGGCTTTCAACTTCTGTTTTTGGCTGCGCCGAATTATCGGGGGCGGCTGACGTGTTTGTCCCGGCCTCAATTTGTCCCTGATCTACGTTTTCTGATTTCAATATATCCTGAACTCCTGCCTTCAGACTTTCCCACAAACTCGGAATTTCTTCTTTCACGTCAGAAACTGCTTTGGCGCCTTCGCTCACCGCTGCGGAACCTGCCTTGCTTTGCTCCTGGACGCCCGAATCAAAAGTCCACGCCCACAAAACAAAAAGAATGGTCATAAAAATGGCCGTTCCTGCCCAAAGGATCAAGACCCGCGTCCTTTTGGGCTTGTTCTGCAGATTTTCAAGAAAGTCAACCAGCATGCTCTACTAATTTACTAATCTTTACGAATATTACCAATATCCAAAAATACATATTCGTAAAATTTGTAATAAATTCGTAATTTAGTAGGATTCTATATTTTCATCACCATCACCTGCGTCTCTTCTTGCGGCAGTTCTTTTTTCTTGATGGTCAGCTTATCAACCGCCTCTTTTTTGGAAATTCCCATCTCTTTCAGAAATTCCTCCACCCCGTCCAGTTTAATCGAAAGCCCGCTAATTTTGTAATGCATGGGGATAACGATTTTGGGCTCAATCTGGTTTATCAGGCCAACCGCGTCTTCGCCGTTAACCGTATATGTGCCGCCAACAGGGATCATCAGAACATCAACCCCATCAATTATTTCAAGCTGTTCGTTCGTCAGTTTTGTCTGCCCGATATCTCCCAGATGGCAAATTTTTATGCCTTCCATCTCTATAACATAGGCGGTGCTGTCACCCCGTTCTTTCCCTTGCTCATCGTCATGAAAAGTTTTAAGCCCTGCGATATTTACACCTTTTATTTCGTACTCGCCAGGACCATCAATAATAAAAGGCCCGCTGCTGTTCAATGCCTCGGCGTTGTCGTGGTCATAATGGTGATGTGAGATTGTGACGATATCTGCTTGCCCTCGCGGCGGAGTCAAGCCAACGCTTTTGTCAAAAGGGTCAGTAAACAAAATCGTATCACCGCTCTGTATTTTAAAACATGACTGTCCATACCAGACAATAACCATAGAGTTAATATAATCTTATCATATAAATTTCATCCTGCCAATACATAATTTAATTAAACTCTTGCCCCGTATAGAAGCTCAGCCGTCTTTTATCAATAAGTATGACTAGACAGCGAATCGCCTGCCGCGCCCGCCTAAGCTTCGCTTGGCGATGCGGGCGGGCGGCTTTCTTGGTAAAATTAAACGGCATGGATGTAAGCTTCTAACGGGGCTTGCAAAAATATTTTTTTTACTTTATACTGTTTCTATCGGTAGGCGACTACCCTTATTATTTATGATTGACAAAATCGCAAAAGAAACCCAAATGAACCAGCTATTGTCCAAATCCCCTGTTCTGCCCAAGGCCAGTCAAATAATCAAAGGCCTGGTTATTGAAGTTGGCAAAAATACGGTATTCATTGATCTGGGGCCTGTTGGAACCGGCGTGATTTTGGGCCGCGAAATAAAAGAGAATCAAGATGTGATAAAAAAGCTTAAACCCGGCGAAGAGATTTTTGCCATGGTGCTTGAACCGGAAAACGAAAATGGTTTTGTCGAACTTTCGCTCAAGGCCGCCAACAAACAAAATGCATGGGAAGAACTCAGAGAACTTATGCAAAAACAGGAATCAATTGCGACCAAGATCATCAAGGCCAACAAAGGGGGCCTGATGGTTGAAATAAAAGGTGTACCCGGCTTCTTGCCGGTCTCCCAGCTTTCCTACGAACACTATCCGAGGATTGAAGACGGCGACAAAATGAAAATTTTGAGCGAGCTTAACAAATTCGTCGGTAAAGAAATGCCGGTGCGCATCATTGACCTTGATCCCAGCCAGCAAAAATTAATTGTTTCCGAAAAGGCATTGCAGGAACAGGGCCTCAAAGCCGCACTCCAGTCATTCAAAATCGGCGATCTGGTTCAGGGCACAATTTCGGGCGTGGTTGACTTCGGCGCTTTTGTCAGAATAAACCTCCACACCTCAAACGACGTTGAGTCTCTGACAAAAAATACGGAAACTATTAACAAAGACCATGATTCTCAAACAGACAAAAAAGGTGTGGGGGTAAACCTGCCTTCTGCTGCCGAAGAACCGCCGACAGACCAAAATTCCGATGCCCCAAAAACGACATCTCCAAAGTCCGAAATCATAGAAGGCCTGATCCATATATCCGAAATTGACTGGCAGCTGATTGAAGACCCCCGCCAGATTTTGAAAGTCGGTCAGGAAGTAGCAGCTAAGATCATCGGCATTGAAGGCGACCGGCTTTCTTTGTCGCTCAAAGCGCTAAAAAAAGACCCGTGGTCAGAGATTGAAGGTAAATACCAAAAAGGCCAACAGGTCAAGGGCACGGTTACCAAATTTAATCCTTTTGGCGCTTTTGTACAGCTGGACAAAGACATTCACGGCCTTATTCATATTTCTGAATTCGGCAACGAAGCGGCCATGAAAGAGGCGCTCGTGACAGATAAAGAATATGACTTTAAAATTCTTTCTATTGAACCCAGAGTTCACAAAATGGCTCTCTCGCTCGTAAAACCAGATACCGAGACACCAGAATTGCCCAAGACAGAGCAATCCATTTCGTAAAAATTCGTGAGCTCGCCCACCTCGCTGCCTGGACGCTGACATTTCGCGACGGCGAGCAAAATTTGTATAAATTCGTAACCCAAAACGGAACATTGATAATTATGAAGAACCTTTTCAAAAATATAGTTATAATTCTGATTATTTTCCTGGTAATTTCAGTGGCGTTTTCGTTTTTTTCACAAAAAGGCGCTGCTCCAAAGGGAGTCACCTTAACCGAGCTTGCCCAACAGATAAATGAAAACAAGGTTTCAAAAATTGTCATCAGCGGCCAAAATATCAGTGTTACTCTAAAAGACGGAACAGCCGAACAGACAACGGCGGAAAGCAACGCCGCGATTAGCGATACGCTAAAAAATTTCGGCGTTGACCCACAGAAAATCCAGCAGGTGCCGATTGAGGTGGCCAAAGAATCTTCTTTCCAATTCTGGCTGGTCAACCTCCTGCCGTTCCTTCTGCCTCTTCTGCTCATCGGATTTTTCCTCTGGTTTATGTTCCGCCAGGCCCAGCGCGGCGCCAATCAGGCATTTGGTTTCACCCGCTCGCTCGTCAGAATGCTTTCCCCGCAGGACAAAAAAGGCCAACGAACTACCTTTAAAGACGTCGCCGGCTTAAAAGAAGCCAAAGAGGAATTGCAGGAAGTAATTGAATTTTTAAAACTGCCAGAAAAATTTAAGGCACTCGGAGCCCGCATTCCCAAAGGCGTGCTTCTGATCGGCCCGCCGGGCACCGGCAAAACGCTTTTGGCTCGCGCTGTTTCAGGCGAGGCCAATGTCCCATTTTTCCATATTTCGGGCTCTGAGTTTGTTGAACTTTTTGTCGGAGTCGGTGCTTCCCGCGTCCGCGACACTTTTGCCCAGGCTAAAAAAAGCGCACCTTCAATTTTATTTGTTGACGAACTTGACGCCATCGGCCGACACAGGGGCGCTGGCCTTGGCGGCGGCCATGACGAGCGCGAACAGACGCTCAACCAGATACTTGTTGAGATGGACGGTTTTGACCCGGAAACACGCGTCGTCATAATTTCAGCCACCAACCGGCCAGATATTTTGGACCCGGCGCTTCTGCGGCCAGGCCGCTTCGACCGCCGGATAATTTTGGACCTGCCCGATATTAACGACCGCGAAGAAATCTTAAAAATTCACGCCAAAGGTAAACCAATACAAAAGTCCGTTGACTTCAGACAGATCGCCGAGCGCACCCCGGGCTTTTCCGGCGCTGACCTGGCCAATTTGATGAATGAAGCGGCTATCTTTGCCGCCCGCAAAAACAAAAAAGACATTTCAATGAACGAAGTCATTCCGTCAATAGAGAAAGTGCTTTTGGGGCCTGAAAGAAAAAGCCATATCCTTTCTGTCAATGAGAAAAAAATCGCCGCCTGGCACGAAGCAGGCCATGCTTTGGTTAACGCTTCTCTGCCCCATACTGACCCGGTCAGAAAAGTTTCTATTATTGCCCGAGGCCGCGCTGCCGGCTACACTTTAAAGCTCCCAACAGAAGACAAACATTTAAGAA
Organism: bacterium; assembly: GCA_043800535.1. Classification (GTDB taxonomy): domain Bacteria; phylum Patescibacteriota; class Minisyncoccia; order Portnoybacterales; family GWB1-42-6; genus CG1-02-40-82. The sequence goes on along the minus strand of JAZDMV010000026.1, from coordinate 29,353 downwards.
CACGGACAGAATTTCTTGAGGAGCTCGCGGTGTTAATGGGCGGCTATGCAACTGAAAAACTGGTCTTTGGCGAAATTACCACTGGCGCAAGCAATGATTTGGAACAGGCCACCAACCTGGCCAGACGCCTAGTCACGCGTTACGGCATGAGCGAAAAGCTTGGCCCGCGCACTTTCGGCGAACAGGAAGAACTCGTATTTTTGGGTAAGGAAATAGTCACCGGAAAAGATTATTCAGAAAAAATCGCGGCCAAAATCGACGACGAAGTGACAAGCTTCATAGACATTGCCCTGAAAACCGCCCAACAGATCACAGTCACAAAACGCTCCCTGCTTGATAAAATTGCCAACCGCCTGATTGAAAAAGAGACGATTGAAAAAGAAGAGTTTGAAAAATTAATCGCGGAAGGATAACATTCATTTAAATTTCCGTCAAAAAAACGCATTCATTGCTTGAAAAGAATGCGTTTTTGCTTATATACTATGGACATGGGCGCGCCCCTCACTTGCCGTGGGGTAAGCCCTATATATAACTTATCAGGTTTTTGTGACATTATTTCTATTGCTAACGGCAAGTGAGGGGCGCGTAGCTCAATGGTGGAGCAATCGGCTTATATCCGATCGGTTCTAGGTTCGAGTCCTAGCGCGCCCACCCTTCGTCCCTTTCGGGAACTCAGGGTAAACTTATCAATTTAGTAGCTAAGAATATAATTAGTTTACTCTGAGCGAAGCGAAGAGGGCAATTAGCTCAGTGGTAGAGCGTCCCCTTGATTCACCCCGTTAGATTACTTGCGCGTATAGCTCAGTGGTAGAGCGTCCCCTTGACATGGGGAAGGCCGTAGGTCCAATTCCTGCTACGCGCACAAAATATCTAACGGGGCAAGTGGGAAAGGCCGCAGGTTCAATCCCTGCATTGCCCACAAATAGAATGGCCTCGAGAATTTATATATTTCTAATCGTAATTTTAGTAACAGCCATTATCGCATTGGCTGGTCTTTTTTATTGGTCCTTCGTAAAAACTCAGGACAAGCTAAATAATGTGCCGAACGAATCGGCCCAAAATTATTCCAATCTGCCAAGTACGGAAAAAGAAATCGCCACCACCTCTCCCCCGTTTGTCGTCAATGGTGAAATTTCGCGAGCCAACCCGGCCAAAAAGCAGGTAATTTTTACTTTTGATGCAGGTGCAGGAACAAATTCATTGCAAAAAATTCTTGAAGTAACCAAACAGCATAATGTCAATGTGACTTTTTTTAGCACCGGCAAATTCGCCGAGACAAACCCGGAATTGATAAAACAGATCTCGTCTGACGGCCACGAAATTTTTAATCACACCTACTCCCATCTACATCTGACACAATTGACTGACCAGGAAATTAAGGACGAACTTGATAAAACCGAACAGATCATTTCCGGCCTAATAGGCAGATCAACCAAACCGTATTTCCGCCCGCCCTATGGCGACAGAAACGCGCATGTCCTGGAAATCGCGGCGCAAGAAGGCTATCAGTCAGTTTTCTGGTCCTGCGACGCGCTTGACTGGATGGTTGGACAGACAGAACAACAGGTCAAAGACAAAATTTATTCCTGTGAAAAACCAGGCGCCATAATTTTAATGCACGTGGGTGATGACATCACCGGCAGTATTCTGGACGAGGTTTTTACAAAAATCGAAAACGACGGCTACCAAATTATCTCTCTAACTACCTCCCTAAACTAAACCAGACATACACTCCCGCGCTCGGGAGCGCGGGAGTGTATGTCTAATTGAAATTTTTGTGAAAAAAATACTTGAAGTAAAAAAAGAGGAAAGCGGCCAGCGGCTTGATAAATTTATTGCTGCAAACTGGCCCGGCTACTCCCGCGCCTATGTGCAAAAACAAATAAAAAAAGGCGCTGTTTTGGTTTACCCCGTCAGAAATCTTTCCAAAGAGTCAAAAATTACGCAAACAGAGCCGCAGGTGAAATCACTGCGTAAACTCCAAAGCAAAATAAAGCATGGCTGGATTTCTAACGGGGTTAGCGGCCAAACCAAAAAACCAAGCTATATTTTAAAGGAGGCAGATAAAATCGAAGTTGGCATTTTGCCGCCGCAGGAAATTTCCCTTGAGCCGGATAAAAATATAAAGGTACATATTATCTATGAAGACAAAGATGTTATTGCTTTGCATAAACAAGCCGGCTTAACTGTACATCCAAGCCCTGCTCAAAAAAGCGGCACTTTGGTTAATGCGCTTTTGGTTCATTATCCCCCGCTCAAAGACGTTGGTGAAGACCCAGCCCGACCAGGCATTGTCCATCGCCTTGATAAAGACACTTCGGGCCTGATGATAATTGCAAAAAATAACTCTGCGTTTGCCTGGCTCAAAAAACAATTTCAGGAAAGAAAGGTTGTCAAAAAGTATCTGGCCTTGGTCGTTGGCAGACCCAAAAAATTGTCAGGCGAAATCAAAACGCTTATCGCTCGTTCCAAGTCAGATCCCACAAAACAAAGAGTTGGCGTCAAAGAAGGCAAAGAAGCAATAACCATGTATAAAACGTTAAAGCAGTATAATAATTTTACTTTAATTGAGGCCCAGCCAAAAACCGGCCGTATGCACCAGATAAGAGTCCATTTGGCCTGGCTTGGCAATCCGGTGGCCGGAGACACAAAATACGGGACCAAGTCATCGCCAAAACCGCAAGGGCTTAAACGACAATTTCTGCATGCTACGTATTTAAAAATTAAACTGCCAAACGACGAAATAAAAGAATTCACTGCTTCCTTGCCCGATGATCTACAAGCAGTCTTGGCCGACTTGAAATAAAACCGAGGACGTGCTAGAATCCCAACGTATAACCAAACAGAGACAGATCCCCTGTCTTTTAAATTATGTGACTTATTATGAAAATGACAGATGAACAACTGAAAAAGAACCTGCCCGAAATCCGGCCCGGCTATACCGTTGTCGTGCACCAAAAAATCAAAGAAGGCGGAAAAGAAAGAGTCCAGCCATTTGAAGGTTTGGTCATCGCCGCCAAGCACGGTTCTGGCATTAACGCGACCATAACGGTCCGCAGGATTTCTGGCGGTATAGCCATTGAACGCGTTTTCCCCTTGCACGCGCCGACAATTGATAAAATACAAGTCACCAAAAAATCAAAAGTCAGGCGTGCTAAACTCTATTATCTGCGCGGCCGTTTTGGCAGAAGCGCAAAAATGAAAAAAACCGAGGCAGTTGTGCCAGAGACCCCTGCCCCACAAGAAACGCCGCAAGAACAGGTCTAATTAAAAGCAACTTTGAGCGCGGTGGCGGAATTGGTATACGCGCATGCTTGAGGTGCATGTGCCGCAAGGCTTGGAGGCACGCCCCCACACCTTTTAAAACTTAGATAATTTCCGGGCACGTGGCGGAATTGGTATACGCGCATGCTTGAGGTGCATGTGCCGCAAGGCTTGGAGGTTCGAGTCCTCTCGTGCCCACGTCGAAAAGGTGTGGGGGTGAAAGCCCTCTCCCGCGCACCCTTCGTCCCCTTTGGGACTCAGGGCAAGCTCAACCATTTAGCCTACTCAAATAAATTTAGTTTACTCTGAGCGAAGCGAAGAGGACGGTTAGCTCAGCGGTAGAGCATTGCGCTTACATCGCAAGGGTCGCAGGTTCAAATCCTGCACCGTCCACGGAATTGTCCATATCTAACGGGGCAAGCTGCGAAGGTCTAAGGTTCAACTCCTTAAGCGCCCACCTATTTAGCAATTAACAATTAGCAATTAGCGACTAGGCGGAATTATATTTTTGTTATATTCGCTAACTACTAGTTGCTAGTCGCTATCCACTATCCATGCCGGGGTAGCCAAGGTGGTTACGGCGCGGCTCTGAAAAAGCTGAGATGTCGGTTCAACTCCGACCCCCGGCACCCTTCGTCGGGCAAGCCCTCCTCAGGGCAAGCCTAAAAATATGCATTATGTCTATATATTGAAATGCTGCGACAATTCTTTTTATACAGGAATAACATGGGATTTAAAGAAAAGATTACTGGAGCATAATTTCGAAGACAAATGTCTGTTTACCAAATCAAGAAGGCCAGTAAAATTGGTTTATTCTGAATCATATAAGGATAAATTTGCCGCAGCAAGACGAGAACAAGAAATTAAGGGGTGGTCACGTAAAAAGAAAGAAAGACTGATCAATAGTCTGCATTGAGCAATGAAGTTGTGAAGTAGTTTATACTGAGGCGCTATGCGCCGAAGTGCGGGCGTAGTTCAGCAGTAGAACGTCTCCTTGCCAAGGAGAAGGTCGTGGGTGCGAAACCCATCGCCCGCTCCCATCTTCCGCCAAGGCTACAGAATGGTACGCTTTGACGGAACACCATAAAGCGCGGATGCATTGGTCTTCCGAAGCCCCGTGTTTGGCGGGGTGAAGGAGACCATCACCCGCTCCAAGATTTATTAATATCAAAAAGGAGGTCGGTCGAGCTTCTTAAAAATTAATAAAAATATTTCTATATATGGGCATTGAACAGCCAAAACAAGAACAGCAAATTGACTCTGACAAGCTAGAAAACGAAACCATACCAGAACCACAAAGTTTTTTTGAAGAAATGGGCATTAGTATTTCTGAAATAGACAAAATAGATGCAGTAACGCTCACCAATTACATAAATAATCTTGAAACCCGCATCCAACAACTACGCGAAGGGACAGAAAGTATTGAACAAAGATCAAAAATGGCTCAATTTTTAATAGAGCATGTACTTATCTTCCGGGGTATCACAGAAAAATTTGTGAAAGAAAGCCTGAAACAATACGAAAAAGATTTACAAGTATTAAAGGAGCGGGAAAGGGAACTCGCTGAAAAATAACAGGATTGCGAGTCCCCTAAAAAACTGAACTTTTATATAAACAAAAAACCCTATTCACGGGTTTTTTGTTTATATAAAATATACTTTGGAAATTTTATCCCCACACCTTTTAGCCTGCAATCAGATTCGCGGGTTTTATAGATGTTCTATCCCTTGCCGTTTAAGACTAATTATTCCACGGCAAGGTGTGGGGATTTATCGCACCGCGTCTTTTAGCGCCTTGCCAGCTTTGAATTTGGGAACTTTCATGGCCGGAATCTGGATTTTTGCGCCAGTTTTTGGATTAACGCCTCTGCGCGCTGCTCTTTTTGAAACCTGGAATGCGCCAAAGCCGGTTAAAACAACTCTATCTCCTTTCTGCATCGCCTTTGTTGTCTCATCCAAAACCGCTTCAAGACATTCGGCGGCCGCTTTTTTTGAACAGGCACATTTGGCCGCGACCGCATCAATTAATTCGTCTTTTGTCATTTTTTTGAATAATAATTCATTTATACAAAATTCGACCTTTTAGTCGCCTGCCGATTGCTGACCACCGTCTACCGTCAATCTGTTATGCGGTAGCCCGTAGTCGGTCTACGGTAAACATTTAATTCTCAACATCAATTATTTCCTTTATCTTCTCTATATTTTCCGCCAAACCGGTTTTCTCGTCAAGCGTGACCAAAACCGCATTAATCAAAACTTTTCCTTCTGCCACTTCCATCTGATAAGGCAGTTGGGTCAAAAATCGCTTAACGATTGTATCTTTATCAACGCCCAACACCGAATCCTGCGGCCCCACCATGCCGATATCGGAAACAAAAGCCGTGCCTTCGGGTAAAACCCGCCAGTCATCGGTTCCTGTATGTGTATGCGTGCCGAGCACCGCCGAAACCCGACCATCCAGATGCCAGCCCATGGCCATTTTTTCAGAAGTGGCTTCGGCGTGCCAGTCAATTATTATCGCATTAACCTTTTCTTTGCCCGATTCCTTTTTAAGCGAATAGTCATCCAAAATTTCATTCATCGCCACAAAGGGATTCTCAAAATCCTGCTGCAAAAAAACACGGCCAACAAGATTGACCAATAAAATCTTTTTTGAGCGGATATTAATTTCCGCCACTCCCCTGCCCGGAATCCCGGGCGCCCAATTCAACGGCCGCAAAACAGGAATTTCTTTCTCTTCCAGGATGTCGCTGGCCCCTTTTTTGGCAAACGCATGATTGCCAAGCGTCAGCCAATCAACACCCGCATCCAAAACTTCTTTTATGCTGTCACGCGAAATTCCTTTGCCGTGCGCCAGATTTTCGCCGTTAGCACAAACCAAATCCGGCTCATGTTTTTCTTTGAGCTTTGGCAGAATTTTTTTAATTGCCTGCCGGCCTGGTTTGCCGACAATGTCGCCGAAGAATAAAACTTTCATATTCAATATAAATTATAATTCCCCAGTTTCTTTATTTCCTAATTTCTTTGTTCCTTCTGCAACTTAGAAATTAGGAAACTGGGAAACTAAGAAATTAACGCGCATATTCAACAACACGAGTCTCCCTTATCACATTAACTTTTATCTCGCCGGGGTACTTCAGCTCTTCCTGAATTTTGTCTGCAATATCGCGGGCAAGTTTACGCGACTGCAGATCGTCCATTTTCTCGGGCTGAACAAACACGCGGATCTCTCTGCCCGCCTGAATGGCAAAAGATTTTTCCACACCCTCAAAAGAATTGGAAATTTTTTCTAGTTCCTCAAGCCGCTTAAGGTATGCCTCGAGCGTATCTTTCCTTGCGCCTGGCCGCGAGGCGGAAATTGCGTCAGCTACCTCAACAATGACCGACTCTGGGCTTTCATGCGGATACTCCTCGTGATGAGAAACAACCGCTTTTACAATCTCTGGCGAGATGTTGAATTTTTCCAAGATAGTTTTGCCAATTTCCGTGTGTGAGCCCTGGACTTCGTGATCTATCGCTTTTCCAATATCATGCAAAAGCCCTGCTTTTTTGGCCAAAGTAGCATCAGCGCCAATTTCGGAAGCAATGGCCCCTGCCAGATGTGCCACCTCAACCGAATGCAGCAAAACATTCTGGCCGTAACTGGTACGGAAGCGCAGACGTCCTAAAATTTTGACGAGCTTTGGATCAAGCCCTGCCACACCTGTGTCATAAACCGCCGCCTCGCCCGCTTCCTGAATTTTGGCCCCAATCTCTTCCTTGGCTTTTTCTACTGTTTCTTCAATGCGTGCGGGCTGAATGCGGCCATCAGCCATCAATTTTTCAAGCGCTATTTTCGCGATTTGCCGCCGCACCGGGTCAAAGCCGGAAATCACAATGGCACCCGGCGTGTCGTCAACAATTACTTCAACTCCGGTCAATTTTTCAAGCGTTTTTATATTGCGCCCCTCTTTGCCGATAATTCTGCCTTTTAGGTCATCCGAAGGCAAATTAACTGAGGTCGTTGAAATTTCCGCTGCCTGCGAAGCGGCATAGCGCTGCATCGCTAAAGTTATGATATCGCGCGCCCGTTTTTCCAGCTCTTCGTGGCCGTCTTCTTCAAGTTTTTTAATCCGCTCAACCAGAACTTGCGCATAATCTTTTTCCGTCATCGCCAATAATTCTTTTTTTGCTTCCTCCTGCGACATCGCCGCAATTTTTTCCAGCTTCTCTTTTTGCGTCTGACTGAAATTTTCCAGCTCCTGTTTTATCTGCTTTACTCGTTCTATCTTATCCATCAGCTCCTGATATTTTTTCTCTGCTTCTTCTGTTTTGCGGTCAAGATTTTCTTCGCGCTTTTCCATCCGCTCCTCCATCTTTATCAGCTGCTGCTTGCGTTCTCTTTCCTGCTTTTCCGCCTCCTCAATTATCTGCACCGCCCGCTCTTTCGCTTTTAACAAAATCTCCTTGGTTTCATTCTTAGCATCTTCGCTTAATTTATTGAGCTTTGCTTCGGCGCTGCCAAGCTGTTTTTTTGCAATGGTCTGACGCGCCCAATAACCTAAAAATGACCCTGCTGTCAGAGCCACAAAAAATGCGGCTAAATATCCTATGTATTCCATAGTTAGAGCAGTTCGTCGCCCTAACCATTAATTTGACGAGCTATGACGCTTTGGCCTTGATGATTTTGTCTATCAAACCATAGGCCTTTGCCTCTTCCGCTGACATATAAAAATCCCTGTCCGTATCTCGCTCTATTTTTTTGAGTTCCTGTCTCGTATGCTTGGCAAGAATCTGATTGAGCCGATCCTTAAGCTTTATGATTTGTCTCGCCGCGATATCAACATCAACTGCCTGTCCTTCAGCCCCACCCATCACCTGATGAAGCAAGGCCTGGGAATTGGGCAGCATATAGCGCTTCCCCTCGGTTCCGGCAGTAAGCAAAACCGCGCCCATGCTGGCTGCTACGCCAACGCAAATCGTGGAAATATCCGGCTTCACATACCGCATGGTGTCATATATAGCAAGGCCAGAGTATACCACGCCGCCGGGCGTGTTGATATACATAATGATATCCTTTTTTTGGTCCTGGCTTTCCAGGAACAGAAGTTGCGCAATAATGGCATTCGCAACATCATCTGTGATTGGTGTCCCCAAAAAAATGATCCGCTCTTTTAAAAGGCGGGAATAGATATCATAGGCGCGCTCGCCAAATTGCGATTTTTCGATCACGGTCGGGATCAGATTCATTTGTCGTCTTTTGCCTAATTAATGGTTAGACCTAAAACTTATAAATTATTTGTCGTTGCGAGGAGTCCCGCACAGTGCGGGGCGACGAAACAATCCCGTTGTTTCACTCGGGATCCATCGCTTGTTTCACTCGCTCGGGACGCTCCGTCAAACGGAGTCGTTTTCTAATATTTCAAAAACCTTACGGTTTTTTAATACGTCTTTACTATACTCTTTTAACTGCTCTAAGTCAATATTTTTTTCCGCTTGTTCCTGGCCAGCAAAATGGCGCAATGCCTGATCGACCTCTTTTGTTACCTCTTCTTCGCTGACCTCTATTTTTTCCTGCATAGCGATCTCTTTGAGCGTCAGATACGCCCTTACCTTCTCTCCTGCTATTTTTTCGAATTCCTCATGCAATATTTGTTCGGTCTTTTTAAAACGCTCAAGATATTGTTCGTATGTCAGCCCGACCTGGCTAATTTTGGCTTTCAGCTCATCCAGCATCCGATGGACTTCCCCCTCAACCATGATTTCCGGAATTTCCATGTTCGATTTTTTGGCAATTTCCTCTATTAATTTTGTCCGCCAGCGGTCGCGCTCCTGCTCCTTCTTTTCGGCTAAAACGCCATCTTTGACGCTCGCTTGTAAAGCCGCCAAATCCTTAAAACTTCCAATTCCCTGGGCAAATGCATCATTTAGCTCTGGCAGCTTGCTTTCCTGCACTAAATTCATTTTGGCGCGAAAATCGATCATTTTGCCCGCCAGCCGTTTTGGCTCAAAGTCCTCGCGCAAAAGCAGGCTGAATTGTTTTTCCTCGCCTTCCTTCATGCCTAGCAAATTTTCTTCAAATCCGGGCATAAAATAACCGCGTCCCAAAACTGCCGGATGGTTTTTGCTGCAAAGCTCGGGCAGTTTCTCGCCTTCGCATTCACCCTCAAAATCAACCTCCGCCCTGTCCCCTGCTTGCGCTGGCCGCGCCACAGTTGAATATTTTGTCCGCGATCTTTGCAGCCATTCAAGCGACTTATTTATTTCTTCTTCAGAAATGCTTATCTCTTTTTTATCTTTTGCCGCATCACGCGCGATTTTTTTATAATCGGGCAGTTTCACTTCCGGCAGAACCGCCAAGCGCGCCTTAAATTCAAAAGGATTGTCTTTGGCGATTTTTGTCACGCTAATCTCCGGCCGGCCTATGGCTTGAATGTTATCGTCCAAAATCGCTTCCACATAGCATTTTTTGACGCACAGATCCGTCGCTTTTTCCAGAATTTTATCAAGACCAATACGCTCTTCAACCATTTTTGAGGGCGCGTGCCCCGGCCTGAACCCCTCAATTTTCAGATCGCGCGATAGTTCTTTCGCGGCCTCATTAATAAATTCCTGCCACTCTTCCGAAGGCACTTCAACTTTTAATTCTATTTCTGATTTTGGGAGTTTGGTGATTTCTACTTTCATATTTACGTCCTATTTGTCATTCCGGACTTGATCCGGAATCCAAGACCTAGATTCCCGCTTTCGCGGGAATGACATTTAAATTTTTGACAAAATTTGTATTTATGATAATCTGATTTATCTACTATGAAAGGAGGGCAAAAAATGAAGGTTAAGGCGATATATAGAGACCCAAACCCCAAGCTAAATCCTTTTACTCCCAGAACCACACGGCCTATCATAAGGGCGGATGTCCCAGACGGGACACCAAAGGAAGAAATCGAAAAAATGGCGAAGGATGCAACACCGGCAGGCCTTAAATTCGTTAAGGTGGTCAAAGAAGACAATATGGGCCGCGAATCTGACATCAGCTAAATTTAGCTGAATTGATCTTTAGAAAGGAGGGGGTTATGCAATTCGCAGACTTAGCAAAGGGGGAAAAATTTGCCTTTAAAAAGGATATCGAATGTGGCGAGCTTGCACCGCTACTCACGAAAATCGACCTTCGCTGCCCTAATTTAAACGCGTCCGTCCGTTACGCCGCGATTAATGGGCTCGGAGAAGTCCAGATCGTCCGAGAAAATGAGCCGATAGTCTACCTGTGCAATCATTGAACAACGAAGTAAAACCGATATACCAAATAATACCTTCAGACCAGTCCCCGCGACTGGTCTTTTTTTATTTTCTCTGCCCTCCCCTCCTCAGACGAGGAGGGGTCGGGGGTGGTGTTGATAAAATTATTTCAAATTTTCAGTAATTTTTAGCAGGATACCTTCTAAATTATTATTTACGTCATTATCCCAAAATCTTAAAATTCTGAATCCTAACCCTTCTAAATATCTGTCGCGTTTCTTATCGTGTTCTGAGTCTATGTGCTGGCTGCCATCTATTTCAATAATCAGGCGCTTTTGCGGGCAATAAAAATCAACGATGTATTTCGCGATAGAATGCTGCCGCCGGAATTTATAGCATAACTGATTACTTTTCAGTTTTGACCAGAGAATTATTTCTTGAGGAGTGGCCGAATTTCTCAACTTCTTACGGAATTGCTCCTTATTTTTCAAATTATGAATAGTCCTCATATTCAACACCTCTCCCTACCCCTCTCCTCAACTGAGGAGAGGGAATAAAAAATCTACATAAAAAGTGCCGCCAGAGCCAGCGTCAAAGTACCAAGCAATTTAACCAAAACGTGCAGAGAAGGACCGGCCGTGTCTTTGAACGGATCTCCAACCGTATCGCCAGTCACCGAAGCTGCGTGAGCCGCGCTCCCTTTGCCGCCATAATTTCCCGCTTCAATAAATTTTTTGGCATTATCCCAGGCGCCACCGCTATTATTCATAACCGTTGCCAAAAGCAAACCGACAATCGTACCAACCATAATGAGACCGGCTTCTGCTTCTGCCCCCAAAATCAGGCCAGTAGCCACCGGAATCGCAACTGCGAGCACCCCTGGCAAAATCATCTGTTTCAAAGCGCCCCTGGTCGTAATGTCAACGCACCTTGAATAATTCGGTTTGCTCGTGCCTGCCATAATGCCACGATCATCTTTAAACTGCCGGCGCACTTCGTTAATAATGTAAGAAGCCGCCTTGCCGACCGCGCGAATCGCAAGGGCCGAAAAAAGAAATATGAGCATTGCGCCGATAAACGCACCGACAAAAACCTCAACTTTTGCTAGATCAACAATTGTCAGTTTCACCTCTTGAAGATAAGCGGAAAAAAGCAGGAATGCCGCCAGAGCCGCGCTGCCCATCGCGTAACCCTTGGTCAGGGCTTTGGTTGTGTTGCCTGCCGCGTCCAATTTATCGGTTACTTTTCTCGTTTCTTCCGAACCACCGGACATTTCAACAATTCCGCCGGCGTTATCGGTGATCGGACCAAAAGTGTCCATGGCCAAAATATAGGCGGCTGTTGCCAGCATTCCCATGGTGGCCACCGCTGTCCCAAATATCCCGCCACCCTCAAAACCGGTCAGAGAACCAAGCTTATAGGCGCTGATCAAAGCAATTGAAATAGTTATAACTGTCGCGGCTGTACATTCCAAACCCACCGAAAACCCCGAGATTATATTGGTGGCGTGGCCTGTGGCAGAGCTGCGCACAATTTCCTGCACCGGCCGGTATTTTGCCTCGGTATAATATTGGGTAATAAAAACAAAGGCGATGCTTGTCAGAATACCGACGAGCCCCGCGTAGAAAAACCAGATGCTGCCAAGCATCTGCATCGTCACAAAATAAAACGCGATAGCCGCCAAAACACAGGAAACAAGGTATCCGCGGTTAAGCGCCTTCATCGGCTCATCCGTCTCTTTAGGCTTGACCACGGCAACGCCAATGATGCTGGCAATAAGACCAAAGGCCCTGACCACCAATGGGAACAAAATACCGTTAATTCCGAAATGAGGGAATAACACTACGCCCAAAATCATGGCTCCGATGTTTTCGGCAGCCGTTGACTCAAAAAGGTCCGCTCCGCGGCCTGCGCAGTCCCCGACATTATCGCCGACAAGGTCCGCGATGACCGCCGGGTTTCTTGCATCATCTTCCGGAATCCCTGCTTCAATTTTGCCGACCAGATCCGCCCCGACATCAGCGGCTTTGGTATAGATTCCGCCGCCAAGCTGCGCGAACAAGGCCACTAACGAAGCGCCGAATCCGAATCCGACGATCAGAGAAGGGATTTTGGCTACTTCATAGCCAAAAAAAGTATAAATCAGATAAAGCCCGGAAATGCCAAGCAAGCTCATCGCCACAATCGTTATGCCAGAAACTGCTCCGCCTCTTAATGCAATTGTCAAAGCCTTCGCAAAACTATTTTGCGCGGCATAAGCGGCGCGGATATTGGACCTGACCGAAATCCACATGCCAATAAAACCAGCCAGCAAAGATAAAGCGGCGCCAAAAATAAAAGACGCTGAAATTTGAAAACCGTATGTCGCGTCGCCGGTAAATTTATATACAAAAAATAATAAAATTGCGAGGCCGATCGCGATCATCGAAATAGTTTTATACTGCCTTTTCAAAAATGCCGTCGCCCCTTCTTTTATGTAACCTGAGATCTCAACCATTTTCCCTTCTCCGGTCGGCTCGCCCATGATTTTTTTAGCCAGATAAAAAGCGTAGCCAATACCAAATAAGCTGACGACGACTGCTATAATTACGCCAAAATGCATAAGTTTACCCTACAAAATTACGAATTTATTACTAATTTTACAAATATGATATTGTACTATTTGCAAAGATCCGTAATTGGTAGAGCCTAAATTACTTCTTTTTCTTTTTTCGCTTTTTTGCTTTTTTTAGTTTTTTTCTCTTTTTGAACACCGCTCTCTTCTTTTTTTTCTTCGCCTTCTTTTTTCTCTTCAACCTTTTTTTCTGCCTCTTTTTCTTTCTCTTCGGTTTTCACCTCGGTTTTTGTTTCGCCTTCTTTCACCTCTTGCCCCTCAACCGCCTTGGCCCCTGCTCCTGCCACGTCTATTTTCCAGCCGGTCAGACGCGCGGCGAGGCGCACATTCTGACCTTTTTTGCCGATGGCGAGCGAAAGCTGCTCTTCGGGCACTTGAACGCGGGCAATTTTTTCCGCCTCGCTGATATCCACATTTAAAACCTTCGCTGGCGCCAAAGAATTTGCAATAAATTTAGCCGAATTTTCAGACCATTCAATAATGTCTATTTTTTCGCCACCCAATTCATTTATCACGGCCTGGACCCTCGTTCCTCTTTGCCCGACGCAGGAACCAATCGGGTCAATACCATCTTCAGTTGAAGCAACCGCAATTTTTGTGCGCGAGCCGGCTTCTCTGGCAATTGATTTTATTTCAACCGTGCCAGCCGCAATTTCCGGCACTTCAAGTTCAAATAACTGTGCAACCATTTTGGGGTGGCTGCGCGACAAAATCACGCCCGAGCCTTTGGGATCTTTCTGCACTTCAAGTATCAAAAATCTTAACCGCTGGCCGGGACGATAAAATTCGCCCTGAATTTGTTCTTCCGGGAAAAGCACGCCAACTGCCCGACCAATGTCAACAAACACTGCACCCCGCTCAATCCGCTGGACAATTCCTGAGACCACCTGACTTTCCTTATTCTTAAATTCCTCGTAAACCGCTTCTCTTTCCGCCTCGCGAATCCGCTGGATTATCACTTGCTTGGCGGTTTGCGCCGCAATTCTGCCAAAATCCACGTGCGCCTCAATTTCAAAACTCATCTCGTCAGCCGGTTTGACTTTCTTATCTGTTTTTTTGGCCTCTTCCAGCATAATATGTTTATCCTCGTTAAAGCGCACTTTTTTTACGCCTTCCTGGCCAAGCTCCTCTTCTCTTTCCGGCCGTTCTGTTCCGGCCTGTGCCGCTTCTTCCATCTCTTTGGCAATTTCTTCCTCGCTTTTTATCATTGTCTCGTCCACGACTAATTTGACCTGGTACATTTTGACCGCACCGGTCTTAAAATCAAATTTAGCTCTGATATTCTGACCTTTGTGGCCATAGTCCTTTTTATAGGCAGCCGCAATGGCCATCTCAATCGTTTCTATGACCTTGTCCTTTGAGATGCCTTTCTCCTCGCATATCTGGTCTATGGCTGATGAAAATTGTTGCAAATCCATGATTTCTCTACGGATTACGGATGTTTACAGATATACGGATTTACGAATTATACCCTGAGCTTGTCGAAGGGTTATCCGTATATCTGTACTGATCCGTATTCAGTAGCTTCTAAAAAAATTAGTCCGCCGCAGCGGACCCATAAACTCAACTATTTCCAATATACTACGACTCAAAAAACCTGTCAACTTCCCCACACCGCCCGTTCCAAATGCCTCAGTTTATGCTGCTTGCCGAATGCGTCAAATTCTATGGCGATGACATCTATCTGCCAGGCAGTTTCTGGGCTGACGCATTTGGCTTTCAGATAACATTGGGCCGAAGAGATTAAATGCTTCTGCTTGAAATAATTGACATTCTGTTCGGCCTGGCCGACAAACTTCGCATCGGCCATATCAATAGTTTTGACCTCAACAAAAACAATAACTCTCTTTTTTCTCAAAAATTTCCCCTCGTATCTGGCCGCCACGATATCCAGCTCGCCAAATTTGCATTTCCAGTTCCGCGCCAAAATCAGATAGCCCTTCTTCCTTAAAAAATTCTCGGCCAATTTTTCGCCTTCCGCGCCTAAAATTTGATTTTCGCGTTTCATTTCAAAATCTACATAATTTTATCCGGTGATTTCCAGAACCGCTTGAAGCGCAGATGGTAATTCTTTAAACCCGTCTTCTTCTCTGAAATGACCCGCCTTGTGCTTAACAATAATTTTTGCACCAACCTTCTCCTGCCATGACTGCTGATTCTCTTCCGCGACAAAAGGGTCATTATCGGAAAAAATAGCGATTGATTTGTTAACTGTCTGACGAATTTTTTTATCATCCCTCGGCTCACTCACCCAAGGCCCGGCGATTATTTTTTCCTCTTCGGTCTCAAGATTTCGCACGTCATACCAGCCTGCCACAAAAACCGCGCCGCCGATCTTTGTTCCTTCAGGCAACGTTTGCAGATATCTGATGATCGTCTGGCAGCCGATAGAATGACCGACAAAAAAAGTATTCTCATCTGCTGTCCCGACCAGTTTTGCCAAAAACGGGATCCAGACCTCGATTTTTGGCTCGGAAGTATTTGGCATAGCAGGAATTTGCACCTCAAAATCCCGCTTCTCAAGCTCTTTTTTGAGCCAGGGATACCAGTTATCTTCAGGGTGGCCGTCCCAGCAGTGAATTATAAAAACGCGTTTGGACATAATGTGGGATATTCTAAACTTTGCGCGAAATTTCTTTGAACGGAATTTCTGACGCTCGGGCGGGGCGGGAAGGAAAGGGGGTTGGGGGGAAATGAATTCCCGCCCCGCCCTCGCTTTGATTTTGCCTTGCCTTGCGGGGCGAGCCGCCGCTAAAATTTTTTGAAGATTTTTGAACTCCTTGCGATGCCCGAAGGACTCGCAGGGTTATTCATTATTCTTATCTTAAAATAATAACGAAATTAACCATTTATACTTCTTTATTTCAATTTTCTTTTATCTCTTTCTCCGCTATAAACCTTTTAATTTTTTCATAACTCATCTTTTTTGGCCAAAGAAGATCTCCTTTAAAATTATAAATTGGTAAAATTAATTTCTCTTTATTTTTGTATTCTCTTGTCATTGTCAAAACCATATGATTAATTATCTCTTCCCATTTTTTTGGATCATCTTCTGTCTCTTGCTCAAATTGTTTTTTATTTACTCTCAAGACCAAACCTCTAAAAGATTTAGGTGGGACTCTAAATGCTCCCACAAAACCAAATTCACTATCTGCAATTGGTAAACCAGGCTTAAACAAATTTTCAGAAGTATAAAAAATTCTGCCCTTTTCATCTCTATAGCCGTAATCCTGATTAGCCCTAAAAACGCGACTTCTGTTGCTTATTTTTTTGGTTGGTGAATCAATGGGTTCTTTTTCTGTAAATCGCGAATCGTCAAATAAAAGTGCTATTTTGGTGCCTTCTCTTGAAAACCAATAAGAATTTGAAATTTCTGGTAAATTTTTTCCAAACTTTTCACGATACTCGAAAGCCGGACCTGAGAAATGAGTTCTTCCTACTATATTAAAGAAAAAGGCAGATTCTTTCTTTTTCCTTACATTTTCTATCCATTTAGCCGCTTCAATAAAAGGTTCTCCGACCCTATTTTTCGAATCATCAAGGCCGCTTGTGCCTAACAAGCCAAATTTCAACACTGATTCTAATTTGTTTTTCATAGCTGCATCATTGAAAAACAAAAGCGTCGAATAAGCCGTACCTTCTTTATCAATATCCTGCACTTTATCCATTACCTTTTCTATTATTTCTGGCGATAATTCTTTTTCTAAATTTTCTGCATTTCCCTCCTCCTGCCCATCGCCGATAATTTTATCTTTTTCTTCCTGCGACAATTCTTCAAATTTCTGTTGCTCTTCAATTTTAGAAAAATCAAATTTTTCAGACATAGTTTTTATGATTATCTCAATAATTCATCCGCCGAAACCCCAGGCGCTTTAGCCAATTTTTCAATCGTCGTAAGCGTGGGATTTTATGGCTTTGCGCACGGCGCAAAGCCCCACTGCCGAGCGGCGAAGCCGCGAGGCAACCCTTTCCCAAAATGGCGAAAGTTGCGATTGGTGGACCTGGCGAGAATCGAACTCGCGTCTCAGCAATGCGAATGCCGCGTATTGCCACTATACTACAGGCCCAAACAATTAAATCTACGCCTCAAACACTCCTCTAATTATCTCCGCCTCTTTTTCCACAAGACCGATGTCTTCGTATTCGCCTGAATGCGCGGTCTGACCGCCATAAGACGCCTTCTTCTGGTCCAAATGCAGATTTACAAAAACAAAATCGCCGTCTTTTTTTATAAACACGTGGAATTTGGGATAATCGCCCGAGCTTAGCCGGCGTTGATAACCTTCCTCCCCTGTCATATCATCCTTGCCGACAAAACTGTAGCCAACGCGCCGCATCAGATTCAACGGACTATCTTTTATGTTTTTGAAATTTAATCGCATTTATTTTATTGTCATTCCGGCCTCGAGCCGGAATCCAGGCTAATGAATCTGGATCCCGTGTCAAGCACGGGATGACACTACTATGTCATCTTAATCTTTTCTGCACTGCCGCGCTCGTCAGTTCCCGAATTGCATCACCTGCAATCCATTTGGCGGCCTTACTGTCAATCCGCCGGCTGGCGGACAAAATTTCCCGCGCGGTTTTTATCGCTTCCTTATTTAAATTTTTATTCCGCTTGCCAATCTGACGTAAAGCCCAATTGACCGCTTTTTTGACATAATTTCGCTCGTCAGTTGAATGTTTCTTTATAATAGGAAGAAATTTAACGAAACTGGAGTCCGTCGCTTTCTTATCGTGTACAGTCAGAGAAGCGATCAGGGCAAACCCCGTACGCCTGACAAACTCCCGAGGACTTACCGCTAACTTTTTTGCTTTTTTATGGGCATTGGGTATTTTATGAAATAAATTCATACATGCATTATCACAAACACCCCAATTATCAAAATCTGAAATCCATTTATCGATCTGTTTTTCCGTTAAAACATTAGGATCGGCTATCAAAGCGGCTAACACCCGCGCTTCATAGATCTTTGAATCCCAAAGTTTTAATGCTAATTCTGTGTCCTTTCCAATCGCCTTAGCCATTTTGTCCATTACCGGTTTTTTTATGCCCAGCACAACCGTCGTCTTTGAGGACAGCCCAAATCTGGCCATGCCCGTCACGTTTTTGGGATTACCAAGAGATTTCAGTTTTTTAATGATTTCCTCGTACGTCATTTCTATATCTGCGCAAAGAGCACCACGTAATTCTTGCCATAGGCCTTGGCGCAATTGGGACAAGTGGTGTAGGAAAAATACAATTTTTTGAGCGTTTTGCCTTTTGAGGCAACATACTCCATCATCTCTTTTGCCCATTTGCCAGCATCTTTATACGGCCCTTCAAAAACTTTGGTCAGAAAAGTGCCGGAAATTTTGTCCATCTGCGCGCCAGGCACGTCACGCGCTACATCAATATAGATATCCGAACCCCAAAGCGACTTCTCGTCACACAGCATTAATTGATAGGGCGACTTGGCCTGCGCCGCCTCAATCAATTTCATGTTCTTTATGATCTTTCCCCTCATGTTAAGCGGTATGTGAAAAAAACTCGTCACGTGGTCGCGAACAAATATTTTATCCTGCCAGGTTATTTCTTTGTCATGCCATGGCTCCGGATTAAACGGCTCGCAGCATTGGCCTTCCGAAGCCTCGCGCGAAGGAGGCCAGCCGGTTGGCTTAATGTTCTCGTTTGGCATAATTTTATATTTAAATTATTTTTTAATAAATTCTGAAGTTTTTGTTAATTCTCTTAAAACAAATAAAGTTGTGCTTGCGCCTAGCGAAAAGCCAATCTCTATTAAGTTAATTTTTTCAACTCTTTTCAATTTTAATAAATTCTTCTTTAGGCAATCATTCAGAACCAGAGATAGGTCATTATTTGCTCGAACTCGAATCTTCCAGTCAATATGTTCAGGACTAAGATGAGAGTCCAATTTAGAAAACCTCTTTTTGGCTGTATCTTGATATATTTTTCTTTCAAGATAAGGAAGGAGTTTAAATTCCTCCTTGGTCAGAGTGGCGTTGTTTAATTTATTAAATATAGTATCAGATTCTATTTCTATATTCATACTTTCTTCTGCGTTAGAAAATTTACTTTTTAATAGACACCAACTTCCAACCAATTCCGCATTTCATTTCTTGAATTGAAACAACCTTAAAATTTTTCCAAGAATTTGCTTCTTTCAGTAATTCACCCCTAGATATCCATTCAGAAAACCAAATCTCCTTTTTATTGTGGCCACAAAGATGAACTCCTTTCCTTTTGCCGTCATCGAAGAATTCAATATAAGAATCTTTCGGGGGCATTAAAACATTTTCATAAAATTTCACCCTTTCTTTGATAGTCGTCCTTGAAAATCTGCTATCAGAATAAGCAGTCATAATTAAAGTTCCTTTTTCTTTCAGCAAATTATGAGCAGATGAAATCCATTTTTTCCTTATCTTCTTCGGAAAATTAAATAAAGTATTTACGGCAATACCTGCCATTTTATATTTCAATTTATGTTTTTTGGGGGCTGCTTTGGTCGCGTCTAAATAAAATACTTTTAGATTTTGTTTTCTACAGTAATCTATGAATAGAGCATCGTTGTCAAAACCAAATGCAGAAAAATCAGCTTTTGTTAATTCCTTGAGGATTCTGCCGCTTCCGCAACCCATTTCAATAATTTTTTCATCTTTTTTAATATATCTCTTTGCTGTTTTTATCCAAAAATCTATTTCTTCACGTACAAATTTACTTACAATGGGGAAAAGATTATTTTTTAAAACCTTCTCTGTTCTTAAAAAGATTTCAAATGTTTTTTGGCTATTTAAAATATATCCGGTGGACATGTAAATTTATCTCATTAAATCATCAAGCGAAACGCCGCCGCAGGCGGGGCGAGCGAGCAAACAAACTCCTCGCAAAATCCGTCAAGTTTCGTCTGGTCGGGGTACCCGGATTCGAACCGGGATTATACGCACCCGAAGCGCACGTAATGCCATTATACTATACCCCGTCTCCCTTACTTAAAACTTATGGCGTGATTTTGTCAAGAATTTTTGATAAGAATTCAACCATTTTTTTATCCTTTTCCAGCTCTTCGGTCTTAACCAGCATAGGGTTAATGGAACTTTCCTGAAATATATATTTTACGAATGCTTCGTAATCTCCTCTAATAAGGTAATTGGCGTTTGCCTGATAATAAAGCTTTATTTTGTCTTTGGAAATATGGAGGACGGAACCAGAGCCGGGATTTTTTATAATCCGCCAGTATTTTGCCAGGTCGCTGATTTTTTTACGATCAATCCTGTCCTCAATAATTTTTGCCGCGGTCCAGACAAGCAAGTTGTCTTTGTTGCCGGGGCAATAAAAACGGCTGGTTTTCACTATTTTATTCCATTGGCTGTCAAGGTAGATATGGAGTTTCCAGCCGGCCTTGAATGAATCAATCGCCGACAAATTTAGGTCAGGCCTGAATTTTTTGTGCGTCAAATCGCGCTCGATCTTGGCGATATAGCGAATATCGGGAAAAATTGTGCCCAAAATGAATTTTTTTAAATCGCGTGACGGATTCTTTCGCAAATATCTTTCAGCATACGCAAGGTGAGTGATTGGTCCGGGCATGTTTCAAAATAAAATATAAAAAATAAAAAATGCACAAAGCAAAACCATATAAATAAATTACGGCGTTTATTTCACCCAATATTTCCCTTTTATTTCAAGATCTTCCTCTTCTTTTTTCTCCTCAATTTTCTGCTTTGCCATTTTTCGCAAATCGGTCAAGTCGAGGTCATTCAACTCTTTGACGCGGCCTTCAAGATGCTTTTCCTCATTTTTTTGCGGCTCTTCAATCGCTTCTGCCAACAAAACGTCCAAAATCGCGCCGATTTTCGGGCCGGGCTCAATTTTCAGCAATTTCATAATGCCGTTGCCATCAATTTTCAACATTCTGACCGAAATCGCGTCGTGCTGGACTTTCTCCACCATATATTGAAAATGGCGCAAACGATACGGCTGGGCCTTGGGCACGCCCGAACCCAATCGATCCGCCACGCGCAAATCAATCAAGTCCTGCATATTTTCAGGGCTGACTTTTTTTAACAGACGCCGGATGGCTGCTTCAGTCACAACACCAACGTCGTAGACAAACATGTGGCTACGGATTAAAAGCGCGACTTTATCAACCAGATCGCGCGGGAATTTTAAGCGATCCAAAATTCGCACGCTAAATTTTGCGCCGACAAAATCGTGGTTATAGAATGTCGCTTCCGGCCCCTCTCCCATTTTTACTTCCTGTTTGGCAATATCGTGAAGCAGGGCGGCCAGCCGGACTTCCAGATTGAATTTTTTCTGCGCCGCGAATTTAAGCGATAACAAATTATGCTCATAGACAGTATATATATGATGACGGTTCTGCGTCACGCCGACTCCTTTTTCAAGTTCGGGTATTATAAATTTTAAGAGGCCCGTCTCGCGCAGAAGCTCAAGGCCTTCGGCCGCCTTATCGGACATCATGGTTTTTACGAATTCGTCTCTCACACGTTCCTTGGAAATCGTCTCAAGCCATCCTGCGTTTTTGTGAATGGCCGCAAGCGTTTTAGGTTCAATCGTAAAATTAAGCTGACAGGCAAATCTTATCGCACGCATCATCCGCAACGCGTCTTCACCGAATCGCTCTTCTGGCTTGCCAACTGCGCGAATAACTTTTGCCTCCAAGTCCTTCTGGCCGCCAAATGGATCAATAATTTCATGAACTTGCCCTGAGCCCCTCGACGCTGCTTTGGGTAAACTAATCCGAAGGGCCATCGCGTTCACCGTAAAGTCGCGCCGGGCCAAGTCGTCTTCCAGTTTGCCAGTGAATTTCACACTGTCCGGATGGCGTTTGTCCGAATATTTTTCGTCAACGCGGTAAGTTGTTACTTCAATAATTTTCAGGCGCGGATCAGAGGAATCGGTTTTTATTCCAACCGTGCCAAATTTATTTTCATAAACGCTGTCAGGAAAAATTTTCTGTGTTTCTTCTGGTTTGGCGTTAGTAGCTATATCCCAATCCGCCGGTCCGCCAGCTGGCGAATTTTCCCCTTCTTCGCCCATACCTTCGCGCAATGCTTCGGATGGCGCGCCAAGGCTTCGGTGGGCAAGCAAAATAAAGTCACGAACACAGCCGCCTACGATATATGCCTCAAAGCCGGCTTTCTGCAGCTTTTCTGTTATGTTTGTGACTTCTTTCGGGATTGTCATCTGTCTAAATTCTACCGTGTCTCGTGCTTTTTTTCAACTGATTTTACTGGCTTTTTGCCCAAAATTGTGATAATCTGATAACATAAAAACGTAAATTCAAGCTGTTTCGGGAATTGCTAAAATGCCCAAACAGCAAGAATCAATGCGGATAAAAAAATGGACAATATAAATGAGCAGTTCCACAATCATTTGTCCGGCCATCCTACCGGTCATAAGCATCCTTTAAAAATGGCTGTCATGGGAATTTTTGCGATTTTGCTTATAATCACGGCGGTTTATATGATTTTTGCCACACAAAATGAAGCCAAACGCGGCAAATATATCGGGCAGGATATTCAGGTCAAAAATACGATTACGGTTTCTGGTGAAGGAAAGGTTCTGGCCAAGCCCGACATCGGCGAGGTTTCATTAACCGTGCTTTCTGAAAGCGCGACTGTCGCCGCTGCCCAAAAAGACAATACGCAAAAAATGAATAACGTGATAAAGGCGATGAAGGACCTCGGCGTGGATGAGAAAGATTTAA
The DNA here is from genome assembly GCA_043800535.1 of bacterium. Classification (GTDB taxonomy): domain Bacteria; phylum Patescibacteriota; class Minisyncoccia; order Portnoybacterales; family GWB1-42-6; genus CG1-02-40-82. Next base: position 6,533 of record JAZDMV010000026.1, on the reverse strand, counting down.
AAACAGTCAGTTACAATATCTCTCCAAACTACCAATACACCGCCGGCCGAAGCATAATTATCGGATATCAGGTTTCGCAAACCCTGGACGTTAAAATCAGGCAGCTGGACAAAGCCAGTGATATTCTGGCCAAAGCCGCCGCCAACGGCGTCAACCAGATCGGCTCGCTTAGTTTCACAATTGATGATCCGGAATCTATAAAAGCCGAGGCGAGAAAAAAAGCGATTGACGATGCCAAACAAAAAGCCGAGGTCTTAAAAAATGACCTGGGCGTCAGTATTGTCAGAATTGTCAGCTTCTCTGAATCAGGCAGCCAACCGCCAATTACCTATCTCAAAGACAGCGCCCTTGGCATGGGCGGCGGCGGCGCAACGCCTTCCCCCGAAGTCCAAACCGGCCAGAACGAAATTACGGTTGATGTATCAATAACTTACGAGATACAATAAAATTTCTAGCGCAGTGAGCCCCGCATTGTGCGGGGCTCACTGCAAATACGCGCCCTTAGCTCAATGGATAGAGTGCTTGGCTTCGAACCAAGAGGTTGGGGGTTCGAGTCCCTCAGGGCGCACATTACACAGAAAACCAGTAGGCTCCAGGCCTGCCCCGTTCCAATTCCAACCACGAGTTTTCTTATTACCAGGTATGGCAAGCGAAGCGGCTTCGCCTTCCTCCGCTGATATACCGCGATTAGTGAGTGGAATTGGAACGGGGTGAAAGTCCTGGTAGGCGCACAAAAGTTTTTGCGGTAGACCGAAAGATCACACAGATACCAAAAAATCCCGCTCTGGCGGGATTTTTGATGTTTTATGTTTTACGTTCCATGCTCTATACTTTCCTCCCCTATCTGAACGGATCTGTATAAACCTTGCTATCCTCTGCAGCAAAATTTATTTCTTTCTGTTTCATAGCCGCCGTAACTTTTTCATAAAGTGAAGCATCAATTGAGATTTTTTTGCTCTCGTCCGGCCCCGGAGCAGAAACCCGCCACGCATAGAGATAGAAAAGCCCAGCCACATAAGCGAAAGCCAAAACAGCGAGGAAAATAAACACCGCTATCCTGTAAGTAGCCAGAAACTTTTTTAAGCCGACCGACATGCCTTTTAAATTTGCCTTACCGACATTAATTTTCATACTTTATCTCCACACCAGAAAACCATTGGCACTAGCCCGTGGTGTGGGGATTTATTTTGTAAAAACCTTTAGGCTAATAATGCTGTAAACGCTACCTGAAGGAATATTTTCCCATTCAGACACACCAATCACGCTTTCTTGCTTTATTTCGCTGACCTGCAACGTCTCAACCCGCAAGCTATATTTGAGATTTTCCAAATATCCCAAAAAGTGCATGAAGTTTGGATAACTGCCTGCCAGATGAATCTGAAAAGAAAGCGCCTTTTCTTTATTTTCCTCGTTTGTCGCCCCAGACAGAAGCACTATTTTGTAAAGATTACTCGTCTTTTTTGCCAAACTTTCAAGCGTCTTCAAAAACTCAATCTGGTCTTTTTCCGAAATAATGCCCTCCTCCATTTTTTCCACTTCCGGCTTTATTTTTTCGAGCTCCTTTTCAACCGGCCTTACGTCCTGCCAGCTCTTGTATGTTCCCTCCAGAGACGCCTTCTCTTCTTTGAGCTCGGCGCTTGAAGTCATAATTTTGTCGGTTAAGAACCAGCTGCCCGCGACCAGCGCCAAAAGACACCCAACCGTAAATCCCACACCAGCCAAAAATTCCTTTTTTTTAAACAAATCTTGATTCATCTTTTATTTAATTTCAAACATAAATGTAAATTCAATGTCGGTTTCCTTTAAAAAATTGCTAAGCGGGCTGTCCAGGTTTTTAAAGTCAGGAGACGTATTAAGCGCTCCCTCAAAAAGAAGCAGCGCCTCGCGGCTCGCCGCATTCCCCTGCAGAGAAATCTTTTTGTCAGTTGCTGATATGTTTTTTAAAATTATGCCCGCAGGAATAAGTTCACTTATTTTAGCTAGCTTTTCTGAGTAATCATTCTCCTGCCCCTGCAGCTTATTTAAATACTGAAGGCGGCTGTTTATACCCTCTACTTCCTTTTTTATCTCCTGCACCGACTGACTTTCTGGATTCGTTTCCGCTTTGGCAAGCAGGTCGCCAATTGAGTTTAGCTGAATAGACAAATATAGCCACACCGAGCCCAAAAGCATAAGAAAAATAAATATGAAAAATAATGTGCCGCTGCCAAATGCAATAATCCGCCGCAGGGCATTACGGCTGGCAATTTCTTTTTTTTCGTCTGGCGGAAGAAGATTAAGTTTTATCATTTAGATATACTCAAGGCCGCGCAGGGCGAGGCCGATGGCGGTCGTGTATGATAACGAATCCGGAAAAGAAAGCTCGGGCAGTTCGTTTGAGCCCGCTTCAATAATGTCTATCCAGGGATTACCTACACTCACTTCAATTTTAAGGTGTGACGAAAGAAAAACAGACAGGCCCTTCAAATTGGCGCCACCTCCACAAAGCAGAATTTTTGAAATTAACGCTTTTCCCGACTGTTTTGCAAGCGATGTTGTCTGATAATAGTCCATGTATTTTTTTATTTCACCAACTAACTCGAGCAGCCGCGGCTCCATCGCGCCAAAAACTTTCCCGTCTTCCTCGCTCAAATCCAGCCCGATCTCAAATTTCATTTTCTTTGCTTTGGCATAAGTGACTTTCAGCGCCTTTGAAATATCGTCCACCAGAAGATTATTGGACACAGGAACGCTCGTGGTCAGCCAGACAGTGTTGTCCGCAAAAACAACGAAGCTTGAGCGCCTCGCGCCCAAATCAACTATCATCAGCGGTTCTGAAACACTGCCTTCCTTGATAAGCGCCCGCGCGGTCGCCACTGATTCAATTTCAAAAGCAATGGGCTTTAATCCTGTTTTTTTTATTACATCCAAATATGGATCAACAAGGATTTTGGGCAAAGCGCCTATCAAAATATCCAACTGGTCTTTTGAGTCCATGCTCGCCCCAATCATCTGCCAGTCAAAATAAAGGTCGCCAAGCGACACGGGAATGTTACTCTCCAACTCCCACTTTATCGCCTCCCCTATTTCTCCTTCTTTCATCTTTGGCAGATGGACAATCCGGATATAAGATTCCCTTTCCGGCAAAGAAACAACGCAGTAAGGCGTATTAATTTTGTCCCCTTTTGTCTCGGCAAGCGATTTTTTGATAATTTCAATCAACTCTTTTTCTTTTTTTATTGTACCCTCTTCAATCACGGTTTCGGGAATGTCAAAACGACCAAAACCGGCAAGCTCAATATGCCGGCCGTCATTTTTCAGCCAGACCAATTTTAAAGACAAATCGCTTAAATCCAGTCCAAAGGCCGAAGGTTTACCAAAGATCATATTATTTTTTATTTTACCACAGTCACAAACTTAAAACTAATTCCCAATTACAAACTACAAATTACTAACTACTATCTACGGCACTTCCTTCCATGAAATGATCGCCCAGGTGCCGCCAGGGCCAGAAGAAAACTTAGCATTTTCTAATCCCCGCTCATACCGGATAATCGCATTCTGTTCCAGCTGTATCCTCCTTGCTACCAGTTCAGAAATATTGACCCCGTTATGCAAATAAGCATAGCCATTATTGGCATAAAATATTGCTCCGGCGGCATTATTATGCAGATCAATAGCTGAGTTGTGATCTCCGCAGCCGGTGGGGAATGTTCCGTCGCAATTTGAAGCCGACAGAATCATTATATAGCTGCCCGCCTGTCCCGAACCGCCAAACACGCCGTTGTTGCTGACATGAATCCATTTGTCGGTCAAAACCACGCAGCTGTTTGCGCCATAAGAAGCGGCGCAGTGGATTGTTGAACCGTTGCTGATATCAATATAGCCGGTCACATAAATGGTTCCGCTGACTGTCAAAACTTTGTTGCTGCTATTCATAATAAGATTTCCATCTATTTTCTGCGGACCAACTGTCATATTCGTGCTGACATTTAAATCGCCGGGGTAGACTCCCCCGTTTGTCGCCTCCTCTCTCCAATCCTGCATATTAGAATCCGAAATCGGCATATTCTGCAAAGCAGGGTCGGCACTGCCCGGATGGCCGATACCGGAAGTTAAAGGCAGGGCGCAGGTGCCACTGCTCGGATTATCCAAAAAATCGGAAGAGTCATAATCTATCGTCTGGAAATAAGCATCGCCGCAAATTTGACTATTAAAAATCGAATTCGCATAAGCATCTCCTTTTACAATAACGTTTTCCAAGGACGTCATCTGGCCGCCCATAAATGTTTTGAAGTCTAGATCGCCTGCGATTGTTGTCCAGATAGGGCTTGGGGCGTTCCAGTCCTGGCTGTATTTTGCCTGGCCATCGGCATATCCCTGATTTTGATCTTTGGCCCAAAACCAATAATCATTGCTGTCGCTTGAAGCATCAATCACCAACCAGTATGTTGTTCCTTGCGTTAAATTTGGCGGTGAAGAAAAAACAATATCAACCCAACCGTAAGAGGCGCTCACCAGCTCTTCACGCAGGGTCGCCGAGGCAAGAGACGTTTTAGAAGGCGAGCCCGAAGAATCTGTCAAAATTCTCACTGTCCTGTCGCCGGGATTACCGGTTTTTTTTATATAAACACTCACTTTAGCTAATATACTTGAAGTGCCTGCCTTAAAGCTTTGAGTAATGTCAATAATGGGGTTTGCCTGTCCAAAAATTTGATCAGAATTAAAGACAGAATGTGTTTGGTCTTGCGACATGCCAGTCGCCACAAAAGCATCGCCATCAATGGTCGCGCCCTGATCGCCATGTATATTGCCATTGGAATAAATGCTACCCAGCACCTGGCTGTTATTTTCCATTTCCAGCCCTCCTTCGCCCACCTGGACTCCGTAATGAAAAGAGATCGCGTCTGTGCTGACGATAAGCTTAACCTCCAAATTGCGGAAACGATTTTCCTGCTCTCCGCTAACGCGAATAGTTTTTTGGTTGCTGCTGCCCGAAATACTTATGCTGGCGGTGCTAGAGCCAACTTCCAGAAGATTGGTTGCCTGATAATTTTTCCCCTTGATAACACGATATAAACTATCCTCAATTCCCCCCTCCGCCGCAAAATACGCCTGGGCTGATTTTATGGAATTCCGGCCGGCTCTCTGCTCTGTCAGGGTCATCGCGGCAACGCTGCCAATAATGACGGCCACTACCCCAAGAACAATAATCGTGGTCAAAACCGCCGCAAAACCCCGTTCGCTCTCTATAGAAATTTTTTTGTTTTTATTCCCCATTAGCTATTCTTTAACTTTTAATTTTAAACTTTAAACTTTAAACTTAATTTTAATATCCCCTCGGATTGGCCGCGCTTTGGAGCTCAACAGAACTTGCATAATCGGGCGCGACCGATGCATTAATTGATTCCACGCCAAGAATTATCTGGACCGAAGAAGAAGTTGAATTTTCTAATTGCCTAAAAATCAGACTATTTATCTTTACCTTATCACTGATCAAACTAACGGGAGTGCTGCTGTCTCGCTTAAGACATAAACTGTCCCCGCATGCAAAAAAATCAACAAACCCTACGGCTTCACCAGGCGTTGAGGTAGCCGATTGTTCCAAACCCAATTGCCCGGGGCTCGCACCAAAAATAGAGGTCGGCGTATAAATATTTTTTGATTTTTTAATTTCATACTGCATTATTTCCATTGCTCTCCGGGCATTATCCAGAACTTCTGAATTAGCTTTTATTTTAGCGCCCGTCTGGATCGCGCCTAAACTAAAAGCAACAAGAGCCGTCACGATAAACCCGATAATTCCCACATAAACCACCAGTTCAACCAGCGTGAATCCCTCTTCTAACTTTGGACTTTTAACTTTGGACTTTAAACTTTTTTTCATGGCTTCCAATCCGCAATATAGGAAGTTAAAATTGTCTCGTACGCCCGGCCACGCTCGTTCCAGAAAACCGTCACTGTGATTTTTCTGGTATTTGGGTCAATAATCCCGCCGCTTTCAGCAATATCGTCATTCGCATCACGCTGGACTTGGCTCAAAATAATCTTGCGAGAAAATTCGTTTGTTGTTTCTTCTCCCGCAACCAATGACCACTTAAGGGGCGACCCGCTTTGTGCGGGATGATACGGCGCGTCAATTGTCAAAGCGCTAATATTAGACCAGCCGCCGTCTTTCAATGATTTTGTCGCTTCCATCGCTTCGCTTGCCAAGTTGGTCGCCATTAAGCTTTTTTTAAGATTTGCCTGCGCCCGCAGGGCAAAATTGCCAACAGCCGCCAGGCCGGTCAGGCCCAGACCGATTATCGCGGCGGCCACTAAAATTTCTACAATGCCAAACCCGCGGCGCTTAATCTTTTTTATGGATATGTCTGCATTCATTGGTTTTCTGGCGCACCCGCCCAAAGCGAAGTGCCTTGGGTAGTCGTACCGTTGGCGTCGTAAATAATTAGATTCTGGCCGTCCAGAGAAATCTGCAGGGCCTTTGAATTATAGCGGCGGTCACGGTCAAAACAAAACTGGGTCGCCCCGTCGGACAGCTGGTGGCTATGAAC
>JAZDMV010000023.1:0-191907 GCA_043800535.1 bacterium | reverse complement strand
GGCGACGGTGCGGTTTTCGTCCGTCGGGTCAATCAAAACAACTTTTTCTTGGACAAACTCTTGCGAGCGGCCGGAGCAAAGCCATAAATAACCTTTGACATCTTCCGTGAGGTCGCCGTGCGGGTCAATCACCCCGAAGCCAAAGCCGTTTTTAATATCTTGCTCAATGAGCGATTCCAAGAATTTCGTTTTGCCGCTTCTGGTTGCCCCGACAATATAAAAATGCGCGTCGCGGTGCGACTGCTTCACGCCTTTTAGTTGGGTAACTTCGCTTCCGGTTTCGTCGTCTTCGCCATCAGCCCAGCCCAAAGCCAACTCGTCCGGATTGGGCGGGCGTTGACGGATTACGGATTCTCCTTTTTCCGTCGTCCAGAGCGGCAAAACTTTCCTTCGCTGACCGACAAAAAACCGCATAAATTTTTGGAAACGGCTGTCCATATAGCTACGAAAGATTTAAGAAGCCCTCGGTGTGTTTGTCCACTTTGGAGAAGTCCAAGTTGAGGTCGTTCATCAATTCCTCCAGCGCGGCCAAGACGACATTGTGGGCGGTGGTGATGTATGCGCCGAGTTCTTCCTTGTCGTCCATCGTCATATCCTCCGGCCGGACGCGAATCGGCACGGGCTTGCCGGCCATTTTTTCGTTTAGCCGCTGGGCCAGCATTTTGCCGAGCGTCTTGGAGAACATTTGAGGTGCTCTCAATGCGCGGGGCATGGCGTCCCTGTCCGCCTTGTTGATAGCCCGCAACTTTCCCATAATTCTCCCCGGCAAGGCGACGGTAAGATACCACGACACCTTCAGCTGTCCGGCACGGTCAATCGCACCGATAAACATCTCGTAGTCGGGGTAGCGTTGGTGGCGCATAGTAACAAACTCGTATCTCTTGTCGCCAAAGGTGTAATTTGACTGGCCCAAAGACGCCTCTTTGCGGGCAAAGACCACATCAGGCATCTTTAGCTCCTGAAGTTTGCCGGCGATTGACTTCAAAAGTTCTTCGCCCTTGCCGCCCATGCCCAAGAGCAGTTGCGACCATTGCTCCACGATGGTGTCTTCTTTAATGATTAAATCTTTCTGCCGACTGCCCGACGGCCCGGCCTTGAAACTGATAATCGGCGGAATTTTGTTTTTCCGCCGCAAGTAGATGTAGCCGATGATGGCCACAACGAAAATCCAAAAAATTAAATCTCCCATATAAGATTTTATTAAACAACTGCTTAATTAATAAAGCCGCTTCGACCTTGCGGCTGTGATTACAAATTTATTACTACACCATATATTTTTTATACTCTTCAGGAGTAAAAATTGCTTTTGCGTCTATTTTAATTTCTTTCCGTTTCTTTTTGTCCGGTCTTGCCTTAATATGGTTTTTAAACATTTCTTTTATAAACTCGTCCGGTGAAGTAAAAAATCTATAACCAGATATATTTCTCTCCACCCTTTCTAAAATCTGATTAGTATATTCTTCATCGCCGCCGTATTTATTCTCATACCGGAAGACGACCATATTATTTTTTTGATATATTGGAATCACCGAAAACCTTTTATTGCCATCAATTTTTATATCTATTTTGGGTCTCTCATCATCTCCTTTGAATTTACAATTTAGTTTAAAATCATTTTGATTGCATAATTCTTCTAATATTGATTTTGCCTTTTTAAAATCCGCGTCTTTTACAAATATATCTACGTCTTTATTTTCACGAATAAATTTTCCTGCGAAAGCGGCAATGCTTATACCTCCGTAGACCCAATAATCAATTTGGGTTTCTTCTAATTTGGGCAATAGGGCTTTAAATATTGGCTCAAGATGTTTGTTCATATTATTTTTTATTTTACCTTACTCCAAAAGCGAGTGTTTGGCGTCGTCTTTGGGCGACTGCCAAATCAATTGAAGCACGGCCTCCGGTTTTTCCAGCGAATACTCTTTTTCACAAGTAACGAGAAACAGCCCGCTTCCGCTACGCCTTGTGTCCGCGTCCTTGGTCGTTGTCCGTAAGTTATCCCTCCTCCCTTCGGTGTCGGCGATGGTCAAGACGCGGAAGTTCTCCAGCCGCAAATTAGCGTTGTAGGTTTTCTCGGCATGCCAAGTCCAATAAGCGCGCATTTTGGTGAGGAAGCGGTGATGGTTCATCGTGGAGCGGTCGGCTTCCAAAAAGAAATGCCAGCATCCGTCGTCAATCTCAATCGTAAAAAAGCCATCTGGCACGATTGCGGGCGATCTCCCTTTTATCGTCAAAATATCCTTGAGATCATACCCCTGATGCCAGCGTGTAATTTTACCGCCTCGCTTCTGAAGGGCCAACGTCAAAACGGTTCGGAATTGGGACACCATCAAAGCGTGGGCAAGATTGGGGGACGCGATTTTAGCATTGAGCCGGGACCAGCTTTTCACGGCGCGCTCCTCCGCAAAGGCCAGCTGTGCGCCTTTTTTGCCGAGAGCATAGACAAGATAATCGGAAGGCAGGTTGATGAGGGTCTGCGACTTCGGACGCTCCACATAGCCCAGATGATAAAGATAGCGCAATCTTCGCTGAAGGTTGCGCTGGCCTCCGGGGTGTAAGGCCATGATTTGCTCGGTGTTTAAAAAACGAAAAGAGGCCAGATCGCGGAGGAGTGCGACGTCGCGGGGCTGTATGCGCAGTAGGCCGGGCGGCATCTCACTGCGGACGAATTTTTTATGTTTATGCTCTGCCATCTCATTATATGCCTATTATACCACCTCCGGCCTATTCCCCGAAGGCCTCCGCCTCTTTATTTGCCCACCCCCACCACATTTTTAATTCGGATTCAGTATTTTTCGCGTTCCATAAGGCGGAGGCCGAAGGGGAATTGCGCAGACAGCCCCGCGTTAGAAATGCGAAGCCCCGTAGTCCCGCCAGCAGGCGGGACGGAGGGGCTACCAACTTGCCAAACACCACCACACGCCCTAACACAAAAAGAGCGAGCGTAGTCGGGGTTGAAATTGGCGAGGGGCAAAGCGTGAAAATCCAGCATTGAAAGGCGTTAATCGCATTTTTTGCCTAGTCGTTCAGAGCAAGACAGAATAACTACCCGAATAACTAGGTAAAACTCTGGTCAAAGTCAGATTTTTTTGTTAAAATGAGTTCTAACGGCTTGGTATAAATGCTCTGCTATAAAAATAAAGGTCTATCATTTCTAAAAAATTATTAATAAATCAATATAAAAATGAAAATAAAAATTAGATGGATTGGTGTGCTATTTGTGATTTTTTGTTTAATTATTATTTATGCCGGAGGGATATTCGTGAATTATTTAGTTTTTCACACTGGCGAATACGGAAAATATAATGAGTGTGCTAATTCTGTAAATAGGCAATACAGTTATGAACTTGGAAAACAAGATAGGGGCTTTGAAAAGCTGCAAGAAAAAATTATAGAAATTTGTGGAAACAACCCTCCTATGAATTACGAAAATTTAAGAGCATTATCAAATTCTTTAGAACGTCAGGTTTTGAAAGGTGATCCTATTGGTGCTGAAATGTCTATGGTTTTGTTTATATCTTGGTATCTGGTGATGTTATTATTTGGTTTTATAGTAGGTTATATTATTGAAAAAATAGTTTTAAGACAGCAGTAAAATTATTATAAATTTTATATAAATTTATGCAACAATCAAAATTGTTTTCTTGGGCTGTTATAAATTCGCTCGGCACGCTCGCCTATATCGTGATCGTGGCGTTGTTTTTAAATAACGGCGAGAAACTGTTCGGGAATGGGCCGGACAGCGTTTTGGCGCCGGTGGCGATGCTTTTGTTGCTGGTGCTTTCGGCTACGATCACCGGCGCCTTGGTTCTTGGCCGGCCGGCTTATATGTATTTTAGCGGGCAGAAGCAAGAAGCGGTAAAATTGCTGGTTTATACGGTTGGATGCTTGTTTGTCGCTATGTTGATCGTTTTTGCGGTGATCGTGGCTATAAAATAGTGACCAAGAACTTAAAGAGCCCCGCTCCGCCAGTTGGCGGAGCGGGGCTCTTTTGCGTTTCACATTTTAAATTTGCAATTTTAGTTTGTACATTTTCATTAAAAGCGAATTTGAAACAACACTAACAGAAGAAAAAGCCATTGCCGCGGCCGCAATCATCGGGTTAAGCAGCCAGCCGGTTAAGGGATAAAGAACGCCCATGGCGATCGGGATGCCGACAACATTATAAGCAAATGCCCAGAAAAGATTCTGCTTGATCTTGCGCAGGGTATATTTGCTTAGGTCCATGGCCGTCACCACGTCGCGCAGATCATCTTTTATCAAAATAATTTCGCCGGTCTCCATGGCAACATCTGTGCCCGATCCCAGCGCCACGCCAAGATCGGCCTGCGCCAATGCTGGCGCGTCATTGATGCCGTCACCGATCATAGCGACTACGTTTCCCTCTTGTTGAAGCCGCTGGACTTCTTTTGCTTTATCCTGCGGCAGGACTTCCGCGATGACGTAATCAATTCCGACCTCTTTGGCAATGGCCTGGCCGACGCGTTTGTTGTCGCCGGTTAAAATTGCCGTTTTCTTGCCCATTTTGTGTAAAATTTTTATTGCTTCTTTTGAATATTCTTTTAATGTGTCCGCTACAGCGATAAGGCCGGCGATTTTTTTGTCCACCGCCAGTATCATCACGGTCTTACCCTGACTTTCCAGGTTAGACATCTTTTGTTCGATAGACCCTTCATCGATCCCATTTTCGCTTATTAATTTTCTTGTGCCGACCAGGATTTTTTTATTTTCGATTCTTACGCTGATACCCTTTCCGGGAATGGCTTCAAACTCCGAGATCTTTAAGAAATCAATTTTTTCTTCAGCTGCTTTTTTGACAATCGCCTGGGCTAGAGGATGTTCAGAATTTTTTTCTGCAGTGCCTGCCAGCTGTAAAATATCCCGTCTTTCATAATCATTAAGGGCTAATATATCTGTTACTTCCGGCTCTCCTTTTGTCAGCGTGCCGGTTTTGTCAAAAACCACGACATTAACTTTCCGGGCCTTTTCCAACGCGTCGCCGGTCTTTATTAAAATGCCGTTTTGGGCGGCTAGGCCCGAACCGACCATAATGGCTGTCGGCGTGGCCAAGCCCAGAGCGCAGGGGCAGGCGATAATAAGAACTGAAACAAAAATCGTCAGCGCAAACGCAAACGTGTATCCAAAAATGAGCCAGCTTCCAAAAGCCAGGATCGCCAGAGCCATGACAATTGGCACAAAATAAAGTGAAACTTTGTCGGCCAGGAGCTGAATCGGCGCTTTTGAGCCGAGCGCCTGCTCAACTATTTTTATGATCTGAGCTAGCATGGTTTCTGAACCGACTTTTGTCGCTTTAAATTTGAAGGAACCAGTTTTGTTCATTGTCGCGCCGATCACCTGCGAACCTTCCTTTTTCTCAACAGGAATGCTTTCACCGGTGATCGCTTTTTCGTCAACTGCCGAGTAGCCGTCAATTACAACTCCATCAACCGGAATAACCTGGCCAGGTCTAACCAAAATCACATCGCCTTCTTTGACCTCGGCAATCGGTATCTTTGCTTCTTGGCCGTTCTTTATGACGGTTGCTTCTTTTGGTTGAAGCCCGATCAATTTTTTGATGGCTTCCGAGGTCTTACCCTTTGTTAAAGCTTCCAGATACTTGCCCAGGGAAATGAAGATCAAGATAAAAATCGCGCTTTCAAAGTATAAATTCATCATGTCGGATCGCGGGTTAAACACGGAAGAAAGGAAAATCGCGCCGCTGTAAAAATAAGCGGCGGCGGTGCCGACAAAAATGAGCGAATCCATATTAGGCCTTAGTCTTGCGAGGCTTTTGGCACCGGAAGTCCAGATGCCAAAACAGGTCAAAATGACGCCAGTTGATAAGATAAGCTGGATATATGCCCCGTATCTTTCCAGAACCGAAGGAATGGGCAAGCGGATGAGTCCGCCCATTACCATATAGACAACGGGTAAGCCAAGAATCAGCGCGTACAAAAAACGATTTTTTAATTTTTTGATCTCAAGCGCACCGGCTTCTTTGTGATGGTCGTGGTCCGTAACCATGTTATCTTCGTTGGCTCCGTAGCCCAGCTTAGCCACGGCATCCTGAATTTTTGAAAGGGAAATAAGGCCGGGGTCAATTTCAAGATACGCTTTTTCAGTCGCGTAGTTTACATTAGCTGATTTTATTCCGGGTTCTTTACGCAAGGCGTGTTCAATGTTGGCCGCACATGACGCACAGTGCATTCCGGAAATTTTTAAGATGATTTTTTGCATAAGGTTCCTTAAAATCTCCCCTAACCCCTCCTAAAGGAGGGGAATTATTACTCCCTCCCTTTAGGGAGGGTTGGGGAGGATTTTGTCATATTGTTTTAATTCACTACTTCGATCATGCCCGAAATCATGCCCATCCAGCAGGAAAATTTATATTTGCCGGTCTTTGTCGGCGTGAACTCTTTGACGCTGACCTGCCCGTTTGTTAAAGGAATTTGGTCGGCAAACAATCCTTTTGAAATGACGGCATTGGTGCAGCCGCTTGATCCTTTGTCCGTGACCTCCCATCGGACAGGCACGTTAGTTCTGACCTTGAAATAATTTGGAGTATAGCCGTAGGACGTGGCGTCCATTTTTATCACTTGCTGGCCGTTGATGATCGGCGGCAGGCCAGACTGGTCTGTTTGTGTCGCAGTGGTTTTGGTTGGGTTGCCGAATAAATCGTTAAAACTGGTCCAGCCAAGGAGATTAAGCTGGCTGTTGATATTAAACAGTGCAAAAAAGAGGATTAGAAATCCTGCCACTTTTAAAAACTGATATGCAAGATGCGGGCGGCTGGAAAATTTGACGCTTGAAAGGCCGATTAAAAGCAGGGTTGGTGCAGTGCCGAGTGCAAAAAAGAACATGATTAAGCCCCCTTGTAAGGCGTTTCCCGAAAGCAGAGCCAGGCCCTGGGCCGTGATGGTGAAACCGCAGGGCAGGAAAAAAGTCAGCGCCCCCATTAACGCCGGCATCCATCGGCCTTTGAAATTTTTTTCGTCGGCAATATAGCGGGAAATGAATTTTGGCACGCCAAGCTGGAATTTTTTTAATGACTGGATACCAAGCATCTGCAATCCCAAAAACAGCATCAATAATGATATGGCCATAATAAGCAGGGAAGTGAAAGAGAGAGAAATTTTAAGCTGGCTGCCCAGAAGGCCAAGAATTGCGCCCAGAAATCCATAAGACAGGAGGCGGCCGATGTTGAACATCAGATGCGGGTTTAATTTCTGCCAGGTAGAATTTTGGCCGGGATAGATGTCAAACCACTGCTTTGACATAGAAAGGACGAGCCCGCCCACAAGCGCGGCGCAGGAAGAGACGCCGGCCAGCACCCCGAAGACAAAAAAAGTCGGCAAAGAAGATTTTGAACCGACGTTAACCAAGCCAGCCAGGCCGGAATTTCTTATGATCAAAAATCCGACGATAAAGAGTGCGGCGATAGAAAGAGAAACGAGAATGTTGTTGCCTTCGCCGGAATCGGCTAGGGGGCTATCCGAAAAGACATAGTTTTCTTTTTTGAAAATTTTATTTAGCGCTTCGGCCGAAGGGGACGAGCCGTCACATTCTATTAAAACCCTGCCTTTGCCTGTGTTGGAGTCAACTGATAATACTCCAGGCATTTCAAGAAGTTTTTTTTCGATCAATATCTCGCAGGAAGCGCAATGCATGCCACGGACATAATAAACGCGCTCTTTTGCTTTTAGTTCGCTGTTCATATAAAAAGAATGCACTTTATTTATTGTATAATCTTGTGACACCCAAAATTTCCCGAGTCATTTCCAGTTTGCGTTTTTCGTTGCCCGTTGACATGGCGGTTTTGAAACAGGTGTTTAAATGATTTTCCATCAGCATCTGATGGGCGGATTTTAAAAGCCCGATGACAGCCAGATTCTGCTGCATGATGTTTATGCAGTATTCGCCTTGCTCGGTCATCTTGATAAGGTTAGTCAGGTGAGAGTGGGCCTTTTTAAGATTAACTAACACATCTTGTTTGCCGTTGCTCATATTTTTATTTTAATTGTTAATATTTAATTGGCTCATACCTATACCTGGGGTATAGGTATGAGGTCAGTTTATCAGTTTGAAAAATCTTGTCAAGGGGGGTTTATCTTTTAACAATTATATGGTAGGGTAAATTATGAATTATCAACATAGTTCAATGGTAGGCTTGTCCGCCAAAGCCCGTGCCGCCTTAGCTCAGTGGTAGAGCAACACTTTCGTAAAGTGTGGGTCCTCGGTTCAAGTCCGAGAGGCGGCTCATTTCTTGTTTTTTATCGCTTGGCGGCATATAATTAGAGTGGAAAATGATAGAGAATTTAGGAAAACAACTGGAAAATCTTAAAAACCGTGTCCAAAAGATCACGGACTGGCTTTGATTTGCCCTCAAAAACAATAAAAATAAAGGGGCTTGAAGAAATGATGGCTCATCCGGATTTCTGGAAAGACCAGGAAGCAGCAAAAGAAATTTCACAGGAGGTTAATGCGTTAAAAGGAGATAAGGAAAAATGGGAGAAAATTGGAAAAGACCTAGCGGATTTATCAGAAATGGTGGGGTTGGTGGATGGGTCCTTCGATAAAGCTTCCCTCGACTACGCTCGGGACAAATCAGAAGCTGATTTGGAAAAAAAATATTTTGAGATTGAAAAACTAATATTCAAAGAGGAATTAAAAACATATTTGGCGGGCAAATACGATTCAAATAACGCGCTTTTGTCAGTTTATTCGGGCGCGGGCGGCACAGAGGCGCAGGACTGGGCGCAGATGTTAATGCGCATGTATCAGCGATACGGCCAGTCGCATGGCTTTGCAGTAAAAGCTTTACATACTCACGAAGGCGCCGAAGCCGGCATTAAAAGCGCGACTCTTGAAATTCGCGGGCCGTATGCTTACGGATATTTGAAAGGCGAGGCGGGAGTTCATAGATTGGTGCGTCTGTCGCCGTTTAATGCCAATAACTTGCGTCATACCTCTTTTGCTTTGGTTGAAGTTCTGCCGGAATTTGAAAAACTGACCGAAATAAAGATCAATCCTGACGATCTGCGCATTGACACGTATCGTTCATCCGGCCCGGGCGGCCAGAACGTCAATAAAGTTGAAACAGCAGTGCGCATAACGCATATTCCGACAGGTATAGTTGTCGCTTGCCAGGTTGAGCGTTCGCAATCTTCCAATAAAGAAAAAGCGATGGCTATGCTTTACAGTAAGCTTTTTGCGCTGGAGCTCAAAAAACAGGAAAAAGAGACGGCTGAAATAAGAAGCGGCGTAAAAATTTCAGAGGGTACGGCCGAATGGGGCGGGCAGATCCGCAATTACGTTTTACATCCATACAAATTAGTCAAAGACCTTCGTACGGGAATTGAATCTAGTCAGCCGGATAAGATTTTAGACGGGGAGCTGGATGAGTTTATAGAAGCGGAAATAAAATCGCGCAGCTTGTAGCTTAAAACTTGAAACACATTTTTAATGTTTCAAGTTTCAGGTTTCAGGCCTCAAGAACTTGATTTATTTTGAAAACGTCAGCAAAATTTACAACGGCGATTGCGTAGCGCTGGATAATGTCACTTTGCGCATAAAGCCGCACGAATTTGTTTCGCTCGCCGGGCCTTCGGGCGCGGGCAAATCAACCTTGCTTAAGCTTTTAATATGCGAAGAAAAACCAACCGAGGGCAAGATAATGCTTGATAAGCAGAACTTAAATCTGGCTGATTTGAGAGATTTGTCGAACATCCGGCGAAAAATAGGAATGGTTTTCCAGGATTTTCGGCTCCTGGCCAATCGGACTGTTTATGAGAATATTGCTTTTGCTATGGAAGTGGCTGGCGATACTGATAAAGAGGTAGCGGAAGATGTCCCTCAGGTTCTTGATGTGGTGGGTCTGGGCGATAAGATCAATTATTTCCCGCGCCAGCTTTCGGGCGGAGAAAGACAAAGAATCGCTATCGCGCGGGCGCTGGTGCACCGGCCTTCTGTCATTCTGGCAGACGAACCAACCGGCAATCTGGACCTGTTGAACACCTGGGACATCGTTAAACTGCTTTTGAAAATAAACGAGCTTGGCACAACGATAATTTTGGCCACTCACGACAGGGAAATTATAAATAATCTGGGTCGCCGCGTGATAACTCTTGATAAAGGGAAAGTGATAAGAGACGAGGCGAAAGGGCGTTATATACTATAACGTTAACGAATTTTGCGAATGGCTTCGCCCGCGAATCTTGCGAATGATTATTCGCACTATTTGCGGCCCGAAGGGCATTCGTATCATTTGCTAATTTCCATGCTCAAGACAAACTTGTTCAGAATCATCAAAACCGGCTTTCAGAACTTTTGGCGCAATGCCTGGCTTTCTGGCGCCACTATTTCTATAATCGTGCTGACTCTTTTTGTTATTACAGCTCTTGTGCTTTTGAATGTGGTGACGCAGGCGGTAGTGAGCGACCTTCAAAATAAGGTTGATATCAGCGCCTATTTTTTTTCAGAATCGCCGGAAAGCGATATTTTGTCTGTGCGGCAGGAATTGGTAAAATTGCCTGAAGTTAAATCAGCAGAATATATTTCAAAAATCGAGGCCCTAAAAGAATTCAAGGAAAGACACAGCGACAATGCAACTCTTCTGCAAAGCTTGGATGAGCTGGGTGATAATCCTCTGCAGGCAAGTTTAAATATCAAAGCGCAGTCGGCTGCGCAATACAGCTCGATTGTCAGTTTCCTGGAACAGACAAAATATAAATCGCTTGTTGATAAGGTAAATTATCATCAGAATCAGGAAGTAATTGATAGGGTTTCGAGTCTGGCTTCAAACATCGGCCGTGGTGGTTTGATTGCCAGTTTCATTCTGGCGCTGATGGCAGTTTTTGTTACGTTCAATACCATTCGCCTGACGACGTACAACTGGAAAGACGAGATATCCGTTATGCGGCTTGTAGGCGCAAGCAACTGGTATATCAGAGGGCCGTTTCTTGTAGAAGGCATGATTTATGGCATTGTCGGTGCGGTTATCACGTTGATTTTGGCGTATCCGGCACTCTATTTCGTTTCGCCAAAAATAACTTCTTTTTTGCCGGGGGTTGACCTTTTGTACTTTTTTGAGATAAATTTTGTGCAAATACTTGTTTTGCTTGTTGGCGTCGGCGCGGCGCTGGGAACGCTTTCCAGCTTCATTGCCATAAGAAGATATTTGAGGGTATAATGTTTATCCTGCTTAAAGCTGCGAGGTCGTCTAATGGTAGGACTTCGCCCTCTGAAGGCGAGTATCCTGGTTCGAGTCCAGGCCTCGCAGCTTTGTGCGGAATTATCGAGTGACCCGAACTCATAGCCGAAAATTCGGAACTTAGGCTTGGGATATTAACAACCAAAATAACCTTATGAATTGGGATAAGAAAACAATTAGTAACCACAAGAAAGCTGCAAATTTATTAAGTATCATAAAAGATGAGACTTTTTATTATCTCAAAAATAATCCTCAAACCACAGAATTTAAAACCCAAGAATTTGTATTAAGCCGCTTCAAAAATTACAATTTAAAAACCGATACCTTTAGACCGATAATAAGCTTTCGTCAGAATACAGCATTAGTCCATTATTACGCTTCACCCAAAAAATCTAAGAAATTGCAACCGAACTCTTTAGTCTTGGTTGATATATGGGCGAGGTTAAATAAAAAAGGGGCTCCCTTCGCCGACATTACATGGATAGCCTATCACGGAGATAAAATACCGGATGACATTAAAAAGATTTTTGATATAGTAGTAAAATCTCGAAACAAAACGATAGACCATATTAAGACAAAGCTTGAGAAAAAAATAATTCCTACCGGCAAAGAGATTGATGCTATAGCCGAAAATTATATAGAAAACTATGGCTTCGGAAAATACTTTTTACACGGTACGGGCCATCCTTTGGGCTTTACCAATGATCATGGTCGGGGGGTATATTTAAATGAAAAGGGTCGGGGCCGGCTTTCAAGGTTAATCGGATATACCATTGAGCCTGGGATATATTTAAAAAATAAATTTGGCGTCAGGAGTGAAATAAACTTTTTTATCAGTGAAAGCTTTAAATTAAATATAACAACTTCAGTTCAAAATAAAATAATTTCTCTAAAAGAACTCTTTAATACAAAAATATAACCCTGACTTAGACGCGTCGTTTATTACCCCTGGAAAACGCCTTTTTTCTCTTAAAATATTAGTTCCAGACCGGGGCGCACAGCTTTGAGCGGGAAAAGCAGTAATTGCAGGGTTTGAATCCATCGGCAATCCGAAGCTTTAGCGTGGGATGTCCTGTCCCGGAGCCAAATCAAATTATTATTCAAACGGGGGCAAATTAAATGAAACTATTTATCAAGATTATATTAGTTTTTGTAATATTAATTCTGTTTGTTTGTCTAAACTTTTCTAGAACTCTTTATGACGAAAGAGGTTTTTTCGGTTTTCAAGGACGCCCATACGGAGGAGGGACAAGATACGGATTCCCCTTTACGGTTTACGAAGTTGTATGCTCTGATGTAATACCTCTTAATGGCCAGAGCAGCTGTGAGGATGAACCGCTAAACACAATAGGTTTAGTCGCTGACCTAGGATTTTGGATATTAATATTTTATGGATTGGTCGTTCTTGAAAGAGAACGGTTTAATACAGATTATAATAAATGAAGAGGAGTGGTCATTGGTTAAGTTGCAGGCATGTTAATAAGACAGCTTTAATCGGCTGTTTTTTTGGTCTATAATGATAATAAATGGAATATAAATTTCCCGAAGGATTTTTGTGGGGCAGCGCCACTTCGGCTCATCAGGTTGAAGGCGGCAATTTTAACGACTGGACGGAATGGGAGAAAGCAAATGCGCAGAGATTAGCAGATGAGGCCAAAGGAAAATGGCAGGAATGGCAGCGGGAAAAATTTCCAGAGATGTTTGAACCGGAAAACTATATTTCAGGCCAGGCCTGTGACCACTACAACCGCTATGAGCAGGATTTTGATATTGCCAGGGAGCTGGGTCACAACGCCCACCGTTTCTCAATTGAATGGAGCCGCATTGAGCCGGAAGAAGGAAAATTTAACGAAGCGGAAATTGAACATTACAGAAAAGTTATTAAGGCGATGAAAGAACGCGGCCTTGAGCCATTTTTCACGATTAGCCACTGGACCCTGCCGATTTGGTTTCGTGAGCAAAACGGCTGGCAGAGCTCGGGCTCGGTCAGGGCATTTGCCAAATTTGTTGACTATGTAGCCAGGGCCTTTAAAGACGAAGTTAAATTTTGGATTACCCTAAACGAACCCTGGGTCTATATTTCGCATTGTTATTTGCGCGGTATGTGGCCGCCGCAGAAGAAGAGTTTTTATGCTTCCTTGAGAGTTCTGATGAATTTAATCAGTGCCCATAAAACTGCCTTTAATGTCATTAAAAGTATCAGCTCCCAAGCGCAGGTTGGTATCTCGGAAAACAATATTTATTTTGAGGGCTGGCTGAGTTGGTTGGCACATTACTGGGTAAATCGGCGATTTTTGGACAATATCAGGAAGCGGGTTGATTTTATTGGTCTGAATTATTATTTTCATAGCAAAGTCCGCGGTTTTAAATTCAATCAGAACGATAATGAAAAAATTTCTGATATGGGCTGGGAGATTTATCCTAAAGGAATTTATCATGTGCTTAAAAAACTGAAAAAATATCAAAAACCTATCTATATAACAGAAAACGGTATCGCCGATAGCAATGATGAAGAACGGGTGAAATTCATAAAAGATCATCTTGTTTGGATCCATAAAGCAATCGAAGATAGTGTTCCCGTGCGTGGCTATTTTTACTGGTCTCTTCTGGATAATTTTGAATGGGATAAAGGTTTTTGGCCGCGATTCGGGCTGGTGGAAATTGATTATAAAACTCTTGGGCGTAAGATCCGGCCAAGCGCTTTTGAATACGCGAAAATTTGCAAAGAAAATAAATTAATACTTTAGCCATGTAATTCTTTCATACTTGCAAGTATGAAAGAATTACATAAGAAGCGGATTATGACCTGGTTTATATTAGCCATTTTAAGCTGTTTTCTCTACGCGATTGTCACTGTGCTCAATAAATTTTTATTGCGGCAAAGAGCGACGACGCGGCCGCTGGTTTTTACTTTCTGGCTCGGGGTTTTAAGCATTTTTTCTTTTGTTTTAGCGCCTTTTGGCCTTGCCTGGCCGGGCTGGCCGGCGTTTTTGTTTGATATTTTGGTCGGGCTTATATATTTTGCCTCAATTTTATATTTTTATGAGGCGCTGGATATTAACGAAGCGTCGCGGGCGTCTTCTTTTGTCGGAGGCCTAACGCCGATATTTGTTTTGCTTCTGTCGTACGTATTTTTAGCCGAAACCTTGACCGGCATGCAGCTTGGCGCTTTTTCCCTTCTGGTTGCCGGTGGGTTTCTAATTTCAATGAAAAGAAGCCGGGGCGCAATAAAGCAGGGAATGAAGGGTTTTTTATTTATTTTTTTGACGATTGTGTTGGGCGCGATTTATTGGATAATGGCCAAATATATTTTTGGCAGCCAGGGATTTATCACCGGATTTGTCTGGTCGCGTCTTGGATTTGTTTTGGCTTCGGCTCTAGTTTTGATACATTCTAAATGGCGGCACATGATCTTTGTTTCAGAGCGCCAGGCAACGCCAAAAATAGGCGGGCTTTTTGCTTCAAGCAAGATGCTGGCGGCCTTTGGTTCACTTTCCATACATCTTGCGTTGTCTTACGGCAATGCTTCTATCGTCAGCGCTCTGCAGGGCGTGCAGTATGTGTTCCTGTTGATATTTGCAATTTTTCTTTCAAAGGAATTTCCCGAATTTCTGGAGGAAAAAATAAGTGCGGGCATAATCGCTCAAAAGATCATTGCGATTTTGCTGATAGGCGGGGGACTGGCGATTTTAGCTATGTAACTTCTATTTATTTTATCGCCTGAGCGTAGCCCCGCCCTGCGCGGGGCGAAGTCGAAGGCTAGTACCATATGGAGTGGAAATGGTACGTTTATATTATTAAATGCGCAGACGGATTATATTATACTGGTTTGACCTGGAAACCGGACACGCGCTGGATTCAGCACTTATCAGGACTTGGTTCGAAATTTACTTCAAAGCATAAACCAGAAGAAGTTGTTTATATAGAAGAATTTAGTAATTTAGAAGAAGCAAGGAGGCGTGAACGGCAAATAAAAGGTTGGACGCGTAAAAAGAAAGAAAAACTTATTAGGGGTGAGTGGGGCAAGTGGTAAACCCTTCGACGCGGCGCTTCGCGCCTTGCTCAGGGAGTAATTATTTTAATGAAAAAACTTTTTGCGTTTTTAATTCTGATAGCGGCTATTGTGGGGGTTTTATTTTATCTTTCGCGCGAAACCGCCGACCCAAACCGCAAAATTGAATGGGGGGTGACTTTTTCCGTGCCTTTTGCCCAAAAAATGAATATTGACTGGAAAAAGGCATTTGTTGAAATACTGGACGATTTGAAAATAAGAAATCTGCGGCTTGTCGCCTATTGGCCGGATGTTGAGATGCAAAAAGATGTGTATGACTTTTCTGAACTGGACTGGCAGGTTGAGCAGGCAAGCCAGCGCGGGACAAAAATCATTTTGTCTCTTGGCCGGCGCCTGCCGCGCTGGCCTGAATGCCATGAGCCGGATTGGGTTAAGGGCCAGGGCGCAGAAACAATGAATGTGGAATTGTTAAAGTATATTGAGCAGACGGTAAGTCATTATAAAAATAATCAGGCGATCACGACTTGGCAGGTTGAGAATGAGCCGTTTTTAAATTTTGGCGAGTGCCCGAAAATTGATGCCGGCCTTTTAGACGAGGAAATTGCTCTTGTGCGCAAACTTGATAGCCGCCCTATAATTATGACAGACAGCGGTGAGCTAAGTTTATGGTATGAGGCGGCCAAACGCGGTGATATTTTTGGCACGACAATGTATCGCTATGTTTGGTCGCCGATCATCGGCGCCTATAAATATCCGATTCCGCCGGCATTTTTCAGAGTCAAAGGGCGGCTTGTACGCCTTTTTGTCGGCCAGGAAAAGCCGTTTTTAGTGATAGAATTACAAGGCGAGCCGTGGCAGCATAAACAGATTTATGAGATATCAACAAACGAACAGTTGCAGAATCTGAATTTTGAAGAATTCAAAGGAATAATTGATTACGCCAAAGAGACGGGTTTTTCGACATATTATCTCTGGGGTGCGGAATGGTGGTGGTCTTTGAAGCAGAACAATCATCAGGAATACTGGGATTATGTTAAGAATCTTATTATTTCGTAATAAGATTAATTTCGAATTTTGAAATTATAATTTTGAATGAATTTTCAATAATTGAATGTTTCAAAAATTAAGAAATTAGGATTTGGTTCAAAATTAAAAACTATTAATTAAAAATTTTATGTATTATTTAGGATTTGACATCGGCGGTTCTTCTGTTAAGGCCGTGCTGGTGGAAAATAAAAAAATAGCTAAGTCAGCAGTTGAGAATTTGCCTGGTGATCTTGAAAGTATGCTGTCTTTGGTTGAAAAAATGAAGAATGATTTGATTGCTAGCCTGGATGTTGGTCAAATCGGCGGTATCGGGTTTTCATTGGCTGGCGTTTTGGACGAGGCCAGAACGAAGATGTTCAATGCTTCTAATATAAAGTTTTTGAATGGTGAGCCGATTGAAGAAATTTTGACGAAAAAATTTGAGCCCTATGCCGTTAAAATTGAACATGACAGTGATTGCTTTTTGCTGGCGGAAAAAGAAGCTGGTCTGGCAAAGGATTTAAAAAACGTATTTTATCTGACGCTGGGTACAGGCATCGGCGGCGCTTATATGATTGACGGAAAAATAATTTTGGGAGCGCACGGCGCCTCAAGCGAAGTCGGTCATACGATAGTTGATATTGTAAATGGCGTTGATTTGGAAGAAGTGGCTTCCAATAAATTTATTAAAAGAACGTTGAAGGTTGGTTCTATGGAAGCGCATAAAATGGCGCAGTCCGGAGACGAGGCGGCTTTAAAAACTTTTTATGAACTGGGTAAAAATCTGGGCATTGGCATTGCCAACATCATCAATTCTTTTGACCCCGAGGCAATAATTTTGAGCGGAGGGATTGCTGGATCAAAAGATTTTATATTGGCGGGAATCAGCGAATCTATTGAAAAATACGTTATTTCGCCGGCGGCCAAAGAGACAAAAATTTTATTTTCTGAACTTGGCCGCTTAGGCGGGGCACTGGGCGCGGCGCTGCTGTTTGATGTCGCCGATTGACATTTACCTAGATTTATGACTAAATGTAATATCGATTATGAGATTTGAAAGAATTGACAAAAAATATCCGGGTAAAGTATATGAATTTGATCTGGTAGGCGAGATTAATTTTGAGGACCCGAAATACTTTGCCAGGCTGGCTGAATTGAGGAAGGGGGCTGAAAAAAGAGGTTTTAAATTTGAAGAAGGAAAACCGTTCTATTTGCCTTTTGGCGAGGCCCTGTAGCTGGCAAAAGAGTTTCAGTCAGACGACCCGACAAACCCAAAGAGGCCGTTTGCCAGGGAGTTAAGAATTGCCTGCGCTGAAAAGCTTGGGCTGGAGAGTGATGAAGAAATGGAGAGGATAAAGATTTATACGGGCGTCGGAGGAGAAGGAGAGGCAAAGATCAGCCCGGCTGATTTCTATCATGGAGCTGATTTTTTCATCAGTTATGCAGACAAAAACGGCAAGGAGAATACAATTGTGTTTGACATCACGGAGAAAGAAGAGAAAATAAAGAGGCCGAGCGTTGATGTGGTTGTGGGAAATGACGTGCCAGACCCAAGCGATGAAAGTTTTGATAAACGGATAGTGGAGGTGGCGGACAATTACGCCAAACAGTTTTTTGAGGTCTTGCAGGCAAAGACAGAAAAAGGAAAACAACTTCAAAAATAGCAAAGTTCCTATCAAAAAGGAGGCCATATGGGCGGTAAATGCGTGATTTGTGGCGTTGTGGCAGAGGAAGATGGCATTTGCGGAGAGTGCGGGGACCCGTTGAAGATTATTGTGACTTGTACTGCATGCGGGGCAAAAATGGATATAACCAATCAGGATCAGGAGTTGATTGAAGCCACCTTTCACAAAAAGATTGAAAATCGGCGCTTCAATCGCAACTAAGGGCTGCGACAAATGTGAACCGGAAATATCAAAGGCACACTTCACTATTTATCGCGTCCGGCCTCAATCATCGGCATAATCAAGTTTTGGCCCTGTCTTTTTAGGCGGGGTCTTATTTTTTGCCGTAATTCGCTAATTGACTGCGGTAATGTTTTCTGCTAAAATTATTGCGTAAGGAGCAAAATTATACATAAATTTATGGGAAGAGAAAGAGCCAGGATCTATTTTGATTACGCTGCGACAACCCCGGTTGACGAGGAGGTTTTTTTGACGATGAAGCCGTATTTTTGCGAAAAATTTGGCAATGCTTCTTCGGCCCATCAATTTGGCCAGGAGGCGAGGGCCGCGCTTGATAACGCGCGTTCTCAGGTGGCGGAATTTTTGGGTTGCCAGCCCCAGGAAGTCATTTTTAACAGCGGGGCGACGGAAAGTAACAACTTAGGGATCAAGGGCGTTATTAAGGCAGTAAGCAGGAAACTTAACAATAAACCGCATATAATTACTTCACAGATAGAACATCATTGCGTGATGGATACGTGCAAAAGCTTGGAGCAAGACGGTCTGGCAGAGGTGACATTTTTGCCGGTCAATAGAGAAGGCCTGGTTGAAATTGAAGCGGTCCAGAAAGCAATAAAAGAGAATACCGTTCTTGTTTCCATAATGTATGCCAATAACGAGATCGGGACGGTCCAGCCGATTGCCGAAAGTGGTCAGCTTGTAGAAAAGACGAACCACAGTCGCTCGCCTGAAAGCAAGATATATTTTCACACCGACGCTGTCCAGGCGATAAATTATCTAGGCTGCAAAGTTGACGAGCTTGGTGTTGATATGCTTTCTATGTCAGGCCATAAGTTTTACGGGCCAAAGGGAGTGGGTGCGTTATTTATAAGAAAAGGGACACCGATAAAAAAAATCCAGGAAGGCGGAGCGCATGAATTTGATCTGCGGGCCGGAACCTATAATATTCCAGGAATTGTCGGGCTGGGCAAGGCAATTTCTATGGTTAGCCAAGAAACAGCAGAACGGGTCAAAAAATTACGTGACAAAATGATAGAAGGCGTTTTAGAAAATGTTCCAGATTCTAAAGTTAATGGCTCGGCCGACAAACGGCTTGTCAATAACTGTAATTTTAGTTTACGCGGGGCAGAGGGTGAGGCGATAATGATGGCTTTGGACTTGGAAGGTATTGCTGTCTCAACGGGCTCGGCCTGCGCTTCTGAAAATCTTCAGCCCTCACATGTTTTAACCGCCCTGGGCCTTGCGCCGGAGGACTCGCACACAAGCATTAGGGTTACGTTAGGAAAATACACAACCGAAGAGGAGGTTGAGAAATTTCTGGAAGTTTTGCCAAAGGTAGTTGAACGTTTGCGCCAGATCAGCGGCAGCGGACAAAACGCCAAAAAGAAGCTGCCCGATGACTTTGGCTGCTAAAATTTACTGCAACTTTGATCTTTATTTGCCATAATTCAATCAGATGTATTCCAAAGAGGTCATTGAACAATTTTTGCACCCAAAAAATATGGGTGGGATGGAGAATGCCGATGGTGTGGGAACAGTCGGCAATATTATGTGTGGCGACCAGATGACACTTTATATAAAGATAAAAAATGACGTGATAGCGGATATTAAGTTTGAGTCGTTTGGTTGCGCGGCCGCTATCGCTACTTCTTCAATGATAACGGAAATGGCGAAAGGCAAAACAATTGAAGAGGCGGAGAGACTGACACGTGATGACGTGGCCAAAGAGCTTGGCGGCCTGCCGCCGATAAAAATACACTGTTCAAACATGGCGGCCGAAGCGTTGAAAAAAGCGATTGAAGATTATCGGTCAAAAAAATAGTTTTTGTAAAAGTATAAATTTTTAAGAGTATGCAGATAGACAAATTTACAATAAAAGCCCAGGAGGCGCTAAGAGACGCGCATAATCTGGCGAGCGAGCGCGGCCAGCAGCAGATTGACGTGGCACATCTGGCGTTGGCTTTGATTTGGCAGGGAGAAAGCATAGTGGTGGCGATTCTGCAGCGGTTAGGTGTCAACCTGGCTTTGCTTGAAGGTGAAATCGAAAAAGAACTGGCACGCCTGCCAAAGGTTTCCGGCGAAGTACCATTTGGTCAGGTTTTTTTGAGCCCGGAGCTCGGTCGCCTTATTAACCAGGCCAGCAAAGAAGCGCAGAATCTGAAAGATGAATTTATTAGCTGCGAACATCTGCTTCTGGCAATTTTTGAAAGCTCAGTCAAAATCAAAGAAATCTTGGGACTATTTGGTGTGGACAAGCAAAAAATTCTTAATGTGGTTGAAGAAGTCAGGGGCGGCCAGCACGTCACAGACATGGAGCCGGAAAGCAAATATCAGGTTTTGGAAAAATACACGCGGAACTTAACGGATCTGGCGCGCAAAGAAAAGCTGGACCCGGTTATCGGCCGCGATGAAGAAATAAGGCGGGTGATGCAGGTATTGAGCCGGCGGACAAAAAATAACCCGGTTCTGATCGGTGAAGCGGGCGTAGGAAAAACAGCGATCGTTGAGGGCTTGGCCCAGCGGATTGTGGCGGGCGACGTGCCTGAAAGCTTAAAAGATAAAGAACTTATCGGTCTTGATTTGGGTGGTCTTGTTGCGGGCACAAAATTCCGCGGCGAATTCGAAGATAGGATTAAGGCGGTGCTGAAAGAAATTGAGCGCTCGGCAGGAAAATTTATGTTATTCATTGACGAGTTGCACACCTTGGTCGGCGCGGGTGCGGCCGAGGGCGCGATTGACGCGTCTAATTTGTTGAAACCGGCTTTGGCCAGAGGCGAATTGCATGCCATCGGCGCGACAACCCTGAAAGAATACCAGAAATATATTGAAAAAGACCCGGCTCTGGCGCGGCGATTCCAGCCAGTGTTTGTTTCGGAGCCGTCAATTGAAGATACAATCGCCATTTTGCGCGGCATCAAAGAAAAATATGAAGTCCATCACGGCGTGCGCATAACTGACGCGGCGCTCATCGCGGCGGCCACGCTCTCGGCCCGTTATATTTCAGATAGGTTTCTGCCGGATAAAGCGGTTGACCTGATAGATGAAGCCGCCTCGGCGCTGCGGATGGAAATCGATAGCATGCCTTCTGATCTGGACCAGGCCAAGCGTCAGATCATGAAACTTGAAATTGAAGCGCAGGCGCTTAAAAAAGAAAAGACAAAAGATGCTCAGCAGCAGTTGAGAAAAGTGAACAAGGCGCTAGGCGAGCTTAAAGAAAAAAGTCACGGCATGGAGCTTAGATGGCGGGCAGAGCATGATATTATCGCCAAAATCCGGGAAACAAAAAAACAGATAGATGTTTTGAAACAGGAGGCGGAGATTGCCGAACGCCAGGCAAACCTGCAGAAGGTGGCGGAAATAAGATACGGCAAAATTCCGGGCATGGATAAGGAAATTAAGGTGCTGCAAAAAAAACTTGTTGAGGTGCAACGGGGCAACCCGTTGCTCAAGGAAGAGATCGGCGAGCAGGATGTGGCGCGGGTTGTCTCGCGATGGACGGGTATTCCGGTGCAAAAAATGCTTGAAGGCGAGATGACAAAGCTTTCGCGCATGGAGGAAGAATTGCATAAGCGGATTATTGACCAGGAAGCGGCAATCAAGGCGGTGGCAAATGCCGTCAGGCGGGCGCGGGCGGGAATTTCGGAAGAGAAAAAACCGATCGGCTCGTTCATATTTTTGGGGCCGACGGGTGTTGGCAAAACAGAATTGGCCAAGGCGCTCGCCGAATTTATGTTTAATGATGAAAACGCGCTGGTGCGGTTGGACATGTCAGAATATATGGAAAAGCACACGGTCGCGCGCATGATCGGTTCTCCTCCGGGCTACATTGGGTTTGAGGAAGGCGGCCAATTGACTGAATCAATCAGGCGCCGGCCATACAGTGTTGTTTTGTTTGACGAAATTGAAAAAGCGCATCCGGAAATTTTTAACATACTTCTGCAAATTTTGGACGATGGTCGCTTGACTGATGCAAAAGGCAGGCACGTGAATTTCAAAAATGCGATTATAATCATGACTTCAAACGTTGGCAACGAAATTGTTAAGCAATACGTTCTTGGTTTTGCGGCAGAACGGATGGAACGCGAAGCCCAGCAGATGAAAAATAAGGTTCTTGAAGCGTTGCGGCAGCAGTTCAAGCCGGAGTTTCTCAATCGCGTTGACGAGATTGTCGTTTTTGATTCTTTGACGCCCGAAGACCTGGCAAAAATTGTTGACCTGCAGATTGAAGAAGTGCAGAAACGGCTGGCTGCCAAAAAAATCAAAATTAGAGTGACCAAAGAAGCCAAAAAGCTGCTGGCCCAGAATGGCTACGACCCAAATTACGGGGCGCGGCCGCTAAAACGTGTTATCCAGCAGGTGATCCTGGACAGAATCGCGCGCGATATTATTGACGGAAAAATAAAAGAGGGGGACACAATCACTTTTGACGAAGTTTCAGGAGAGGTAACGATTAAAGAAGCGGAAAAGGTCACCTCCAAGACAATTTAATGGAAAATAAGGCAAAAAACAGATTGTCTGAATTGGCGGTGATTTTTGTTGTGGGCGGAATGGCTGGGGTTATCGGCTGTCAGGTTTTCTTGCCGTGGTTGGGCGGCATTCCGATTTTTAATAAAATTGCCTGGCTGCGAGAAATCCGCGAAGGCGTAACTATCATCAACAAAACGGAGAGGATAGTGGTGACTGAAAACGAGGCGTTTGAACAGGCAATAGATAAAGCGCAGAACATAGTGGTTATGGTAACGGCGCAAAAAACAGAAAAAATTGTTGGGGGAAAGAAGGTGGCGTTGGCAAAAGCGGAAATTCTGGCGCAGGGCTCAGGATTTATTGTTTCAAGCGACGGCCTGGTTGTGACAGCGGATAATTTAGTTCCGGAAACTGCGCAGAAAATAGCGGTGTCTTTTGGCGGAAAAGAAGCGACTGCTGAAATCAGAAAACGCGACAAAAATTCTGGCCTGGCCTTGCTCAAAATAAATGAAAATAATCTGCCGGTCCTGCCGTTTTTGGAGCAGAATGTAAAATTAGGTGAGCGGTTGTTTCTTGTCGGAGCGAAAAATACGGTTCTGGCAAATGGCCAGAATCAAGTTTCAAAATTTACTGACTTGAGCCTGGCCAAGCAAACTTCGCCGGCTTTGGCAATTGATTTTTTAGGTAAGGATAGCAACGGCAGCCCGATATTTAGTGTAAAGAGTGAAATAATTGGAATGAATCTGGTTGATGCAAGCGGACAAGGCAAAATAGTCGTGGTTTCGCAGATTAGGGACTTAATGAAATAAGAGGTATTTTTTTAGAAAACACCCCACGCCCCGCATTTTGCGTGGCGGGGTTTTTAATTTATCCGCAAAAATTTTTGTTCCACAGAAGGGGATAGCGATAGGGGAGTATATTGGACGCGACTGATATTTATGTATCAACAGGCAAAAATTATTTGTCAAAAAATAAATTTTTGCTTCCTGATTTTTATTAGCAAAATTCTAAATAGATTTTTCGTAAAATTTATTTTCAGAAAACTGCGAATATTATGTCGCACAATATGAGAAGTGTAAAAAATATAATGTCTAAAGTCGTAACGCGTTTGGCTGTGTGTTTTATTCCTAAAGAGACATAGTTCAATGACGGTGTCCGGCATTGCCAAAACAATTTGCGTTTGTCCCCTGCTTGTGCTATAAAACAACAAATGATTGTCTGTAAGTTTATTGTTTGGCCAGGTCATTAAAAATCTATTTGGTAACGCATTAAAACTCAGAAAGGGAGGGGGTGAAAAGAATGGGACAGGAGCTTGTTTTTGAAAAGATCCGGTTCAGGGATATTGATATTCCAGAGTTCATAAAAACAAGGATTGCTGATATTTTTGGGAGTTTGGTCTTTCTAATTTCTCTTCCGCCTTTTACCTGCGCCAATGAGGCCGGCCTTAGCGGCAAGAATAGCTGGGAGCGTTGTCCTAAAATTATTAAGCCGGTAATAATTCTGGATGAAGACGGGAAACTTGCATTTAAGACGGTAAAAGAAGGGTGCAAGCAACATGGCATTTCCGGAGGCGTCAGATTAAGCAGGCCGGAGTTTAAGAGAATCATTGAGCGTCTTGATGGCGAAGGCAAAAATAAGATTCTTGAATTGGCAAAGAATATCAAGGACGAGCCCCGTGTCCAGCGAAGCAGTCAAAAAAACGTTCTGCGGCCGGGGCACAATCTGCCGTTTATTCCGCGGAGCGAGATGGATGAACAAGAAGAGATTGAAGTGGAAAAGAGTCACAATCGCAGACCAGGGGCATTAGACGCCATGAATTTTAGACCGAGCAGAGAGCGGTTTGCTTCCGACAAGATAGCGGAGCTTGAGGAAAAGACAACGGAATCCGGAGAGGGAGCAGAAGAGTTGGTGGAAGAATTAGGGCAAGAAGAAGAAATTTTGGCAGAGATGGGTTCTGTAGAAAAAGAGAAGGTGCAGTTAGAGGCAAAATTTGAGGAAGCCAGGTCAGAGCCACGGCAAAAAGATTCGAAGCCAACATCTCCGGAATTTTCATTACCACCCAAAGATACGCCAACTATTGATATTCGGGTTGACCAAGCGTCTGAACTATCGGCAAACGGAAAACGGTCAGCAGAAAAAGGCAAAAAAGGAGAGAGGGATATGAAAAAGGAAAGGGATACACGTGACATTTCGGTGAGGCAGAAGGAGGGGTTAGAAACCCTTTGGAACGCAATCAAATCACACACCGGGGATAAGAATCCAGCGAGAGGAGATCTTTATTTCAAGCTCTACGACCTTTTTAAAGTGCCACCCGCGGCTTTGGTAAAAGTGCTTTTCGGACTTGAACCAGCTGATTTCAACATGAAGTTGAACAAAGACCTGGCCAGGAAACTCGAAAAAAATAAGTCGATTGGGGAATTGACGGAATTCTGCCGCGAGCTCATGAGCAAGGGGAAAGCGGTAACAGAAGACAAGAAAGAATCGGTTCCATCTTCTGCGTCTGCACCAAACCAGGTTCCGGCCGAAATAAATCATCATCCTCTTGCTGTAATCCGTCCAATCGATGGTGCGGTAATGGTGCAGGTTCCCGAGGCGGCCTTCCATTTGTTCAAGGGCGATGGCGCGGAGTCTGATTGTTTTGTGGTATTTAATTCACGGACTAAGCAAGGGATCAGGGTTGTTGCCACTCCCATTGATGGAGATCTTTCCATACTTCTTAAAAAAGTGGAAGAGATCTCTTTGGCAGATCTGAAAGAGCGGACGCTTGAGCCGTCCGCCAAGATCAGAGAGATGCTGGAACCTGCCAGCATACAATAGTTCTAGATGTCATTTTATGTACAAATGGCCTCGGTTGTTACCGAGGCCATTTTAATTTGCTTGACATTTCGGCAATTTGGCAAATAGAATAGATTAAATATGTTGCAGAGCGACGATTGCCGAATTGGGGCAAAAAATTTGGAAAATTTAAAGAGGAGGGCTTTTGAGTTATGCCTGGCAATATATCGGGTGACAAAAATTTTTCCGCCAGGCGAAATTCTGACAAAACAATTGCGGGCCGCCGCGGCAAAAATAATTGTTCTGTTGGCGCAGGAAAGGATTCGTGATACAATTTTAAAAGGAGAAGAAATAAAAATTTATCTTGCGATTGCGCGAGAACAGGAATGGGTTAAGTCCATAAATTTTGATTTATTGAAAACGGCTTATTCTATGTTTATTGAGGCGCTGGCGCAGGCGGAAGACAAAGTAAAAGAGGGGACAGAAAAAAAAGAAAACATGACTCCCCCATCGCCAAAATTAATTGCAGAAGAAAGAAAAGATAACGCGCAAAAAGCCGAAAAAAAGCCGAAATACAGGCTGATTTTTGCTGAAATGGAAAAGCGCCAGAGATTGATCCTTGGCCATTTTTCAAAAAATGGCGAAGCAAAAGTGCCTGATCTATTGGGTGTGGTTTCGGGCGTGAGCGAGCGGACTATCAGGAACGACCTGACCGAATTAATGGATAAAAACCTCATAAAAAGAATAGGCAGCCGCAGAGGGGCAAGGTATATGTTGGTATAATTTTTTTGTTCGCTTGCTAATAACAGTTTGCACTTAATCTATGAAGAAAATTAAAAAAGCGGTAGTGGCGGTGGCAGGTTCCGGTACAAGATTTCTGCCCGTGACCAAGGCCATGCCCAAAGAAATGCTGCCGATAGTGGATAAACCAATAATCCAACTTATTGTTGAGGAGCTGGTTGATGGCGGAATTGAGGATATAATTTTGGTCACAAAATGGGATAAAAAGCCGCTGGAAGATCATTTTG
Source organism: bacterium (assembly GCA_043800535.1). Taxonomy (GTDB): domain Bacteria; phylum Patescibacteriota; class Minisyncoccia; order Portnoybacterales; family GWB1-42-6; genus CG1-02-40-82. The sequence continues at coordinate 165,489 of JAZDMV010000023.1, read as the reverse complement.
ACCACAATTGGGCGCTGGCCGATGAGCTCAAAAAGGCCGGCAAGATTGAACTCTGGGAAAAAATAAAAAAGATATCTGAATCGGCCAATTTTGTTTATATCAGACAGAAGGGGCCCTATGGCAACGGCACGCCCGTGCTCTCGGCAGCGAGCTTGGTTGATGACGAACCATTTGTTTTTTGTTTTGGCGATGATCTGGTTAAATCCAAAGTTTCTTTTACAAAACAAATGGTTGATGATTATGAGAAACACGGCCAGATGATAATGGGTGTTCAGGAAATAGCACTGGAAGACGTGGTGCGTTACGGGATAGTAAAACTTAAAGAGGGCACGATGGAAATAGAAGACATTGTTGAAAAGCCCAAAGTTGAAGAAACGCCATCACGCTTTGCTGCGTTTGGCCGGATGATCTTGAATCCGGAAATTGTTGAGGTTTTAAGAGAAACGGCCTTGGGTAAGGGCAATGAGCTTTGGCTGACTGACGCAATCAGATCTTATATTAAAACGGGCGGCAAATTTTTGGCCAAAAAGGTTGAAGGCGGCGAATGGCTGACAACAGGAGACCCGTTAAACTATTTAAAAGCCACATTGAAATATGCGCTGGACCGGGAAGACCTGAAAGATGATTTGAAGGCATTCATTGATAAGAATTGCCAGTGATATTGCATAAATAATGACATTAGCGGAAAATGAACGAAAATTTCTTGAATTTTACGATCAAAGCATAACGAAGATTTATCGCTATGTTTATTTTCGGGTTGGCTCGGAACAAGTCGCTCAGGATATATCAGCAGAGGCCTTTATGAAGATGTGGCAGTACATAAAAGGCGGAAAAGAAATTGGAAATTTATCGGCAATGGTCTACCAAATTTGCCGAAATATGATTGCCGATAATTTCCGGAACGTTTCCAAATTGCCAATATCTTTGGAAACGACTTCCGAATTGGATTTAAGCGAATCAGAGGAAGAAGTGATTGGTGGCGCGGAAACAGGCCTGGAATTGGATAAGGTCAGAGAATGCTTGCGAGAGCTGAAAGACGAATATCAGGAGCTTATTATCTGGCACTATATTGACGACTTCAGCGTGCCTGAAATCTGTGAAATTTGGGGTAAATCAGAAGGAGCGGTCAGAACCTCGCTTTCCAGGGCAATAGGGGCTCTAAAGGCCGTTTTAGAGGCAAAAAGGGCTAATAATCGGTAATGAGGATAAACTATGGATTTAAAGCGGTCCCGATATCACGTCGGGACTGTTTTTGTTTATCCCCACACCAGAAAAACTCTGCGTAAGCCCATGGTGTGGGGATTTATATGCTTATTTTGTTCGTGTCCCAGGTGTAATAGAATAGGCGTTTTTCCGTCTTATTTATTAGGATGACAAAAATAACCGAAAACCAGCTTATAGAACGGCTTCGCGAATTAAAGGAAATAACCCCTGATGAAAATTGGGCGGTTTTTTGTCGGCAAAATCTGGTTTCAATGTTTGAGAATGGCCGGGAACAGAAAATGGCAGTCAATGCCAATTCAATCGGATTTTTCACCTGGCTGCGCCAGTTAAATGTATTCGGGCCTGCTCTAAAGCCAATATCTATAATGACAGTTGTTTTTGTGCTTATTTTTAGCAGCAGCTTAGGCGCATTGACTATGGCAAAAGAGAGTTTGCCCGGCGACCGCCTTTATTCGGTTAAAATCGCGCTTGAACAAGCCCGGCTTTTTACAACTACTTCTGCCGAAGGAAAGGCAGAGTTTCAGAGCGAAATGATTGCCTCTCGGCTTGATGAGTTGAATAGGGTGATAAATGCCAGTGATTCCATTGAGGCAAGGCAGCCGAGGATTGAACAGGCAGTCACTAATTTGCAGAGGTATCTTCTGACCGCGAAAGACGATTTGCCAAAATTAAGCGGAACAGACGCAAAAAAAGCGGTTGAGGTAGCTAAAAAAATAGATAAAAACGCGGTTCAGGCCGAGCATGCGTTAGGCCAGGCAAGATTGACGCTTTCTGCAGAAATGAAGCCAAGTTTAGCAGAAAAAATAACCGAAGCGGCTGATGAGGCGGATAAAACCAGCACAAAAGCGCTGGAAATGATGATGAGTAAACAAAGCGATGCCGGAGACCAGGCAGATATTGTTGCCAATTTAGGCGAGAAGATACAAAAAACGGAAATGAGAATAAAGAATTTGGAAATGTCAGTTGCCAGTTCAACGATTTCCAATAAATTGGCGATAAACGCGACAATCATTCTTGATGAATCAGATAAGGCGGTCAGCCAGGCAAAAGAGAGTTTGCAGAACAATGACACAGTCGCGGCGTTGGAGATGATCAAGGCCATCAACGAAATGGTAAAAAACGCTGAAAAGATAGTAGAAAGCGGGAATGCCACGCCAGCGGCTGGTTCTGATGCTGATAAAGCGGCCGAGCCGGTTTCCGATAAGAAAAACGCTTCCAGCACGGAAAATGCCTTGCCGAGTGCGACTTCTACCAGCTCATACATTGAATTGCCGTTAACCATCCCGCCGGCTCCTATCCAGGTAACGACTTTTTAGGCGGAAAATTAAGGTTAAAAGGTGTGGTTGGCATATAAAACCGTTTTTTTTATCCACAGGTAAAAATTTGACAATTACATGCTAAAAAAGCTAAAATTTGGAAGAAACAAGGAAAAGGTCGACAGCCCGTGGGGTGAAACTCCCCGGGGGTTTGTTCTTGTTTTATTTTTGAGAAAGACAGAAAAATAATCCGTTCGGCTGGCCGGAGTAGAACTCCAGGCATAGCCGGATAGTAAAAAAGAGATGTTACCCCCGTAAAGAAATAGGGGGGGTGTAAGGACAACCTCGAGGACACCTCGCTTATTAAAGCGGGGGGAGAGTAGACTGCGATGTCGAAGCAGTCGCTTAAATAAAACCGAAAGGTTTGGGAAGTTTGACTTCCTTTAAAACATCTCAACAAACTCCTGGCTTGATTTTCGAAAATCAATCCCGGAGTGATCAAAATTAAAATAAAAAATGAGTAAAAAAATTCAAAAACTTATTTCTGTTACGGCTTCTATCGCAACGATCGCGACTATGAGCGGTATCGGTATGCTTGCTCCAATGATGGCTAACGCTGTCATTGACAACATCGCCGAGGGCGCGCTTATAAAGACGGCCGCCAGTCCTGATGTTTATATTGCAAAATATCTCGGAGCCAAGGCTTTCAAGAGATTGATTCTTAGCCCGAGCGTTTTCAATAGCTACGGACATCTTAGCTGGAGCAATGTCAAGACCGTCAGCCAGGCGACAATGGATCAGTTCACGATTTCCACTTTGGTGAGAGCCGTTGGCGACCCAAAGGTCTATAACCTGGCCCCAGTTGCCAATAGCGATAATGGCGGCAAACACTGGGTCAACATGACCGCAGAACAGTTTACTGCTTGCAATTCAAGCAACGCCTTGTTTGATTGGGATTCAGTTTATCAGATTAACACTGTTGACCGTGACAGCTACACTGCAAGCAACGATGACACGACTTGCACTTTGTCAACTGAAGGCAGCGGCATAACGCCGGGCACCACTTTACAAGTGACCCTGTCTCCAAACACCCAGCCATCAACAACCATTGTTGACGGTTCGGCGGCTAATCCTTTGGCTTCGTTCAATTTGACGGCTCCTTCAAACGGCGCTGTTAAGGTGACCACCTTCAAGGTCAAGAGAATCGGCGTTTCAGCTGATGCCACTTTGACGAATGTTTATCTTTACGATGGTAACACCAGAATAACCGACAACGCTTCGGTTAGCTCAAACATCGTATCTTGGAATAACAGCACGGGAATCTTCACGATCCCTGCCGGCACAACCAAAACCATCACTGTCAAATCAGACATTGACGGCACAGCCGGCGAAACGATTGGAGTCAGCATGTTTGAAAGCAGCTATATCGTGACCGATGGCGCGACTGTCACCGGCAGTTTCCCGATCAACGGTAATTTCCACACTATCGCGTCTGGTACTTTGGGCGGAGTCAGTTTTGGCACAGTGACGCCTTCATCTGATGGCACGCCAAGCCCTCAGACCGAATTCAATCTCTGGCAGAGCACAGTCACTATTTCAACCAGATCCGTTTATCTGAAATACATAACATTCAGACAGATCGGTTCGGTTAATACAGCCGACCTGGCCAATTTCAAGCTGTTAGTTGACGGCGTTCAGGTTGGTTCAACTGTGGCGGCCATGGATGCTAATGGATATGTCGCTTTTGACATAACCAGCTCGCCCAAGACACTGCAGACAGGCGCCCGCGAGTTCAAAGTTTTGGTAGATATCGTTGGTGGTTCAACCAGAACCACTAGCTTGTCATTGAGATACGCGGCAGATGTTATTTTCACTGATAGTGAATATGCCTCAACAATTCTCGTTCAGGCAGCTAGCACCACATTTTCTGCCCAGAGCTCAACTGCCCAAACCATTGCGGCCGGCAGTTTGACGATATCCAAGGCAACTACTTCGCCTTCGGGCAATGTTACCAATGGCGGCAGCAGCGCTACCATAGCTAAATTTGACTTAAAGGCGCTGGGCGAACCGATTAAGATTGAGTCGCTTGATATTGCGATCTATACTTCTTCGGCTACAGCCAATACCGATGCAGTCACATGGCGGAACGGCGCTTTGTTCGCTGACGGCATTCAGGTCGGCAGCACACAATCTATCTCATCTGACAATGATGTGACAGCCCAGTATACCCGCTTTTCTCTTGGTTCTTCCTTAGTTGTCACTCCTGGCACTGATAGAGTTTTAGAGATCAGAATGGACATTTATGACAACGATGGAACAAACCAGGTGGTAGCTGACTGGCAAGTGCGCGGCGATGTTCTTGCAAGCGCAGTCAGTAATGCGCAGAGAACGGTCTCCGGCACTTATTTTGTTTCTCCCGCCACGATAAAATCAGGCAACGTTTTGACCGTTAAAGAGGGGACCATAACCATAGTTAAATACACCGGCTATACCAGTCAAACCGCAGTTCCGCCAAAGACCGCCTTTAAATTGGGCGAATGGCGGCTGACGTCCGGGACAACCGAACCGGTCAATCTGACAAGCATATCGCCTGACTTTGAGGACGCGGAGAACTCAATCCTTGGCGTCGCTGACCTGTCAAATTGTTACTACACCTACGCTGACAAGACAACGTCGCTCAAGAGCACACTCACCTCTTCAACTTCAGAGAGCTTTTCAGTTAGCTATACGTTGCAGCCCGGCGCCACGATTCCTATTGCGCTCTACTGCACCACCAACACCACAATTTCAGGCACTACAGGCATCAGAACCGCAGTTGGCGGCACAGCCGCAAACTCCGGAGCTACTGCTAACGCAAGCGAGGTTCTGGGTCAAACCATCACCTGGGGCAGTGGTTCATTCACAACCGCCGCTACCGAGACCCCGCTTGACCAACTGGCCTACGGCGGCCAGACAATTGAAGCAGCCAACTTTGATCTAACGGCAGCCAGCGACACTTACACCGTTAATCAGATTGCTATCAAATTCCGCAACGTGACCCAGGCGGCAGTTGTCAATTCGGTTCTCTTGTACGACGGTGCAACCCTGCTGAATCCGGGTGGCTCAGTGGTTGACGGCAGCGGTATTTCCACGACCACTGGTTTGTCCTGGCAGATTCCTTCCAACACAACCAAGACCCTGACCGTTAAGCTCGGGCTTAACACAATTGGCACTGGCGCGACTAACGCGGCCTTGAATGCTTCAACCACGCTGGATACGCTCTATATCTATGACTCAAACGGCACGCCTACCTATGAAAGCACTGACCGCGAAGGCAATGCTGTTGTTGTCTATAAGAGCTATCCGACATTAGCCCTGACCAGTTCGTCCGGCAAGACCATCACAAACAACGTTTCAGGCGAAGTGGCGAAATTCACAGTCACTCCTTCGGCCGGCGGCTCTGTTTCTTTGAAACAGATCGGATTTGACGTGGCCTGGACTGATGCTGGTCCGACAGTGGACACCCTGGAACTGGATTATTGGTTGCTCTACGAAGGCGCTACTGACATTACGGCTGCAGCCACGATTAAGGACGACGGCACAACCGGTGACGCGACCGGAAACAGCGGTATTACAGAAGCAGACACGACCAAGGGCTTGATAGTCGCTTTCCCGACGGAAAAAACAGTCACAACGGCCACAGAGTTTACTCTGAAGGCCACGCCAAGATTGTTTGACAAGGGCACGACCAGCTCCGACAGCGTGACCTTAACTCTGACCAAAGATACAACGAACCTTGAACGCACCAAGTTGTATGCCAACTATCCAGCCAGTACTTATTGGGGATTGGATGACAGCAACACTGGCGACGCTTCAACGTTCTACTACTTCATCTGGTCAGACCGCAGCGTTATACCTCATGTGAGCACTTCGGGCAGTGTTTCAGCTGACTGGTTTAACGGCTTCCTCGTAAAGAGTTTGCCATTGCCATCTATCACTCTTACTCCGTAAAACTTAATAAGGATTAAATAGTCGTCCCTCTTTAGCGACTATTTCCAAAACACCCCGCTTGCTTGTGACTAGCGGGGTGTTGTTTTTTTTAAAAAAGTTTGGTATATTTCTTTTAGGTTCCCCTAAAAGTTCCCTTCCTTTAGAGTCTGTCCTGAGCTTGTGGTTCAACTTTGCTCACCACCCTGAGCGGTAGTCGAATGGGTCGAAGGGAGGGGCGAGGGGAGATTTATTAAATTTGGACATATTTAATTTTCCCCTCCTTTAGGAGGGGTTAGGGGAGATTTTTTAAACTCGGCAAGATTTAAAATGGAATTTTTCTCATACGGCGAAAATCTTAAATCACTAAGCCGTCAGTTGCGTAGAAATTCTACAGACGCAGAAAAATTATTATGGTCAAAGATAAGAAGGCGGCAGATAAAGGACTTTCAATTTTACAGACAAAAACCGATAGACAATTATATCGCTGATTTTTATTGCAAAGATGCTAGGCTTGTGATAGAAATTGATGGGGGACAGCATTACGAAAATAAAAATATAGAAGAAGATAAAAAACGGGAAGAATCTTTGAATAGATTAAATTTACGCATTTTGCGATTTACAAACTTGGACGTTTTGAAAAATATTGAGAATGTAGTAGAAAAAATATATAACGAAATATAAATCCTCCCCAGCCCTCCCTAAAGGGAGGGAGACCGAGTTCCCCTCCTTTAGAGTTTACCCCGTACTTGATACGGGGAGGGGCTAGGGGAGATTTTGAAACATAATTTAATTTAAGCGCTAATAAACAAATGCCCAAACAAAATATCTTTAAACGAATCCTCCAAATTTTATTTTTTGTTTCTTTATTTTCTCCTCTGGTGATTGACCGTTATCTTTTTTTCCCTTATGTTTCTTCAAGCACTTTATTTTTCCGTCTAGTTGTCAACATCTTATTTTTTGCCTGGCTGGTTTTTATTTTGCTTTTTCCAAAAGAACGGCCGCGCTTCAGCATTTTGCTCGGGTCTTTCGGCCTTTATCTTTTGGCTTTGGCGGCTTCAACTGTTTTTAGCGCCAGTCCGTTCTTAAGTTTCTGGGGGGACGTGGAAAGAATGACGGGATTGTTTGGCATGCTTTATTTCTTTGTTTTGTTTCTGGTCGGCACGAGCATCTTTGGTGAAAAAAAAGAAGTCAACTTTTTGCTTAATGTTTTTTTGGCGGCCAGCACTATTGTTGCCGTCTATGGGCTTTTGCAGAAACTTGGGCTGACCAGCATCGCCGGCGAGAATAGAATTTTTGCCATGTTTGGCAACGCGGCCAAACTGGCGGCCTATCTTATTTTTGGCTTGTTCTTCTCCGCATATCTCTGCCTGAAAAATTCAAAATGGTCCTGGCGTGTTGTTTATGGCGGCGTTTTTGCGATTCACGGCCTGGCTATTTTTCTGACTGGGACCCGCGGTGCTTTTTTGGGAATTGCCGTCGGTTTTGTTTTCGCTTTCTTTGCGATCGTCAAAAATTTGGGCAGTCCTAAATTGCGCAGGGGCCTGGTTGCCGGATTTCTTTTTTTGGTGGCGGTGTATGGCATGTTTTTCGCGCTGCAGAACCAAGGCTTCATAAAAAACAGTGCCTATTTGTATCGGCTCGTGCATTTTTCATCCGGAGACGCAACTATCCAAGGCCGTCTTATCGCCTGGAAAGCCGGTTGGCTGGGGTTTTTGGATAAGCCAGTGCTTGGCTGGGGATATGAAAATTTTACCCAGCCGTTCAATAAATATTTTGATGCCAGATACTATAATTTTGCGGCTGAAGAATATTTTGACCGAGCGCACAATGTCATAATTGAGCACCTGGCCGCAACCGGAATTTTAGGGCTGCTAACATATCTTGTATTCTTGTCCTGCGTTTTTTACTGCGTAGTCAAGCTCTACAAAAAAGACAAGGATTTTGTCTTTTTGGGTGCTTTTGGCGGCCTAGTCATCGCGTATTTTGTCCAGAATCTGTTTTTGTTTGACTCTCTGCCCGCCTTGCTTGGTTTGTCTGTACTCTTAGTTTTTGTCGGGAAATTTTGGGCTGACGAAAAACAGGAGCCAGGCGCACAAAAAGTTTCGGCGCTAAAATTTCGGCCCGCTTTAGTTATTGTGGCCGCAATCATTTTTGGGGCAGGTCTTTACTATTCAACGAATCTTTTTGTCGTAAAGCCATATAAGGCCTTCAAAGACAGTGTCATGGCCCAGGTCTATCTTTTCCAGCCCTATGAAGGCCAGCAGCAGCAGGCGTATCAGGCTGGCATGAGCTATCTGAAAAAATCAGTTTCCTATAACACTTTCTGGGACCTGGATCTGAAAACCGTGGCGGCCAACGCGATCCATAATTATTACACGGCCGTGGCCCAAAACCCCAACCAGAAATTTGATCTGGACTTTGCCATTGATCTGCACAAGCAGAATTTAAGATATGTGCCGGACGATACTTATTACAACTATAAGCTGGCCGAACTGCTTGACGTCCGATATGCCACTGATCTGGACACGCGCTTCAGGGACGAAGCCAAAATCTATATTGATAAAGCGATCGCCAGCTCCCCCAACCGCGTCACGCTTTATTATATTTTGATGGAAAACCTGATGTTTGCCGGAAAATTTGACGCGGCGCAGAGTGTCATTGAAAAAGCGATCGCGCTGAACGATAAAGTCCCCGGTTCCTATTGGGAATTGGCAAAGATCCTATTCCAGAAACAGGACTTTGAAAATGCCAAAGAGGCATTTGTCAAAGCCATTGATATGGGACATCACGTGGGCCAGGAAAATTTAGACAGGTTTATGCCGCTTTTTGCGCCGGCTTCAAGCAAAGAGAATGAAATTCGCTGGCTTAATCTTGTGATAAAGAACGGCACAACCAACTATCTCTATTATTCCTCTCTGGCCAACGCTTATTATCAAACTGGACAATACCAAAAGGCGATTGAAGCAGCGCAAAAATCAGCCGAGCTTAATCCTTCTACCAAAGAAACCGTGGATAAATTTATTGAAGTCGTCAGGAAAAAAATGGGGCAATAGGAGATTAAGTTATAAAGCATGTCATTGCGAGGAGCCCCGCACAGTGCGGGACGACGAAGCAATCCCGTTTTTTGATCGATAAGGAGTTATTTCATTTTAATTAAAGCAATTTGATACTTGTTCTAAACAAAATTAATAATTATCAAAAATATGAACAACCAAATTTCCAATGGGACAAAAAATTCAATCTTGCTGTTTATTGTTAAGGCGGCCGTTATCGCTTCTTTTTTCACGCCGCTTTTTGTCAGCGACGCTTTTATTTTTCCTTTTGTTTTTCCCAAAACCGCGCTTTTCCAGGTTCTGGTTGAAATCGCTTTTTTTGCCTGGCTTCTTTTGATGTTTGATCGCCCGGAATTCCGGCCGCGGCTTTCGCGCCTTTTTTGGGTGGTCGCCGTTTTTATGTTCATTGTTTTTTTGAGCGGCGTTTTGGGAGTTGATTTTTTCCTAAGCTTCTGGAGTTCGTATGAAAGAATGACCGGATTTATCACCATGCTGCATTATTTTGCGCTTTTTGTGATCTTGAGCTCTGTTTTTAAGACCAAAAAGGACTGGCTGATGGTTTTTGACTTTTTTATCGCAGCTGGCCTGGCGCTTTGCTTTATCGGTCTTTTCCAAAAACTGGGAGTTCAGGGATTTTTTCTGGCCGGTGTTGGCAGAATTTCGGCGACTTTTGGCAACGGTGCTTATTTTGCCGCCTATCTTTTGTTTCTTCTGTTTTTCATCGTTTTTATGTATTTTCAGCGGCGCCGAAATTTGGCCAGGATCTATTACGCGGCCGCTTTCCTTTTTGCGTTTGTGATCCTTTTCTGGACGCAGACCAGAGGCGGTTTGCTGGCTTTTGGCGCTTCGCTTATTCTGTTCCTTGTGGCCATGATTTTTTGGCCGAGAAGCGTCGAAGAAACGCCTGCTTTTGCTACAATCAGGAAAAAACTGAAAAGAATTTCTGCCGTGATCTTAATTTGTTTTGTCCTGTTTTCCGCATCAGTTTTTGTTTTCAAAAATTCGGGATGGGTCCGGAACTCCTATACCCTGCGGCGTTTGGCAAATATCTCTGCAAGCGAGACCACTTCCCAGACACGGCTTCTGGCCTGGGGAATGAGCTGGGAAGGGGTCAAGGAGAGGCCGATCTTGGGCTGGGGCTGGGAAAACTATAACGTGGTGTTTAATAAATTCTACGATCCGCAGCTCTATCCGGTTGAGAACTGGTTTGACCGGGCGCACAACATTGTTTTTGACACGCTTGTTACAACTGGTTTTTTGGGATTTTTGAGTTTTCTTTCTATTTTTGGTTTGGTTCTGGTCATTATCTGGCGCGCCTATAAACAAAAAAGAATTGATTTTCTGAACGCCGCGCTTTTTGCGATCTTGCCGCTTGGATATCTGGCGCAGGACTTTTTCGTTTTTGATATGATTTACTCTTATTTGCCACTTTTTACTTTCTTGGCGTTTATTGACTGGATTGGTAAATCAGAGAAACGCGCTGTCGCGACTCCGCATCCTATCAGGCCAAATGTTTTTCTGCAGGTGGCAGTGGCTGTCGTTCTTATTTTCTTTGGTTATTTTTTGAACATTAAGCCGGCTTTGGCGGGGATCTGGGGCATAAAGGCCTTAGCCGCCCAGCAGGAAAGCCTGCAGGCGGTTGACGCTAATTTTAGAAAAGCATTGAGCTACGGGACTTTTGGCCGGTTTGAGGTGCGGCTTCAGCTTTTTGACATAGCAAAAAATCTGATGACTAGTTACGACAAATATCAGAATAAAGGGCCGGTGGATGATTTTGTCCGTTTGGCGCTTGAGGAAGGCGACAAAAATATAAAAGAAAGGCCGCAGGACGCCCGTTATGCCGTGAGCATCGGTGAATTGAATCTTGCCGCCGTGCCAATGGATGCCAGCCGCCTTGTGCGCGCTGAAGAAATTTTTTCTGACACCTTAAAACTTAGCCCGACAAAAGAACTTCTCTATTTCGGGCTTGGGGAGACGAAACTGCGGCTTGGCAAAATCGACGAGGGGCTGGAGCTTTTCAAAAAAGCGATCGCCCTGAACGATAAAATTCTTGATCCTCATTGGAATTTAGCATTGATGTATTTTGCGATTGGCAGGATACAGGACGGCGAAGCGAAGCTCGCCGATATTCAGCAAAGATTCGGGCCTGACGCCCTGACCGCCAGCAATTATTTAAGACTGGGGATGATTCTGCGGAACAATAACGATCTTGGTCGTTCCATCTCTTGTTTATTGAAAGGCCTGCAGCTCTCGCCGCAAAACGCGGACATCTATGCCGCTTTGGCAGACAGTTATCTGGCAGACGGACAGCGAGACAAGGCGAAAGAAGCGGCTTTGAAAGTGGTTGAGATCGACCCCTCGCAAAAAGATTACGTTGATCAGTTTCTGAAAGCTTCCGGCCTCTAGGCATTTTCCGTCATTTTCTGAATTCGCTATCGCACGTCTTCTCCCGTGCTCGGGAGCGTGGGAGTTTCTGTGCGATTATATTTGGGCGTTAAAATGAATAAATTTAGTATAAATTCAAAGCTTAGCAAGGAAGAGATCGAGAGATTGACGATACAGTTCTGTGAAGCTTTGGCGTCTCTGCGAGATTCTGTTGAAGCGGCAGAATTTATGCGCGATCTAATCACTGTGCAGGAGCTGGAAATGCTGGCTAAAAGGTTAAAGATAGCAGAATTATTGCTTGACGGATTTGGTTATACAGAGATAATGCGTCATTTGAAAGTCGGAGCATCAAAAATAGCGCGGGTGGGAGAATGGTTAAAATATTCAGGCGAAGGATATCGTTTAGTACTAGAAAGGACAAAAAAGAATAAAGGAGTGAAAAAAAATTACGGAGAGAAAACGCCTTTTGAACAAATAAAAAAGAGGTACCCATCTTACTACTGGCCGCAGATTGTTTTGGAAGAAATAATTAAGGCGGCGAATTACCGTAATAAAAACAGATTAAAAGCTGCGATTGCTAAAATGGATAAAAAATCAGCCCTGTATAAGCAAATAAATTCGGCTTTCAAAACTATCAAAATCAACGATCAGACATAAACTTCCGTGCTCCCGAGCGCGGGAGTTTATGTGCGATTGCAAGATTGCGAAATTGGTGGCCGCGGGAAGAAAGAATTGGGGATAGACAGCGGTGGACATTGGTTTTAGAATAGAGGCAGGAAAAATCAGCTGGTTTATATTTAGATTGAAAATAAATATGCGAAAAAAAATTATTGCAAGCGGGATTTTTATTTTAATTGCGGCCGCCTTTATCTGGGTGGTTTATTTTTTTGCCTGGCCTTATTATCAAAGCTGGAAGATCGGCCGTGACTGGCAGGCAGTTGAGAATGAGCTGACTAGTTATTTTAAGAGCGACACATACGGCGGCGCAACGCCGCAGGAAACGTACGATTTGTATGTCGCGGCTTTGAAACGTGGAGACCTGGAATCAGCCAGCCGCTATTTTTATTTTCAGAAAGAAGACGGGCAAAAAGCCAAATTGCAGGACTTGGCCGCCAAAGGCGAATTGCAGAAGTATATTGATGATTTGCCGAAATGGGAGGAGATGAAAGAGGAGGAGTATTGGGATAAGGATGGGAAACAATATTCGTTTACTTTTATCGTGGAAAAAGATAGAGAGTATTTTGACGAACTTCTTGGCAGGAATGCAATTTTAGAGGCGGGCACATATAGCGGCACGGTGACATTTCAATTAAACAAGTACGCTAATATCTGGAAAATTTACAGTTTGTAGAATTTGGCTAGATAAATGATTTTTTAATTCTGTTTTGGGGTAAAAATTTAAAAAAGTGCACAAAATAAAAAATTTACGTTTTGCTTATGTAATAATGAGGAGGGCATTATTTAAGAAGCCATGCTTTTGCGTTTGGCTTTTTTTGTTGGTTTTTGCGGTTGTATTTTTTTACGCGCAGGCATATGAGCCGGATCCGACCCATTCTTCATTAGCTAGAAAGTCGGCAGAAATTTATGGCCAATTAGGTAGGCCGTTAAGCAGCGAGGAAATCAACTTGATAGCCGAAGGCGCCCGAAATGAAGATACACCGCCACGCTGGATTAACCATTTTTACGACCCGACAACTGGTCTTGGCTGGCAGGGCGAGCGGCTGGGCAGTGTTTCGCCGGCAATGGTGCGGCTTTTGTCGGAAATCGGGCTTTCAGCCGAAAGTGCTGTTTCGGCTCTTGATTGGCTGCATAACCAGGGCTTGCAGAGCCAATACGCGCGCTACGAAGGCAACCGGACTTTTGAGAAAGCTGTCTATGATTACGTCAACGGTGACAAAAAAGAGGCACTTAAGTCGCTTGGCCATATTCTGCATCTAATAGAAGATATGTCAGTTCCGGCGCACACGCGGCAGGACACGCATGTTGATGGCCTGGCCGGCGATCCGGGCGAGCCGTATGAAAAATGGGCAAAAGAGAATACTGATCTATCGCATATTAACAATTTAAATTTACGGCAGGAAAACTTTTATTGTTCAAATTTAGACGATTGCTTTGTGAAAGTTGCCAGATACTCAAATGAGAATTTTTTTAGCGCTAATAGCATTAATGACGTCGCATATAAAAGAATAATCGCTGACAGAAAAGAAATTGTAGGAATTTTTGAGGAATATTATAGAATAGATTCTAAAGGCGAAGAATATATAATGGCAGAAAAAGACATGAGAAGCGGAGAAATTTTAGTGAGCCAAAAAGTAGTCCTGTCCTCCTATTGGCGTCTTCTTTCCAAACAGGCCGTCTTAGCCGGAACGGAGGTTATCAGAATTTTTCACGAAGAAGTCGCCAAAGCGGAAAAAGACAGAAATTTATTAAAGCCGCCGCCGAATGTTTCAAATGGCATGCTTAAGTTTACAACCGGCTTGACCGCCATTCTTTCGGCGCGCGAGCTGACTCCATTATTTTCTCCATATGGAGAGTTTATAAAAATTTGGCCGGGGATACAGGACATTTTTGGTCAGATATCGTCGGCCTGGGGCACAACATACAATGGTGTTTCTGGCTTATTTGCATCTTTGTTTTTTTCAACGCAGACGCAGGTTTCCCAAGGCGATACGGGTCAGGTTGCTAAGCCATCGGTGGTCAGTTCGCCGCCGGCCGCAACATCAGCGCAGACGTCAAAAAATTTAGTTCTCGGAACAGCTGCTCCGCAAAAACCAATAATGCCGGCCAATGTCATCCAAACCGATTCTAGCGGTAATTTGCCGCAACAGCCGCAAATAACAGAAGAGGTTTTTGCACCAGAAACACCGCAAATTTCAGAACAGATTTTTAAATTAAATTTACCAAAAGCGACATCAAGCCCGCTACATGAGCGAGCTATTTTTCATCGGAGCAGTAGCTCCGATGAAATAGGAGATGAACAGTCAGGAACGCAAGATGAATCAGAAGAGCCAGATGAAAATAGCAGTTCGCCGCCCGAAATTTCAATTTGGCTTTCGGATTACAAAAATGCAGCGCGAAGTTTTGACGTCAATTGGCATAGTTCATCAACAGACGTTGCGTCCTATAGCGTTCAATACAAAATTGGCTCAAGCTCGGCTATTGTTTGGCAGGATTGGGAAATTGCGACAACGAGCGAAAGCAAAATTTTTGAGGGGTCGCAGGATTTAACAATTTATTATTTTCGGGCACGCGCTACTAACGCAAGCAGCAGCGCAGGCGAATGGCAGGAAGTTGCCGCGTCAATAAATTTTTATCCCGTCGTTATTAACGAAATTGCCTGGGCAGGGACAAGCGCTTCGACTTCGGCTGACGAGTGGATAGAACTCTATAATAAAACGGACGGAACAATAGATTTAACCGGTTGGCAAATAGCGGAGGTAGTAGGCGCCACGACCACTGTGGCAAATTTGCAAAATACGATAGCGCCAAGATCATATTATTTAATTGAACGCGGAGACGATGGCACGGTTAGTGACATAGTGGCTGATTTAGCACATAGTTTTGGCGGGAGCGGTCTATCAAACTCTGGAGAAAATTTGCGCCTTATAGATAATACTGGCGGGATAATTGATTGGGCTGATTTTTCAATCGGCTGGCCAGCAGGCACGGCTGGCCCGCACTACTTGAGCATGGAACGCGTAAATCCTTATTTGGCCTGGGATGTGCCTGGGAATTGGAAAAGTAATAGCACCAGCACGCGTTCGGGCATTAACGCGGACGGCCGGGCAATAAATGGTACTCCAAAATCCCAAAACAGTGTTTTCAATTTGGAATTTTTCTATCTTTATCCCGTCAAAGAAACAACCGCGACATCAACTTTGCTTGAATGGACAGCGAGCGCCCTGCCGGGCCTGGAAAAATATAAAGTGATCCGGTCTTATGATAATTCATTTGCGACGACGAGTGTCACAGATAATATTAGCGCGACAAATTTTCGTGACACCACATTAGAATCAGAAACAGATTATTATTACAGGATTGCGGCCTGTGATAATTTGGATTATTGTGTTTTCAGTAATGTCGCTTCAACGACTTCTGTAATATTCCCAATCTCTTTGGCTGAGCCGGAAATAATTTCGGGCAATGCGACAACAACAACTTCTGTTTTGCCGGGGATTGTTTTAAACAGCGAAAGCAGGCCATCGGTTATTTGGCATTTTGCTTATACAACAGAGAATACTTTTATTGCTGTTTCAAATAAAAATAGCGGTGGCAGCTGGGGCGAGATTGAAAACATCGGAAGCGAATTTGGTCCGTGGAGCTATCCGCCGCAAATCTTTATAAGAGAAAACAATGTGAGTGTCATTTTTGACGGGGAAGTGAAACCGCGGCCCTGGGGCAGCCCGCCGGGTTTTGATGTTTTTTATTCGCGCTATAACGCTGGCGTTTGGGAGGCGGTGCAGAATGTTTCCGGAGACGGCCGTAATAATTTTTCGCCGTCTGGCGTAATTGATCAAACTGGCAGCACTCATATTATTTGGCAAGGCACAGTCTCCACGACTTCATACGTTTCGGCAATACTTTATAGAAAGCTCGGCGCAGACGGTTCGTTTGCGGAGGCTATTGAAAAAATTATTGATTCTGATTATGGCGTTACGCCAAATATAGTTTTAGACGGAAATGGGAAATTGCATGCGGTCTGGTATCGCTGCCAGAGTGGGGCTTGTGACGGCATCTATTATGCATTTAATAATCAGGATGGTTTTGGCTGGAGCGAAGCACGGAAAATTTTTAACTTCAGCGAGGTGTGGTCGCTCGGTGAAAAGCCGGAAATGATATTTAATAAAGAGGGCAAGCTTTTAATTAGTTGGGAATGGAGGGTTCGCGAGATTCGCATGATAGAATTTGACGGTATTGCTACCTCAACAGTGCAAGTTTTTTCATTGGGCGACCCCGCAGAAATTCTAAGTTTGCCGGAATTAATTTTGAATAGTTCGGGTAAGCCGTATTTGATTTTTTGTGCCAACAACGGAGTTAATTATGAAATGTATATGGTTTTGCAAAGAGAAGGTGGCCGGTGGCGGCAACCCAGAAAAATTCTTGAATTTCCGTTTTACGTCAGGTGGGCAAGGGGAGTGATAGACGCTCAGAATATTTTGCGTCTCGTCTTTTACGGCGGTGCGCAGAATTATCAAGTTTACTATACCAGCGGACAGGTTGAGTGACACCTTTAATTTAGTATCGTACATACACTCCCGTGCTCCCGAGCACGGGAGTGTATGTACGATTGGGATTTTGATGCGAAGAGGGAAAAATGCGTCTATGTAATTCTTTCATACTTGCAAGTATGAAAGAATTACATGAAATAAATATTATGTAAGAATTTTAAAAGGCCCGGCGGTTGCAGGGCCTTTTTTGATTGGCGGCGGGATTATGCAGTTAAGTTGCGGGTCTGGGTCTGTGGAAGAACGAAGAAATGGATCCGGACAGTCTATGGCATAAATCGTGAAATCGACTTTTGTGATTAGGGGCAGGTTGCTGGGTTTTTTCTGCCGATATAGGAGGGCAGTAGAACAAAAAGATGGCTGCTGCCGTGAGAGTGAAAAAGGAGAAAAGGACAAGCGCCAAAAGAGCGGGCATGCCATCTTGGTAGGTGTATGAAAAAATCCAGGATTCAGTGAAGAGGAAATAGAGGCAGATTGCATCATAGACGATTACAACAAAAATCCAAATCTTGATCAGTGCCAGATACCAGTGTTTTTTACTATTCATAGCGGGCCTCCTTTCGCTTAGGTAGAAAAGTTTTTATAAGTCCTAGCCGACTGCCGCAGATAAATCCCCACACCACAGGCATAAGACCATGGTCTGGTGTGGGGATAAAAATGTGAAAGTACTGTTAATACAACGCCTGGGTTTGCATGGTCATTTTTTCCAGAGAAAATTCCTTAACGCGCTGGAGCGAATTTTGGGAAAACTGGCGGGCGAGCGCCGGGTTTTCAATGATCTGCATTATTTTTTCGGCTAATGCTTCTGGGTCTCTTGGCGAAATTAAGAATCCGTTGAAATTGTCAGTTATCATTTCCGGTATACCGCCAACGCGGCTTGCCACAATTGGCACGCCGGCGGCCATCCCTTCCATAATTGTGTAGGGCAGGCCTTCTTTGGTAGAGGGTAAAGTTAAAACATCAAAGGCCTTGATATATTGTTTGGCTTCCTGAATTGCGCCAAAAAACAGGATTTTGTCCTGCAGGCCGGAATTTTTTACTTTTGCTTTTAACTCCTTTTCCAGTTGCCCGTTGCCGATAATGGCAAAAATTACGTTTTTGCGTTTAGTCCTTTGAACAGGCAAAAGGAGCTCGGCGGCGGTAAGCAAAGTAAGAAGATTCTTTTCAGGGTAAAAATAGCCGAGCCAGCCGACGATATGACAATTGTCCGGCAGCGCGCAATTATTAAAAATGATTTTTCGCGCCTGGTCTTTGGGCAGAAAATTCATGTTTAAATCTATGCCGTTGTGGATGGTGATTAATTTTTCTGGCGGAGCAACGCAATGCCTTTGCCAAAGAGCGCGGTCGTATTCGGAAACGCAGATGATCTTGTGTTTGAATTGGGCGGTCCAAGTTTCGGCCCAAAGGAAAAACCTTTTTGCCAGCCAGGAGAAAGACCCTTTAAAAACAACGCCATGAACTGTGTAGATAACTTTTATAGGCAGGTTGCGGGCGGCTAAAGCGCCTAAAACCGAGATTTTTGAGCTATTAAGATGGAGTACATCCGGCTGCCAGGTTTCAAGCAGTTTTTTAATCTCAAAATAAGCCATTAAGTCGGCTATTGGGTTGAGGATTGAACGGCGTAGCCATTTGAGCTCGAAAACCTTGATTCCCGCTGCCCCAAGACGAGAAAAAAGTTCGCCATTGCCGCCAGCTGCCACCGCCACATCAAAATCACGCTTATCTAGATTGGTCGCCAAATCAAAAACGTATTTTTGGGCGCCGCCAAAATTTGATTGGGTTATTAGATATAGGATTCTTTTTTTCGTCTGGTCCATAAATTGACTTTTAGCCCTTCTCAATTTAGAATATAAAATAACGAACAAATAAGCAAGCCAATGATAAAAAAACATAAAATTGGCATTATTGGAGTTGGCATGGTGGGCGGAGCAATGGTCCGTTATTTTGAGTCGAGCGGGGAAAAGCCGCTTTTGTATGATAAGTACGCAGGCCTGGGTTCGTCAAAAGACGTCAATAAAGCAGATGTCATTTTTATATGCGTGCCGACGCCTTTTGATAAAAGAGGTGGATTTGACCTGTCGGCGGTGGAAGAGGCCTTTAAATTGTTAAATGGCCCGAGAATCGTTGTCATCAAATCAACTGTTTTGCCCGGCACCACGGAATATTTTCAGAAAAAATATCCCCGGCACAAAATTTTGTTCAATCCTGAATTTTTGACCGAGCTGTCCGCTGATCAGGATATGCGCTATCCTGACCGGCAGATTGTCGGCTACACAAAAAAGAGTTATAGCATCGCCGGCGATATCATGCAAATTTTGCCCTTGGCCCCGCTTGAAAGAATTATCCCGGCTACCGAAGCGGAAATGATCAAATATTTTGGCAATACATGGTTTTCGGTGAAAGTGATTTTTGCCAACCAGATGTATGATCTTTGCCAGGCCCTGAAAATAGATTATAGCCGGATGATGGAATGCGCCGCGGCTGACAAAAGAATCGGCCGGACGCATCTTGAAATTTTCCATAAAGGATATCGCGGCTATGGCGGTAAATGCCTACCAAAAGATATCAAGGCCTTAATCCAAAAAGGGGATGATTTGGGCGTTGACCTTAAGTTGCTAAAAATAGCGGAGAAGATTAATGACGAACTTATAAAGAAAGATGAACAGGCAAAAGACAGGTAAAAAATCGAAAAATCAAAAAACCGCTTTGGTAACCGGCGGCGCCGGTTTTATCGGCTCGCATTTGTGCGAATATCTGATTAGGCGGGGCGATAAAGTTATCTGCCTTGATAATTTTTTTGCGGGCTCGCGCAACAATATCGCTCATCTTTTAAAAAATAAAAGTTTTAAGCTGGTTAAACATGACGCAGAAAAACCTTATTATTTCAAAGTAGACGAGATTTATAATTTGGCTTGTCCGGCCGCCCCGATTTGGTATCGGAAAGATCCCGTCAAAACCGTTAAGACGAATATCTTGGGCGCGATTAACGCCTTAGAGTTGGCTAAAAAATTAAAATGCCGGGTTTTGCAAACCTCAACTTCTGAAATATATGGAGACCCGGAAATTCATCCGCAGCCGGAAAGTTACTGGGGTAATGTCAATCCGTTCGGCTTGCGAAGCTGTTATGACGAAGGGAAGCGATGTGCCGAAACTTTATTTTTTGATTATTGGAACGAATACGGCGTTGATATAAAAGTGGTCAGAATTTTTAACACCTATG
The DNA here is from genome assembly GCA_043800535.1 of bacterium. Classification (GTDB taxonomy): domain Bacteria; phylum Patescibacteriota; class Minisyncoccia; order Portnoybacterales; family GWB1-42-6; genus CG1-02-40-82. Next base: position 145,157 of record JAZDMV010000023.1, on the reverse strand, counting down.
GGTCAAGAATGAGCCATAATGACGGAAGGGCGGTGCCGAATTTTATTTTTCATGCATTGAAAGGAGATCCAATTACAATTTATGGCGATGGTAGCCAGACAAGAAGTTTTTGTTACATAGACGATTTGATCAAAGGGCTGATTTTGATGATGAAGGAGGAAAATTTCGTCGGGCCGGTTAATCTTGGCAATCCGAATGAGTTCGCCATAAAAGAATTAGCAGCTAAAGTAATTAAATTGACCGGTTCAAAAAGCAAAATTGTTTTTAAGCCGTTGCCTTCCGACGACCCGAAACAGCGGCGGCCCGATATTTCCTTGGCCAAAAAGATGCTGGGCTGGCAGCCGAAAATTCCGCTTGAAGGGGGGCTTAAAAAAACAATAGAATATTTTAGAAAAATTATTTAACCGCTAAAATGCGCATTCTTATTTTTTCAACTGCATATTTTCCGTTTGTCGGCGGGGCAGAGGTGGCGGTCAAGGAGATCACCGATCGGCTGCCCAGTCCGCCAGCTGGCGGATTTCAGTTTGACATGATAACGGCGCGGCTGGACAGGAAATTACCAAAAGAAGAGCGCGTGGGTAATGTCAATGTTTTTAGAATTGGCATTGGAGTCGCAAAGTTTGATAAATATTGGCTGTCATTTTTTGGCGGCCGCCTGGCGCAGAAAATGCATGAGAGAAACAAGTATGATGCGATCTGGTCAGTAATGGCAAGCTATGGCGGTTTTGCGGCGCTGTCTTTTAAAAATAGAAACAAAGAAATCCCGTTTTTGCTTACCTTACAAGAGGGCGATGACCCGGAATATATAAGAAAGAGAGTGGGGATGGCGCAGGGCAGATTCAGACAAATTTTTGTTCAGGCTGACCGTATTCAATGTATAAGCAGATTTTTAGTTGATTGGGCAGGGGAAATGGGTGCGAAATGTCCTATTGAAATTGTGCCAAATGGAGTGGACATAGAAAAGTTTAAAATGCAAAGTGAAAAGTTTAAAATTGATGAATTAAAGCAGAAATTAGGGATAAGAGACGGTGAAAAAGTAGTAATTACCACGTCGCGGCTGGTGAAGAAGAACGCGGTTGGGGACATAATTGACGCGATGCAATATCTGCCGGAGAATATAAAATTTTTAATTCTTGGCACGGGCGAGTTGGAGGAAAGCTTAAAGTCAAAAGTCAAAAGTTTGAAGTTGCAGGATAGGGTCCTATTTTTGGGGAATGTTTCGAACGATAAGGTGCCCGAATACTTGGCGATCTCGGATGTGTTTGTCAGGCCGGCGTTATCCGAAGGGCTGGGCAATTCTTTTTTAGAAGCAATGGCGGCTGGAGTGCCGATTATCGGAACGGCTGTTGGCGGAATTCCTGATTTTTTAAAAGACCCTTCGACAAGCTTAGAGCAAGCTACGGGTCTATTTTGTGAAGTGAAAAATCCCGAAAGCATCGCGGAAAAAGTAAAAATGATTTTAGAAAACAACGAGCTGCGGCAGAAACTTATTGTTAACGCAAAAAAACTGGTTGAAGAAAAATATGATTGGAATTTAATCACTGAGGAAATTAAGAATATTTTTAATCAGATAATAATTAATAATAAATAATAAAATATTATGAGTAAAAAAACAAAAATTATTATTGCGGCTTTGATAATCTTGTTGGCAGCTGCTTCGCGGCTGGTTAAGCACCCCTTTAATTTTGCGCCGATCGCAGCGATGAGTTTGTTTGCCGGCTGTTATTTAGGTAAAAAATGGGGGGTTATTTTGCCGTTAGCCGCTATGTTTGTCAGTGATTTTTTTATCGGGTTTTATGATTGGCAGGTGATGTTATCGGTTTATATTTCTTTGGCGTTGGCTTTTGTCATCGGCTGGTTTTTGAGCAAACATCTTAAATGGTATAATGTCGGTTTTGCTTCTTTGCTTTCGTCTGTCGCGTTTTTTATAGTCACTAACTTTGCGGTTTGGGCATTTTTCAGTTGGTATCCGCATACTTTCGCCGGCCTTATTTCCTGCTTTACCTTAGCTTTGCCGTTTTTCCGCAACACATTGGCAGGGGATCTGGTTTATTCAGCGATCTTTTTCGGGGCCTATGAATTGATTTTATATTTGGCGGCGCGGCGTCATCTGGCAATACAGGAAAATTAATCTGATGAAAAAAGTACTAATTACCACCGGAATTTTTCCGCCCGATATTGGCGGCCCGGCCACTTTTATTGAGCGGCTGGCTTCGGATTTAAGCGGGGCCGGTTTTGAAATAACAGTTTTGACTTATGGCGCGCCAGAAAAAAAGGCGCGGCCGTTTAAGCTAGCGAGCGTTTCGCGGCGGTGGCCGGCGGGTTTGCGCCAGATGATGTTTCTTATCAGGACTTTTTTTCTGGCGCGCCATGCAGACATTATTTACACAACCGATCTATACGCGCCCGGCTACAGCTCAATGCTGGCTGCCAAATTCTGGCGCAAGAAATTTATTGTCCGTTTTGCCGGCGATTCGGCCTGGGAAGCGGCCGCCAACCGCGGCTTAACAGGTGATGACATTTTGGTTTTTCAGGAAAGAACATACGGCGGATATATCGAGAAGCGAAAAAACCAAAGAACAAAAATTTTAAAGTCAGCAAACACGGTTGTAGCGGTCAGTAATTTTATGCGGGATCTGGCAATCAGGATCGGCGTCTCTTCCAAAAAAGTTAGAGTTATTTACAACGCAGTTGATTTTTTTGGCGTCCTGCCCGAGCGCCAGATGCCTGATTCGCCGACCCTGGTTTTTTCGGGACGCCTCACTCCCTGGAAGGGTGTGGACATGCTTGTTAAAATTGTGACCAGACTCAAAACGCAGTATCCTGATATAATTTTTGATGTTTTGGGGAGCGGGAGCGAGTTGGGAAAATTAAAAAAGCTGGTACGGGAGCTGGAGCTGGAAAAAAACGTCAGATTCCACGGCAAGATTTCGGAACAGGAAACCCATAAAATTTTTGCCCGTTCAACAATTTTCGTTCTGAACACAAATTATGAAGGCCTGTCGCATGCGATATTAAACGCCATGCAGGTGGGTGTGCCGGTCATCACGACTCCTGTTGGCGGCAACCCGGAACTTATTGAAGATGAAGAAAGCGGGCTGCTGGTGCCGTATAACTATGAACGCGCCTGGGAGAAAGCGATAAGACAGCTTTTGGAAAATGAGGACCTGCGTGAAAAATTTATTGTTGCCGGCAAAAAAATGGCGGAAAAATTCAAATGGGGCGATGTTATAGAAAAAACGGCCGCCATATTTAAGGATTTGGCGGGAAGTAACTTATGAGAAAATTAATTCTTATCAATCCATCTTTTAATATCGTCAAGTCAAAATATGATACGAGCTTATCTGTTGGGCTTTTATGTCTGGCTTCTTATCTTTATAAAAAAGGCGTGCCGGTAAAAATTATTGACTGCGCGCGGCAGGAAAACTGGTCAAAAATTCTGGACGAGGAATTGTCTTCTGCCAGTTATGTCGGTTTATCTGTCATGACGACGCAGATTCCTTCAGCTATGCAAATTGCCTGGCGGGTGCGGCAGGCCGGCTCGCGCATAAGACTGATCTGGGGCGGGCCGCACGCCACTTTTTTCCCCGAAGAGATGCTCAAAAGCAATCTGGTTGATTTTGTCATTTTAAATGAAGGTGAAGAAACGCTCTGGGAATTGCTTTCTATGCTGGAAGACGTGAGACATCAGGATTTTTCAAAAATTAAGGGGCTTGGCTGGAAAGATAATGATAAAATTTTTATTAACGAAAAAAGAGAACTTTTGATGATGGACCAAATCCCTCTGCCAAATTGGGACTTGATGCCGGGAGAAGTTTTGGAGCGCCTGGAACTTGTGCCAACGCATACCTCGCGGGGCTGTCCCCATAGATGCGCTTTTTGCATCAACGCGATAACCAAAAATCGCTGGCGCATGAGAAAGCCAGAAGCTGTTTTACAGGATCTGCAGATCATAAGATCAAAGCCCGAGTTTTCGGTCAAGAAATTGCGCTTCTGGGACGAGAATTTTTTTGTTGACATTAAGCGCGTTGAAGAAATTATAGATGGAATGATAAACGAAAATTTGGCTATTCCTTGGGAGACGACCATTCGGGCGGATTATTTTTCGCGGCCGGAAATGACGGATGATTTTTTGGCAAAACTTCGCATCAGCGGTTGCTATCTTTTGTCTTTTGGCGCGGAATCCGGCTCGGCAAGAATGCTAAAAAAAATAGATAAAGATATCACTCGTGAGGAAATTCTTGGTTCAGCGCGAAAATGTCTTAAACACGATATTATCCCGCAGTATTCGTTTATGGTCGGCCTGCCAGGTGAAACCAAAGACGATATTCGGCAGACAATAAGTTTAATTGATGAGTTGGTGCGGCTAAGCCCGAAGATCCAGATTTTGGGGCCGCAGGCGTTCAGGCCGTATCCTGGCTCAACTCTTTATGAGGAATGTCTGGCTTCTGGCTGGCAGGCGCCTAGCGGCCTTAAGGCCTGGGCCGAAGCGGTGGAAAACGAAATGAATTATCTGACGCCATATCACTTTCCCTGGGTTGCTAACCCGGATCTGGTTGATTCGCTTGAGGCCTATACAAGATTTGGTGCCCATAGCCTAGCGAGCGCCATGAGTTCAACGGTGCAAAGTTCAAAAATTCTGAAGTTAGGATTTTCACTTATCTGCAAATTGCGCTGGAAGTTAAGATTTTTTAAATGGCCGGTTGAGTACAAATTCGCAAAAAGATTCATTACAAACGCTTAATTATGGAAGAAAAAAACAGACAGTTGGATTGCCTCCTGATCTCGCCACCCATGTTTTATAAGGACGACGAAAACATCTGGAAGCGAATAAATTCAAATTTTCCGCCGCTCGGCCTGGCTTCCATAGCGGGCTATGTGCGCAGTAAAAGCCACTCTGTCCGGATCCTTGATTGCGACATATTCTGTCCGTCGGTTGACGCTTTTGAACAGTATTTCCGGCAGAACTTCAGCGAAAAATTTGATAAAATAAAAGTAATCGGGATAACGGCCGTGACGGGCACAATAAAAAAAGCGTACGAGATCTCGCAAATATGCAAGAGATTATACCCTGAAGCGTTGATTGTTTTTGGCGGAGTGCATCCAACCTTTGTGGTTGGCGAAGTAATTGCCAAAGAATTTATTGACGTCGTGGTTGTAGGCGAAGGTGAGATAACGGCAGGGGAGCTTGTAGCCGGGAAAAATTTAGAAGAAATAGATGGGATCGTTTTTAAAAAGAATTTGCCTGGCGGAGTAAAAATAATAAAAAACAAACCAAGAGAACGCATTACGGATTTGGATTCGTTGCCCATGCCGGCTTATGACCTTTTGCCTGTTGAAAAATACCGGCCTGCCAAGGGCTCATATAAACGCCTGCCGGCAATGAGCATGATGACTTCGCGTGGCTGTCCGGGCAGGTGTACTTTTTGCTCAAAGACCCTCGGCGAACAGATGGTTTTTAAGTCCGCTGAGGCGATTTTTAAGGAAATAGAATTTTTGATTGGCAACTATGGCATTAAGGAAATTTTGTTTTATGACGACACCTTTACTGTCTTCAAAGATAACGTAATTAAACTTTGCGATTTGTTGCTCAAAAATAAAATAGACCTAACCTGGACGTGTTTTGCGCGGGTGGATTTCGTTGACGAAGAAATGCTGGCAAAAATGAAACAAGCCGGTTGTCATCAGATAATGTATGGCGTGGAAAATATCGATGAAACAGTTTTGAAAAATATCAATAAGAAAATAAATCTTGAGCAGGTAATAAATGCTGTTTCCTGGACAAAAAAAGCGGGGATTGAATGCCGCCTCGCTTTTATGGTGGGAAATCCGGGTGACGATCTTGAGGTTATAAAAAAGAATATCAAATTCGTGAACAGAATAAATCCTGATCTGTTGATTGTAAATATAACTACCCCTTTTCCCGGCACCGAAATGTTTAAATGGGCCCACGAACGGAAATTACTTCTGACTTATGACTGGGATGATTATACTTTGGCCAAGCCCGTCATGCGTCTGGAAAATCTGACCGAGAATGAGATATCCGGGCTGTATCAGATAATGTATCGTAGTTTTTATTTCCGGCCAAAATATATCCTAAAAAAGATTTTTGGCATAAGGTCGCTGGGCGATATAAGAATTATGCTAAGCGGAGGATTGGCGCTGCTCTCCTTCTTTTTTAAAAAGAGGACTGCTTAATTATAAATTATGAAACTTTCTATTGTTATCCCTGTTTATAACGAAAAAAATACGATCCGCGAAATTGTCAGGCGCGTAGAAAAAAGCCCGGCCGAAAACCTGGCAAAAGAAATAATTTTGGTGGATGATTTTTCAGATGACGGCACGCGGGAAATTCTTAAGGCGTTGCAGGGTAATTATAAAATTATTTTTCACGACAAAAATTACGGCAAGGGAGCGGCACTGCGCAGCGGCTTTTTGCAGGCCTCAGGAGACATTATTATCATCCAAGACGCGGACCTTGAATATGACCCGGCCGAATATCCGACAATGCTCGAACCGATTCTTAAAGGCAAAGCAGATGTTGTTTATGGTTCGCGCATGCTGACGGCCAATCCTCATCGGGTTCTGTTCTTTTGGCATTATTTGGGCAATAAGTTGCTGACATTCTTTTCAAATATGCTGACGAATTTGACGTTAACGGACATGGAAACCTGCTATAAATGTTTTACCAAGGAAGTTCTGGATAAAATTCTGCCAAAACTTAAGTCAAGGCGCTTTGGCATTGAGCCGGAGTTGACGGCACGTTTTGCCAAGGGCAAATTCAGAATTTACGAAATTGGCATTTCGTATTCAGGCAGGACATACCAGGAGGGCAAAAAAATCAATTGGAAAGACGGCCTGGCCACTTTTTGGCATATCATAAGATTTAATTTACTGCGATGAACGTTTTGGATTCAAAAATTCCGCGGAGTTATTTTGTCGGCCTGGCGATCTTTGCCCTGCTTAATATTTTTATTATAAATGTTTTTTTGTTGAAATTTACCGCTCCTTTCAGCTCTGATTCAGAAGGCTATGCCATGACAGCCCAATATTTTAGGGGGGAGGCAGCGCCCGTGGCCCAGCGCCTGCTTAAACCATTAATGCCTTTTTTTATCGCAATAAGCTCGTATGTGTTCGGCCTTAAGGCGTCTTTCCTTTTTTTGAACAGTATTTTTTATTTTTTGATAGCTTTCGTCATTTTTAAAATAGTGAAGTTGATGTTTGACGACGATAAGCAGGCGTTTATTGCTTCGGTTCTTTTTTTAGCCAGCTATCCGATGCTGGAATACGGCATAACTTATATGACGGATCTGGCAAGCTGGTTTTTCTGCGCGCTTTCGATCTATTTGACGCTGGTTTTTTTGAAAGAGCCGCGATACAAATGGATAATTTTAAACGGCTTGATTTGCCTAGCCGGGTTCTTGACAAAAGAATATGCCGCGGTCGGGATCCTGTTTTTTTTCATTTGCCTGTTTTTTATTTATAAAGGAGATTTTTTGCAGAAAATAAAGTATCTGGCGGTTTATGGCTTGTTTTTTGCGCCTGTGTTTCTGGCTTGGCAGGCATTTGTTTATTTTAAATTCCATTTTTCATATTTTGACTGGTTTTCGTTGGGTCGGGCCGAACTGTATAAAGAGCAGCTTGTTCAGGTAGTGGCCAAAAGTTTAGGCGCAACTTTCTTGCTGGGTTGGCTTTTAGTTTTTGCCGGCGTTTTGAAAATAAAAAAGATGGCAAACGAGAATAAGAAAATTTTATTAGCGCTTTTTGCGCCGTCTCTTTTGCCGCTTCTCTGGATAGGCGCCTCTTCCCGTCTCTTTTACGTAATTGCATTTTTGCTCTGTATTTTTGCCAGCTTCGGGATGGTTAACTTGGGCAACTGGGTGCACAAAACTTACGCTTATGCTCTCTTGCTTACAATAATTCTGGCGGGCAATTATTTCTGGTTAATATACGACGATGGGCTGCGCTTGCTGATAAACGGCTTATTTAAGATAACTTATTAAAGCAATGACGCCATTTTTGGAACCGATACTTTTCTGCCTGCGATTTGCCAAGATAAAAAAGTATATTCCCAAGGCCGGAAGAGTTTGCGATATTTGCTGCGGCGCTCAAGGCCAGCTTCTTTTTGAGGTCAAGGATTTAATAGTCGAAGGCGTTGGCTATGACAAAGAAGTCAATGAGCAGAAAACGGGCAATATCACTCTGAAAAAAACTGAGCTGCTTGGAAAAATTCCTGAAGAATCCGATCATTTTGATTGTATCACAATGCTAGCGGCGCTGGAGCATCTTGGAAAACCGGAAGAGATTTTAAAAGAATGTCTAAGAATTTTAAAGCCGGGCGGGTTGCTGCTTTTAACGACTCCAGATCTGAGCGGCCGGGGCCTGCTTGAATTTCTTTCGCTCAAATTAGGAATTGTTTCGAGAGAGCAGATTAGAGGCCACGTAAATTATTTTAGCAGGGAAACATTATCTATCTTGTTGGCGGCGGCCGGTTTTGAAAAAGATAAAATTATTATTGAGAAATTTGAATTCGGTTATAATCTTTTTGCGCGGGCTTTTAAATAAGATGATTATTTTAGTCCAGATAAATTATTCAGAAGACCATTCAGAAAAGATTCTGCCGCTTGGGATATTATCCATTGGCAGCGCTTTAAAAAAGCATGGTTTTTTTGTGGAGCTTTTAAATATCACGGAAAAAGAGATAGAAAAAACCGCTGCTTACATTGCGGCCAAAAACCCTCTTTTTGTGGGAATCTCTGTTATGACAGGTATCCAGACAAAGCACAGCGCCGAGCTGTCAAAAAAAATAAAAGAGAGTTTGGCGGTTAAAGTCGTTTGGGGCGGCATTCACCCGTCTCTTTTGCCTGAACAGTGCCTCGCGGAATCTTATATAGATTTTGTAATTGTAGGCGAAGGCGAAGAGACGATTGTGGAATTTTCACAAAAATTAAGCCAGGGCGAGGCATTTGATAATGTTCTTGGCCTCGGCTACAAAAAAGATGGTCAGGCGCATCTTGGTGATTCAAGGCCCTTGATTAAAAATTTGGACGATTGGCCATTGGATTTTTCGCTGCTGGATATGGAGAAATATGTTTATAGGCTGGACAGATACAAAAGAGTTGTTGCTTACAAAGCAAGCCGCGGTTGCCCTTTTAGCTGCGGGTTTTGTTACAATAAGATCTTTAACCAAAATCGTTGGCGCGCCTGGTCGTCTGATATGGTGGCCAAGGATATAGAATTCTTGAAGCAAAAATACCATATTGATGCCATTAAGTTTTACGACGACAATTTTTTCGTTGATAAGGCAAGGGCGCTTGAGATCCTGGAAAAAATAAATTTGCCGGCGCATCTTGAAGTGCGGATTGATATGATCGATGACGAATTAGCGAGACGGCTTAAAGAGTTACGCGTTTTTGACCTTTTGATAGGCGTTGAGTCAGGCAGCGACAGGATTCTTGAGATGATCAATAAAAGAATAACCGTAGAAAGAATTATTTCAGCGGTCAGGTCGCTGGCCAAATATGACGTGCCAGCCAGTTATTCGGCAATTGTGGGTTTGCCGACGGAAACGAAAGAAGAATTTGAGTCAACCATAGACCTGCTTTATACGATCTACAAAATTCATCCCAGAGCCGCTTTTACTCTCGGCGCCTATATGCCGTATCCCGGCTCGACCATGTACGAGCTTGCGAAAGAAAAAGGGTTCAGACCGCCGGAGCGGACCGAGGATTGGGGCAGGATTGATAGGTTCAGAAAGGATTTTGCTTCGCCCTGGGTTGATGGCGGATACGTCTGGCGGATAAGGGAGTGTTTTAAATTGCTGAAATTCAAACTGGGGCCGGCAAACAGATGGTTTGAATTTAGGATCAGACACAGATTTTTTGCCCTGCCGCTGGATATTTATTTTATTGAATTTTTGGCCGGGCTGGCGATTGAGGAAAAAAACTGGTTGGGTAAGTTCTTGCGGCGAACATACAGTTTAGTTAAATCAAAAAAATAATTTATGTCAGAGGAAATTAATTTTAACCGCGGAAAATTGTTATCCGGCATCATCTATCCAGAATTTTTTCCGTTCTCAAAAGAGGATTTAGTATTGAATATCGGCTGCGGCGACGGCGTGCAGGCGGTCATATACAAAGGGAATTTTAAAAAAATGACGGGCGTGGACATAAATGAAGATCGGCTTTTGGTGGCGCGTCAATTGGCCGAGGCAAACGGTATTCAAAACTGGCAGTCGCTTCGTGCTAACGTTGAAAAAATTCCGCTTGATGAAAAATTTGATAAAGCCATAGCGATTGATATAATTGAGCATGTAGAACACCCGGAAAGCGTGGTAAAAGAGCTATGGCGCCTGCTTAAGGACGGCGGCCGGGTTTTGGTCACTTTCCCGGCGATGCACGACAAATGGGAGAATTTTTTCAGGTTTGTTGGACGTAAAGTTCTGAGACGAAAAGGGAAAACCGTCAAGAAGACGGGCTGGGACCCGGACGCCCATCAATACCCCTATGATCTTAAAAAATGGCAGAGGATTTTGGAAAACGGTGGCTTTCGCCTTGTCAAAAGCCGTGCCAGCACCCTTTGGCCGCCTTTGCATTATTTGGGGATCCCGAAATTTTGGTTTTCTAATAAATTTATTCACGCTTTAGATAATTTTTTTTGCCGACTTCCGATTTTTAAAAAACTCGGCCAGTCGCTCGTCTGCATTTTTGAAAAACAGTAAGATGAACATTCTTGTAATAAATCTGGATAAAGCGATTTTCTCGCCTGGCTCAAAGAGCCTGGAAAGATTGAAAGAATACAGCCAGCTGGTTGATAAGATTTTTGTTATTGTATGGACAAGAAACAAAGAAGAGCCGATTGTTTTTGAGAACAAGCTTTTTATTTATCCGACTAATTCCGCGAGCCGCCTTTCATACTATTTTGATACTTTTAAGATCAGCCGTAAGATATTAAAAGAGCATAAAATCGATCTTATATTCACGCAAGATCCGTTTGAAACGGGATTGGCAGGATGGTTTATTGCCAGAAAAAATAGAACCAGACTGCAATTACAGGTACACACTGATTTTTTGAGCCCATATTTTTGGCGCGAATCCTTGGCTAATAAGCTTCGGGTGCGGCTGGGCAAGTTTTTAATCCGCCGAGCCGACGGTTTTCGGGTGGTCAGCGAGAGGATAAAAATGTCGTTAATAGCTCTTGGCGTGGTCGAAGAAAAAATTTTTGTTCTGCCGATCTTTGTTGATGTTGGGAAAATTCAGGCGTCCTTGCCTGGCGCGAGCTTAAAAGAAAAGTATCCGCAGTTTGATTTTTTAATATTGATGGCTTCCCGCTTAAGCCGTGAAAAAAATATTGGACTGGCGATTGAAGCGATGTTAGATATTATAAAAAAATATCCAAAAGCCGGTCTGATAGTAGTCGGCTCGGGCGACGAGGAAGAAAGTTTAAAGTCAAAAGTTAGAAATTTAAAGTTGGCTGATTCTGTTGTTTTCGAGCCCCGGGCAGATGATCTAGCTTCATATTATAAAAGCGCGGATCTATTCCTGCTGGCTTCTAACTATGAGGGTTGGGGGATGAGCGTGCCAGAAGCCATGGCAGCTGGCTGTCCGGTTTTGATGACAGATGTCGGTTGCGCGGGCGAGGTCGTAGTGAATAATGAAAACGGCCTTGTCGTGCCGGTCAATGACAGGGCGGCGGTTTGCGAGACGATTGAAAGAATCATAAGCGAGCCGGCGCTGATCCAAAAATTTAAAGAGTCAGGTTTAAAAATAAAAGACTTTCTGATGACGAAGGAAGAGTATTTTGCTAAATATAAAAACTCCTGGGAGTTTTGTTTAAAATGAGAATTCTTATTTTAACGCAAAAAATTGACCAAAATGACGACCTGCTTGGTTTTATGCATGGCTGGGTAAAAGAGTTTGCTAACCGTTGCGAGCAGGTGACAGCAATTTGTCTTGGTGCCGGAAGCTATGATCTGCCGCAAAACGTTAAGGTTCTTTCGCTTGGCAAAGAGAAAGGTGCGTCGCGTCTAAAATATATATTCAACTTTTACAAACATATCTGGCGCGAGCGGAGGCAATATGACTATATTTTTGTCCATATGAACTGTGAATACGTGTTGTTCGGCGGTCTTTTGTGGCGGCTTTTGGGCAAAAAGGTCATTCTTTGGTATGCCCATTATCTTATTGACTGGCGGATAAAATTAGCCGCGCTTTTATCGCACCGCGTTGTCACCTCAACCAGCTTTGCCTGTAAGCTAAAATCCGTCAAGCTAATGGTCGTCGGCCAGGGAATAGACACTGAATACTTCAGAGATCTGAGTGATTACGTTTTTGGAGGTCAAATAAATTTTCTGTTTTTGGGCCGAATTTCGCCGGTTAAGGATTTGGAAACTTTGATTCGAGCCGTCGGTCTTGCCAGACAGCAGAGCGGCGGCATTTATTTAACTATCGTCGGTGCGCCGACTCCTGCCGACGAAAAATATTCTGACGGTATAAAAAATTTGGTAGAGGAGCTCGGATTATCTGAAGTGGTAAAATTTTGGGGGAAAGTCAGTAACAGAGAAACACTGAAGTTTTATAACAAAAACGACATTTTTATTAATCTGACGCGCACGGGCAGTTTTGATAAAACAACGCTCGAAGCAATGGCCTGTGAACGGCCAGTTTTAGTTTGTAACCGATCTTTTTGTGATATTTTCCCGCCTGATCTGGCCGACAAATTAATTTTTAAAGAAAAAGACAGCGAGGAACTGGCAAAAAGAATTCTTTGGCTGGCGGGTATTGATAGGCAGGAGCGCCAGGAAATCGGCCGCCGCCTGAGGGAAATTATAGTCAAGGAGCACAGTTTAAAACGACTTGTGGCCAAACTTTTAGAAATTTTTAATTTAATAGATTTAAAATAATGAAGCTGTCTATTATCATTCCAGTGTTCAATGAAGCGCAGACCATTGAAGAGCTGCTGGCCAAAGTCCAAAATGCTGATTTGGGAGTGGAAAAAGAAATTATTATTGTGGACGATTGCTCGACAGACGGCACCAGAGAAATTCTAGAAAAATATAGAGATAAATATATCGTTCTGCGTCATGAAAAAAACCATGGTAAGGGGAAGGCCATTCGGACCGGGCTTGCAAACGCGAGCGGCGACTGGGTAGTGATACAGGATGCGGACCTGGAATATGACCCGAATGATTTGAAATTATTGGTTGGAAAGGCCAAAGAAGTGCAGGTGAAAGTGGTTTACGGCTCGCGGCGCCTTCATCACAGCTACTTTAAGCGGCGTCATTCTGGTCATATTTTTGCTTTGGGCGGGATATTTTTGACCTGGGTGACGAATTTATTGTACGGAATAAAAATCACGGACGAGCCGACCTGCTATAAGATGTTTAAAACAGAGCTACTCAAAAGCATAAACCTGGAATGCCAGCGTTTTGAATTCTGTCCCGAGGTGACGGCCAAGGTCGCTAAAAGAAAAATCCCTATTTATGAGGTGCCGATAAGTTATTCACCACGTCATAAAAACGAAGGGAAAAAAATCGGCTGGCGCGACGCGTTTAAGGCAGTAGTCACTCTGTTAAAATATAGGTTTAAGAAATGAATATTGGCTCGGCAAAAAAAGTTTTACTCATTAATCCACCCTGGGTTATAGGCGAAAATAAGAATTTGTGGGAGCAAGTAGCCAGTTGCTGGCCGAGTTTAGGTTTGGCTTATATTGCGGCGGTCTTGGAACAGGGAGGGCACATTGTTCGATACCTTGACTGCACGGCCGAGCGATACACTGTTGGCGAAACCGGTGAATTTCTTAAAAGCCTGGGCGAAAAGCCCGATTTTGTCGGCCTGACCGCCACAACGCCGATGATCAATAACGCTTTGGCTATCGCGCGGCAAGCCAGAAGAGTTTTTCCGGAAGCGAAAATAGTGCTGGGCGGTGTTCATCCTTCGGTTATGCCAGAAGAAGTCATCGCGGACGAGAATGTTGATTTTGTGGTTGTTGACGAGGGAGAAGAAACGATGAAAGAATTAGTTGTTGGCCGGGATCCCAAAGAAATTTTAGGATTGGTTTTTAAAGATAGCGGCCAGGTTATTAAAAACGAATCACGGCCGTTGATAAGTGATCTGGATACCATTCCGCCGCCATCTTATCATCTTCTGCCGATGGGAAAATATTATCCGGCAATTGGCAGTTACAAACGCCTGCCGGCCATGATATTGTTTGCCACGCGGGGGTGTCCGGGAAGATGTACCTTTTGCCACCGCGCGTTTCGAGGAATTGTCAGAAAGCGATCGGCGGCCGATATTTTAAACGAAATTAAAATCCTGCAGAAAAATTATGGCATAAAGGAAGTGGCTTTTTACGATGACACGTTTACTTTGTTCAAAGATGTGGTCAGGGAATTCTGTGGTACAATAATCGAAGAGGGAATTGACATAACCTGGTCGTGTTTTACCAGGGTTGATCGGGTTGACGAGGAGCTTTTGTCGCTGATGAAACAGGCCGGCTGCCATCTGATTTTATTTGGAGTGGAATCGGCTGACGAGCAAATTTTGGAAAATATCAATAAGCGGATCTCTTTGGACCAGGTCAGGCAGGTTGTAAGGGCGGCCAGGCGCGTGGGGATTGAAACGCGCGCTTCGTTCATGTTCGGCAATCAGGGGGAGACGGAAGAAACGATAAAAAAGACGATTGATTTTGCGATTAAGCTTGATCCTGACGAGGTGCAGTTTAACATCGCCACAGCGTATCCAGGAACCGAACTTTTTGATTGGGCCAGGAAGAAAGGATATGTAAAAAGCTTTGACTGGGACGATTATAGCATGTCAAACGTGGTCTGGGAGGTGCCGGGCCTAAACGCAAAAACGCTCCAGCATTATTACGAGCTGGCGCACCGAAAATTTTATTTCCGGCCAAAAATAATTTTGCGGCGTCTGGCACATATAAGAAGCTGGGAGCAGTTCAAGCAGGAATTCAAAGGCGGACTGGTCCTGCTTAAATTTATCTATGAAAATCTTAAATAGCGAGCTTAAGGATTTTTTAAAAAACAACAAGATTTTGCTCATAATTTTGTTGCTGTCTTTTTGCGCCAGCTTATTTTATTCTTTCCATTTTAAGATCAAGCCTCTGGTGGACGCGCGGGCTTATGATAAGATCGCTTTCAATATCGTCAGCGGCCAGGGATATCGGGAAGATTTGGACAAAGATTTGGCGCATGACTACGCGATTGCCAGAGTCGGGCCGCTGTATCAGTATTTTTTGGCGGGTGCATATAAAATTTTCGGGCATGACTTGCGGCCGGTCTGGATTTTGCAGGCGGTAGTTCACGCTTTATCGGCGTGGCTGGTCTATCTTACGGTACTTTTAATATTTTTCAATTCCGAAAGGAAAAAAACAATAGGATTGTGGGCATCGGCAATTTTCGGATTTTATCCGGACCTGATAGAAATTTCGGCGATGCTGATGAGCGAAACATTGTATCTTTTTTTATTGTGCCTGATGCTTTATTTTTTCTTTTGGCACTTCCGGCAGAAAAGTTATTGGCTGGTTGCTTGTTTAGCTTTGGCTTCCGGGCTGGCGGTTCTGGCGCGGCCGACAGTTCTTTTATTCACTCCGGTTATTATTTTTTATTTTTATCGAGGAAAACTGTGGCGCCAGGGAATTTTGTTTTTGATAATTTTAGCAGCGGTTTTTACGCCCTGGACAGTCAGAAATTATGCGGTGTATCAAGAATTTATGCCGTTTGGCGCCGCGGGCAATTTTAATTTCTGGATAGGCAATTATCACAACGGCAACGGCGAACAAGAGCCGACGGACGAACAGCGTCAGTTTGCCGCCACAGAGGAAGTGAAAAACATCAATGGCGAGTCGCTAGCGCGGTTTAAGGAATTTTTGCGCGATTACCCGGCTGAATTTTTAAAACTGACGATTTTTAGGATAAGCAAGTATTTCAGCGTCGCCAGACCAATGGGATTCTGGTTCTACCAGACCGGCCTTGGACAGATGTTATTTGTTTTGTCTTCTGCTTTGGCTTCTTGTTTTTTATTTGTTCTGGGACTTGGCGGAATAATAAAGTCAGTATTTTTTAAAAAAGAAACGCAGCGAGAAGCGTTGGCGTATCTAGCAGTTTTTGCCTTGAGTGTTTCTTTGCTTGTTTTTGTGACGGTGGTGGAAACCAGATACCGTTTCCAGATTTATCCGGCTTTGGCGATCTTTGCCGCTTATTTTTTGGTGGCGCTGGGCAGAATAAAAACCTGGGCGTATAATAAAATTTTGTGGGCCGCGATAGGTTTAATTTTTTTAAACGGACTGGTCGATCTATTGCTGAATCTGGAAAGATTCAAGGAGAAGATCGGGCTTTTTTAATCGTATGAACAAATTTCTTAAAGAAAATAAAATCGCCAGAGTTATTATTTTAGTGGCCGTTATTTTTTTGTTCAGTTTTTTTGCGCATTATTTTGTGTATCGGGCTATTGGCCTTACCAGCACTTCTTATTTTAATCTTTTAGTTTCGCGCAATTGGTCCGAGAACAACAGTTTTGCATATGAAAACGCTAACGGTGCTGTTTTATCGCTGGAAGCGGTAAAAACGCAGGGAGTGGGGGCAGAGTTGGGAAACAAACTGACCTTTTTACTTTACGGTCTACTATTCAGAACTACTGGATTCCATCCCGATCTGCCGATTTTTGTTTCTTTTTTTATTTATTCACTTTGCGCTGTAATTTTATATTTTATCGCGAGCAGACATTTTAGGCGTGAAATAGCGCTCACGGCGGCATTTTTGGCGATCCTTGCTCCATACGCTTTGCCATTTTCTAACGCGGCCGGCACGCAGGAGTGGGCATATCTTTTTTTGACGATCGCGTCTTTTATTTATTTTTGGCCGAAAGACAGAAAAATAATCTATCTGCTCTTGGCCGGATTATTTTTGGGGCTATCAGCCGCGGCAAAGAATAATTTTATAGTAGCGTTCCCGGCATTTTTAGTTCTCGAATTTTTGGCGCAGAGGAAAAACCTGAAAATTGCGCTGCAAAGATGTTTCTGGTTTGGTTTATCGTTCCTGTTGGTGGCGTTCCCTTTCTTCTTGATCGGCGGAAATTCCTATTTTGGAGTAATGTTGGGAGTCAATCAAAGCCCCAACGAGCCATCTTATATCTATGGTTATGTTTTTCCTGACCCTTACACATTTTATAATAAAAGGCAGGAATTTTTGCGGGAAGTTTATGTCCAAAATCAGGGAATTTCGTTGATAAAACAGTTTAGTTTCTGGGGCGATTTCGGAATGTTCTTTAAGGATTACGGCGTATCCATAGGTTTTTTCAAAAGCGAAATTGTAACACGTGCTTTTTCGGCCTGGATGTATTTTAAGGGGCTGTTTCTTTCTCTAATTGTTTTTGGCGGGGCTTTTTCTTGGCTTTTGATTTTCTTGGGCGGGCAGGAACTCTGGCGGCAGAAAAAGCACAATTGGTTTGTTTTTGGCTTGTCATTCATCGTTTCATGGCTGGCAATTTTGACGTTTTTGAAAACTTCCAATTTTGCACATTTGGCAGTTTTGAATCTGCCGGCTTCGATTTTTTTGGCGTTGGGCATCAGCCGTATCGCCAAACTGGCGGCGGAACATTTTGATCTAGAACAAAAATCCGCGAAAATGATAATGGGGGGCGTAACAGCAGTTTTGGTATTTTTCTTTTTTCAGATCAGCTGGTGGAATCTTCACGAGGCATATGCCAATCCTGGCCAGACACGTCAGATCCTGGCTTTCGCCAGGAATGAAGAAAATAAAAATTTATTTGGTAAAAACGGCGTGACGGTCGTGGGCTGGGCGTCTGAAATGCCTGAAGCGCTGGCTTATTATCTGGACAGAAATTTTATTTATTTTGCGCCCTCTACGATCAAAAAGCTGGCCGCTAAAAACGAGCTTAAGCAGGTTTTTAAAAAATACGGCATTACCAGTTTTGCTGGCTATGATAAAGAATTAACAGAAATCATCACAGAAAATACAAACAACGAGTTAAAAGAAATAACTGTTTGCGAATAAAGAAACAGTTTTGTAATGTTAGCCTAGGTGATCATGTGCTTTGGCTTTTCCGTTTGACAGAAAAACAGAAAGATGTTATCCTGCTTTATTGTTCTTCAAATTTGGGTAAAAATCCGAGGGAAAGGAGAGAGAGATGCAGAAGGATGAAAATGTTTTTCATGTTATCCTTTTTTCTTTTAAGCCCGGATCGACAGAGGGGCAGAGACAGGAAGCGTTTTTGAGGCTACAATCCATGGGTGAGGATTGCGGAGGCAAAGAGGCGGGGATTCTTTTTTGGACAGTAAGAGAGAATATGGATTTGCGCAAAAGCGTGCATTTAGTAGAAGTCTCTGCTTTTAAAAACTATGCCGCCCTGCGGAAGTTCAAAGACCACCCGAAGCACAAAGAGATTGGCGAATTAATGAAGCAGATTGCCGACTGGTGGACCGGCGATATATACGCGCCGATGCCGCCATAGACATAATTTAGAAAGATCAACAGCCCCTGACTTGGAACAATCCAAGTCAGGGGTTTTCTTCGTGTATTCACGCATTAAAGACATTGCCGAACGATATTGTCAAAAAACATATTTTCGTGTAATATAAACCCATATGAAAAAGGCATTAATTACCGGCATAACAGGCCAGGATGGTTCGTATTTGGCCGAATTATTGCTGGAAAAGGGCTATAAAGTATATGGAATTCAAAGGCGCTCAAGTGTGCCCAATACTTTTAGAATTGATCATCTTTACGACAATCCCGAATTCCCGAACTTTATGACTGTTTATGGAGATTTAAGCGACAGTGCCAGCTTACATAGAGTTTTATCTCAAATTGAGCCAGACGAGATATATAATCTTGCTTCGCAAAGCCACGTTGGAATAAGTTTTGAAAAGCCAGAATATACCGGCAACATAACGGGTCTTGGTGCCTTAAGGGTGCTGGAGGCAATTCACAATCTCAAAATGCCTGCCAGATACTATCAGGCAAGCTCTTCGGAAATGTTTGGAAAAGCTCCCGCGCCGCAAAATTTAGACACCTACTTTAATCCACAGTCTCCTTACGGATGTTCAAAGGTGTTCGCTTTCTATATAACAAAAGTATACCGCAACAGCTACGGGATTTTTGCCTCCAACGGCATACTTTTTAATCACGAATCGCCAAGGAGAGGGGTTAACTTTGTTACCCGTAAAATTTCATTAGGGTTATCAAGGGTCAAGCTGGGCCTCCAGGACGTCTTAAAGCTCGGAAATCTGGACTCAAAAAGGGACTGGGGTTATTCCAAGGACTATGTTGAGGGTATTTGGATGATCCTCCAGCACAAAAAGCCGGATGATTTTTTGCTGGCAACCGGGGAAAGCCATACGGTCAGGGAATTTGTTGAAGAAGTCGGCAGGAATCTGGGTATGGATATTGTCTGGAAGGGCAAAAAGTTAAATGAGCAGGGCATTGATAAAAAGACCGGAAAAGTTGTCGTAAAAGTGGACCCTCTTTATTTCAGGCCGTCTGAAGTAGATTTTTTGCAAGGGGATTCTTCAAAAGCAAGAGAAGTTTTGGGCTGGCGGCCAAAAACGACGTTTAGGGCGTTAGCCAAGCTCATGGCAAGAGAAGATTTCAAGATTGCGCAGCAGGAGGCCTTACTGGGGAAGCATTTTAAGGTGCGCAAAGCGTTTATGTAAGGTGATTGAAAAAATGGAAAAAATATTTTACAAAAAAAAACTTATTGGTTTTCGGGTTAAGGCGTTGCCAAAAGGGTCTATTCCATTGACCGACGGAAAAGAACCGCTGCAGGTGGTGACCTTGCGGCATAAAAATGGTGCTTATTTGAAAGCCCATATGCATAAGCCAAGAAAAAGAACCACTGATTGTCTCCAAGAATTTTTGATGGTTAAAAAGGGAAGGATAAAACTTGATCTCTACGGTCCCGACAAAAAGTTTTTAAAATTCATTTATTTATCTGGTGGAGATTTTTTTGTATTGATGCATGGCGGTTATGGGATCCATGTCCTGGAAGACGCAGAAATGGTTGAGACGAAAAATGGCCCTTTTATAGAAGATAAAATTTTGATTTAATTATAAGAGCGGCATAGCTGCTTAGTTTTCTATAAGATTTCATATGAAGTTTATTCACCAGACTGAGCCATCCTACGGCCGGGAAGAAATAAAAGCAGTCAGCGATTATTTAAATTCCGGCGGCTGGCTGATGGAATTTAAAAAAACGCGCGAATTTGAAGAAATGATTGCGCGTTTTTGTGGCGCTAGGTATTGTTCGGTTGTTTCCAATGGTACAGTCAGCTTATTTGTCGCGCTTCGTGCTTTGGGCGTTGGTTCAGGCGACGAGGTCATTGTGCCAGACATCACAATGGCTGCCACTCCTAATGCGGTCATTCTGGCGGGCGCCAAACCGGTTTTTGTTGATATTGAAGAAAAAAGTTTGTGCCTTGACGTTGAAAAGGTTACGGAGGCCATAAACAAAAAGACAAAAGCGGTGATGCATGTTTCTTTGAACGGACGGGCGGGAGAACTGGCGAAATTAAAAAAGCTTTGTTCAAAAAAGCACGTTTATCTCATTGAGGACGCGGCTCAGTCGTTGGGGTCTTTTTATCGCGGACGGCACCTGGGCACTTTTGGAGTTATCGGTAGTTTTTCTTTCAGCGCGCCAAAGATCATAACAACCGGCCAGGGCGGGGCGCTTGTGACAAACGACGTAAAAATCTTTGAAAAAATTAAACGGATTAAAGATTTTGGCCGCCTGCAAGGCGGGGCAGATTTTTATGAAGAGGTCGGCTGGAATTTTAAATTTACCGATCTGCAGGCGGTTTTTGGCGTGGCGCAGATGAAAAAAATAAAAGCGCGTATGA
Organism: bacterium; assembly: GCA_043800535.1. GTDB lineage: Bacteria > Patescibacteriota > Minisyncoccia > Portnoybacterales > GWB1-42-6 > CG1-02-40-82. The sequence goes on along the minus strand of JAZDMV010000023.1, from coordinate 124,292 downwards.
CCAAAAAGAAAAAAATATTTGCTTTATATAGAAAGCTTTTGGCCGGCGTAAAGCAGATAAAATTCATTGGGACGGATCTAAAACAGACAACGCCCTGGTTTGCGGATATTTTCGTGCCTGACCGGAAAAAATTAATCGCTTTTTTAAAAGACGAGCAGATAGGTTCCCGGCCGATATATCCGGCGCTTCACAGCCAGCCCGCCTATAAAAAGCCAGGCCGCTACCCGATAGCCGAAAAAATCGCGAAAACCGGCCTTTGGCTGCCGTCCTCTGTTTCTTTGACCGAAAATCAGGTAAAATTAATTTGTAATAAAATAAAGAACTTCTATCTATGAAAATCACAGCCCTAATTGCGGCCTTGAACGAAGAAAAATGTATTGCCCAGACCATTAAAAATATTCCCAGAGATTCGGTGGATGAGATATTGGTGGTTGACGGTCATTCCAAAGACAGAACAGCCCAAATCGCAGAATCTCTTGGGTGCCGGGTTTTGGTCCAGCCGGGAAAAGGATTTGGCGACGGCTATCGGCATGGTTTCAAAAATGCGTCCGGCGATATTGTTGTGACTCTGGATGCTGATTATTCTCAAAATCCCAAGGACATCCCAAGGTTGGTGGCCAAGTTGGCGGAGGGATACGATATTGCCATGGGCTCCCGTTATATGCCAGGCGCAGGTACCGAAGACGACACTTTCATCCGGAGCATAGGCAATAAAATATTCACTTTTTTGACAAATCTTTTTTACGGCACAAAGGTTTCTGACAGTTTGTATTTTTTTGTAGCGGCAAAAAAAGAAGTTTTTAACTCTTTGGATCTGAAGGCCGATGATTTTTCTTTATGCATTGAATTTTTAGCCAAAGCCAAAAAAGCCGGCTATAAGTTCGGTGAAGTGCCTTGTTTTGAAAAAGCGCGGTATGCCGATGTTTCGCGGGTAAACGCTTTCAAGGATGGGTTGAAAATTTTTTGGAAGATGTTCAAGTGGATATAACATTCAGAAACTTGGTTAAAATGAAAAAGATATTATTGATAAATCCGCCCTGGGTCATAGGGGAGGACAGGAATTTATGGAAGCAAATTGCCGGCTGCTGGCCAAGTTTGGGACTGGCTTTAATAGCGGCTGTCTTGGAAAAAGAGGATCACAAAGTTTTTTATCTTGACTGTTCGGCCGAACATTACACGGTCAATGATATGAACCAGGTTTTAAAAAGATATGATAGTTTGGATTTTATTGGCCTGACCGCCACCACCCCCCTGATCAATAATGCGTTGAGAATTGCAAAAATTGCAAAAAAAGAATTTCCCAGCGCCAAAATTGTCATGGGAGGCGTGCATCCTTCGATTATGCCCGAAGAAGTGATATCTCATTCGTATGTGGACTTTGTGGTGATAGACGAGGGAGAGGAAACGATAAAAGAAATAGTGGCAGGAAAATCTCCAAAGGAGATCCTTGGCATATGCTACAAGGAAAACGGCCGCACCATTAGAAACGAATTGAGGCCTCTGATCAAAAACCTGGACGATATTCCTCATCCTGCCTACCATTTGCTGCCGATAAAAAAATATTATCCGGCGCCCGGCAATTACAAAAAATTGCCAGCCATGACAATTTTTGCCACCAGGGGCTGCCCGGGAAGATGTACCTTTTGTTATCGCTGTTTCCGGGGCGTGCTCAGGAAAAGATCGGCCAGGAATATTGTGGATGAGATCAAAACGCTGCAGCGGGATTACGGCATAAAAGGAATATCAATAGTGGACGATACCTTTACTCTTTTTAAGGATGTTGTAGTTGAGTTTTGCAATCTGCTCATTGATGAGAAAATAGACATCAGCTGGTCCTGTATCACCAGGGTTGATTATGTTGACGAAGATCTTCTGAAATTAATGAAAAAAGCCGGCTGCTATCAGATATTATTCGGGGTCGAGTCGGGCGATGAGGAGATCCTAAAAGCTATAAACAAAAAGATCTCTCTTGAAAGGGTGGAAAAAATAATCAAGACAGCAAGGAAAATAGGCATAGAAACAAGAGCGTCTTTTATGTTCGGCAACCAGGGAGAAACGGAAGAGACCGTAAAAAGAACAATTGATTTTGCCTTGAAACTGGACCTTGATATTGCCCAATTTAATGTTGCCATTCCATTTCCCGGAACCTATCTTTTTGAATGGGCAAAAGAAAGAGGATGCATCAAAAGTTTTAACTGGGATGATTATAATTTATCAAATGCCGTCCTGGAACTGCCCGGGCTTAGCCGGGAGAAGCTGCAATATTACTACCGTCTAGCTAATAAAAAATTCTTTTTCCGGCCAAAGCTTGTTCTGCGACGTTTGATGAGATTAAGGAACTGGGACGAGCTAAAGCGGGATATTAGATCGCTTCTGGCCTTGTTAAGATTTATTAAATTAAGCAATAATTAAACCAAATCATGATACCATTATATGTTCTAGTCGCCGCAAACATTATATTTTTGGCCGCTGCGGAGCTGCTTTTGAAAAAAGGGATGGCAGTCCAAGGGGCGATGGATATATCGTTCGCCAATTTATGGAATGCCTTTTTGTTAATTTTCAAGAACTTCTATATTTTGGGAGGATTAGCTCTTTTGGTTTTTGGTTTTGTAACGTGGCTTTTAACTCTTTCCCGGCTTAACTTAAATATTATATACCCCATTACAGCCAGCTTAAATTTGATTGCGATCGTTATTGCCTCTTCTGTCATTTTTAAAGAAAGTCTTAATTTTGCGCAGATTTTAGGAGTGGCCCTGATCATCGGCGGGATCTTTTTATTGACAAAGCCATAAGAGACATTAATAATTTATGATTGAACATTCAAAAATTAAAGAAGCAGAGCATTTTGACTATTTAGTTACAAATAAGGGAATAAGCTGGTGGGGGCATCAGACCGAAGCTGGCAAGCAGAGATTAATTCGTCGGGCAAACTTAATCGCGGATTATCTTGGGAGCGGCGGGCAGCTCAAGATATTGGAAATAGGCTGCGGCATAGGCGACCTGACCAAATATCTTCCCCCTGTTCTGCCATCAGCCCAGATTGCGGCCATTGATATTTCAGGCGAATCAATCAGATTCGCGGAAAAAACCCTGGCGCTCCCCAATGTTGTTTTTGCCGTAGCTGACGTGGGTGGACTGCCTTTTTTGGACCAATCCTTTGATGCGGTAGTCGGGAATTCGATCTTGCACCATATTGATATGGAAAAAACTTTTCGTGAGATAAGGCGGGTGCTCAAAAGAGGAGGAAAAATCTTTTTTTCCGAGCCCAATATGCTGAACCCGGAGATCTTTTTGGAAAGAAATATCAGATTTTTTGGCCGCTGGTTGCTCAATTCGCCCGAAGAGACAGCTTTTTTACGCTGGAAGTTGGCAAAATTTTTGAGACGGCAAGATTTTTCAGATGTTGAAGTTCTGCCTTATGATTTTTTACATCCTATTGTCCCTCAGTTTTTAATAAAAATAGTTTCAGGACTGGGATTGGCTTTGGAAAAAATCCCTGTGCTTAGAGAGGCCTCTGGTTCGTTGATAATCAGAGCCCGATACTAAATATATTATGAAAATGCTATTGCCGCCGCGGAGAAAAATGTTAAAAACGGACGCCGGAGACCCGATTTTTTATCATTATGTTCCTCTGGTCGGCTACGTTTTTAAAAAGCGGCTGATGAACACCTTGGATCTTTTGGGCAAGAGTTATAAAAACTTGCTGGAGATCGGCTTTGGTAGCGGTATCCTTCTGCCGGAATTGTCGCGCCGCTCTCAAAATCTTTTTGGAATAGATATCCACGAAAAAATTCCTGATGTTGAGGCGATGCTTGCAAAAATGGGGGTCAAAGCGGAACTTTTGCAGGGCTCGGTTCTTGAATTACCATATCAGGATGAGTTTTTTGACGGAGTGGTGGCAGTTAGCATTTTTGAGCACATTTTTCCGAATGATCTCGATAAGGCGTTTCTTGAAGTCAAAAGGGTTATGCAAAAAAGCGGTAAAGCAGTGATTTCCTTTCCCGTGCGCAATATGATAACGGATTTTTTTTTCCAGACATTTGGCTGGAGCAAAAAAGAATGGAACCCCAGAGCGATGCATCCTTCTAGCCACAAAGACATCATTGAGGCGGCAAAAAAACATTTTAGAGTTGAAAAAATGATAATTTTTCCCAGATGGCTGCCGATTAACTTTTCTTGGTATTGTTCAATTTTGTTTTTAAAAGAAAATGGCTGATTTTTTTAAAAAAAATTATGAGGTCCTGATACTGACAATGGTTTTTGCTTTTGTTGTCGTTTTTTCTCTGAACAACTTGGCGACCAAACCAAGCATCTGGCCTGACGAAGCTTTTAATATTGAGGCGGCGCAAAATTTTTCTTTATTTGGCAAACTGGACATCCAAACCGCTCCCGGGATATTTTCAAATGCTTCCTATACTCTGGTCACAAGCAATTATCCGGCCATGGTCCCTCTGGCGGGATTTTTCTCCATTTTTGGATTCGGCTGGGATCAGGCCAGGATCTTTATGATTTTGTGGCTCCTGGCCGCCCTAGCAACGATTTATTTTGTCACGCGGTCTTTTTTTGGCAAGCCGGCGGCTATTTATGCTTTATTATTATGCGTCACTTTCGCTTCTTTTTTTGGCATTGGCCGGCCCGTGACCGGAGAGGTGCCGGGCTTTGTCTTTTTGCTTCTGGGTTTGTATTATCTGATAAAAAGAGAGAATTATTGGTTGGTTGGGTTGTTTTTCGGCCTGGCTTTGGCCGCCAAGCCCTCAATTTATCACGCTTTACCCCTGGTTTTTTTAATCTATGTTTTATTTTTTCGCAAGGATATAATTTTTAAAATAGTTAAATTTGCGGCAGGCGGCTTTTTACCCGTGCTTTTATATTTTATTTTCATCATTCCGGATTTCTTTTCCGTGGGCGGCTGGATAAATATTTATAAGCTTTATCAGAATCCGTTCATTGATTCACCTTCGCTGACGACTAATTTTTTGAATAATGTTTCCGGGTTCTTTTCGCAAACCACGCTGATCTATTTTTCTCTTTTGATCTTTGCGGCTGTTTTCGCTTTTGTCAGACACAGGAAAGCGATCCCGGAAATATGGCAGAAATCCTTTTTATTTTTCTGCATTTATGGCGCGCTTGTTATTATTTATTTTTTGCGCAGCCCCGGCTGGTTCAGATATCTTTTTGCCCTGGAGCTTTTAACGCTTATTTTGATTTACCCCTCTTTTTTACTTATCTTTAAGAAGTGGCAGGCACTGGTCTTTTGCGGCATTTTAATTTCAGTTCAGGTTGTCCAGCTGTTCTTTTTTTCAGATATCGCTTATTCAACCAGGCCCCAGGAGGTGTCTTCATTCGTGAACAGCCGCTCCGCCCAGAGCGTCGGCATCATTAATCTTTCTCAGGTGGCGGCGTTTATCCCGCCCGAAAAAAAATATCACGTCATTTCCGACGTCCGCCAGATAGGGGAGAATCCGCTTTCGTTTTCAGATGACAAATTGCCCGAACTTATAGTTTTGTGGAAAGGCGACGAATATGCCGTGCAATATCAGGATGTTTTGGATAAAAAATACGCCCTACTCAAAGAATTTGGCGTTTACAAAGTTTATCAGAGGATATGAGGATAGTTCCGTAATTAGGACAGCAAAGATAAGACAACTGATAAAAAATATGAAAGCCCGTGTATTTTTAAGGTATATGGGCTTTTTTGTTTGCTCTTGACTTTTAGTCATCGGTGGTATATAATATTGGATTGTACCTAAAATCCATAGCAAAAAAGGAGGGACTGGAGATGATCGTTATCTGCACGCCCTGTAGGGCGAGTAAGGAGAAGGATGTGGCGACAAGGGTAGATCTTTTGAAGGGCCTTCGAGACTTTGATCATATTGAGAGATACCGGCATTTATGTGTCTCAACGGGTCTTGAGATCGTGGGGCCGTTGGATAATTTTGTCACCGTTTCAAAAGCGGATGACACCATCAAAAATCTGGAGGCAGCAAGAAAGGAGATTTCTCTGCAACGGATCGTGGTCCACGCGCCTGTGACCCGTGATAATTACGAGGCTGCGCCGACCAATCTTTCGCGACCTGAAAGCGTGGAAATCCTCAATGAGGTTTTCGCGCTCGCGAGCAGGATTGGCGCTAGTTTGGTAAACGTCCACGCCGAGACACTTATGAGCCATGCAGAAATGGAGGGGTTGACTGATCGTGATAGACTCCAGCTTCTTTCGGAAGTCGCTGGAAACCTTTCGCGGGTCAAAAAGCAGGGAGTTGGGCTGGCCATCGAGAACATGCCAGTACCTCTTATGGGCGATACATTCTTTTCCTCCAATGACATGGTCTACGATCCCTTGTTCGCGGATCCCTTAGAGATAAGGGGATTCGTTAAAAAGAACGGGTTTCTTATGACATTCGATACGTGTCACTGGGGCACATTAAGCGCGCAAGGTAATTTGGTAAATGTCTATAAGCAAGTGCAGGACGTGACGCCTCATATCCATATGTCTGACGTCTGGGGTATCTGGCGGGAGGGAACTTGTCGGTTCAGAGAGGGTCTAATTCCTGGTGAGGGAAATATTGGAGAGGAAAATTTTATTGAACTGGTGAGATATATCAACGCTTCCTCTCAGGAAATTTCAGCTACGGTTGAGGTGATCGACAGCGATTTCATGAATCCAACTGAGTCGCGCTCTGCCCTTATTGCTATCCATGCTTGGGTCACGAGAGGCCCAGGAATGATTTAATCAAATTTGGCTCAGGACTATTCAAAATAGTTCTGAGCCTTTTATTTTAGGTGTCCATAAAACTTTACAAAAACCTCAAAAAATGCGAATATAGTGATGTAATTTGAGTGCTTAAATTGACAGTAAATTATGCATAATCAGATGAAGATTCTGATCACCGGCGATAACGGAGAAAGCTTGCCACCGCCCTATGGCGGGATTATTAAACGCTGTCTTCTGCACGCAAAGATATGGAATACTTACGGCGCGCAGGTTTTTATCCATATCCGGCAAAAGCATGAGATGGAAGAAGACCTTGAAGCAGGAGCGCAGTATTTTTATGATTTTTTAAAGACGCCGGACATTATTGATAAATTGTGGTATGTGCTTAAAAATTTTCTTGTCGGTCCGGGTGTATTCATTCAGGCGTTATATTCACAATTGAAATTATCTCGGGAATTTATTTTTGCCAGATTTCTTTATTGTGCCGGGCGCGCCGTATATCTGGATCAGAACATCAAAAGTATCAAGCCTGACATCATCATTACAGAGACTGCCGGTCTGCAAAGCCTGGTCGCCTTGAAAATCGCAAAACGACATAAGCTGCCGGTCATTTTGGAAAATTATGCAGAGCTTCAATACAAGGACGAAGCGGCATTATGGAACTATTTGGTAAACGGGGTTGACCTTGTTGTGCCGCCGAGCGAACACTGCACCGAAGGTCCGAGAAAGTATTCAATAAATCCAGACAAAATAAGGATAGTTTACAGCGGTGTGAATTTTGATATTTTTAACGGGCAGATGATCAATGATAAGCGAGCCGCGAGGAAGGAGTTTAATTTGCCGGACGATAAATTTTTAGTTATGTCAGTAGGGGCCCTGACAATGCGAAAAGGACATGAACATATTTTTGAGGCCTTATTGAAATTGGCACCAGAAAAATTAAAAGAAATGGCTATTATTTTGTGCGGAATGGGGTCATCAGAAGAAATGTGGAAACACGCCAAGGAAATGAATTTTCCCTTAGATTCATTATTTATATTTCAGGGCTTAACTGAAGAAACTTTGGCGCGGCTTTATTCGGCAATGGATTGTTTCTGCGTGACAGCTACCACTATTCGTCAGTGTATGGGCATGGCGATGAAAGAAGCAATGTCTATTGGTTTGCCGATTGTCGCTTATGACGTCGGCGGCATCAAAGAAGCGATTGAAAACGGAAAGAACGGCTTTCTGGTGCCTTTGGGCGATAGGCAGGCTATAGCCGACGCCTTGGAAAAAACGAGGCATTTGAGCGATGAAGAAAGGAAAGTATTCAGAGAGAACAATATTGCGAAGGCAAAGACCTTATTTGATATAAAAAATACAGCGGCCTTGCTGTACGGAGAAATATTAAAGCTGCTTAATCAGAAATGAAAAAAAATCTTCCCCAATTAAATTTAAAATACCCGTGGCTGAAATCTCAAGACAGCCATTTTGTGCGCTGTTGCCTTTGTCGCGGAAAAAATAAAACAGCGGATAGATTTATTTTCAGCATCAACGCAGAGACTTACAGGATCAGGCATTGTGTCGCTGATGATTTATTATTCCTTTTCCCTCAGCCAGGCCCAGAATATCTGGACAGCCTCTATAACCACCCCTCTTATTTTAAAGGTACGGACGATATGTATGGGTTAACGGTTAGCGACGAAAAATCAACGGCCATCGCCAAGATAAGGGTAGAAGAAATTTTAAAATACAAAAAGAATCCAGAGTCGATTTTAGAGGTTGGCTGCGCTTACGGCCACACCTTGATAGCGGCCAAAGAAAAAGGTTTTAAGACAACCGATGGCGTTGAATTTTCAAAAGAAGCGATAAAAATTTGTCAAAAAAAAGGGCTGAAAGTGGTTTTTTCTCCTCCGCAAGGTTCTTTTACCAACTCTTTGAGAAAGAGTCGTTACGATGTTATCGCGATGTACAGCCTTCTTGAGCACGTTCAGAATCCATCATCGTTTATTAAAAAAATAAAACCACTTTTGGCTCAAGACGGAATTTTTGTTATTCGGATTCCTAAAATGAGTGCTCAAGGACCTTGGTTATCTTTAGTTGACCATACCTGGCATTTTACAGAGAGGTCAATAAAAAAAATATTAAATAAGGTCGGTTTATCAATAATTGATATTTTCCCCAGCGGAAAATTCAGGGGTATTCAGCGTGAAGGAGAATTGGAAAGCATGACGATAATTGCTAAGCACAAATAAAAATATGAAAAAAATACCAGTGGCCGCACCGGACCTTTCAGGCAACGAGGTAAAATATCTGATTGATGCGATAAAAAATGAAGGCAGAGTTTCTTCGGCCGGAAAATATATTGACAGGTTTGAGGTTTTGGCCGCCAAAAATTTTGGGCGTAAATTTGCGTTAAGCTGTTCAAGCGGAACTACGGCTTTGCATCTGGCCCTGCTGGCCCTGGGTATTGGGCCAGGGGACGAAGTCATTGTGCCAGTTTTTACTTTTGCCGCGCCGGCCGCGGTTGTCATCCATTGCGGCGCAAAGCTGGTTTTTGTCGATATCAATAAAAACGACTGGAATCTTGACGTAAAAGAATTGGATAAAAAATTGACCAAGAGGACTAAAGCATTGATAGCAGTTGATACTTACGGTATGCCATGCGATTACGATTATATTGTTCATTGGTGTAAAGCGCATAAGATCTTTTTGATAGAAGATGCAGCTGAATCGCACGGCGCCTTTTTTGGTGGCAAACCGGTCGGCAACTTTGGCGAAGTCAGCTGTTTTTCTTTTTACGGTAATAAAATTTTGACAACAGGCGAAGGCGGAGTTTGTCTTTCCGATAGCCAGGAACTATACGAAAAAATGGCCATTTTAAAGAACCATGGAATGCGTTCGCGGGGCGTTTATGACCACGAAGTGGTTGGCTACAATTACAGGATGACGAATCTTCAAGCGGCTGTTGGTTGCGCTCAATTTGAAAGATTCCAGAAATTTCTTAAGGCGCGCAAGACGATGAAATTGCTTTATGAAAAATTGCTGGCCAATTGCCCTAGCATTACTTTTCAGCTTTCAAATGATAAAAAAGCCGAGGCCGTCTGCTGGCTTTTCAGTGTGTTAATAAATAAAGATATAGACGCTGTTCGCCAGAAGCTCTCAGAGAAAGGGGTTGCCTCCCGTCCGTTTTTTAAGCCGCTGCACCTGCAAAAACCTTTTCAGCCGTATGCCATGAACCAAAAATTTCCCAATGCTGAATATGCCTATCAGCACGGTATCAGTCTGCCAAGCAGTACGCTTCTGACCGAAAAGCAAGTCAGTTTCATCTGCCGTAATTTTAAGCGTGTATTAGCCGATGAATGATGTTTTTAAAAAAGGGAAACACCGAATTTTGCTGGTCAGGCCCTTTTTTGAAATGCAGGAAAATGAGTTGGTTTTTTTGCCCTTTGAACCATTGGGCCTGCAATATATCCAGTCAGCATTGTTGGCTCATGGCCACGAAGTCAAAATTTATGACTGTCTGGTCGAGCATCCAAGAAACGTGCGGTTTTTGCCTGAAAAAAATCTTTTTCACTGCGGCAGCGAAAAACGGCACATTGCAAAAGAGGTCAAAAAATTTAAGCCGGATATTATCGGGATTTCGGGTATGTTTTACGCCCAGGCAAGCTCTTTTTATCAAACAGCTGACCTGGCAAAAGAAGCTGACAAGGACATTTTCGTTTTTGGCGGAGGAGCGTTCCCTTCTTCTTACAAGGCCGAGGTTATGCGCGAGTGCAAAAGCTTTGACGCGATTGTTTTGGGAGAAGGGGAGGAAACGGCGGTTGACCTGGCGGACAATTTAGATAATCTGGCAGCGGTCAAAGGAATTTGTTTCCGTAAACTCGGTTCGGGCGAAATTATTTATAATCAGGCGCGGCCTGTTCAAACAGACCTTGATAAAATTATTTTTCCGCATCGCGGCTCTCTTGGACTTTATAATTATTCAAAGCCAGCCGGTTATGGTTATTCCAGGCATTTTAATTTAAAGAAGCTTGTAAAAAGCTGGATTTTATACGCGTCTCTTTCTGTCCCCGGAATTCGCTATATTTTTGCCAGATTTTTCAATTGGCGGCACAGAAACAAGCCAAAAGCGCTTTTTATGCCCCACGGTTTTATTATTACCAGCCGCGGCTGCCCTAACCGATGCACCTTTTGTGCCATTCACGCGGTTTGGGGAGAAACTTATCGGATACGTTCTTCAAAAAATGTTTTGGACGAAATCGACATTTTAGTTAAGCACGGCGCCAAAGAGATCGTTATCGTTGACGATAATTTTACCGTTTCAAAATCCCGGACCATTGAGATATGCAAGGGTATTATTGAACGCAAACATAATGTCCGCTTGGTCACGCCCAGCGGCGTTTTTCTCCCTTCGCTTGACAAAGAAGCCCTTGAATATCTATATAAAGCTGGCTTGAGAGAATTGCAGTTTGGCGTTGAAAATGGCGACCAGGAATTTTTGGATAAAGTCATCTGTAAAAACCTGAGGCTAGAAAAAATTAAAGAAATTATTGCGCAGGCAAAAGAGGTTGGCTTGCGCACCCGTGGATTTTTTATCTTTGGCTATCCGGGCGAGACGCGTCAGACCATGATAAAAACGTTAAAATTCGCCTTTGAATCGGGCATGGATGGAGCCAGATTCTATGTTTTTCAACCATTGCCCGGCACCAAAGCATTCCAAATGGCCCAGGAAATGGGGGCACTGGACAACAATCTTGAGCTTGATAAGCTGAGATTGAGGCCCGATATGCCGGTGGTTCAGACCAAGGATTTTAGCAAAGAAGACGTGATGAAAATTTTTAATTTGGCCTACGATATCATCAAAGAGCGCAATTACGAAAAGATAAAAGATAAAATTCCCGAAATTTTGGGCTGGGAATAGAATATTAAAAGACAAATTTATTATTAAAATTAAAAAAAACTATGTTCAACAAACGCGCTTTAATCACAGGCATTACCGGCCAGGACGGGCCGTATCTGGCCAAATTTTTGATCGAGAAAGGATACAAAGTTTATGGCGGCTATAGGCGTTCAAGCACCAGAAATTTTTGGCGCCTGCATTATCTTGATGTCAAAAAGAACATCGAACTCATTCCGCTGGACTTGCTTGACCAGACCTCCATTTTATCCGCCATCAAGCAGTGTGAGCCCGATGAGATCTATAATCTGGCCGCCCAAAGCTTTGTCGGCGTCTCGTTTGATGAAGCAATCGCCACGGGAGAAATAACGGGTCTTGGCGTCACAAGGATCCTGGATTCTATCCGCATATTGGATCCAAAAATAAGATTTTATCAGGCCTCAACCTCGGAATTGTTCGGTGACGCGCCGCCGCCACAAAACGAGAATACACCTTTTGAGCCAAACAGTCCGTATGCGGCGGCCAAGCTCTATGCCCACTGGGTCACCAAAAGCTATCGCAAAGGCTACGGCCTATTTGCCTGCTCCGGCATCTTATTCAACCATGAGTCACCCATTAGGGGGGTTGAATTTGTGACCAGAAAAATCACCGATGGAGCAGCCCGGATTAAAATGGGCTATAGCGACAAGATCTATTTGGGGAATCTTGAGGCCAAACGGGATTGGGGATTTGCCGGCGATTATGTTAAAGCAATGTGGTTGATGCTGCAGCAAAAAGAAGCCGATGATTATGTTATTGCCACAGGGGAATCTCACACTGTCAAAGAGTTCTGCCAGGAGGCCTTTGGTTGTATTGGTCTTGATTGGAGCCAATATGTAGAGACGGATAAAAAGTTCTATCGGCCAAATGACGTGCAATATCTTTTGGGTGACCCATCAAAAGCCAGAGAAAAACTTGGCTGGCAGCCGAAAGTCACCTTTAAGGAACTGGTCAAAATGATGGTTGAGGCGGATCTGGAAAAATATCGGGAACCGTTAAAACACAGCCAGCAATTTTTGAAGCACATATGAAACTAATCTATTTAGCCAATATCGGTTTGCCGGCAAACTGGGCTCACGAAATTCAGATAATGAAGATGTGCGAGGCGTTTGGCGCAAACGGGCTGGAGGTTGAGCTGGTGGTTCCCCGGCGGTCATCAAATTTAAAAGAAGATTTTTTTGCACATTACGGCGTAAAAGATAATTTTAAAATAACGCAGTTGTTTTGTCTGGATCTGAATCCCGGCAGTGCCGGCCGTTTTAATTTCTGGATCAGGTTAGCCAGTTTTTTGATCGCGGCAAGAATTTATTTGTCAGGCAAAAGTTATGATATTTTATACACGCGCGAGCGGGCAGCTGGTTTATTTTTCGAGGATTTTGCACTGGAAGTCCATTCTCTACCAGAAAAAATCAAAAAATCTCACAGGAAGATTTGGCAGAAAGCGAAGTTTTTAATTGTGCTGACAAGTTTTATAAAAAAAGACCTGATAAATTGCGGCATTGACGAAAAAAAGATCGTTGTCGCACCTGATGGAGTGGACTTGGCGGAGTTTGATTTTAATATACCCAAAGCGGAGGCCAGGGAAAAATTGGGCCTGCCGCAGGGTAAAAGATTGGTTGTCTACACGGGCAATTTTTTTAATCCCCAGTGGAAGGGTGCCGATGTTTTAATGGAGTCGTCTAAATTTTTTAGCCCGGACTACTTATTTGTTTTGGTCGGCGGCGAAAAACAGGAAATTGAACGGGCGCAAAAAGAGTTTGGCGGCAAAAATCTGGTTTTGATTGAGCGTCAGCCGCACATGCAGATCCCTTATTACCTAAAAGCCGCAGATGTTCTGGTCCTGCCAAATAAAAAAGGCGACGCAAATTCGGAAAAATACACGTCACCTCTTAAGCTTTTTGAATATATGGCTTCCGGCCGGCCGGTCGTGGCTTCGGATCTGCCGTCGATGCGGGAAGTTCTTAATGAAAATAGCGCGGTTTTAGTTGAGCCGGATAACCCGTCTGCTCTGGCTCAGGGAATAAAAAGGATCCTGGACGACCAGGATCTTGGCAGCAGGTTTTCCCAGGAAGCTTTTGCTAATGTCAAAAACTACACGTGGCAAAAAAGAGCGGCTGAAGTCATGGAATTCATTAAATAGGACTGAAATTTTAATATTCGGCAGCGCTTTTAGAATTTATAAGTTCAATGTTCTCTACGCCCGAAAGAGAACGGAATTCTTTTACAAATTTATCCGTCATTTTGTCGTCTCTGATTTTTACCGAAAAAGAATATTCGCTGGAGCCGTCTTCAAGGGATTTGATCTGCAAGAGATCATAGGCGGCAAGATAATCGTTAAAAAGCCCTTTATACCCGCCGGCTGGGAAGCTTCCGCTCGCTATGAACGTAACAAGGGCGCCGTGCTTTGCCAAAGAACCGAAATTATATTTTGTCAGCAGCAATATTATCAAACATAAAATAATGGTCGTCAGCACCGCTACCATGTAATTATTCGTACCGACAGCTACTCCCGTTGTCAGAGAGAAGAAAATATAGGCCACATCTTTTGTCTCCTTTATAACGGTTCTGAAGCGGATAAGAGAAAAAGCGCCCAAAAGCGCAAAAGCGCCGACAATATTATTGCGGACAACCATCATAACCACCGAGCCCAGAACACAGATAATGACCATAGTGAAAAGGAGTGATTGGGAATAAGAAAGGCTTCGGTGGGTTTTTTTGTATACCCAGGTGATAATTAGCGAAAGGGCAAAAGAAAGAAGGATATTTAAGACGATAACAGCCGAACTGAATTCCGCCAGGGTAAAATTAAAATAGTCTGTCATATTTTAGGTTTTTTGTTTAATGGTTTATCGATGAGATTATTTTGGCAGTGGATCGAATGCCTCTAATGCGTCGATAGAGTTTGTGTATTTTGAGTAGGCGTCACGTTTCAGATCGTGTTTTTGGATGATATTTTTGAACCAGAAAGGCAGAAAGCGGGCAAATTTTACCTCCATAATGACCCCCCTGTTTCTGATTCGGGCCATCACTCTACTATTATAATTTAAATCCGTTTTTTTGCAAGCTTCGACCTGTCTGTCAAAGGTTACCCTTAGGTCGCCAAGCACATACGGACGGCGTAGATAACGGACAAGAATATGCGGTTTGACTGGTTTTTTTAGAAAATTCCAGATGACTTCTTGCCTGATCCTCTGCTGGCCGGCATTTTGTGACAGGCCGAGCAAAAAGGTCGGCCCTTTTTTTAAAAAATTCTGCCATTGTTCAGGCGTCAGGGCGAATCTTTTTTTATGAACCTTCGTGTCATGCTTTTTTTTGACTTCTAGCCATATGATCTGGCTTTTATTAAGAAAAGATTCGTAGATTCGTGCTCTTAGTTTTTCGCGTTCAAGATATCCGCCCATTTTTTCATAATAGTCGTCAAGATCATAAGAATCAAAATATAAACTGTTCACGACATATTCATGATTTTCGCTGCTTGCGTGCTTATCAGCCTTCATTCCGTATTTTTTGATCTCTGATTCAATGGCTCTGGCCAAAGACGGCTCCATTTCATATTTGAATTCAAATCTGTAAAATTCATTTTCCATAGCTATTTTTGGATCTCAATTTTTGAAAATTGATCTTGATAAAAATCAGTTTCGTTATTCTGCAGTATATTATCAATCAAGATGGCGGTAGCGCCGCCCCAGACCTGTTTTTTCTGGTAGGCCTCAATGCCGGTTTTATTGTCCGTGATCGTGTTATTTTTTATGGTTGCTTTGGACAGGTCTTTGGAAGCGATGCCGATAGTGCATTTTGAAATTTTGTTGTTTTCAATATTTGGGAACGACCGTTCTCCCACACTCACTCCTTTATCCCCACACCCTATTACAGTGTTGTTCTTAACCAAAACATCGCGCATCCCGGAAAGATCAACGGCATCGCCATTACTGTCGGTAACCCCATTATTTAAAAAGTAGTTCTCTTCTATGATAGCGCTTTTGGCGTAATCAAGGTCAATTCCGTCGGCACTGTTGTTACGGAAAATATTATTCTGGATCAAGACAGAACCAAGGAGCACATGGAAGCCATCGTCAGACCGGCCATTCTCAAATATAGAATTTTTGACTTCTGCGTCTGCATTATTCAGGGAAAACTGGCTTGTCAAAACAGTCCCGTTTATCAGATCCTGCGAACCGCCGCCGACATTAAGATAATTGAAAAAGCTTTTTTCCCCCTCGGTATTTATGACGGCAAAACCGCCCCATGGTTTCCCGCCGGGATAAAGGCCTGCCATAACTATCGGTGCATGGGCAGTGCCCTGGGCCGAAACCGGGCTATAAGAAACAAAAGATGTCTCGGGTGCAAAATAAAGGCGCGCGCCAGGCTCTATTATTAGATTCAGTCCTTTTGGGATAATGACGGTTTTTGAAAAAACATAGATACCTCTTTTGAGCGAGAGCGTTGTTGCGTTAATTTTTCTAAAATATGGGTTGAGGGAGACGAATTCGTTTATATCCTTTGAGATCTCATTGAAATATTTGAAACTGCCGTCAAAATTAAGGCCTTTGGTGCCTCCCTTTATTGACAAAGATGAAGGATAGCTTTCGGTTTCAGCCATCTTTTTTGCTTTCTCAAGGTTGCTGATGATCAATTGGCGGATTTCTTTTATGCGATTGTCAAAAGCAAGGTCGGTGTCTAATTTTGCCTGGTCTTTATAAAATTCTTTTTGTAATTTTTTATACAGATCGTCGTAATAGGCAAGATCATCTTTAAGGTTCTGGTCATTTTTGGTGTATGAGGCAAGCAGGCGATTATATTCGGCAAAAAATTCCGGCACCGAAAGGATACGCCTTATTAACCTGTTATTTTCAAGATAAAAATCATCGCCTAGGGGATAGATGTTGACGTCCCACAGGAGCGGCTCAAATTTTCCTGTTTCTGGCCGGAACAGTAAAACTACGTTTTCTTCATCGCTTTGGTGGTTTGAGCCGGCCAGCATATTGACCAGAATGTAATTATAGAATTTTTCCAGATCTATGAGATTCCCGATCTTCTGGGCAAATTCCTCGTCATCAGCTTTTTCTACGAGCCGGATCAAGGCAGTAAGCTCTTCAAAAGGCCCTTCTTCGCTTTGCGCTGTATAGCTTTTCCAGTCGCCTAAACGTTCTTCGGAAAAAAGCGGGGCGGCAACAAGGCCGGCCTGCTGGTCTTTATTTGAAAGAATATTGCCAAAATCATACATATCGTTCTTTTCCAGCCATTCTTTTGACCAATGTTCAATGGCCAGGTAGATGCCGTTATCTATGGAATTGAGATTGAGGCGGACAAATTCTGCTTCGGGCGCCTTTAGGCCAAATTTTTTGCCCCGGTAAATATTTAAAGGTTCCATAAAATAAGAACGGTCCCATGGCAAGAAAAGATTGACGGTTTTTTTACCTTCAAATAGGTTCTGTTCGGGAAAATCTATCATAAACGCTTTTTGCTGGGCATCCCAATTGGTGTTCGTCAGACCGCGATAGCGGATTTTTATTTCACCGTTGTAACTGTAATCTTTTTCGTTGTAATTTTTACTTTGAAAATTTCCTTTTACAAAGAATTTATATTCGTCGGTCATTCGCAGATAGTCGCCTGTTTCTTTATCAATGGGCAGGTGGTCGTTCATTTCTTTCAGATCTGCGCGGCTTAGCTCTAAATAGAAGGTTTTAAGCTGGCTTTTTTGGAACCAATAAGGAAAATGAACAATATTAACCACTTTTCTTAGAGAATGCCAGGTGGGTAGGATTAAGCTTTTACCCAGGGGATTGTCAATCAAAAAATATCTTTCCAGCGGCGATAAACTAAAAAAAACGATAGATACGATAATAGTTATCGTCACAATGACGGAGGACGTTATAATGACGAATTTAAGTTTCCGCTTTTTGAGCAAATCCATGGTTGGAAGATTAGCACTTTTTTTTAGATAATTCAAGCTTTGGCGCCGGGCTTAAGACGGCGGTAGATCTTAAAAGATCGGAAATTGTCTTTTGCGTTTTTTAGGCTTTTTTGTTAAGATTTAAGATGACCGGTGGCGACAAAGCTAGATTTTTTAAGAAAAAGTCAAAATAAATGGATATGGGCGGCAAAAACACAAAAACTCACGTTGATTATCTGTTAAGCCACTTCCCTGATTTATTGAGATTTTCTATTTTAGATATCGGCTCGGGCCGGGGGAATTTTCTGATCGATATTGGCATGCGCGGCGGTCAGGCCGCCGGTCTTGAAATAAATGACGCCTATATAAAGGAAACCATGGATAAGGCGGCTCAAAAAGGTCTGCCGGTAAAAGTTATCAAAGGAACAGCGGAAAATTTGCCGTTTGAAGACGCGTCTTTTGATTTTATCAATTTTGCCTTGGTCATTGAGCACGTTGATGACCCTCTAAGGGCGGTCGCCGAAATGTCCCGCGTGATGAAAATAGGAGGCCAGGCGTATATGGGTGTGCCCAACCGCTTCGGTTTTTGGGACCCCCACTTCCATCTTTATCTTGTCAATTGGCTGCCGCGGGCCTGGTGCAGCCGATTTATCACTTTATTTGGCGAGCACAAGGATTATAACGGGCCGGCTGGTCGCCAGAAATTAGAGGACATGCATTATTTTACCTTCAGAAAAATAAAAAAGATCCTCAGAGAAGAAGGGATCGAAGCGATTGACACCAGAGAGATCAAAATAAAAAAATTTTTCAGAATAGGCCTGATCTATTGGCCGATTTTGCTTATTTATAAATTTTATCGGTTCTTTTTTTCTGATTCCTTCCACCTGCTTTTAAAAAAGGTCAGATAGGCCGGCAAATAGCGCAAAGGCGCTTAGCGTTTTTTTCGCTCGCGGCCAGAAGATTCCTTAAATAGAAGCTGTACAAAATTTTTAACAGTGTTTTATTATTCAGAACGTAGAATCGATTACTCAGCAATCCAGAAACGATATCCGTTTTGAAAGATTTTTTGTTTAGATAAAAGATTTCTTCTATTTTGAAAATGCCCGCCAGGGTATTTTTTAAACTTCGTGCGTTAAAATGTTGGTAATGTTTTGGATTAAGCTCCATATTGTCGCTTGGCACGGACAGCATCAAAAAGCCCGAATTATCCATATGATCGCGAAGCGCTTTCAGGAAATTCAGGGTTTCTTCCGGCCTGATATGTTCCAAGACCTCAATTAGAGTAATAACGTCAAATTTTTTTTGCAGATTTACGGTCTGAATATTTCCGCAGATAAATTCCAGGCCCGGATTAAACGCCTTGGCAAAAGAAACCGAGCGTTCTGATGGGTCAATGCCGGCCAGGCCTTTGCCCGGAATTTTTTGATTGATTTCGCATAAAAATCTTCCTTCGCCGCAGCCGATATCCAGCAGAGAATCAAATTTCAGAGATTTTATTTTATCTAATATAAATCCCAAATAAGACAGGTATTCGTAGCCCCAATAGAGATTTCTTGTTTGAGAAAAATAGCCGTTTTCAAAATACGGAATATAATGGTATGGAAAAAAATATTTATTTTCCTGGATGACTTTTTGGATGTCCATTTTTTAGGAAAAATAAGTAGCCGATATTGCGATCAGATTTTTTTAACAAGCCATAAAGAATAGGCTAGGTTGATAAAACGAGTAGCAACGCGGCTTAATACCGCTCCAAGTATTCCCCAGAAATAAATAAAGACAAAAAGCAGGATAATTTGCAGAATGGAAGTTGAAATATTGAAATAATAAAGCTCCTTTTTTGCGATCTGGGATTGCAGGGCCGTATTTGGCAGATAGATGGCGGTGGCTATAATGGAAATGGCATAGATCTGCGAATAAAAGACCGAATCAACATATTTTGGGAAGAATATTTTAAAGGCAAGAGGAGCTATGAAAATATAAACCGCCACTGCTAAGGCGATGACCGAGGAGAAAATAAGAACCTTACGCAGAATGGTTTTTTTTATTTCTTCCCCGCTTTTTTCACTGAATTTGGGCAGGGCTAAGCTGCCGACATTTTTAAAAACGGCTTTAATTTGTTCCGGTGGAGAAACGGCGAATGAATAAACGGCAACGTCCGCGGCGCCAAAAAAGTGAAAAAGCAGGGGGGTGTCCAAAAAAGCGGCGGCCGTGGCTATGACGTTCTGAATGCTTAAATGTTTGCCATAAGAGATAGTTTCAGGGTCGTCATTTAAGTTCGGCTTGAAAGTGTTTATCGTTTTTAAGTAGAAAAAAATATTTATAACGGTGTTTGAAATGAAATATACGATGATGAGAGGCAGAGGATTTTTTGTGGCAAGCAGCGTTAAGAAAAGCGCGATGCTGGTAAAAAAAACGGAGATAACGCTATAGAAGGAGAGGGTCCTAAAATATTTTTTGCCGCCCAAAAAAGCCGTATATGTGTTGGCGCTGTTAAGCAGAGGAGAAAAGAGGCCGATGATCAAAAAAGAGATCGCCAGCAGCTGATTCCCTTTCGTGAAGTAGTAAACAGCGCCGGCCAGTGTCGTTAAAAATAAGATCAGGCCCCATTGGATCTGTATTCGGAAAGATTTTTTCAAAGCGCCTTCATAGCCGCGGGCGACAGCTTGCGTGACAGCGACATTCATTCCTGTTAAGGTCAAAAAACCTAAAAAACCGGCCACGGAAAGGATGTATTTATAAATGCCGTATGTTTCCTTGGGTAAAAAATTGGCGAACGCGATGGCCAATAGGAAAGTCGCGCCAGATGTCAAAATTTGTCCAAAAACAAGCCAAAAACCGCCTTTGGCCACGTAGACCATGTCGGTTTGAGTGTGTGTCTCGCTCCAGCGCAAAAGGTTGTAAGCTTTTGATCTTAGATTCATTTTGGTACCTCTATGTGCATTATAATAGCTAATTTTCACGGTTTCGTCTACTTCTGCTCTAAAAAAATAAGCGTTCTTAAGCTTGAACAAAGCCGTCTAATATAATAAGATATAAACACTATCTAATTTCAATGAGAGTCCTATTAATAAATCCTCCAAGATTCAATGAGATCATAGCCGACAACCCCGCCTTTATAGAAGAGGAACGGGGGTTTAATCCACCGCTGGGATTACTGTATTTGGCCGGATATTTGAAAAAGAATGGCGGCCATCAGGTTTTTGCGCTGGACGCGCAGGTTGATAGGATTTCTTCGAGCGGCGAATTTAAAAAAAGGATAGCGGAATTCAAACCGGAGGCGGTCGGAGTTGTGGCAATGACATTCACCTTAGTGGATGTTCTAAAAACAATAAAAATTGTCAAAGAGATAGAGAAAGAGCGCGGCCATAAGATTTTTACTGTGTTGGGCGGCCCGCACGTTCATCTATACCCAAAGGAGACCGTTGCCATAAAGGAAGTGGATTTTGTCATAAAGGGCGAGGGCGAAATCCCGTTTTTTAAATTGCTTGAGGCGCTTGAAGGCCGGGGAAGCCTGTCACAGATCAAGAGCTTAACTTATAAAGAGAACGGGCAGATCTTTGATAATCCAGTGGGCGATTTGATCGAGAATCTGGATGATTTGCCATTTCCCGAAAGAACACTGCTGCCAGTTGAAAGATACAATTCTATTTTGGGGGGCGGGCATATTGTGACGACAATGTTCACCTCGCGCGGCTGTCCGTTTCAGTGCGCTTTTTGCGACAGGCCGCATCTTGGAAAAAGATTCAGGGCGAGGAGTGCCAAAAGTGTGGCTGATGAAATGGAAGAATGTCTGGGGCTCGGAATTCAGGAAATCTTGATCTATGACGACACTTTCACAGTTGACAAACAGAGAGTCATCGATATCTGTGATGAAATTATTAGAAGGCGGTTGAAGTTTGTTTGGGATATCAGGGCGCGCGTTGATACGATTGATGAAATAATTCTAAAAAAATTAAAGCAAGCCGGCTGTCAGAGAATTCATTTTGGAGTAGAATCGGGCACAGAAAAGATATTGAAAGTTTTGAACAAAGGCATACATCTTGAACAAATTGAAAAAGCTTTCAACTCGGCAAAAAGGGCCGGGATAGAAACTTTAGGATATTTTATGATAGGCGCGCCTGGCGAAACAAGGGAAGACATTTTTGAAACAATTAAGTTCGCAAAAAAAATTAATCCTGATTACGCCCATATAACGATTTTGACGCCTTATCCGGGCACTCTCATCTATAAGCAGGCGCTTGAGCAGGGCGTGATCAAGAACGATTATTGGCTTGAGTTTGCGCGCAACCCTGAAAATCCACCAGAAACCCGATATTGGGAAAAAGAATTGAGTAAAGAGGAATTGTTTAAATTATTGAACAAGTTTTACAAGGATTTTTATGGCCGGCCTTCTTTTATCATCAAGCAAATTTTTAAGATAAGATCTTTTGACGATTTTATGAAAAGAGCTAAGGCGGGCCTTAAAATTTTAAAATAATCGAAATTTACCTGTATGATTAAAAAACTCATGCCTTGGGTGATGTCGAGGTTTAATGTCGGCAAATTAGACGATTTTATTTCCAAAGCCCCAATTTTTAAATACGCCTACAGATTTTTTTTCCAGAAAACTATTGAGTATGATTTTCCAAGGCATTTGTTTATTGAGCCGACGAGTGCCTGTAATTTCAGATGCAAAATGTGCCCGAGAACAAACAATGATACCCTGGTGGGGAATATGGATTTTGAGATATTTAAGAAAATTATAGATGAATCAAAGAATTATGGCCCAATAAGTTTTTCTCTCCATTTATTCGGAGAGCCGTTCCTGGCTCCAAAAATCATTGAGATGATAGAATACATCAAGAAAAGCGATCCCAATAATACCATTTTAATAACAACTAACGGGGCGCTGCTTAACGAAGAAAAAGCCAGGGATATCGTTAAATATAAGGTTGATAAAATCACGTTCAGTTTTACCAGCCCAGATAAAAATACCTATCAGGAAAAAGCCGGTGTTGATAAGCTTGAAGAAGTGGAAAAAAATATTGAAAAGCTGGTCAATATCAAAAAAGAAGCAAGGTCGCGGAAACCGCTCATTTTTGCGCGGATGATCGTGGCTGAGGATACTAAGAGCCAAGCGAGCGACTTTGTGGAAAAATGGAAAAATACAGGAGTGGTCAGCGAAGTCAGAAAAATTCATAATTTTGGAGGCAATATAAAAGGCAGTTTAAGAGAAAAGCAGAGGAAAAGATACCCTTGCTATCACCTGTGGCTCGCGCCGGGAATCCACTGGAACGGGGATTTTTCTATTTGCTGCGACGATCCCCAAAGAAAAACTTTGCTTGGCAACGTTAAACAAAGCTCTGTGCATGAGATCTGGACCGGCGAAAAATTGAAACAATACCGGCGTTTCCATCTTGAAGGGAGATATGACCTGGTGCCCGTCTGCAAAGATTGTGACGTCTGGACCATGTATTCTGATCTATTTTTTGAATATCAAAAAAATAAATCTTCCCGATAATTATTAAGGGCCGGAAAAATAATGGCAGAGGAATTGAAATTTAAAAAAACAACATGGCAGAAAATAAAAGATTTTATTTTTTTCCCGTTAAGAGTTTTTTTTAATCACGAAACAGTCAAAAAACTTGGCTTAACTTCTTTCCAGGAGGAGCGATTTAATGTGTGTTTGCCCTATGTGCGGGGTCGAGTTTTGGATATCGGTTGCGGTCAGGGGAACAAATTTATAAAAATGATCGGAGGAGGCGTCGGGCTTGACCCTCATTCCTGGCCAGGTGTTGATGTTGTCGCTCCGGCTGAAAAACTGCCCTTTGAAGACAAAACCTTTGACGTCGTTACCTTAATGGTAACGATAAGCTACGTTAAAGACCGCGATAGGGCACTGGGCGAGATCAGAAGAGTTCTAAAAGATGACGGTTGCCTGCTGATCTCAGAGAGTCCGCCAGTTTTTGATATGATCAGGCGGGCGTTGATCTGGTGGAATCCTTATCAGAGAATGCCAAAAAGCATGGATTTAACGGGAAAAAATATGCTGAAATTGATTGAAAAAAACGATCTAAAACTGGTTAAAATTGTCAGATATATCTATGGTTTGAGCCGCCTTTATGTCATCTCAAAATAATCAGAGCTACTTTTAAAAATCCGAAAGCTTAGCTGTTGTTTCCTCTCGGGGTAAAAATTATTTTAAATATATTCCAACAAAAATTTGGCTGATGGTCGTAAAAAAATTAAAATAGTCCTTCGGATACTGGGGCCGGCAATTTTTATTTATATCCTATTTCAGATAAACTACGGATTTTTTTTCGCTGAAATAAAAAGTATCGGTTGGCCGTTTTTAATCTTAGCCGTATTTTTCACCGCCGCGAATATAATCTTTAAATCTTTACGCTGGCGAACTATTCTTTTATCTCTGGATATAGCGATCGGCAGGGCCGAAGCCATCAGCTTATATTGGCTGGGGTTATTTGTCGGCGCCGTCACGCCCGGGCGGTTCGGTGAGCTGATTAAAATTTATTTCCTGAAGATAAGAGGACGCGACCTTTTCCGCTCTTTTTTCAGCATTATTCTGGACCGGTTGAGCGACATAATGATTTTATTGGGCATCGGCTTGTTAATTTCTTTCTTTTTTTTGGAGGCGCTTGGCAGCTATATCATTCTTCTAGGGCTCGCGTTAGTTTTGATTATTATGGTGATTATTTTATTGCTGAACCAAAAAAGTTGGCTGCACAGGATTTTCGGGCGGTTTATCAAAAAAATTTTTTCAGTTGATTTTGAAGAATATGACCATTTTTCTTTTAAAAAATTATGGCGGGGAATCATCGGCTTGCGGAAAAAGGATCTAATCTATTTTTTTGTGTTTCTGATTTTAAGCTGGTTTTTTTATTTTTTAACTGGTTATGTCGTTTCTTTATCACTGGGCTTGAGTCTGTCGCTGGTTAATATTATTATCATTACAAGTGTAATCACACTCGTCATCACTTTGCCGATCTCAATTGCTGGCTTGGGCACACGCGAAGTTTCCGTTATCTATTTATTTGGCTTGTTCGGTTTAAGCAGGGAGACAGCGGTTCTTTATTCCCTTTTGATTTTTATGGTTGATATACTGACCGTATCACTTGGCATTATCCCTTATTTTAAAGAATCAGCCTTGGTTAACAGGGTAAAGAATGGCAAAATTACGTAAATTTGAATTATGCTGGATATTTTATTGATTAATCCTAATTCTTCCAAAAATGCTTATTTAGCCGAAGGGTTTGTCCCACCGCTCGGGCTTTGTTATATCTCTGCATATTTAAAGCAGCACGGCTTTGTCACTCGGATCGTTGATGCCAACGCGCTGCGTTTAGAAGACCAAGAGCTTCTGTCGTTAATTGAAAAGGAAAAGCCATTGGCAATCGGGCTTTCAGCTATTACATCTTCGATTGTCAGTGCTTGCGAACTGGCTCATGAAATAAAAAAACGATTTGCCGAAATAACTATTGTCTTGGGCGGTCCGCACCCCACAATCTTGGCCGAAAGAACTTTAGCGGAAAATGGCCAGTTTGATATTATTGTCAGCGGCGAAGGGGAAATTACGATGATGAATTTTCTGTACGCTTTAAAAGAAAAAAAATCGCTGGA
Source organism: bacterium (assembly GCA_043800535.1). Taxonomy (GTDB): domain Bacteria; phylum Patescibacteriota; class Minisyncoccia; order Portnoybacterales; family GWB1-42-6; genus CG1-02-40-82. The sequence goes on along the minus strand of JAZDMV010000023.1, from coordinate 99,152 downwards.
ATCTGTTAAGGGCATCGTCTGGCGGCGGGCAGGCAAAATTGTGGTCAACGAATCGCAGCCCTTTATTGCAGATTTGGACAGTTTGCCTGAGCCAGATCGCACCGATCTGCCGATTGGCAGGTACGTGCCGTCGGTTAAATGGTTTAACCGTACGCCCTTCACGACCATGATGACTTCCCGCGGCTGTCCCAACAATTGTATTTTTTGTGTCTCTATTTATGGGCATACTGTCCGCTTGCGCAGCCCGCAGAATGTCTTGGCTGAAATAAAAAATTTAATCAGCCAATACGGCATAAAAGAGATAATGTTTTATGACGACACGTTTACATTGAGCAAAAGCCGTGTTCATGAATTGTGCGATTTGCTAATTGAAAGCAAGCTTGACCTCACCTGGGGATGCCTGAGCCGGGTTGACCGGGTTGATGAAGAACTGCTCCGAAAGATGAAAAAAGCTGGTTGTCATTTGATGTGTTACGGCGTTGAATCTGGTTCGGAAGAAATGCTGGCGATTATCAGGAAAAATATTAATCTGAAACAGGTGGAGGAAGCGTTTCGGCTGACCAAGAAGGTTGGCATAGACTGTTCGGCCTCGTTTGTATTTGGTGTACCGGGCGAGACAAAAGAAACTATGCAAAAAACTATTGACCTGGCACTCAAAATTGATCCGTTATTCGCTCATTTTTTTCGGGTGGTTCCTCTTCCAGGCACTGAATTATTTGATGTTTATCTGAAGCAAAGACAGTCTTCTTTGGTTAACTGGAGCGATTTTGACGCCCTGGGCAACGGCGATAATCTGATCAAGCTTGAAAGGGTCAGCGAAGAAGACTTCAGTTATTATCTGCGCAAAAGTTACCGGAATTTTTATCTGCGTCCAAGAAAAATTATTCAGATTTTTTTTAAAATGCTTTCGCTCCATAAAATAAAAGGTCTGTTGATTGCCAGTTATTTTTTTATCAAGTTTTCTTTCTTAAAGCGGAAATAGGGATTCCGCGTCAAAAATGAAATTAGACAATTTAGACGATTCAATCTTAAATAACCTAGCTCTTTGGCTGGGCGTTAAAAGCCAAGACGTGAAAAAAATAGGCGAAATTTTTCTTGAGCGTCCTAACTCTTATTACGAAGGAATTTTGGATTCTCAAGGTTGTTCGCGGACAGAATGGTTGGTCAGAAGGTTGACTCATAAAATTATTAAATTTATCAAGGAAAGAAATCGTTATAATATTTTAGATACCATTAAGAAGATAAGACAGCTTCAGAGGAAAGATCTAATTGAGATCTCTCAGTGCCGCTTTACGGCTTTGGACGCACAATTGCGAAAAGATTTAAATATACCTCCGATTGATTGGCGCGGCAAAAAAGCGGTTATCTGCCTTTCTCACGATATTGACAGTGTCAATGATTATAAAATAAGCAGAAAAGTTTTTGAGCTGAATAGAAAATATGGCTTAAAGAGCACTTTTAATTTTTTGACGCATTGGGGGTATGAAATTGACAGGGAATTTTTAAAAGAACTGGACAAAGATGGTTTCGAGATCGGTCTGCACGGCTATACTCATGATATCGCAATAGGCATAAGGCCGGAAGAAAGGATCAAGCGGGAACTTGGCTGGGCTTTGGAAAAAATAAACTGGCCGGTCAAGGGGTATCGGGCGCCTGCTTTTGCCGTGACAAAGCGCCTGCTCAAAGCATTAAAAGAACTGGGTATTAAATATGACAGCTCAATGAAAACAGTTAGCTGCTACGGCCAGGCGGTTGAGACTTTTTATCCATATCGGTTTCCGGGTGTCGGCATCTGGGAAATTCCTTTGACCATTCAGGATGACAGGGTTTTTCGCGATCTTAATTTAAGCAACGAAGAAGGATTGGGCGTGATAAAGGAATTGGCGCAGAGGGTGATTGATGTTGGCGGAGTGGCGGTCATCAATAATCATCCAAAGCTCATTTCAGATAAAATGTATTATTACGAAGAATTATTAAAATGGATAGCTGGGCTGGATAACGTCTGGGTGGCAACCACAGGAGAGGTGATAGATTTTATGGAGGAGAGAGAAAAGAATATAGCCAGCATGACTTAGATAGTATACCCTTCTTCTTTCTATTGACATTTTAGTGTTAATATGATACGATGCTGAATTAATGAATATTGTTCTTAAAGGCTCTAAAAAAACTTTTATGAGGAGGCGAACATGGCTTCAAAATGCAAAAAGACAGAAGAAATGATTGCTGAATATCGAGATTTGAGAGTTGGGAAGTGGAGAGATCGTTTGGCGACCGTTATACGTTTGTTGTTCGTGGGAGTACTGTTCGTGGTGCCGATAGTCTGGTTGTTCATTACTCGGTCCCATAACCATTGTGACGTGATGATTCCTGCGGATAGAACCTTTGGGGTTACGTGGACTTTTGTTGGATTCTTTCTGGGTATACTGGCGGTCGAAAGTGAACACTGGCAACGGAATGCGGAAGAAAAAGCCAAAAAAGAATTTATGTTGCTTCATTCAGAATAAAAAGTCAGTTCCGAGCAACGGCTTAAATTGCGGCCGTTGCTTTTTTATTGTTGTTTTGATTTTTTTAAGTTAATACTTTATGATACTATTATGGACGTAGACAAAAAAATAATTGTTATTATCCCTGCCTATAACGAAGGAGAAAGAACCGCAAAAGTTGTGGAAAAATTTCCTCTTGATTTTGGCGGAGAGATTTTAGTGGTCAATGATGGATCAGACGATAATACTCGTCAGGCAGTTGAGGCGACAGGCCGAGCAGTCATTTTACGCAATGAGCAAAGGCAGGGGATCGGTTTTGCCATCCGGCGGGGGTTGGAATACGCGTTGGCAAATAATTTTGATATTGTTGTTGTGATGGCTGGCAATGGCAAAGACAATCCGGAAGAAATTCCCAGGTTGCTCAAGCCGATCATTGAAAACAATTTTGACTATGTCCAGGGTTCGCGCTATTTGGCAGGTGGCGAACATGGCAAAATGCCTCTCCATCGGTTATTGTTCACCAAAATTTATTCTTTTTTTGTGCGTTTACTTTATGGCAAAAAAATAACAGACGGCACGAACGGATTTAGGGCATATAAGGCGAGCATATTGGAAGACGCCAGGATTAATTTACAGCAGGATTGGCTCAAAGAAATCCTTGAATATTATTTATCAATTAAGGTTCTGCTTTTGGGTTACCGGATATGCGAGGTACCGGTGACAAAAATATATCCTCAAGGCGCAAAGTATAATGAATATACTAAAATTAAGCCGTTTTCCGGCTGGCTGAAAAGATTGATGCCGTTGTTCTTGTTGTGGATGGGAATAAAAAAGTAAAAAGCCCGTTCCTTGGAACGGGCTTTAAGATGGATTGCTGTGAACGGATTATCTAAACTGGCAGGCGTTCGTATTTTTTTCCAAAAGGACACTCTATCTCTTCAACTTTTTTTGTCACAATGGCTGGTATGCCTGCCGCAACCATGCCGGCGGGAATATCTTTTGTGACGACCGAGCCGCTGGCAATCATTGCGCCTTCGCCTATTTTAACTCGCGGCATCAGGATTGTGCCGCCGCCGATAATGGCTTCTTTCTCAATAGTTGGCCCCTGGTTGCACACATCTTTATAACGGCAGCGGGGGTGCTGGGTCAAAAAGGTTGTGCAGCCGGGTCCGATCCAGACTCCGTCCATCACGACTGTTTTCTCGCCCAGATAACAGTTTGAGTGGACTGTCACGTTATTGCCGATCCAGCATTCTCCTTCAATTATGCTGTGGTTGCCGATGATCACGTTGTCGCCCAAGAGGTTATGTTGTCGGATAACCGCGCCATTGCCGGTTTTAAAATTATGGCCGATCACGTTATTAGAGTAGATGACCGTGTGTGAGCGAATCAGCGCTTTGTCGCCGATGATCAGTTTGTCATCTTTTTCGCCGGCCTCCCTTTTCCCGATAACGCAAAATTCTTCCACAACGCAATTGTCTCCGAGTTTAACATTAGGTAAAATCACTGCGTTTTTAAAAGAGCGAACCCTCCGTTTTGGCATATGATGCCTCCTTTCTGTAAAATTTAGCTTCCTTTGCCGCTAAGGACAATTCTAATGGTTCGTAAAATTATGTCAAGGTCAAGGATGAAGGAATAATTTTTTATGTAAAAAAGGTCGTATTGTAGTTTTTCAATCGTGTCTTCAAGCGAGGCGCCGTATTGAAAGCTAACCTGGGCCCAACCGGTCAGGCCGGGTTTAATCAGATGTCTTATTTGGTAAAAAGGAATTTGGCGCTGCAGGTTCGTGCCAAAAACAAATTCCGGTCTTTCTGGCCGCGGCCCGACAAAAGACATGTCGCCGCGCAGAACATTAAAGAGCTGGGGAAGTTCGTCGAGGCGAGAAGCCCTCAAAAATTTTCCAACGTGCGTCACTCTTGGGTCGTCAACTTGCGCCCACTGCGCGCCGTTTTTTTCCGCGCTGCCGTCTGGCGCTAAAGCAAACATTGAGCGGAATTTATAAACGTTGAAAATCTGGCTGTTCTCACCCACTCTTTTTTGTTTAAAAAAAATCGGGCCGGGAGTGTCAAATTTTATGGCCAAAGCAATAAAAGGATAAAGCGGCAATGTAATAATGCCCAGCCCCGTCGCGTAGATTATATCAAGCACTTTTTTAGTGCTTCTGTATAAGCTTTTTTTCTCGCGCATGAGGTTTTCCAAAAACCAGACCTCTTCAATCGCGGAAATTGGCACTTTGCCGGTGATTTTTTCATAAAAAGTGGGCAGGTCATAAAGTGTTATATCCAATGGCAGGCAGTGATATAGGTTGCGCACCAAATTTACGTCTTTGTGCGGGTCAATGGCCGTTACGATGGTTTGGATTTTATCTTGGACAATATGTTCGATCAGGTCAAATATCAGTTCAATGTCTTTTGCCTGGGCAATCTTTTTTATGCGGAAACCGAGCTGCGGATTTTCTTCAATATGTCTTATTAAGTCCTTTGTCTCTTTTGTTTCGCCGATTATAAGAACATTATTTAAAAGAGCGCCCGAAACAAGCAGACGATTATAAATTTGGCGCCAGGCAATGAAGAGAAGCGTAAAAATCGTAACATCCAGAAAAAGTACGGTTTTTGGCGTGATGCCAAAAGAAGGAATGAAGTAAAAAAAAGCAATACCGACAGCCATATCAATCGCGATGGCTTTAAGTAGAGTCGTATAAAAATTTAAATTATTGCGAGCGATATTTAAATCATAAAGCCCGATAATATAGAAAATAATCAGCCAGGCGGCAAATATTATGGAGAATGGCAAAAAATGGGGATTGGTAAAAGAAAGACTGATATGTTTATAGGCCAAGCCATAGCGCAAATAAAGCGTCAGCCAAAGCGAAAAATAGAGGAAAAATAGATCCCCCCCGAACAATAAAAACCTTTTGATTTTTGCTGCCAGAGTGCCCATAAAAATGACAAATTCGCTTAATTTACTTTAACATATTTTTTGTCATTTTGCAAATAATCATTTTTTAAAGTTTCAATTTTTTTGACCGGCCAGATTTAAATGCTATAATGTATAAAAGAAGCACAGATCAAATGAGGCGCATATTTTTAAAATTTTTTCTGATCATTTTGCCTGTGGTAGCCTTTTTTTGCATGCCGGCTTTAGCTGGGGCGGCTCAAATAGGCGAACAGGCGTCTTTTTTTGTTGATAGCTCATACGACGCTTTCAGCCGCGCCACGCTCAAAGCGACCCTTATTATAGAAGGAGAACACGCGTATTTTTATGTTGAAAACGACTGGTGGAACGGACTAGCCGATCCCAATGTTGCCAAGGCGGCCATTCAGGATTTAAAGAATGAGTTTGACGTTAATGTCTATCCGAAAATGACAAAAGTTTACGGTTCGCTCTGGGAACCTGGAATTGATAACGATCCAAAAATCACGATTCTCATTTCAAGGATGAGGGAGGGAGCGGGCGGATATTTTAATTCGGCTGACGAATACGCGAGGAACCTGGCCGCCAATTCCAATGAGCACGAGATGCTGTATCTAAATTCTTTATATTTCAACATAACTAGAGCCAAGAGTTTTCTAGCTCATGAATTTCAGCATCTTATCACTTTTTATCAAAAAGAGAGGCTTTATAATAAAACAGAAGATCTTTGGCTGAACGAGGCAAGGTCAGAATACGCGCCGACATTATTAGGGTATGATGATTCTTTAATCGGCAGTAATCTGGAAAAAAGAATTATTGATTTTTTGAGGAATCCCAGCGATTCCTTAACCGAATGGACGAATTTGACCGTGGATTACGGCTCGGCTAACCTCTTTATCCAATATCTGGTTAATCATTATGGGGAGCAGGTTTTGGGAGAAATTATGCGAAGCCCGGATGTTGGCATCGCCAGCATTGATGACGCACTAACGAATCTTAATACCGGCGTTTCATTTGCCGATGTTTTTCATAACTGGATGGTCGCAAATAATTTAAATAACTGCGGCTTGGACCAGCGTTATTGCTACGGAAGCAATATTTTAGACCAAATACTGATTTGGCCGACGATGATTCAAACGGTGCCTTCTCTGGGCGGCTCAGAAGTCAGTTTCAGTGATTCGGTTAAGGATTGGTCAGGCAGGTGGTATGAGCTTGTAAAAGGAAACAGCAATTATGATAAATTGAAAATAGATTTTCAAAGTGGCGGCAATTTTACGGTAATTTACATATCAAAAAACGCAGACGGTTCCGCCCAGATAAATTTTATCAGGCTGGACGCAAACAACAAAGGCCAGGGATTTGTCAGGGATTTTGGCAGCAAGGTAAAATCGGTGGTCCTGATTCCTATCAGCCAGTTTAAAAGATCCTTTTTTGGCTCGCAGGAAGACACACATCAGTTTTCATTCCAGGCAAGCTTGACGAACGAAGACCTGGTTTTGCCGGATTCTGACGGTTCGGTTTATCCGGACGGCGCATTGTTGAGAGCCAAGGGCGACTATAAAGTTTATGTCGTTAACGGCGCCTACAAGCGCTGGATACAAAGTTCTGAATTTTTTAAGTTTTACCCGCATCTTGGCTGGGCTAGCGTCGTCGAGGTCGCACCAGAAGACCTGGCAAAATATAAGGAGACGTCGCTTGTACGGGCTGACGGCGACACAAAGGTCTATGAAATTAACGGCGACGGCACAAAACATTGGCTGAATATGACGGCTCAGCAATTTTCTCAAAGCGGCCGAAAATGGGATATGGTTTCTATCATCAATAACGCAGAAAGAGATTTTTACAGGACAGGGGTGAATGTGATGTTTAAATAAAAAACGCCGTGCCAACTGGACAAACTAGGCGCGGTGTTTTATTATGGAATATTATTTAAGGAGGCAAATAAATGATTGGGTCTTTAAAAATTTAGCAAAGAAAGGGAGGGCAAAGATATGGCAAGAGTACTGGTGATTGGATGCGGGAACGTGGGGAGCGTGGGGCTTCATAAAATGGCGCAATTTCCCGAGATTTTTTCAGAGATTCATGTTGTTGCCAGAGACAGGAAGAAACTTGAAAAAGTCAAAAATTCGGTATCTGCAAAAACGGCCGGAAAGGTTGAGCTTGAGCTTGAGCCGTCTGATCTGGATCGATGGGACTTGGCAATGCACCATATTTTTATGTTAAGGCCGGATTTATTAATCCATTGGGGGCACCCGTATCAAAATTTAGCCCTCATGAAAGCATGCTTGGGGGCTGGCGTTGGGTATATTGACACTGCCTGCTATGAGCGGGAAGAGGAACTTGGATTCTCTCACGTGTCTCAATGGGATATGAACGAGAGATTCAAGGAAGCAAAGCTTTTGGCGCTTTTGGGTGCTGGATTTGACCCGGGCGTGACGAATGTTTTTTGCGCCTATGCAAGAGATTATCTTTTTGACGAGGTGCACACGGTTGACATCTTGGATTGTAATGCCGGCACCAAAGACGCAAAATTCAAATTTGCTCCTAACTTTGACCCGGAAATAAATTTGCGGGAACTGATCCTGCCGATCCGTTTTTGGGAGAACGGAGAATGGAAGGAACGGGGCCGTTTGATCGATGAAAACCCTGTCAAATTTGATTTTTTTTATCCCGAAGCAGGACGGCAACAAACATGCATGATCTATCACGAGGAGATGGAAAGTTTGGTCAAGCATCTGCCGCACCTGAAACGCATCCGTTTCTTTATGACCTTTGGTGACTCCTATCTCTGGTATCTGCGGGTCCTCAAAAACATTGGAATGATTGGGATTGAGCCAGTTGAGTTTGATGGCCACCAGATCGTTCCGATCAAGTTTCTAAAGGCGCTCCTGCCTAAGGGCGACGAGTTCAATCAGACCTACACCGGTAAAACCTGCATCGGCTGTGTCATATCCGGCATAAAGGGCAGCAAGAAAAAAGTCGTGTTTATATATCAGGTGTGTGATCATCGCGAAGCTTTTCTGGAAACAGGCGGTAACGCGATAGGGTACACGACGGCTATTCCCACAGTCACTGCCGCAAAATTACTGCTTGAAGGCAGATGGGGAAAAGGCGTGACGGGAGTCAGGAATACGGAAGATGAAGTGTTTAGCTCAAAAGTTTTTTTGCAGGAATTGGCGGTAATGGGATTGCCATGGACAGTCAAAGAGCTGGAAGATGTCCCGGAACCGCTCAAAAATGTTTTTTGATTTTTCAAAGGCCTCGGAGATAAACTTCTCTCCAGGCCTTTTTATTTGGCGAATTTTATTGTAAGATGAATTAAAATGGAAATCCAAATTAAAGAAAATATTTCGTTGGCAGATTACACGACTTTTCGCATCGGCGGGCCGGCCAGATATTTTTACGAAGCAAAAACAACGGGCGAAATTAAGGAGGCGCTTTTATGGGCGAAAGAAAAAGGCGTGCCTTATTTTGTTATGGGCGGCGGCAGTAATTTGCTAGTCAGCGATGATGGTTTTGACGGTCTGGTCATAAAAGTTCAAAGTTCAACCTTTCGACTTCGCTCAGGGCAAGAGTTTGGTATTATAGAAGCCGACGCTGGTGTACCGCTGGCAAGATTGGTGGTTGAGTCAGTCAACAATGATTTAGCTGGTTTGGAATGGGCGATCGGGATTCCCGGCACTATCGGCGGAGCTGTCTGTGGAAACGCAGGCGCCTATGGTCATAGCATTTCAGAAAGTGTTAAGGGTGCAAAAGCAATGATGGTAGACGGCCAGATCGTGAATTTTGATAAAAATGCCTGTTGTTTTTGTTATCGGGGCAGTGCTTTTAAAGAAAAAATGGATAATTTAATAATTTTTGAAGTTGAGCTGCAATTGGCGGTTGATGAAAGAGGAAAGGCAAAAGAAAGGATGAAAGAAATCTTGACGACGCGGAGCGCCAAAATTCCGCCGCTTGCTTCGTCAGGGAGCTTTTTTAAAAACTATTTGGTCAAAAATGGCGATCCTTTGATCAAAAAATTTCCGGAACTGTCAGACAAAATAAAAGGCGGAAAAATTGCGGCCGCTTATTTTATCGAACAGGCCGGCCTTAAGGGCAGGATGGTTGGCGGGGCAAAAATTGCCGATGAGCACGCAAATTTTATAGTTAATACAGGCGGCGCAAAAGCGAAAGAGGTTCTGGAACTGGCAGAAATCTGCAAAGAAAAAGTAAAAGAAAAATTTGATGTTGATTTAGAAGAAGAAACGCGATACGTCGGATTTTAGATTAGCTACAGAATACAGATGAATTACAGATATACAGATAAAAATAAATTTATTCTGTATGTAAGTACAATTCTGTAATCCGTAGTTTTTTTATCCACAGCGATTTTTTTGCAAAAAGTGTTGCATTTTTTAAAATCAAGCGTAATATAATAAATAGGGAATAAATATTTAAAAATAAAAAAATCTATTGTAAAAAAAATTATGCGTGTTATTATAAAAAGTAAAGAAATAAAAATTTCAGACGATCTGTATTCCTACGCAGAAAAAAGGATCGGCAAATTAGAAAAGTTTTTGGAAAACGTAGACCCCAATTTGGTTGAAGCGACAATTGAATTTTTTAAAGCAGTCGGCGGTCAGAGGCAAGGAAATATTTTTCAGGCAGACGTAAATTTACGGATTCCCGGAAAATTTTTCCGAAGCGAAGTGATTGGCGGCAACCCTTATTCCATGATGGATGACGCCAAAGAAGAGCTCGAGGACGAGATCCGAAAATTTAAGACAAAGAAAGAAACAATGTTTAAACGGGGAGCCCGAAGTGTTAAAAAATTATACAGCATTTCGCCGCTGGCGAGATTTAGAAAGAATGAATAAAAGACTTTCTCTAAGCTTTTATCCCGTTTGCGGGATTGAAAATTCAGAGAACAACGGTAAATTCGTACAGGAGGTATTCGGCTAAAAAATGAAAAAACAAAAAAAGTTTGAAAAATTTTGGAAATTGGGTAAAGAGGAATTCAATACCCAGTTTTTTGGTATTTCGAAAGACAACGAACTTGTTGTGAGAGAAGGGAACTATCAGTATAATATCGCCGACATTGTGGCAAAATTCGGTACGCCTCTTGAGATCGCATTCCCGTTCATGATCGAAAAACGGTATCTAGACCTGATGCAAACCTTTAATTTCCACATCAAGGGTCAGGATTATAAAGGGAGATTCTTCTATCATTATCCGATGAAAGTGAATCAGAACAAAGAATTTGTTTTGCCGCTGATCTCCGAAGGCGCCAACCTGGAAACAAGCTCATATAATGAACTTTGGCTGGTGCGTAAACTTTGGGAGCAAGATCAGTTTAATTCAAGAATAAGAGTCATCTGCAACGGTCCAAAAACAGAAAAATATCTTGGACTGATCCAGGAGCTGAAAGAAAAAGGGCTTTCCATCATTCCGATCATAGAGGATCAAAATGAATACGAATCGTTGAAAAATTACCGCGGCGAGGTGGGTATCAGGACGAAAATGGAAATTAAAGCGAAATCCCACTGGAATAAAAAGAATGACCGTTACGGCTTGGCGCCGGAAGAAATTTATGAGCTTGGACGGATCAGGAATTTGAAAGTTTTGCATTATCATGTCGGCTCGCAGACAACTGACCAAAAAGGCATAATCGAAGCCGTGGGAAAAGCGATTGAGATATATGCCAGGATAAAAAAATATAATCCCACATTGGATACTTTGGACATTGGCGGCGGGATGGCAATCCCCTATGAAAAGAAAAAACTTTATAATCCCAGCACGATCGTAAAAAGGATAATCTCAGTAATAAAAAAAGTTTGCGATGAGCGCGAGATCGCGCACCCTCATATTATCGCCGAGTGGGGCAGGTATATTATGGGACCAACGCAAATAACCATTTTTAAGGTTTTGTGCGAAAAGCCGATCCAAAACGCCGCGGCCTCAAAGTGGTACATTATTGACGGCAGTTTCATGAATGATCTGATCGATACCTGGACGGTTCACCAAAAATGGCACATTGTTCCGGTGACTAATCTTGATGCGGAAAAAATGACAAAAGTCTGGCTGGCCGGTTCTTCCTGTGACTCTGACGATCGATATACGGCCGGCGGCGCTTATATTTTATTGCCGCGCCTGGAAGATATGAACGGCAACGGATATTTTAATATTACGCTTTTTGATTCAGGTGCCTATCAGGATCCTCTCGCTTCGCACCACTGTCTTCTTTCTTCGCCGGCTAAAATAATAGCGCAAAACGGAGTTCTGACCATAGCCAGACGCCGCGAAACATCTGAAGATGTGGGACGGCTGTTTGGGTGGTAAAATTTAACTACAGAATACGGATGAGTACAGATATACAGATAAAATGCATAATGTAAATCCGTATATCCGTAATAAATTCGTAATCCGTAGACAACTTTGAAAAAAGATTTTCTACAACACAAAACAAAACCTGTTGAAATAAAAGAACAATTAACCTCGGATCTGGTGGAGAATTTGGCGTCGGCTGGATTTCAGGGAAGAAAGCTTGGCGAGATAACAAAAATTTGGCGGGAAATGATGAAGGAAAAAAAGATCACTATTTGGCTTGGAATTTCCGGCGCGATTATTCCTGCCGGAATGCGCAAAATTATCGCGTTTCTGGTCAAGAACAGATTTGTTGATGCGATTGTCTCAACCGGCGCCCAGATGTTTCATGAAACCTTTGAGACGTTGGGCAGGGAACATTTTATCGGCGAGCCGGTGATGGACGATATGCGGTTATTCAAAGAAGGCATTGTCAGGATATATGACATCCTGGCAGAAGAAATGGATCTTCTGACCGGAGAATTTTTCATAAAACGCATGGCATCGCAGTATTTAAAAGACGGACAGGTTTATTCTTCGCGTGAAATCACGGAACTTATGGGCAGGGAATTGTCAAAAATTTCCAAAGACCCCGATTCTATTTTAATAAACGCTTACAAGCAAGGCGTGCCGGTTTTTATTCCTTCTTTTGGCGACAGCTACATTGGGATCGCTGTCTGGTACAGCGCGATGAAAAATAATAAAAAATTTATTGTTGATACGATCAAGGATTTGTCCGAGTCCGCTTATTTGACTCGTAATTCTGAAAAAACCGGAGTTGTGTATCTTGGCGGCGGCGTGCCTAAAAATTATATTCAGCAGACAGCTGAGGTGACTGGTGATTTGGCCGACCCTTCATATATAAAAAGTGATACCCCGTTCCCTGAAAAAGAAGGTTTCCGCAAGCCGCACTCCTACGCCATTCAAATAACAACGGATGCGCCGCACTGGGGCGGGCTTTCGGGCTGCACGTTTGAGGAGGCGCAATCGTGGGGCAAGGTTCGCCAAGGCGCAAAGAAAGTGCAGTGTTTTGCTGACATCACTCTTGCTTTGCCGTTTGTGGCCCAGACATTGTTTGAAAAATCATTAACGGACGCTAAAAGGAGAAAGAAGCCGGTTTTTGACTGGAGTACTTTTCCTGTCCGTGTTAAATATAAAAACTAATAGACATAAACTTCCGTGCTCGGGAGCACGGAAGTTTATGTGCGTTTGGAGAATCATGGAATTAAGGTTGGCAAAAAGAAACTTTTTAGATATAGAAAGTATTCCGGTTGAAAAAAGCGATGTTGTCATTGTGCCTTTCGGGCTGGAAAAAACCGTGACTTTTGGCAGAGGGACGGCCAAAGGGCCGCAAAGAATTATTGAGGTGAGCCCGAACCTTGAAGCGTTTGATGAGGAGCTGGAAGCGGATGTCTATAAAAAAGTTAAGATATCAACCTTAGCTGAGCCGGTGATAGAAAAAACGCAAGAAGCCGCGATTGGGCAGGTTGAACAGATTGCTGACGAAATTTATAAACTGGATAAATTCCCGCTTGTTTTGGGCGGCGAACATTCTTTGACTTTGGGTGCTCTGCGCGCGGCGCTGAAAAAATATAAAGAAATTTCCATTCTGCAGTTTGACGCGCACGCGGACCTGCGCGACGAATATGAAGGAAGTATTTTTAGCCATGCCTGTGTTATGCGGCAGTGCCTGAAATTAAATAATGTTATCTTAACCCAGGTCGGCATAAGAAATATAGGCACCGACACAAATGAATTCGGTTTCTGGAAGCAAAATCAGAAAAGAATAAAAACATTCTGGGCCAAAGACATGAAAAAATGGAAAATCGCGGAGATCGTCAGGTCTCTTGGTAAGAATGTTTACCTGACTTTTGATGTTGATGTTTTTGATTCAAGCCTAATGCCGTCAACCGGGACGCCGGAGCCAGGTGGACTGCAGTGGATTCAGGCGATGGAGATCCTGAAAGCCGTGGCAAGCAAGAAAAATATCATTGGTGCGGACGTAGTGGAGCTGGCGCCGATAGAAGGCCTGGCCGCGCCTGATTTTGTAGCGGCAAAGCTGGTTTATAAGATCATCGGATACGTGTTTGTTTCAAAAGTGGCAGAGTTCGGGCGGGCCATTCTGGCAGAAGCGGCCAAGCAGAGCTAAAGATAATCGTCTGTGCTTTTTGCGGTTGTTGATAATGTTGTTGACAAAATTGAACAGGCGAGTAATAATAAATCTGGCTTAGGCCAGATTTTTGGTTCTTTTACTTACAGCACATATAGTTTGAGTGTGTATTTTAATAGAGGAAGGAGGTGGTGTTTTGGTTAATGATTTCGGTTGCGGAATAATGAGTTTTTCTAGACCTGGTAGACTGGTAGAGGAAATTAAATTAGGGGGTGAAATGATGGTAGATGAAGAAAACATAGTAAGAAAGACGTGGCAAAGATTTGAAGGGCACCAGCGAGAAGTAACTGCCATTGAGGCAAAATTGAAACGTAAGGCGCTGCCCGAGGGGAAGAAGGAGAAATTGATATTTAGGAGGAACTATCTTCAGGGAGTAATAATACCACGCGTGGCAAAGGCTATGCAGCTGTAAGGATTTTTTATAGAGATAAGGCAGGGAGGCCTGTTATAGAAAAAGGCCTTTCTGCCTTTTATTTTTGCATAATTTCAAGCTATGTCGAAGGATTGATTTTTTGTCAAATGAGAGTAGAATGATAAAGAAGATTTAAGAGTATAGTTTATTCTAAATTCTTAATTCTGAATTTTGATCAATGTCTATTCTATCTAAAATTTTCGGCAGTGCGGATGAGCGGCAGGCCTCAAGACTTATGCCGTTGGTTGAAAAGATCAACGGGTTGGAAAAAGAATTTGAGGCGCTTTCTGATCCGCAGCTTAAGGGAAAAACTGAAGAATTTCGTAAGCGCCTGAATCCGCCAGTTGGCGGAGGTGAGGCGCTGGACGAGCTTCTGCCCGAGGCATTTGCCGCGGTGCGCGAGGCTTCAAAACGAACGCTTGGTCAGCGGCATTTTGATGTGCAGCTTCTTGGTGGGACTGTCTTACATCAGGGGCGTATCGCGGAAATGAAAACAGGCGAAGGCAAAACTTTGGCCTCAACCCTGGCAATTTATTTAAACTCTCTGGAAGGCAAAGGCGTGCACGTTGTCACTGTCAACGACTATCTTTCCAAACGTGACACCAACTGGATGGGGCCGATTTATCAGGCACTCGGTGTTTCGGTCGGCTGTGTCGTGCATGATAAAGCATATCTTTTTGAACCGCATTCCGGCCCGGACAGAAACGAAGTCACAGTTGAAATGCAAAATTTAAAAGAAGTGCCGCGCCCGCTTGCTTATCAGGCAGATATTACTTACGGCACAAATAACGAATTTGGATTTGATTATCTGCGGGACAACATGGTGCAGGATCTGTCGCAAATGGCTCAGCGAGGCCATCACTACGCGATAGTGGACGAGGTGGATTCAATTTTGATCGACGAGGCGCGGACGCCGCTTATTATTTCAGCGCCGGATGCTGATTCCGGAAAACTATATGAAACTTTTTCCAGGATCGTGCCCAAATTAAAAGCAGAAGAAGATTACACAATTGATGAAAAAATGCGGACGGTTAGCTTAAGCGAGGAAGGCATTGCGAAAGTTGAAAAAATTCTGGGCATGGATATTTATAATGAAGGCGGCATAAGATATGTTCATCATTTAGAACAGGCATTGCGGGCGGAAGTGCTTTTCAAACTTGATAAGGATTATGTGGTGAAAGATGGTGAAGCTATCATTGTGGACGATTTTACGGGCCGTTTGATGTTTGGCCGCCGGTATTCAGAAGGCCTTCATCAGGCGATCGAGGCAAAAGAAGGCGTTAAAGTTCAGCAGGAGTCGCGCACATTGGCCACAATTACGTTCCAGAATTATTTTCGTATGTATGATAAATTGGCCGGCATGACGGGAACCGCGGCAACAAACGCGGAGGAATTCTTCAAAGTTTATAAGCTTGAGGTGGTGGTTGCGCCGACAAACAAGCCCATGGTGCGTCAGGATCTGCGTGACAGGATCTATCGCACGGAAAACGGCAAATTTATCGCCGTGGTTCGGGAAATAAAAGAGAAACACAAAATTGGCCAGCCAGTGCTTGTGGGCACTGTTTCCATAGAAAAAAACGAACTTTTATCCGCTTATCTTAAAAAAGAAGGCATTCCGCATCAGCTTTTGAATGCTAAAAACCACGAACAGGAAGCGCAGATCATCGCGCAGGCAGGGCAAAAAGGCGCGGTGACAGTGGCAACCAATATGGCGGGCCGCGGCGTTGATATTAAACTTGGCGAAGGCGTTGTGGAGGCAGGTGGCCTACATATTTTGGGCACGGAGCGCCATGAGGCGCGGAGAATTGATAACCAGTTGCGCGGCAGAGCGGGACGTCAAGGCGACCCGGGTTCTTCACAATTTTTTGTTTCGTTGGAGGACGATCTAATGCGTATTTTTGGCTCGGACAGAATTAAGCGGATGATGGAAGTTTTGAAAATGCCGGAAGACGAAGCAATAGAAAACGGAATGATATCAAAAGCGATTGAAGGCGCGCAGGCCAAGATCGAGGGATATAATTTTGATGTCAGGAAACACGTCCTTGATTACGATGACGTGATGAATAAGCAGAGAGAGAGGATCTATAGATGGAGAAAAGAAATATTGGAAAGCAAAAGTCGTGTCATTGAGAGCGAGACCCCGCTTGGAGGGGGCGAGCGAAGCAATCCCGCAGAAAATCATAACACGGGATCGCCGCGTCACCTCGATGACTCGGCTCCTCGCGATGACAAACGGGCTGATCTGCGCGAACAGGTCAGCGAATGGATAGGAAAAGAAGTTCGGGGGCTGGTGGAATTTAATACGGCCGGAGACGCGAGCGAATGGAATCTGAAAGAAATTTATGAAGCGGCAAATTCCATATTTCCTTTGCCAATTAACGCCCAGCAAAAAATTCGGGAATTAAAAGAGCGGGATGAGATAATAAATTATTTGCTGGAAGCCGCCAGAAATGCCTATGAACTGAAAGAAAAAGAAGTCGGGCCGCAAAGCATGCGCGAAATTGAAAAGTTTTTAACCCTGCGGACGATCGATATTTTCTGGATGGATCACTTGGATAATATGGAGCATCTGCGCGACAGCGTCAGATTAAGAGCTTATGGCCAGAAAGACCCGCTGGTTGAATACAAAAACGAAGGCCACAGATTATTTCGGGATCTGCTGGCGGCGATTGAGTCAAATATTGTAAAATCAATCTATAAAGTCGTGCTGGCAAAAGACGCTCCGCGACAAGAATTGCCTTTGGCGCAAGCGCGCGAAAATCGTGGCACCGACCCATCTGCTTCTGCCTCAGGTAACAAAAACATTGGCCGCCCCGCTCAGCGGGGCTCAAGCCCAGCTAAGCTGGGCCGCAACGACCCTTGCTGGTGCGGAAGTGGAAAGAAATATAAGAAGTGCCATGGAAAATAGCATGGACACAATAACCTTTTTTAAAACCCTTAAAGAATCAGATTGGAAAGTTTCTGTAACGAAAAAATGGCAGGTAAAAGATGTTTTATCTCATTTAGTCGGATGGGAAAGAGAGTGTGCTAATGAGTTGGAAAAGGTTTTTGAAACAGGAAAGGAACCATGGTTTATGTCGACGGACAATTACGATAAATTCAATGACAGAATTTATCGTGAGTTCGAAAACTATTCTCCAGTGGCACTTATATCTGAATTGGAAAAATGGCAGGTAATACTGGAAGATAATATCCAAAAATTCGGCGAAAATAAAATTAGGCAGAGGCCGCATATGAGTTGGGTATTTGACGAAGGAGATGAACCACATTTCGAGCATCACATAAATCAGGTAAAAGATGCCTTGAAGAACAAATAATTCCTGCGGACGCAGAAATAAATTCAAAAAATGTCATGGGAGATAACAAGAATATGCGCAAGAAAATATTAATTATTGGTTCATCTGGTTCGGGCAAGACTCATGTTTCGGCTGAATTAAGAAGGCGTGGTATTAACGCTGTTGACGCAGATTTAATTGATGGTTTATCTGACTGGTTTGATGGGAAAGGAGATAAGGTTGAATATCCAAAGGATGCCAGTAAAGAATTTCTCGATAATCACAAATTTCTCTGGGATAGGAAATTCTTAAAAGAATTCCTCGACAAGCAGAAAGAAATTTATCTGTTTGGATTATCGGGAAATATTTTCAGCGTTATCGATTTGTTTGATAGGGTATACTTTTTGAAAGTTGACTCGCAAATTCTTGCCAAAAATTTACGTCACGCGAGTAGGGAAAACCCTATGGGCAGAACTGATTATCAGCTTGAGAATGCTTTAAGGTATGCTGAAGAAATAGAACGGAAGGCGAATGAACTCGGTATTAAATTTATAGATGCTACAGACAAATCATCAGAGCAGATTTTTAGCGAGATAAGTATTGACTGATGTAATTCCTGCGGACGCTGAAATAAATATAAGAAACGCTATGGCAAATAAAATTGCGATATTAAAATTCCGTGCAGTCAACAAAGATATTTTTGAGGCGATCCGCGATGGCCGGAAAAAAATTGAAACGCGGGCGGGGACGGAAAAATACAGGGACATTAAAGCCGGAGACACGCTGGTTTTGGTCTGCGGGAAGAAAAATTTTGAGAAAAAAGTTAAGCGGGTGCAAACTTTCAGATCCATAGCTGCAATGCTGAAAAGATATAAGGTTAAAGACATTGATCCGAGGTTAAAAACGAAAGAAGAACTGGAAAAAATTTATCATAGCTTTCCGAATTACCGTGAAAAAATCAAAAAATACGGTTTGATAGCGTTTGGGCTGGAATAGGGATGCTTTAATAAAAATAATAAATAATAAAATAGAAAGGAGGAAAAAATGAACGAGCAGATTAAATTAATAAGAGAATGTGAATGGGAGGAAGTTTTTCTTTGCTGGTATAAGAGCGAGGGAGAAAAGGCAAACTGGAATCAGCTTGCCAAGGAAAGAGGATTTGCTTCCTGGGCCGAATGGCGTATAAAAGGATATGCAAGACGCTTTGAATGCGCCAAAGCCAGCTGGGGCTTCTATGAAGTTTTAGATCCTTCTTTGGTGGTCTGTGATTGGTTTGGAGGGCCTTTCAGGACCTGGATAGAAAGGCAGTATGATGGAGAAAAAACAAAGTCATTTTCTGACCTGGCTTCCCGTGCCGCTATTGCCAATAACGTTACCATTCGGGCAATGATGGAGAATTATCCGAAAGAATCAGTTGTATCCGCTCTTCATTTGAGCGATGGCCGGATTTTCGTGGTAGAGGGAATGCACCGGACCTGCGCGCTTGCCTTAATGGGCAAGGAAGGGAATCCGTTTTCTGACAAATTAATCTTCGCTATCGGCAAGTCGCAGTTGTCAGAGCTTCCGGCGGTTGGTCAAAATACGAGCAAATAATTTGCTGATAAATTTGTTTTTTGAAAAAAGAGGAGGGATTTATGGAGAAGAAAAGAATAGTAGCGACGGTGTGTTTCGTCACAATTCCTGAAACAGGAGAGATCTGGTTGGGGATGAAAAAAGAGGGATTGTTCGGTGCCGGAAAATGGAATGGTTTTGGAGGCAAACAGGAGGCGGACGAGTGGATTGACACAATTGCAGTGAGGGAGGTGTGGGAGGAAACAGGAGGCCTCGAAGGCGCCGGGATTTCAGTACAAAGATTAGAGAAGCAGGGAATTATGGAATTTGAATTTACAGAAGTGCCGCTGATCGTGGAGATGCATGCTTATCTGGCGGATAAATGGGAAGGGAAGGCGGAAGAAACAAACGAGATGCGCCCACAAAAATTCAGAATCGAAGATATTCCTTATGATGACATGTGGCAGGTTGATAGGTATTGGCTTCCGTTACTCCTGAGACGCGATAAGTTTCGTGGCAAGGCGCTGTTTAACAGTCCAGAGGGGTGCGAAGTTCTTAAATGGGAGGTTACGGTGGTTGATTCATTAAATTAAAGGCCCGCTAAGTCAGGGGCCTTTTTTTGACAAGAAATACAGCACATGGTATATTATTATATCTGAATTTTGTACATACTATTTTTATAAAGGAGGGATAAAATGGACGAAAAAGCAAGAGATGATTACGGAGATGATGTAGGACAGAAGGTCTATACATTGACCCGGCAGGGGAAACTTTGGGGCAAGGGTGGCGCGATTGCCTGGAGTCGCCTGCGCTATAAATATCTGAAGGCGAAGGGTAAGGAGCTTGAGGGTTTGATGGCGCTTTCAAGCACGTATTATACTGCCTGGGGCAATGCTTTGGCACGGGCAAGGCAGAATTGGCTGCTGGCTATTTTTTGGCTGCCAAGGGCGATCTGGGCGCTGTGCAAGGCGTTAAGATTGTCGGACGAGGTTGTCGGTCTTAAAAACATGACCGTGGGCCAGCTTGATATCAGAGCAAGCATTCTGGCCGCCGCGTTTTTCAGGCCCGGGCATTACGAAGATGCGCTTAAATGCATCAACGAAGCACTGTCAAGGAGTGATATCTGTACTGACAGCTTGGCTCTGCTTAAGATAAAACTTGGCGAGATAAGAGACAGGCAGAAAGCTGATGACGGGGGAATTTATTTTGGTGAGGCACAGAGGATGGTAAGTGTAAAAAGCGACACCCGCGTCAGGGTCCTTAGGGCGTTAGGAGCGCATATGCTGCGCCGGAAAAAAAGCCGGCCCGTGGATTACAAAATAGTGGCTATGTCCTTTTGTTTGGAGGCGATGGGAATTGCTAAGAGAGAAAACCTAGGGGATCAGATTGTAAAGATCAGAGCCCTGATGAAAAAAATCAGGTAAGTTGTAAAGGCAGGTCGGACATTTTTGTCCGGCCTGATTTTTTTCAGGCGTCTGATCATTACAGGGAAGATAGCCGCGGCGCCCCGCACCGTGCGGGGCGCCGCTCAACAACAAAAAAAGTTTTGACCCCGCCAGAAGTTCGACAACGTGTTTGGTTGGTGAATGTTTTCCAGCGAATCGCCTGCGGCTTGCTCTTGTAAATGTCGGCAATTTTTTGAGTAACTTCTAGGCGGGGTGGACAAAAAAGCATTTATGTAGTATATTGCCAATATAATATTGTATGGCAAAAATAACCGAAATAATTTTAAAACCTTTCAGGTTTTTATTTTTTAGCCAAGGCAAAATATCACGCAACGCCTGGATCGCGATCTTGGTTGTGGCGGTCGCGCTTTTTTGCGCATTTTTGGATTACCCGAGGGCCTGGGACAAAGGGGCTGACTGGCTGAACGCCGGCAAAAATAACGTCAGTTTTTTAAAAAGTCTGCCCAACATCCCGCATTTTTTCAATAAACCATTCCGTCTTGGCCTTGACCTTTTGGGCGGAACACACCTGGTATATGAGGCGGATTTAAGTCAAATCGGCTCCGCTAGCATAAACGACGCAATGCAGGGCGTGCGTGACGTCATCGAGCGAAGGGTAAATGCTTTTGGCATCGCCGAGCCGGTAGTGCAGATAGACACTGTTGGCGAGCACCATCGTTTAATAGTTGAACTGGCTGGCGTCAAGGATATTAATCAGGCGATAAAAATGATAGGCGAGACGCCTTTCCTGGAATTTAAGGAAGAGCGGCCGGCAGACCAGCGCGACCAGATTTTGGATAAAACGGTTGGCACAACGACCGCGGCGCAGATCAAAGATGCAATTTGTGACAACCCGACGGAGTTTATTACTTTCTTGCGTTTATATGGTTCGGCTAATGACCCATGTTTTATGTCAACAGGGCTGAATGGCAAGTATCTGGCAAACGCCCAGGTCAATTTTGATAACACGACATACCGGTCGATGGTTTCGCTTCAGTTCAATGACGAAGGTGCTAAGCTTTTTGAAGAAATCACGAAACGCAACGTCGGAAAACCCGTGGCAATCTATCTTGATGACGAACCGATAAGCATTCCGCGCGTCCAGGATGCAATAACAGGAGGCAAGGCGCAGATAACCGGCAATTTCACTGACGCAGAGGTAAAGACTCTTGCGCAGCGGCTTAATGCCGGCGCTCTGCCCGTGCCGATAAATTTGATAAACCAAGAGACAATCGGCCCGTCTTTGGGCGAGATATCGCTTCGTGCCAGCTTGCTTGCCGGAATTATCGGCCTGGCAGCGGTTATACTTTTTATGATTTTCTGGTATCGTCTGCCTGGCCTCGTGGCCGTTGCTGCGCTTTTGATATATACGGCAATCGTGCTTACACTTTTTAAATTATTTTCTGTCACCTTGACTCTAGCAGGCATTGCGGGCGTTATTTTATCAATTGGAATGGCGGTTGACGCTAATATATTGATATTTGCGCGCGTCAAAGAAGAATTGCGCTGGGGCAGAGGCCTGGCCACTGCAGTTGATGAGGGGTTTAAGCGAGCATGGACTTCCATTCGTGATTCTAATGTTTCTTCGCTTATAACATGCGCGATTTTATTCTGGCTCGGCACAAGCATCATCAAAGGGTTTGCTTTAACTTTGGCGCTGGGCATTTTTGTAAGTATGTTTTCAGCCATAACTGTCACGAGGATATTTTTGAAACTTATTATGAGGCCGGGGCTTGAAAATTCGCTTTGGCTGTTTGGCGTGAAGAAGTCAGGGAATTAGGAAATTAGAAATTTTTATGATACCAATCATTAGTCATCGTCGAATATTCTACTCAATTTCGGGCATTCTTTTATGCGCCAGTATTTTGGCGTTGATTTTGTGGGGTTTGAAACTAGGCATTGATTTTACCGGTGGTTCGCTTTTGCAGGTTGAGTTTAAGGGGGAGCGGCCGGCCAATTCCGCAATTGAGCAGAAGCTGGCTGAGATAGATTTGGGCAATATCAGCATTCAGCCGGTAGGAGATAAAGGTGCCATTTTAAAGTTTCGTGATATCAACGAAGAAACCCATCAAAAAATAATTACTGATCTGGGCGGTTCTTCCGTTGTTGAAGAAAAAAGCTTTGAATCAGTCGGCCCGGTCATAGGCCAGGAATTGCAGCGGCGGGCTGTTTACGCAATCGTTTTCGTACTTCTTATGATTGTCATATATATAGCATATGCATTTCGCAAGGTTTCCAAACCCGTTGCTTCTTGGCGATATGGAGTGGCGGCAATCATTGCTCTTTTGCATGACGTTGTCATTCCGACCGGTTTTTTTGCGGTGCTCGGGCATTTTATGGACGTTGAAGTTGGCCTGCTTTTTGTGACTGCTTTGCTCACTATTCTTGGTTTTTCTGTCCACGACACAATAGTTGTGTTTGACCGTATCCGCGAAAATCTGCGCAAGGGCGTTGGTTCTGATTTTGAAAACACGGTTGAGGTCAGCGTCAACCAGACACTGGGCCGTTCAATAAATACATCCCTTGTGGTGCTCCTGACGATGCTGGCAGTATTTCTTTTTGGCGGGGAAAGTACAAGATATTTTTCTTTGGTGCTGATCATAGGGCTGTTTTTCGGGACGTATTCTTCAATTTTTATTGCCAGTACCCTTTTGGTCAGTTGGGAGCGTTTTAGGCGAAAACGGCTGGTCTCGGTAAGGTAAAAGCATGGCCCGTTGACCCTGTTAGAATTTCAACGAGTAATCGAAATATGTGAAAGTTTTTTTGGCGAACCGCCTACGGCTTCCTTTTATAAAAACATAGGATTTGTGGGGAAATCTCTAACTGGGTTGACAATATTGCCTTATTATGATATCTTATTAGAAAGAGAAAGATATGGAAAATCCTTATTATTTGATATCAGAACTTATTAGCGGAATAGACAACCGCCGGACACAGGATGTGGTCAGGCGGCGTTTTGGTCTTGAAAACGGAACTCCGCAAACGCTTCAGGAAATCGGGGACCAGTATAACATAACAAGAGAGAGAGTGCGGCAGATCGAGAAGAACGGCCTTGATTATTTATTGCAGCCGGGCGTGCGCGAAAAGGTACGGCCTCTTGAAGATGAAATTCACGATTATTTTAAGCAGTACGGCGAGTTGCGGCGTGAAGACAGGGCGTTTGACGACTTGGTCTGTTATTGTTTTCCTGCGAGTCAGATAGCTGAATTACAGAAAAAAGCCGAAGCAGAACTTAGCTTGTGCAAAGCGGCACTTAATCTTGTTTTGACCCTGGGAGAGCGGTTTAGCCGTTATCCTGAAACTGATGAATTTCATACATTCTGGGCGGTTAACAGCAGTGCCATTCAAAAGGCGGAACGGGCAGTGGACTCGGCTGTCAGATATTTTGATAAGAATCCCAAGGTTTTAAAAGACGAGGAGCTTTATAGAGTTGTTAAAAGCAAGTTGCCGAATATTTCTGACAAGGCGACTTTTTCTTATATTGATGCTTCCAAGATCATAGACCAAAATCGTTTTGGCGAATTCGGATTGGTTGTCTGGCCGGAAATTTCTCCGCGTGGCGTGCGCGACAAGGCCTATTTAGTATTCAAAAAAGCCGGCCAGCCGTTTCATTTTTCAGAAGTTACCAATCAGATCAATGAACAATTGCCGCAGAATAAGCCGGCTTATGTGCAGACGGTTCACAACGAGCTCATAAAAGACCCGCGGTTTGTTCTTATCGGCCGCGGGATTTATGCTTTGGCCGAATGGGGATATGCGCCCGGTACCGTTGTTGATGTTATCCGTGATATAATCAAAGAGAAAGGGCCGATGGCCAAAGGAGAGGTTGTAAAGAATGTTTTGGCCAAGCGCCAGATAAAAGAAAATACCATCCTTATAAATTTGCAGAACAAAAAGGCCTTCAAAAAATTGGAGGACGGCCGTTACGCGCTAGTATAAAATTTTAAATCCAATCAGGATCTTTAACAGTGTCTATTACAAGGAATGACACCTTTCGAGCTTTCAAAAGTGATATTTAATTACCTTTTGGATGTTTGGTGGCTATGGCTGCCGGTTGTTTTGGCCATAGCCTTTTTTGATACCTGGATGTATTATATCAGGCGTGTTTACTGGCAGGGAATCCAGTGGGTTCTGCTTGAAATTAAGCCACCCCGCGACATGGAGCAGAGTCCAAAAATTATGGAGCAGGTTTTTGCGGGATTTTGGGGGATTTTTGGCACTATCGCGACAAAATATCAAAAATATGTAAAAGGATTCATCCAGGATTACTTTGTGTTTGAAATTGTCGGGATTGACGGGGGCATTCATTTTTTTGTCAGGGCGCCCGCAAAGTTCAGGAATCTGATAGAATCGCATATTTGGAGTCATTACCCACAGACAGAAGTTAAGGAAGTTGAAGATTATGTAAAAAATATTCCGGCCGATATCCCTAATAAAAATTGGGATTTTTGGGCGACAAAAATGAAACTGGCCCAGCCGGATGCTTATCCTTTGCGAACCTACATGATGCAGCTTGATGTCATTTCTTCCAAGGGCATCTCGCAATTTATAGACCCTTTGGGCGGGCTTATGGAAGTAATGAGCAAACTTAGGCAAGGCGAACAAATATGGATTCAGTTTTTCATCAGGCCGCAACCGGACAAATGGGCCGAAGAAGCAAAAAAATTTGCTGTAAAATTGATGGAACAGGCAAGACCTGCGCCTGCCGCGCCGGAAGGTGTCACTGTTCCTTTTCCGATGCTTTCTCCCGGACAGAGAGAGAGTATTGGGCTGGTTGAAATGAAAGCCACAAAAAAGGCCTACGAAACAAAAGTCCAGTTCGCTTATGTGGCAAGGCGCGAAATTATGTCAATGGCAAATGTTAGCGCTAGCATGGGATTTTTTAACCAGTTTGCGGCTTTGAATGGAAACACCATTTTGCCGGACGCGAAAAATATGACCAAAGCTAATTATCTTTTTGCCAAACAGAGAAAAATTTATAAACAGAGAAAGCTGATAAGATTCTTGCGCCAAAGGACATTCTGGGATAAGGGGTTCACTTTAAACATTGAAGAGTTGGCTAGCTTGTATCACTTTCCTTCCTCATCTATTAAGGCGCCGATGACGCCGTGGCTGGCGACCAAAAAAGGCGAGCCGCCGATAAGTTTGCCGACGGTGTAGATTTGGGAATATAGATTTAAGAATTTTGAATTTATTCTTAAATCATAGATCTTAAATCTTTATTCTGATTATGGCTGACGATATCACATTTTTTGCTGAAACGAATTTCCGCGACCAGCGGGTAAAATTCGGAATAAAAACGGCCGATCGCCGCCGCCATTTTTATGTTATTGGTAAAACTGGCATGGGCAAAACTACGCTTTTGGAAAATATGGCAATTCAGGATATCCAGTCGGGCAAAGGGATCGGGATAGTGGACCCGCACGGCGAATTTGCCGAGAAGATGCTTGATTTTATTCCGTCAAACAGATTGAATGATGTCATATATTTTAATCCGGCGGACCTCGATTTTCCGATAGCTTTTAATGTCATTGAAAAAGTTGACCCTGGACACAGGCACCTTGTCGCCTCTGGCCTGGTCGGCGTTTTTAAAAAGTTGTGGGCCGAATCCTGGGGGCCGCGGCTGGAATACGTTTTGCGCAACGCGATTTTAGCGCTTCTTGAATACCCCGGCTCAACCCTTCTTGGAACGATGCGAATTTTAGTCGATAAAGAATACCGGAAAAAAGTGGTGGAAAAAATTGCTGACCCGGTTGTTAAGGCATTTTGGGTTGATGAATTTGCAAAATATCCGGACAGATTCATGGCCGAAGCAGTGGCGCCTATTCAAAATAAAGTAGGTCAGTTTTTGACAAGTCCATTAATTCGTAATATCGTCGGCCAGACAACGTCATCCATCAATATCAGAGAGGCGATGGATTCGCAAAAAATTCTTATAATGAATTTGTCCAAAGGCCGCATTGGCGAGGATAATTCGGCGCTGCTGGGCGCAATGCTGATTACTCGGCTGCAATTAGCCGCCATGTCGCGTATTGATGTTCCCGAGGAAGAGCGCAAGGATTTTTATCTTTACGTTGACGAATTTCAGAATTTTGCCACAGAATCTTTTGCCGCGATCTTGTCAGAAGCCAGGAAATACCGTCTTGATCTGGTTTTGGCGCATCAGTATATAACGCAGATGGTTGAACCGGTGGCTGATGCGGTTTTTGGGAACGTGGGGAGCATGCTTACTTTTCGGGTCGGCGCGACTGATGCTGAATTTCTTGAAAAAGAATTTATGCCCGAGTTTTCGGCTAATGACCTTGTTAATTTAGGATTTGCCCAGATATATCTGAAATTAATGATAGACGGCATTGCTTCGCGGCCCTTTTCCGCCACGACTCTGCCGCCGATCGCACCGCCGGAAATTTCACACCGCGAAACAATAATTCGTGTCTCTAGGGAACGCTACAGCACGAGCCGCCAGGAAGTTGAAGAAAAAATTGCCAAGTGGAGCGGAGTGATAGAAAGTGAGAAAGAAGGAAAAATGGTCTTGAGCCACGAAATTTCGCCGGCGCACAAGGCAGAATTTCATCCAGAAGAGCCCTCGTTTGATGCGGTTTGCAGTAGCTGTGGCAAAAAAATCCGCTTGAAATTTAAGCCCGACGGCGTCAGGCCCGTCTATTGTCAGGATTGTTTGGCTCAGGTGCGTTCGCAGGAGCAAAAAGGGACGCCGCAGCCGCATGGCGATTTTCCAAGACGGGATAATTTTGCGCAAAATTCTAACCCGCCGAGGCGGCCGTCAAATCCAAGCGCTTCGGGCGAAGTTTTAATAAAAGACACGGGCGCGCCGGTTTCTTTAGCCGAGGCGGCAAAAAAAGAGCCGTCAAAGTTTTCTGATATGAGGCGGAAAAAGAAAGAGGTCAATTTAAGCGAACTTCGCGAAACGTTAAGCGAGGTTTTGGGAGATAGAACCGAGGAGGAGAAAGAGAAAGAGCCAGAGATAAAGAAAGAAGAAAATGGGAATGGAGGCGCTTTGAATGAAGGAGAAGCGGTAAAATTATAAGATATGCCAGGAAAAAATATATAAAAAGTTGTTCTTGAAAATTTGGTGGAAGGAGGGTAAATATGAGAGGCAAAGATGGTAATAAAATTCCCGGTGCCGAGATAATGCTTGCGGTTATGGCTCTATTTTTTCAGGGAGGTTCAAGAATAATTACGGAAAGATCTGTCTACACTATCTTTAGTCGTTTGGCAAAAGAATTTTCTGATGATTTTGGAGAGTGGACTTTCGGGATTTTGCCATCAAGCAGATTTCCGTATTGTGGCGAGTTTGAAGACGTTCTTTTTAGGGGTGCTGGCTGTCTGTTACGAACCGGACCTCAAATGTCATCATTCACCATGAACGAGAGAATGGGTCAGATCATATTGGAAAAATTTGAAGAACATCACGGCAAGGCGGCGCTGGGCGCCGTTTGGATACTGGAGGAAAGATTCTTAAAGATTTTAAAACAAGAGAAAATAGATTGATAACAAAAGAGGGCATCAGAAATATCCGGTGCCCTCTTTTTAAATTTTATGAGGCTATTTTGACTTTTCTACCCGTTCTGTATAATCTCCGGTCTGTGTGTTGATCCGGATGACGTCGCCTTCTTCAATGAAGAAAGGAGTGTTAATCATAGCGCCCGTTTCTATTTTAACGGCTTTGACGCCTCCCTGCGCGGTGTCGCCTTTTATGCCCGGTGGCGCCTCAATCACCTTAAATTCCATTTTTATCGGGAGTGCTGTATTAATGATTTTTCCTTCAAATTCTATCATTTCTACTTCACTGTTTTGTTTTAAAAACTTGTGCAGCTGGCCAATTTGCTGTTCTTCCAATTCAAATCTTTTTGACGGGTCTTTGGTTTCGGAAAACACAAATTTGCCGCGATGGGCATATAAAAATTTGACATCTTTATAGTTGATGTCGGCGGCTTCAAAAGTTTCGTTGGGCTGAAAATTACGGCTGATGATCTTGCCGGAAATAAGATTCTTTATTTTTGTCTGGGCAACCGGTTTTCTTTGCTGCATACGCAGGAAACTGAACTCCAGCACCTCATAGGGCTGGCCGTCCAAAATAAAAAAAGTGCCGGGGCGCAGGTCGTTGTAATTTAACATGTATTATATTTATAGCATGATTTTTTGAGGGAGGCAACTTTTCTTGACATATGGTTAGCTATCTATTATAATATGTGTATTCAAAATTCAACCAAAAGGAGGGAAAAATGGGAGTTCTTGGTGAACAGGTGATAGGGTTCTTTAAAATTTAACCTTAAAATATCATTTAAGGAGGGTGCGAAAATGGCGACAATGGCGAGCACAGAGTTGAAATGGTGGCAGAAGCGGTTAGGAGGTGTTGGCCCGTGGCCAGTCAAGAAAATTGCAACTCACAATATGCCGCATTTTGATGAGGTTCTGGCATACGTAGAATGTGTGACGTGGGGCAGAGGAATCTTCCCTGGCGTTGAAAAGGCAAGGATGGAATTTTGGACGGAAGGCCGCGTGCCAGAGGATGCAAAAGGCAAGAGCGGTGACGAGATCTTATTAAAGGACAAAATTCTCCCGATCGGTATCGGGGGAGGAATTTTAGACGAGCACGGAAAAGGTATTTCCTCCTGCGCGCATCTGGCGGCGGAAATTTTACAGATTTCTCACAAACCAGAGCTGCAGAAGATCCTGCAATTTTGCAAAAGGGTGGATGATGAAGGCCGAAGTATGCCATTTGATATCCACTCGCTTTTAAATGATGGTTGGGATGATTGCGAGAGTGACAAGGAATTACCAGCAGCGTTTGATTGGGCGGTGGATGGGATTCGTCGTCATCTGCGCGGCCAAATTCGCTTTTTTAAATGCGAAGACGAATTTCGTGAAAAAGGCCGGATTATCAAAGGTCCGGTTGGAATCGCGGTTGTTGAATCAGATAGCCGTAAGATGAACAAATGGATCCGTTGGAGATTTGGCGACATGGTTGATATTATAATTCAGCGGCGCACCACTGGCAATACGGCAATCTTCACCACGCCAGATTTTCAGCGGAAAATTAATTTTATTGATGTGGTAAGGATTGTACGGATGCAGGAGCTGGTAAAACGTAAGATTATTCTGCCAGACTGGCAGGAGATGGAGGTGGCCGAGGATTGCGATAAATGCCATTTTTGGTATTATTCCAAAAAGGACAAGAGTCAGCTTCTTAATGGGAGCTTCTCGGCGCCCGATAAGGAACCAACAGCCCTCTCTTTTATGGAAGTGGCTGGGGCAATTGCTTTGGCTTGTGCACCCTTAGTTGATCCATGCAAGGAGGTAAAGTGCAATGGGCGGTGGTGCGAAAAGTATGTCTGGGGGCTCAGAAAGTGCAGGGATAAGCGGTTCAATCTTTATCATAAGAAAGCCGCTTAGTACCCTTTTTGTGGCCCCGGATGAACAATGTTCATCCGGGGCTTTTCTTTTTGGCAAAAATGATGTTATTCTAAAAAATAAAATGATAGAAGAGAATATGCGCAAATCAAAGGGAAAAGTAATAGTTGCAATGTCTGGTGGGGTTGATTCTTCTGTGGCAGCGGCGTTATTAAAAAAGCAAGGATATGATGTCGTTGGCGTTTTTATGCGTTTCTGGGCAGAGCCGAATGCACGCTTTGCGGCTACAAATACTTGCTGTAGCGCGGGTGCAGAGCAGGCGGCTAGAGACGTGGCTTCAAAACTAGACATCCCTTTTTATATCCTGCGCCTGGGGAAAGAATTTAAAAAAGAAGTAGTTGATCATTTTTTGCGCGAGAGCGACGCCGGGCGAACGCCAAATCCGTGCGTTGTGTGCAATAAAAAAATTAAGTTTGGGCTTTTATTCAAAAAAGCGCTCGGCATGGGGGCTGATTATATTGCCACCGGGCATTATGCGAAAATACAAAGTAGCGTCATTGCGAGCCCCGATGTAAGTCGGGGCGAAGCAATCCCGAGGCAAACAGCCGTTGGCGATATCATTTTGGGATTGCCGTGTCGCCCCGCACGGTGCGGGGCTCCTCGCAATGACACGTATACAATTTTTAAGGCCAAGGATAAAGATAAGGATCAGTCATATTTTTTGTATGCGTTGACACAGAGGCAATTGAGTCGCGTATTATTTCCTTTGGCCGACTATACGAAAGAGGAAGTGTATAAATTAGCAAAAAAATGGAGACTGTCTTTCAGGCGGGGCGAGAGCTTTGATCTTTGTTTTGTGGCGCGCGATATTGAAAGCTTTTTGAAAAAATATATAAAAATGAAGCTAGGAAAAATAGTAGATTATAATTCGTGTCATGCCGGACTTGATCCGGTATCCAGTCTGGATTCCCGCTTTCGCGGGAATGACAAATTGAAAGATGGTAAAATTTTGGGTGAACATCAGGGTCTAGCGTTTTATACCATCGGGCAGCGTAAAAATATTCCATTGAACCAGGGGCCGTGGTGGGTGGTTAAAAAAGACACGCGCAAAAATATTTTATATGTCAGCAACGATGAAAAAGATCTGTATAGCAAAGAACTGGCGGCGGGCAATATAAATTGGACAAGCAGGCAAGCGCCCCGCCTCCGCCCCTCCTTCGCTAAAGCTACTGCGGGCAGGCAAGGCTACGGAGGGCAGGCAAAATTGCCGCAGGAAGTTTTGATAAAAATAAGATATAAGAGCGAAGCTAGTCCGGCTGTTATTTACAGGATTGCCACGCCCCGATTTCACGTCGGGGCTCGCAATGACACTGTGCGTGTAATTTTCGGCAAGCCCCAGCGGGCGGTGACGCCGGGACAGAGCGCGGTGTTCTATAGCAAAAAAGGTGAACTATTGGGTGGAGGAGTAATTCAGTAACGTGACAGAAATACCCGCGCTCCAGAGCGCGGGTATTTCTGTCAGAATGTGGCTTGTTTTGGTGTCTAAATAAAAAAGAAAAAGCTCCCGATGGTGGGAGCTTTTATATAGAAAGAAAGGGAAGAGGCGAGGCGGCTAGAAAGGAGGTGCCGGATATGGGTGATGGGGGAGGAGGTGGCCCCCGTGGTGAGGAGGGAGTATTAAAATAAGTTCAGTGTTGCAATGAAGATTTATTGGTATTCGCGCCCCGCCTCTCCCTTTCTTGTTAGAGAACTATTACCTATTTCCTTTATATCATTTTGACGGGTTTTTGTAAAGAATATTATCCACAGGCAGGAAAATTTTTTGTAAACCCCCACACCAAAACTTGGTGTGGGGGTAAAAGAAAAGACCTTACGATGAAGGTCTTTTTTGTTGGGAATTGAGGGGGCAAGAACTGTAGTATGAGACGAGGGAACAAAATGAGAGCGCATGACGACGGCAAAGCCTTTGAGAGAACAGGCACTGGGCCGGATGTCTCTGCGCTTCGCTCGAAATCGGCAGCAGGCGTCTGGCAGCGCTTTCTTCTGCGCGACCGAAGCATTTCTTTGGCGCGTGCACGTGCACAGCCAGACCTCGGTCCTAAAATCCCGGATTTTAACATGCCCACTGTCCGGAGGCGGTCTGTTGGCTCAAGGCCGCTCCGCCTGATGACCTTGATGGCCTTTGCTTGTGTGTTTCTTGCTGTTACGCCTTGCTATACGTCCTTGCACCCCTCTTTTCCCGTTCTTTTCTTTTTGGCCGTTTTTCGTGTCCGAGCTTGTCGGACCGGCCTGTGCGACGCTAGTCGCTCATTTTGGCCCCGGCTTCAGAAGAAGTCGGCAAGAAAATACATTCAATTGTCAGAGGAATCTATTACGCATCATGCCTCCAAAAAGGCGAAGTAAAAAATGAACATTCAGGACCGATAACACGGCCCCGCATATTTTTATCACCCCCTTTCATTCTTGCGGAATGTAGGCACTATCGTAGGACCTGCTCTGGAGTCGAAAAAGGCCAGATAATGTGAAAAGAAACGCTCGGAATGTCTCATGTACACCTCCTTTCCTGTGAAATAGGAAAAATAGAGTGTCCTAATAGAATATCGGAATAAAATAGCCTAAGAAATGAGTATTTGAAAGGTACAATTAATATATAACATATGGCGGTTTTGTTGTAAAGATGGCGCATCCACAAGACAACCTTTGACTTTTGGCATAGGGTTGTCTAGTTTGCGGCGCGAGACGCCATTATGTGATGCCGTGGTTGTCGAAATTGCGATTTTGTGATAAATTACAGGCATGACGGCAAACGAACTCCGCCCCGCCGCCGCTAAAGCCATGGCGGGCGAGATTTGGTTTTAAGATTTATTAATAAAGTAAAAATTTTCTGTCTATTTTTGTATGTCCGCAAACGAACTACGTAAAAAATTCCTGGATTTTATGAAAGAAAAGGGGCATGCAGTAATTCCCTCGGCTCCTTTGATTCCCGAACACGACCCAACCGTACTTTTTACGACTGCCGGAATGCATCCGCTCGTGCCGTATCTTTTGGGACAGAGCCATCCGGCCGGCAAGCGGCTGGCTGACGCGCAAAAGTGCATCCGCACAACCGATATTGACGACGTTGGCGACAACCGTCATTTAACTTTTTTTGAGATGTTGGGCAATTGGTCGCTCGGTGATTATTTTAAAAAAGAGGCGATTGAGTGGAGCTGGGAATTTTTAACTGACAAAAAATGGCTGGGGCTTGAACCGCAAAGGTTATACATAAGTGTTTTTATGGGTGACGAAAATTCGCCGATTGACCAGGAATCAATTGATGCCTGGAAAACGCAGTTCGCCAAAGCGGGCATTAATGCCGAGGTCTGTGCGTTTGGCACAACGATCGCCGGCAATGAAAATTTTCGGATTTTTCCCCTGCCCGCAAAAGATAACTGGTGGGGGCCGGCTGGCCAAACCGGGCCCTGCGGGCCGGACACGGAAATGTTTTACGACGTTTCGCCGGATTTGGGCGCACTTCAAAAAACTTTTGGCGAAGAAGCGGATGCGGGCAGGATCATGGAAGTTTGGAACGACGTATTTATGGAATTCAATAAGACCGAAGGCGGAACTTATGAAAAATTGTCACAGCAGAACGTGGACACAGGCATGGGGCTCGAAAGGACAATTTCTGTTCTAAACGGCAAAACAGATACTTTTGATAATGAATTATTTTATCCGATCTTTGAAAAGACTGAGGAGCTTTCGGGGAAAAAACACGGCGAAACGCTGGAAATAACACGCGCCGTGCGCATTGTAGCGGATCATATAAAAGCGGCGACGTTTATTTTGGCCGAAGGGCTTGAGCCGTCAAACGTTGAACGCGGCTATGTGCTTCGACGTCTTATCCGCCGCGCTGTGCGATACGGCAAACAGCTTGGCATTAGTGAGATTTTTACATTTAAGGTCGCGGATGTTGTTATAGAAATGTACCGAAACGTTTATCCAGAGTTGCATAATAATCGTGCGTTCATTGAAGAGCGGCTCGTAAGGGAAGAAGAAAAGTTTGTTGTTACTCTAGACAAGGCTCTAAAATTTATTGAGAAAATCAAAGAGGGTGATTTAACAGGTAAATTAATTTTTGATTTTTACCAAACGTACGGTTTCCCTTACGAAATGACGAAAGAATACTTTGAGCATCATGGATATTGGTCGAATGATAAGAAGTTAAGGGAGGAATTCAATTTAGAGCTGATCAGGCATCAGGAACTTTCTCGCGCCGGAGCAGAGCAGAAATTCAAAGGCGGGCTGGCGGACCATTCCGAGCAAGTGGTCAAATATCATACAACCGCGCACCTTATGCTTGAGGCGTTGCGGCAAGTCTTTGGCAATCATGTCACGCAGAAAGGTTCAAATATCACGGCCGAAAGATTGCGTTTTGACTTTTCGCATCCACAAAAAGTGACGCCAGAAGAAATTAAAAAAGTTGAAGAGATTGTCAATGAACAAATTATGGCTGACTTACCGGTGGCAATGAAAGAAATGGGGCTGGACGAAGCAAAAGCCAAAGGCGCGATGGGCGTGTTTGAATCAAAATACGGGGAGAGGGTCAAGGTTTATAGTATCGGAAATTTCAGTCGCGAAATTTGCGGCGGTCCTCACGTTGAGCGGACTAGTGCATTAGGAAGATTCAAAATAGTTAAGGAAGAGGCAAGTTCGGCTGGGGTTAGGCGCATCAAGGCCGTTTTGGAATAACGAGCGGTGGATATTTATGATTGTTTGGCGGGGCGGTTTTTAGTATAATGAAAGAGAGAAAAATTCAATGAGCATTTTTGATAAGATTTTCGGAAAAAGGAAAATAAAAGGCGATTGCGTTTTGGTTTTGGATATCGGCACCGAATTTGTAAAAGCACTCATTGTTAAAGTAGACGAGAAAAAAAGAGCCGGCCAGATCGTGGGGGCGGTTTTGGAGCCGCAAAAAATCGCGCATATGATAGCTGGTGCGGTGACTGACATAGAAGGCGTGGCCGACACATGTAAAAAAGCGATTTTGGCGGTTGAGGCCGAGGCCAAAACCAAAGTCAGCCAGGCGATAATTGGTATTGCCGGAGAATTTGTCAAAGGAGCGACTTTTAGTTTTGCCTGCGAACGGGAAGAGCCGAAGGAAAAGATAGAAATGCCGGAGCTCAAAAATATTATCCAGAAAATACAATGGAAGGCGTTCAATAAAATTCGTCAGGAACTGGCCGAGGAAAGCGGAATTTCCGAAATTGAGGTAAAAATGATAAACGCGACAATCGTTGAAGTAAAAATTGACGGATATCAGGTGACAAATCCTTTGGGTTTTCAGGGCAAGGAGATAACGCTCAGCATTTTTAATGCCTACGCCCCGCTTCTCCATCTTGGCGCGATAAATTCTATTGCTAAGACCTTGAATCTCGATCTGCTTTTTGTAGCTGCCGAACCATATGCGATTGCCAGAGGCATTGATATTGAAAATCAAAACGACGTGATTTTTATTGATATCGGCGGTGGCACAACGGATATCGCACTTCTGCGCCAGGGCGGACTTGAAGGAATAAAATCATTTGCTCTGGGCGGCCGTGCTTTTACCAAGCGTCTTTGTGATAATCTGGCGGTTAATTTTACAGAAGGCGAGCAGATAAAGCTAAAATATAGCCGTGGAGAAATTTCGAGCGGCGTTAAGAAAAAAATTTCTGATATTTTTAAACAGGACATAAAGGTGTGGCTCGGCGGGGTGGGTCTGGCCTTAAGCGAATTTTCCAAATTAAGCCCGTTGCCTTCAAAAATTCTGCTTTGCGGCGGCGGCAGCAGTTTGCCGGGAATAAAAAAAGCTCTGGAATCGGGTGACTGGGCAAAAGATTTGCCGCTTTTACAGGTGCCGGAAGTTAATTTTATTGATCCGGCTCAGGTTGTAGGCATAGAAGATAAAACAGGAAAGTTGAAGGAGCCAAAAGACGTGACGCCTCTGGCGCTGGCCAGCTTATCGGTCCAGCTTTTGGGCGATGAAGGCATTTTTGCGCCGATGTTGAAAAGGGCGATCCGGCTCATGCAGACATAACTTAAAAAACTACTTTGCGGCAAGATAAATTTTAAAAATATAGTCTGAAAATGAACGAAAAGATAATTTATATCAGGCCGGACGAGGAAATTACGTCTGTAATTGACAGGCTCGTAAAAGCAAAAAAACGAGATGTATTTTTGGTTATTCCGATATCTGCCGTAATCACGCAGAGCTTGGTAAATCTGAAATTGCTTAAACGGGAAGCGGATAATTTAAGAAAACAGGTAACTATTATTTCTCAAGACCCGACGGCGATTCGTCTCGCTAAAAAAGCGGATTTTCAGGCGAGTGAATCGCTTGATGAACTGGCAGGGGTGGAGGACGAAACGGAGGAGGAAGAAAAAGAAAAAAAAGATGAAGAATATGCGTCAGAAACTAACGAAGAAGGCCAGGACGAGGAAAGTGAGGAGGAAGAAGATAACGAGACAGTTATGGAAGAACAGCTTACGGAAAATGAATTTGCTGGTTTGCTGAAAGAAGAAAGGAAACGCATACCGGCGCGGATGAGCGACATTGTCAGAGGCGTCAGGCCTGCTAGCGGCAAATTTGTGGCAGGCAAAAATAGTATTTTTGGAAGAGCAGCCAAATTTTTGCATAAGCAAAGAGAATCAGAAGAAACATCAGAAGAACAGCCGCGTGTAAAAAAAGCAGAGATGGCACGGGAAGATTACAGCAATTATATGTGGCGGCACAAAGGCCGCGCAAAAAGCGAAGACATGCAAGAAGGACGCGGCATAGGTCGTTTGCTGCCAGGCAGACTTATGGAGGCATTGCCTCTTAAAATATTCGGAATTTTTATTGGTGCGGCAATTGTTATCGCAGGTCTCGTATTTTTACTTATGCTGCCAAGTGCGGAAATTACAATTGCCGCGAAGAGAGACAACGCTACTATTGATCTTAAGATTACTGCTGATAAAAACGTTGGCCAGGCGGATGTCGCGGCCAATAAAATTCCCGGCCAGATTGTAAAACTTGAGGAAAAGGAAACTGCGGAATTTTCGGCTTCTGGCCAGCGGCAGCTGAACGATAAAGCCAAAGGCGTAATAACAGTTTTTAACGCGTATAGTTCCGAGCCGCAGACATTGGTTGAGACAACGCGATTCCTCTCCCCGCAGGGAAAAATCTATCGTCTAACAAAAACAGTCACTATTCCGGGCGCAAAGGTACAGGATGCAAAAATTATCGCAAGCTCGCTTGACGTAAATGTTGAAGCAGATCAGCCAGGAGTTGACTATAATATAGGGTCGGCTGATTTCACCATTCCGGGATTCAAGGGCTCGCCAAAATATACTGGTTTTTACGGCAAGTCGCAGAACGCAATGACTGGCGGGTCTACTGAAAACGTCAGGGTAATGACGCAGGAGGATTTTGACAAGGCGAAAGAAAAAGTTTGGGGCTTATTGAAGCAAAAGGCAGAGAAGGAATTAACCGATCAAATTCCCAATGGGTATAAGCTTGTTTCGGGCGCGCTTGCCACGCAGATGGGCGAAGTTAAGCCGTCGGTTGAGGTGGGTGGCAAGGCAGAAAAATTTACTCTGACCATCAAAGCGACGGCGCGAGCCCTTATATTTTTGGAAGAAGACATCTGG
Organism: bacterium; assembly: GCA_043800535.1. Taxonomy (GTDB): domain Bacteria; phylum Patescibacteriota; class Minisyncoccia; order Portnoybacterales; family GWB1-42-6; genus CG1-02-40-82. The sequence goes on along the minus strand of JAZDMV010000023.1, from coordinate 61,539 downwards.
CGGCTGATTCAGAACGATTTAGCGGATATTCTGTCAGACACAAAAGAAATACAAAAACGGACGCAGGTTGAATATAAGGATATCAAAGTTGACATGGAAAAGGGGCAATTAAGCTTTAAAGTGCAGGGGAGCCAAGAGGTTGTCTGGAAGGTTGACACGGAAGAGATCAAAAAAATTACGGCTGGCAAGAAGGAGCAGGAAATAAAAGATGTACTGTTTGGCCGGCCCGAGATAAAAGAAGCACGTTTTTCTCTCTGGCCATTCTGGAGCAGCAAAATTCCCAAACAACTGGATAAAATAAGGGTTACTGTTGACCCCTCACATGGCGAAAACTAAAAATCAGTGTAAAATTTATACAAATACGCCCATTCGACGTAACATCCATGTGAGGGGTTGACTAATTAAAGATTCCGTTATATATTTAAATATAAGCGAAATTGGCTAATAAAAACGATAAAACAACAAAATTAGGGGAAGTGATTGAGGCTTTGCCAAGCACGGTTTTCAAGGTTCGGTTGGAGGGCGGCGAAGAGATTCTGGCTCATTTATCGGGCCGGATGCGGATGAATCACATAAGAATTTTGCCGGGTGACAGGGTTAAGGTAGAAATAAGCCAATACGATTTAAACAGAGGTAGAATTATCCTTCGATTATCTTAAAAGGGCTTTCGGAACGCAGATCAGGCCTTAACCCTTCCGGTTATTGGAAGGAAAAGGCGTTCACTAGATCTGCAGTTCAGAATCCTCAAAAGACGGATAAAGCGCTTTGCGCCTAAAGTATCCGTATTTTTATTGTCATGAAAGTTCGAGCATCAGTTAAAAAGATTTGTGCAAAATGCAAAATTGTTCGCCGCAAGCGGAAAATTTATGTTATCTGTGTGAACAAGAAACACAAACAAAGGCAAGGATGATTTTCTATAGCTTATTTATTTTCCAATTTCTTGTTTTTTCCGCCGATAGGCCGAAAATTTAGAAATTAGGAAATTTGGATATTGAATTTAAAACAATGCCACGTATTGCAGGTATAAACATACCAGACAATAAACGTATTGAAATCGCGCTTACCTATATCTATGGCATAGGGCGGACTTTGAGCAACAAAATTTTGGCGCAGGCTAAAATTGACCCGAATTTACGTGCCAATAAACTGACGGCCGAACAGCTGAACGTTCTTAAAGAAATTGTTGAAAAAAGCTATAAAATTGAAGGTGAGCTGCGAAGGGAAAGAATGATGAATATTAAACGACTAAAAGACATCGGTTCATACCGCGGAATCCGTCATATAAAAGGTCTGCCGGTCAGAGGCCAGCGCACGCGGACCAATACCAGAACCGTCCGGGGGAATGTAAGAAAGACGATGGGCAGCGGAAGAAAGGCAGGGGCGGAAAAAACTTAAAACCCTACTAAATTACGAATCATTACCAATTTTACAAATATTATATTCGTTTGTCTGCCGGCAGGTAATATATGTAAAAATTAGTGAATTCGTAGGACGCCATGGGAAAGAAAAAAATTATTGCTCAATCCGAAGAAGAAGCCCTAAAGGAAGAACAGGAAGTATCAGCCGCGCAGAAAAAGGCGGTATCGGGTGTGGAAAAAGTGAAGGGCAGAAGGGTTGAGAAAGCAAAAGCATATATTAAATCAAGTTATAACAATACTATGCTGACCATGACTGATATGGCTGGCGATGTTTTGGGATGGGCAAGCTCAGGCGGTTTGGGTTTTAAGGGGCCGAAAAAGGCAACGCCTTTTGCTGCTTCAAAAGTTGTTGAGGCGGTGATTGAAAAAGTAAAAAAGATGGGAGTGAGGGAAGTGGTGGTTTATGTGAGAGGAATTGGCAGTGGCCGGGAAGCGGCTATCCGGGCGCTTGCCTCGCACGGCCTTGAAATTGCAGCGATTAAGGACGTAACGCCTATTCCGCATAACGGATGCCGGCCGCCGAAAGTTAGGCGTGTCTAAAGTCTTGTTACATTTTGACGGAAGTGTTTATTCTAATAAAGTCAGACAACAATGGCAGACGCAACATGCAAAAAATGCAGACGGGCAGGAGGAAAGCTCTTTTTGAAGGGAGACCGTTGTTTTGGGCAAAAATGCGCCATGGTAAAACGACCTGATCCGCCGGGAATCCACGGAAAAGGTGGCAGAAAGCGCCGGGGCGGCGGCTCGGAATACGGAAAACAATTGGCGGAAAAACAGCGGGTGAAAAGAACTTACGGAGTGCTTGAACGCCAATTCGCCAAATACGTAAGAGACGCGATAGCCGAAAAGAAAGATACCCGCGAAATTTTCATGAGGCGGCTTGAAACAAGGCTTGATAACGTGGTATTCCGTCTGGGTTGGGCAAAATCGCGGGCAATGGCGCGACAGCTGGTCAACCACGGCCATATTTTAGTTGACGATAAAAGAGTAGACATCCCTTCTTATCAGACAAAAAAAGGGCAGATAATTAAATTAAGGCCGAGAATAAAAGAATCAAACTTGATGAAAGATTTGGTGGCTACATTGAAAAAATACGAAACTCCCGCCTGGATCTCTTTGGATAAAGAAAAATTAGAAGGTAAAATTTTAAATGTTCCAACTGCCGAGGACCTGGGTGATTTAAATCCGGCGTCTCTCGTGGTTGAGTTTTACTCAAGATAATAGCGACACCAATACACAAATGACACACGAATGACGCTAATAAATTAAATCTTTATTCGTGATATTCGTGACAATTCGTGGATTAGTGGCGAGTTTATGCAAAACATACCTCTCCCTCAAAAACCAAAGGTCATTGAGAAGCAGGGAAACCGCGCCGTTTTTGAAATTGAGGGATGTTACCCTGGTTATGGGATAACGTTGGGTAATGCGTTGCGTCGTGTTCTTTTGTCTTCTCTAGTTGGTGCAGCGGCCACCGGTTTTAAAATCAAGGGTGTCCAGCACGAATTTTCCACAATTCCAGGCGTGATCGAGGATGCGATTGAGATTATTTTAAATTTAAAGAAAATAAGATTCAGATATTATGGCGAAGAACCGATAACTGTTTTTCTTTCGGCTAAGGGGCAGAAAGATGTAAAAGCAGGCGACATTAAAATAAGTTCTGAAATAGAAGTTATAAACAAAGATGCGCACATCGTAAGCCTATCCGACAAAAAAGCGGAACTGGAAATAGAAATAAAAGTTGAAAAAGGGCTTGGATTTGTGCCGGTGGAGAAACGGAGAAAAGAGAAGCTGGAAATAGGAATGATTGCGATTGACTCATTTTTCACGCCGGTGACAAAAGCAAATTTTCAGGTTGAGAATATGCGCGTGGGCGAGCAAACGGATTTTAACCGGCTGAAAATCGAGATAGAAACAGATGGCAGCATTTCGCCTGAAGGAGCGTTTATTCAGGCAGCGAAAATTTTAGTTGACCAGTTCGGTCTATTTTTAGAGATGGAAAAAGGCGAGGAGGAAGAAGAAAAAAAAGAAGCCGTGGTCAAAGATGAAAAAGCGGGCGATGAAGCAACTAAAATAAAAATTGAAGAATTAAAGCTTTCAACCAGGACAGTTAATGCGTTGGTCGAGACAGGAATAAAGACGCTCGGCGGCTTGGCAAAAAAAAGCGAAGGGTCTTTGAAAGAGATCGAGGGCATGGGAGATAAGGGTATAAAAGAGATCAAAAAAGCGTTGAAGAAGCACGGTTTTGAATTAAAATAACCCTACTAAATTACGAATCATTACCAATCTTACAAATATTATATCCGTAATATTTGTAGAAATTAGTAAATTCGTAGGGTGACGTGAGACACGCAAACAAAGGCAGAAAATTTGGCAGGACGAGAGACAAGCGCAAGGCATTCTTAAAAGGCCTGGCGGCGAATTTAATAATGAACGGAAAAATAAAAACGACCGAAGCGCGGGCCAAAGAAATGCGCGGGTTTGTTGAACGTTTGATTACGAAAGCAAAAAAAGGAGGTATTGAAGGCGCAAGAAATGCAGAAAAGTTTCTGCCAAAGCCGGCGGTGGCAAAATTAATTAAAGAGGTCGCGCCAAAATACAAAGAAAGAGCTGGTGGATATACAAGAATCATAAAACTGGGGCAAAGGACAACTGATGCCGCGGCGGTGGTGATAATTGAGCTAGTATAAGCGTGAGACGATTGATAAAATCATTATGGAAACAAAAATACATAAAATAGACGCAACGGGAAAAATTTTGGGACGCTTGGCAGCCGATGTGTCTGTGCTTTTGCGCGGAAAAGGGAAGCCATCTTTTTTAAAACATGTTGACGCGGGCGATATCGTTGAGGTTTCTGGCGTGGAAAAATTAAAATTCAGCGGCAAGAAATTGCGCCAGAAAATTTACTATAAACATTCAGGTTACCCGGGCGGTTTGCGAAAAGAAACGCTGGAAAAAAAATTTGCGAAAAATCCGGCCGAAGTCCTGCGCCTGGCGGTGCTCGGGATGCTGCCGAAGAATAAAACTAGAGCCAAAGTCATCAAGCGCCTAAAAATCAACTTATAAAAATGCCTACTAAAAAGAAAACCGCAAAACCGAAAAAAACGGCTAAGCCGGCTCCTGCCGTTGTTGAGGAGAAAATTGAGATTGAAAAGCAGGAAGAGGAAGTGGAAGAAAAAAACGGCAAGCTCAGAAAGTATTATGAAGCTGTTGGCCGCCGGAAAACTGCGATTGCCAGAGTCCGCCTTTTTACCATAAAACCCTTAGAGGAAGACGAAGGGAAAATTACCGTCAACGGGAAAACATACAAAGAATATTTCCCGCTGGAAGAACTCCAGCAGACAGCCGAGGCGTCTTTGAGAAAGTTAAAATCCCTTAACAGATTTGAAGTTGTCGCGAAGGTTTCTGGTGGCGGTATTCACGCCCAGGCAGAAGCATTGCGGCACGGCATTGCAAGGACACTGGTTAAGTTTAATGCTGACTTCCGCAAAAAACTGAAACGGGCCGGCTACCTTAAACGCGACCCGAGAATGAAAGAAAGGAAGAAATATGGCTTGAAGGCCGCGCGCAAATCTCCGCAGTGGGCGAAGAGGTAATCCAGCAGTCGGTAAATAAAAATAAGTGCTCTTTTAGTTATTGTGTCAGGTGGCGTAGGCGAGGTGAAGCTGGGGCGCGTCAGGCGCGAACGGCCTGTAGGGAGAACCCGGTGTATGAAATGGTGTCCCTGGCAGTAACTTTTAGAGCACTTTTTTTGTTCTTTTTTAAAAAAGGAGGTGGTGGCGTTGGATCCAAGGGCAATAAGCTTCAAAAGAATTGATGATGTTTCGCTGGAGCAGGTTATCGGTTTCATCCTTCGCTTTAATGGCGTGGCAAAGTTTGAGCTGATCTTTTACCGAACAGGCAGGCGACTGCCGCGAATGGAAGCGTATGATGATCCAGAGCGGAATTACGACAGAAGAGTGCGGATGTTCAGGATCGGGGAGGATGAACTGGGAGAATCATTTGAGGCGACGGCAAAGCTGTGCCGAAAAAGGAAACGCGAAAATATGGGATTGGTTTCTCTTGTAAGGATGGATGACGAAAAAATCAGGCATATTCCAATGATCGATTTCCAGTGTCCTTGCTGTGAGGAGGGGCTAACCGAAGCGATAAGAGCGCTTGACTGGCTTGGGCAGCGAAAAGGATTTTTGCTGGAATCAGGCCGATCATATCATTATTACGGAATTAATGTTATGACGGCGGACGAGTGGGTAAGCTTTATGCGCGATTGCCGGGAAAGGCATGTTATCGGGTCGTCATGGCCTATGCACCAGCTGGAAGATGGATTTTCAGTGTTACGGATTTCCACATCCATATCGAAACCCCAGTTGCCTAAGGTCATCGGCATAATTGGCCACTTTGTTTTTGAGAAATAGAAAGACCCCGTAGAATTTCTGCGGGGTCTTTAAATTTGCAAAGTCAAAAAGCTCACGGATTAGCTGGAAAGCAGGTCAGCCGAATACAGTTTACCTTCCGTTAAAACATAGAGCAAATCGTTGTTTTGGTTCCAGTAGATATCAGGGTCTTTGGCTGTCCAAATGTCAAAAGTGTTTCTTTGGTCGCGGCCGTCAAGCTCCGTGATTTTAATTTGGGTTTGGCCGTTGCTGTCGGCCGCACCATAGATTATGTTCTCGCTGGTTTTGGCAAACCAGACGGCCTGGGTTATTTTATCCGAATATCTGGTGATGAGTTCTCTGTCGCCCGCCTTGCGGTATGGCTGGCCATAAACATCCTTCAGCCAGTAGACCCAGATCTCATGAGCGGTCCACCAAAACATCTTTTCGTTGTCTGGAGAAAAATCAGCGCCCTGGACGCCGTCGGCCAAAAATTTAAAGGTACCGGTGTCTTTATTAAGAAGATAAAGTTTGCCGTCCGGTTCAAACACGGCTGTCTGTTCCGGTGACATTTTTATCTGGTAAGGAATAGTGGAAGTGGCCAATGGTTCGCGCGAAAGCTGTTGTTTTACTGCGCCTGAAAGGTCTGCGCGATAAAGAATCAGATTGGGTTTTTGCAGAACATAAAGATTATTCTGATAGATGGCCTGATTTGCAAAATTTAACTTTGTCGAGGTGGCTATTTTATCAGTTAGTTGTTTTGCAGATTTTTGTGCCTGCGTCAAAAAATATTTTTCTGTCGAGCTGGCGGTATCGGCTACCCATGTTATATTTGGACTTTTCGGGATTAATAAAATATTTCTGGCTTCGGTTGTTATTTGTTCTTCTACCGGAAGACTTTTTTGCCAGGTGGTGTAGCCGTTTTTACTTATTCTAACCAGATATTGTTCTGGTGAAAGGCGGCTGATAAAATTGGGAGTTACGCCCGATAGTTCATTATCAACAAAAATTTGTGCGTTTTTGGGCAGGCTGTCAAAATAAAAAGCGCCGGTCTTAATAAGGCGGGCATTCTGCCAGTCAAACGAATAGCCAGCAGCATAAAACAAAACGCCCGGGGTGGCGACTAGGAATACGAGAACAAAAAAGCAAAAAAGCAAGCGTCTTGTGCGCAGAGTCATTAATTACAAATATAGCGCACTTTTGAATATTTTTCAAGATTGTCAAAAGGCGGCATTTGGTATAAGATAAAATCATAAATTATTGTTTTTGTGATGGATAAATTTATCATCAATGGCGGCAAGGCGCTCGAAGGGGAAATTGAGGTCAGAGGCGCAAAAAACGCGGCGCTTAAAATTTTTCCCGTGGCTCTTTTGACACAGGAGCCGATTTTAGTGACAAATCTGCCCGAAATTGAGGACTGCAGGCGGGCAGAGGAGATGCTTGTGGCTTTAGGGCACAACGTAAAAAAAATAAAAAAAGGAGTAGATGAGATCCAGTTCAAAAGCAAAGTTTGCGTTAATTTGTCATCAGCGCTTATTAACAAGTTTCGGGCCTCAATCATGTTTGTGGGCCCGCTTTTAGCAACCTGCCAGGAGGTTTATTTTCCGCATCCGGGCGGTTGTGTCATCGGCGCGGGAACTAGGCCGATCGATGAATTTTTGGATGGTTTTGAAAAAATGGGCGCGAAAGTTAAGATATTTGATAATCACTACCGGCTAACCGCAAAAAAATTAAAAGGAGCGGAAATATTTTTCAGAAAAATGACAGTGACGGGCACGGAAAGTTTGATGACAACGGCTTGTCTCGCCGAAGGCGTGACAATTTTAAAAAACTGTGCCATGGAGCCGGAAATTCCCGCGTTGGCTGGTTTTTTAAATAAAATAGGGGCAAAAATTGATGGTGCTGGAACTTCAACGATAAAAATTAAAGGAGTCAAAAAATTGGGCGGCGGCGAGTATAAAATTATTCCTGACAGGATAGAGGCAGGTACTTTTGCGATGCTGGCGGCCGCTTCAAATTCTGGCAGTATTTTAATAAAGAAATGTGAGCCGATGCATCTTGAGGCACTGTGGGCGCAGTTTAATAAAACAGGTGTAAATTACAAATTAGGCAGAGACAGCATAAAAGTTTCCCCGAGCAAAAATATATTAGCCTTTGATCTGAAAACTCACGAATACCCGGGATTTGCCACAGATTTGCAATCAGCCTATACTGTCCTAATGACGCAGGCGCGTGATTCCTGCTTAATTCATGAAACGCTTTACGATCGTCGCCTGCTCTTTGCGGACCTGCTGACACAAATGGGTGCAAATATTATCCTGGCCGACCCTCATCGCATTGTTGTTAACGGACCGACAAAATTGCATGGCCGCAAATTGGTCAGTCCTGACTTAAGAGCCGGGATGGCGCTGGTTATGGCAGGATTGATCGCCGAAGGGAAAACAGAGATAGATAATATTTATCAGATCGAACGGGGGTATGAGGCGTTAGTAGAAAGGTTGTCGGGGTTGGGGGCGGATATAAAAAAAGTTAGTGCATAAAAAATATGGCGTTTTTCATCAAAAAAATCGGCATTGACCTTGGCACGGCCAACACCCTGGTTTATGTACCGGGCAAGGGGCTTGTCATAAACGAGCCGACGGTCGTGGCGGTATCGTTGGACGATAACCGGATTTTGGCTGTTGGCAACGAAGCGCGGGAGATGCTTGGCCGGACGCCCGACACGATTGTGGCTTCCAGGCCCATGAGAGACGGAGTAATTGCCGACTATCGGGTGACCGAGGCAATGCTGCGTTATTTTATCAACAAGACCACGGGTTCTGTAAGAATTTTTAGGCCGGATGTGATGGTAGCTGTGCCGGCCGGCATTACTTCAACAGAGAGGCGTGCCGTGGTTGACGCGACTTTAAATGCAGGAGCCAAGGCCGCCTATATCGTTAAAGAGCCGGTGCTGGCCGCAATTGGTGCAGGCATTCCCATTAACGAGCCGGTTGGCCATATGATAATTGATGTTGGCGGAGGCACTTCTGAAGTAGCCGTGATTTCGCTTGGCGGAATCGTTGCCTGGGCTTCGGTCAGAATAGGCGGAAATAAGCTTGACCAGGCGATTGCCGAATTTTTGCGTAAAAAATATAATCTGGCAGTGGGCGAACGGACAGCCGAAGAAATAAAAATTGCGGTGGGCAGCGCCTTGCCGCAGAAAAACGAGCTGAGTTTTGAAACAAGAGGCCGTGATCTAATAAGCGGTCTGCCAAAGAATATAACGGTCAAGACCAACGAAATTACCGATGCGATTGCGGACAGTCTGCGGGAGATAGTGCAGACGGTAAAAATTGTTTTGCACGATACGCCGCCAGAACTTTCGGCTGACGTGATGGACAAAGGTATGATTTTATCGGGCGGCGGGGCGCTCCTGCGCAACCTTGACGAGCTTATCACGCAGGCGACGGGCGTGCCCTGTTTTGTGGCCGAAGACCCGCTTCTGTGCGTGGCCAAAGGCGCAGGCATTGCGCTAGACCATCTTGATGTGTATAAGAGAAGTGTGATGAGTAAAAAATAATTTTTTAACATATGAAAATTGGGATTATCGGCAGTATGCAATTTACGGAGAAAATGCTGGAGGTATGTGATGCGCTGAAAACGTATGGGCATGAAGGTTTTTTGACCCCGTTGCATTATAATTTAATAGGAAAAAGCGACGAAGAGAAGGAAAAGATTAAGTTGCACCAAAAATACAATATGGACGCGATTCGTGAATTTTGGCGGCAAATGCAAGGTGCGGATGCGGTTTTGGTTTTAAATTATGATAAAAACGGCGTGAAAAATTATATCGGTGCAAACACTTTCTTGGAAATTGGTTTTGCGCATGTATTGAACCAAAAAATATTTATATTAAATCCTTTGCCGGAGTTTGAATTTTATAGGACTGAAACTGAAGCGATGAAGCCCGTTATAATAAATGGCGATTTGGAAAAAATAAAATAACGGAGGTAAAATGAAAAAACAAAGATTCAAGATAATACCCGCAGTGTACCTTATTTTAACAAAAAAAGATGAAGTTCTTTTGATACGAAGATTTCAAACAGGTTTTTGTGATGGTCAATATGGGCTACCTTCCGGCCATCTGGAAGGGAAGGAATCAATAGGTCAAGCATTAATACGTGAAATAAAAGAAGAAATTGGGATTTCAATTAGATTAAAAGATGTTCGTCTTGTGCATGTTTTGAGCAGAAGGGCAGACGATGGAGAAAGAATAGATATTTTCTTTACAGTAAAGAACTGGAAGGGTGAGCCAAAAATTATGGAGCCACATAAATGTGATGATATGAGATTTTTCCCAATAAAAAAACCGCCAAAGAATACAGTTGATTATATCAAAGAAGTATTTAGGCTCTATTTGAAGGGAATTGCATATGGTGAATATGGATGGAAAGATTAAAACCCGCAAAAGTGGGATATTCCAATCCCCCCTTTTTTTGTAAAATATAAGCATATGACTATCGGAATTAACGCTGCGGCGGCGATAAAACAGCCGCGAACGGGCGTTGAAGAGTATGTATACCAGTTGATAAAACATTTAACGATGCTGCCAGAAGCTGGGGAGCATCGATTTTTGTTATACTTGCCCGCCGTAGCTCGAAGAGCGGAGGCGGGTTTACCCAGATTTGACTTTGAATTGCCCGAGAATTTTCAGGTCAAAAAATTAAAATGGCCTTTGCCGATGTGGACGCAGTTGAGATTGGCGTCGGAGATGGTTTTTAATAAGCCCGATGCGCTTTTTATTCCAGTGCATGTTTTGCCGTTGGTGCATCCGAAAAATTCAGTCGTTACGATTCATGGCCTGGAATACGAGTATTTTCCCGAAATGTATCCGTGGCGTCACCGGCAATATTTGCGATGGAGCACAAAATATGCGGTCAAGCATGCAAGAAAAATTATTGCGGTGTCCCAAAGTACGAAAAATGATTTGATGAAGCTATATGAGGCAGATGAATCAAAAATTACCGTAGTACATCACGGAGTGTCATTTTGCAAATCTGACAAAAGTCAGAGTCCACAGCCTGGATCCCGGGTCAAGCCCGGGATGACAGATGTAGACAGACCATATTTGTTGTATATAGGACGAATTGAATTGAAAAAGAATGTTTTGGGGATTCTTGAGGCGTATAATACATTAAAAGAGAAGTACAAAATCCCGCATGAATTGGTTTTGGTCGGCTCGCCGGGATTCGGCTATGATAAAATAAGGTCTCAAGTCTCAAGTTTCAAGTTTCAAGTCCACGAACTTGGCTATGTCAGCGAAGATGAAAAGCAAAAATTGTTGTCCGGTGCAGACGTATTTCTTTTCCCTTCGCTCTATGAGGGTTTTGGCATGCCGATTTTGGAGGCGCAGGCCGCTGGTATTCCCGTAGTCACTTCGAATATATCAAGCATGCCGGAAGTGGTAAACAATTCGGCATTGCTTGTTAGTCCAAAAAACTCTGAAGAGATCGCGGAAACTATTTACAAATTGATTGACGACAAGCAGGCGCGTGATAAGCTGATAGAATTGGGATACGAAAATTTAAAACGGTTTAGTTGGAAAAAATGCGCGAAGGAGACGCTGCAATTTTTGACGGAAAAATGAAGGTCGCTTTAGTCCACGATTATTTAATTAGATTAGGAGGGGCGGAGAGGGTTCTTTTAAAATTGCATGAAATTTTTCCTGAAGCTCCGATTTACACTCTTTTATACGACGAAGAAAAAATGGGCGGAGTTTTGGCAGGGGCAGACATACGGCCATCTTTTTTGCAAAAGCTGCCCAAATTTATCAGGCGCCGGCAGAAACACCTTCTGCCATTTTTACCAGTAGCGGCCGAAACATTTGATCTGCGGGAATTCGATCTGGTTATTTCTTCGTCTTCGGCTTTCGCCAAATCCATAATCACCCGGCCCGGCACCACGCACATTTGCTACTGTCACGCGCCTTCAAGGTTTCTGTGGGACTGGAACAAGCAATATATCCGCGAGCAAGACTTTGGGCCAGTTCGCCGGGCCTTGGCAACTTTAGTAGTACATTATTTGAGGATATGGGATAAATCCTCATCGCGGCGGCCCGATTATTTTATCGCTAATTCCAGAGCGACAAGAGAAAAAATACAAAAGTATTATCGCCGAAACGCTTTTATTATTTACCCGCCTGTTTGTCTGCCGACGTTTGGACAATTCAGGACAGCAAAAGATGAAAATTATTTTCTGATTGTATCGCAGCTGACACCCTATAAACGCATTGACCTGGCAATTGAGGCGTTTAATCGTTTGAAATTGCTGCTTTTAATAATCGGTGACGGGCCGGAAAGAGAAAAATTAGAGGAGCTGGCTGGCCCGACAATTAAATTCTTAGGCGAAAGAAACGAGGAGGAAAAAAATAAATACCTGAAGAATTGCACCGCTTTCGTTTTTGCGGGCGAAGATGATTTTGGCATAGCGCCCGTTGAGGCAATGGGTTGGGGCAAGCCGGTTCTGGCTTTTGGCAGAGGTGGCGCGCTTGAAACAATAATTCCGGGCGTAACGGGTGAATTTTTTTACGACGCGGTGCCGGAGATTTTGGCGGACGGAGTCCGCCGCCTGCGCGAGAATCTCACCAATTATAGCCCTCTTGTTATCCATAAACGGGCGGAGAAGTTTTCAGAAGAAAGATTCAGGCGGGAGCTGATAGATTTTTTGAAGAAAGTGGGGTATAATATATAAAAAGTTCAAATGTCAAAACTCAAATGTCAAGATCGCAGAACAGCTTGAAGTTTTGATTTTTATGGCTATGGTTTTGAGTTTGTATGATTATCGGCCATCAAAAAATTATTGATTTTTTGTCGCGAAGCATAAAGACCGGGCGCATGGCGCATGCTTATCTTTTTGCCGGTCCGCCGAAGGTTGGAAAAAAAATAGTCGCATTTGAATTTATAAAGGCGCTTTTATGTCAAAACGCGGCGGATGGTTCCGGCGCTTGCGAGCGCGCTGAGCGCGTCTCTAGCCACGCTGAGCGTGGCGGCAAGTGTCGTAACTGTTTGCTGATTGAACAAGGGAGGCACCCCGATGTTTTATTTGTTGTACCAGGCGGCGAAAGCAGCAAAGCAGCAATTAATGGTGAGAAAGAGGAAGAACAAGTAAAAAATAAGGAAATAAAAATCGGCCAGATCCGCGAATTGCAGCATCAGCTGAACTTAACGCCTTTTTCTGCGACAAAAAAAGTGATAATTATTGACGAAGCAGATAAAATGACGCAGGAAGCGGCTAATTGCCTTTTAAAAACGCTTGAAGAACCACCGCAAAAAAGTTTGTTGATTTTGATAACGAGCCGGCCGCAGGCGCTTCTTGCAACAATTGTTTCGCGCTGCCAATTGATAAAATTTCTGCCAGTAAAAGAAAATTTGATCGCCGAAGGATTAAAAAAACTTGGTGCAGGAAATGACAAAAAAATAAAACAAGCGGCTAGATTATCAGCCGGCAGGCCGGGCGCGGCAGTATCGCTTTTAAATGAAGACGAGGCGTGGCAGAGGCAGGAAAAACTAGTTGACGACCTGAAATACCTGATAAAAAAAGATTTTTCCGAGAGGTTCAGATATGCCCAGAAAATGGCGCAAAATACGCCCGAAGCCCAAGAAGCTTTGGGGCAGTGGTTGGTTTGGTTTCGGGATCAGATGCTGGCGGGCGTTGGTGCAAAAAATCTGACTATTCTGGAAGAAAAAAGCGGCTTATATCCGTTTAGCAAAATTTGTGTCCTGATAAAAAATATTCAGGAGACGCAAAGGTTACTTGGTGAAAGCAGCTTCAACGCCAGGCTAATTTTAGAAAATTTATTGTTAAAATTTTAAATATGCCAAAATTTTTTGAAAAAGCAAATTTTATATTTATTGCGCCAGTTTTTGTTTTTACAGCCGCTGTTTTGCCATTTAGCTGCAACTTGTCAAAGGACGGAGGGATTTTCCGTTCGGATGACTTTGGCTCAACCTGGCAGCAGAAAGTTAAAATTAGTGCAAAACAGGATATCGGGCGTATGGGTGTCTTGTCATTAGCAATAGACAATGCAAGGCCCAGCATTCTTTTTATGGGCACGCAGGGAAACGGTATTTATAAAAGCGAAAACGAAGGAGAGACGTGGCAGCAACTTTCTGATAACAACAACGTATTATATAAAAGGGCGGATGTTTATGATGTTGAAATTGACAATAAAAATCCTAATTACATTTTCGCGGCGGTTTTGCAAAATAGTTTTGGCAAGCTTTTGCGGAGCCAAGACGGAGGCGTCAGCTGGCAGGAGGGGTATGTTATTTCAAAAGAAGGAGCAGCGGTGACGGCCGTTGAGGCAGACCGGCGTAATGAAGGATTCTTATATATTGGCACTTCGGAAGGAGGCCTGCTGAAAAGCATGGATTACGGTACCAGTTGGCAGTCGCTCAAATGGTTCTCGAGCGGAATTTCTGATATTAAAATTGATCCAAAAAGCAGCCAGATAATTTATGTAAATACGGAAAATAACGGCCTGCAAAAAAGCTCTGATTTTGGCCAAACCTGGCAGGAACTTCCCTTGGGTGCCAAAGATTTTTTAGGGACGAAAAAGGCGATTGGATTTGTTATTGACCCGCGCGACTCTGGGATTTTATACGCAGCATTGGCGGACGCTATAATGAAGTCGGGGGACGCTGGCCAGACCTGGCAGGACCTTAAAATTTTGATGCCTGAAAGCTCAACTGCGATTTCGGCAATTATTCAAGACCAGTTAAATCCGGAGACGATATATTATGCCGCTGGCTCTGTTTTTTACCGGTCAGCCAATAGCGGCCAGACCTGGACCACTCAACAGATTTCTACTTCGCGTAAGATTGAGCTGATTAAGATTGACCCGATGTCTCCGAATCTTATTTATTTGGGGACGAGTGAGTAAAAATATAAAAAATAAAATATAAAAATAAAATATGTACGGAGAAATTATTAAAAATCTCAAGCCGAATTTAGAGAAGATTATTGAAAAAGCGAAGCAAGAAATTTCAGTTCTGCGTACGGGCCACGCAAGCCCCGCGCTCATAGAAAACGTTATGGTTGACTGTTATAACAGCAAAATGCAGTTGAAACAGCTTGCCGCGATTAATTTGAGGGATTCACGGACTTTAATCATCCAGCCGTGGGATAAAACAATCGTCAAAAACATAGAAAAAGCAATTATTAGTTCTGCGCCGGGGCTAAGCTCGGCTGTTGACGGCGATTCCATAAGAATTAATTTGTCCGTGCCGAGCGAGGAAACGCGAAAAGAACTGGTTAAAACCCTGCATCAGAAACTGGAAGAAGGCCGTATATCAATCAGGCAGGCAAGAGAAGGCGCCTGGAGGCAGATGCAGGATCTGGCGGATGCGGGAAAAATCCGTGAAGACGATAAATTCCGCGGCAAGGAAGAACTGCAGAAATTGATCGATGAATACAACGGGAAAATAAAAGAGATAGGCGAAAAGAAAGAGAAAGAGATAATGACGGTATAGTTTATCTACTAATTTACAAATACTGCAAATATGGATTTATTAGTATTATTGGTAATATTTGTAAAAGATTAGTAAATTAGTAGGGTGTCTAAAAAGGATTAATGATTGAGTATAGAAATTCATGGTTTTAACTATTATTACATTCATTTTAATTCTTGGCCTTTTAGTTTTTGTCCACGAGCTAGGGCATTTTTGGATTGCCAAGCGAAACGGGGTGAGGGTGGATGAATTTGGTTTTGGATTTCCGCCGAGGATCTTTGGAATAAAAAAAGGAGAAACCCTCTATTCCATAAATGCGATACCGCTTGGCGGCTTTGTCAAAATTTACGGCGAAGAAGGAGAAGGTGCAAGCCAACCGCGTTCGTTCATGTCAAAAGGCGCCTGGCAGAAAGCACGGATATTGTTCGCCGGTGTTTTAATGAATTTTTTTCTGGCGGTTTTTTTGTTTTCTTTGGGCCACTTTATCGGTCTGCCCACAGCCATTGACGAAAGCCAGGTCGGCCAATATCCGAATACAAAACTCCAGATAGTGGGGCTGGCGGCGGATTCACCGGCTTTTAACGCCGGAATACTGGCTGGTGATTTTATTGTTTCTGTAAAGAATTCCGAAGGCCGGATTTTGGCCGGTATCAAAACGACGAGCGAATTTCAGCAGTTTATTGCAGGCGAAAAAGGGAAAGAGGTGAAAGTTGTTATTGAGCGTGGTGGCTCAAAAATAGAACTTGTTATGGCTCCAAGGGCTAATCCGCCTTCGGACGAGGGGCCACTGGGCGTTGAAATGGCTAGCGTTGCTAACATTCGTCTGTCCTGGTATCAGGCCATCTGGCAGGGATTTTTGACGACTGTCTCCCTTGCCTGGCTTTTAATTTCAACTTTATTTTTCATTATTGCAAATGTGTTTAAGACCGGAAGGGCGGGAGTTGATGTTGTCGGGCCGGTCGGCATATTTAATATTACTGGTCAGGCGGTGACCATGGGATTTATTTATTTATTACAACTGACTGCCATGCTTTCCATAAATTTGGCAGTGATAAACGCGTTTCCTTTTCCGGCGCTTGACGGCGGAAGGGGACTGTTCCTGCTGATCGAAAAAATAAAAGGCTCGCCCATGAAAGCCAAGACAGCTAATCTTGTAAATTCTATCGGCTTTGCTCTGCTCATCGCGCTGATGGTTTTCATTACTTTCAGGGATATTACGAAAATATTTTAAGAGAAATTTTTAGAAACATGGCGTAAAGGCCCCAAAAGGGGCTTTTTTGTTAGCTATTGACATACCTTTATATAGTCGACAAGCTATAAATCATGTGGGCGGAACGAGAAGAATTCTCATTCCGCCCTTTTCTTTTCTTAAAAATTTCATTCGGCAGGTCATTGACCCTAAAAGCTCAAGTGTTATACTTAATAAGTATTAATTTTTAGATACGGTGTCGTATTATGTTTGCGAAACTGCTCGGTCAATTCTCAAAAGACATCGGGATTGATTTGGGAACCGCCAATACTCTGGTTTACGTCAAAGGCCGGGGTATTGTTATTAATGAACCGTCGGTGGTGGCGGTCAATAATAAGACTGGCCAGATTTTGGCAATAGGCCAAGAAGCCAAAAGAATGGTCGGCAGAACGCCCGGGCATATCGTTGCTTCACGGCCGCTGGTTGAAGGCGTAATTTCCGATTTTGAGATAACGGAGCAAATGCTGAGATATTTTATAGGCCAGGTTTGCAAGCCCGGCTTTAGATTTTTTTCACGGCCAAGAGTCGTTATCGGCGTGCCTTCGGGAGTTACAGAGGTTGAAAAAAGGGCGGTTGAAGACGCGACACGCAATGCCGGCGCAAGCGAAGTTTATTTGATAGAAGAGCCGATGGCCGCGGCAATCGGCTCGCGCCTGCCCGTGCAGGAAGCAGCCGGCAATATGATAGTTGATATTGGCGGCGGGACAACCGAGGTTGCGATCATTTCGCTTGGCGGGATAGTGGTCTGCAAAAGCTTGCGCATTGCGGGCGACAAGCTAAACGAAGATATCATACAATATGCGCGTGACGAATTTAAATTGCTTCTTGGAGAGAAAACCGCCGAAGATGTTAAGATCGCTATTGGTTCGGCTTTCCCTCTGGAAGATAAAATGGAAGCATCACTTCGCGGCCGCGATCTTGTCTCCGGCCTGCCCAAAGAAGTAATCGCTGATTCTGATGATATTCGCGAAGCAATGAAGCGTTCCGTGAAAACAATAGTTAATGCTGTCCGCTCAACCATAGAAGAAGCGCCGCCGGAGGTGGTGGCCGACATCATGGAGCGAGGAATTATTCTTGCTGGAGGCGGGAGTTTATTGCGTGGCCTGGATAAGCTTGTGGCGCAGGAAACGCAAATGCCGGTTAAGATAACGGAAGATCCGTTAACGGCAGTTGTGCGGGGTTGTGGAGTGGTTCTGGAAGACATAGACGCTGTTAAAAATGTTCTGGTGACAACGCAATATCAGGAGCCGCCAAGATAGTAAAATCAAGATAGCAAAATAGTCAGTTAATTTAAATGCGGAAAAATGATTTTTCAAAATTTTATATTCTTGGGGGCCTGTTAGCAGCAATTGCGTTGCTGATTTTTTTTAATTCAATCGGGTGGCTGGGCTGGCCAAAAAAGATTTTTTATTCAGTCGCCGCTCCAATAGCCAGGCCGTTTGTGGCAGCGGGCATAAAGATTTCTGATGTTTTTGGAGCAACTTTTAACCTAAAAAGTATAATCCGGGAAAGTTCGCAGCTGGAGCAGGAAAATCGTGAACTAATTTTAAAACTTGTAAATCTATCCGAAATCAAACAGGAAAATGATTTTTTGCGCAAGCAACTGGATATGAGGCCGGCGCTTAAATCGAAACTCGTGTTGGCTCATCTGATAGGTTTTGACCCGGGCAATTTGGGCAGGTATTTTTTAATAGACCGAGGTTCAAATGACGGCATTGAAACAGGCCGGGCAGTTATTTTTGCCGGTGGGTTTCTGGTGGGAAAGGTTGCGGAGGTCAGCGTAAATTCCAGCAAGGTGCTTGCCTTGACCGATTCTGACAGTACTGTTTTTGTGCTGGGCCAGGATTCAAGAGAGGGTGGCGTAATAAAAGGTGACCACGGGGTCGGGCTTATTCTTGATATGGTGCCGCCAGAAAAAGAGATAAAACTGGGCGAATTAATTGTGTCTTCGGGCCTGGACAGCAAAATAGTGAGGGGTCTCGTCATCGGCAAGGTAGAAAAGAAAATTTCTGGCGAAAGCGAAGTATTCCAAAGATTTATAGTTAAGCCCTTGATAAATTATAAGGAGATAGAGTCGGTATTAGTGATTTTGGGGGCCGAATAGCGGGAGTAAGCGTATGAAATCATTTTTTATTTTTTTAATATTTTTTTTGCTTTTAATTTTTCAGCTGGCTTTTGCGCCTCGTCTGAATATTTTTGGCGTGTCCCCGAATTTTTTGTTCGCGGCCGCTTTGATATTGGTTATAAAAAAAGACACGCCATCAGTTCTTGTATGGGCGCTTGCAGTCGGGTTAGCGCTTGATTTATTTTCAAGCGAAGCGTTTGGCGTTTATTCACTGAGTTTTGTGTTCGTCGGCTGGCTCGCCTCGGTTTTGGGCAAAAATATTCTGAAAATGACGGATCTTTTCGGTCAGGCCACGCTGATTGTTTTGGCATGCACGACATTTAGCATATTAAATATATTTTTGATAAAATTTTTTTATTGGGTTTCCTCTGGTAGTCAGGTCTATTTCTGGTTCGCGCTTTGGCGGATTGTTCCCTTAGAGGTGGCGTTGAATATTTTGTTTTCGTTCGCGATGCTTTTAATTTATAAAAAAATAAATGGACTACTTATCCGAATTTAAAAAAGAGTTGAAAGGCCTGAAGATAAAACGTTCGTTTGGGGAAGATATTGAAGCAGAAGAAGTTTTGTTGGATGCTGAAAAATCGGCTGATTTTGCCGAGCAAAGAATAGAAACCCCTTTGCGGCCGAGGATTTTTTTGTTGTTTTTTGGGCTAATTGTTTTGGCGCTTCTTATGTTGGCAGGAAGAGCGGGGTATCTGCAGATTTTAAAAGACGAGCTTTATGGAAAATTGGCAGAACGTAATAGCTTACGGGCTTATCCTGTGATGGCGCCAAGAGGGCTAATTTATAGCCGGGATTTGGAGGTGTTGGTGAATAATATGCCCAGTTTTGATATTTTTCTTTTGCCTCAGGATCTGCCCAAGGATAAAGTAGAGCGTGACACAATGATTGAGCAGATAAGTTTTTTATTGGGCTTGAACCCCCGGGATATAAATCAAGAACTTGTTGAATTTAATTTTGAAAAAAATCAGCGGATACTTTTGGTCTCCGACCTTGAGCAGGAAAAAATTCTGGACCTGGAGTCGCGGCTGCAGGATTTTCCTGCCCTGCGCCTGGAAAAAGGAGTAGTCCGCCAATACCCATTTGCAGAAACATTAAGTCACATCCTTGGCTATACAGGCCGCGTCACGAAAGAAGAAATTGAGAGCCTGCCTGATAATTACGAATTTAGCGATCGATTAGGCAAAAGCGGGCTGGAGGCGCAATATGAGGATATTCTCAAGGGGCAAGCAGGAGAGCAATTGGCGGAGATTGACGCTTTTGGGCGTCAAATTAAAGAGATGGGAGTAAAAGAACCGATAGCAGGTCAAAACATAGTGACGAGCATTGATTTGGGCTTGCAGCAAAAGATTTTTTCAGAGCTCAGGGGGATGGCAAAAAACTTAAATATCAGCCGCGCTTCGGCCGTGGCAATGGATGTTCAAAGCGGCGAAATTCTCGGGCTGGTCAGTTTGCCGAGCTTTGATAATAATCTTTTTGAAAAAAATACCGACCCAGGAGATCTGAATAAATTGTATGAAGACCCATCGGGGCCATTGTTTGATCGGGCGATCGCCGGCCAGTATGCCTCGGGCTCAACGATAAAACCGATGATGGCGGCGGCGGCCCTGCAGGAAAAAGTGGTGACGCCATCAACCGTGATTTATGACGCGGGCCAGATAACTATTGTCAGTCAATTTAATCCGAGCATCGTTTATAATTTTCCGGACTGGAAGGCGCACGGTTCGGTCAATCTATATTCGGCCATTGCCCAGTCATGCGATGTTTATTTTTACACAGTCGGCGGCGGCTGGGGAAACATAGACGGGCTCGGAATTGACCGGATCAAAAAATATTTAAACCTGTTTGGCTTAGGAGAGCTGACGGGCATTGATTTGCCTGGTGAGAAAACCGGTCTTGTTCCGGATGGTGAATGGAAGCAAAAAGCAAAAAATGAAAGCTGGTTTATCGGCGATACATATCATGTATCAATAGGCCAGGGCGACTTGCTGGTTACGCCGCTTCAGATGGCGTCTGCAATTTCCGCAGTTGCCAACGGAGGGAAACTGTTTGTGCCGCGCCTGGTTGACAAAATCGTAGATTCAGATAAAAATAGTATTAAAGTGTTTGAACCGCAGGTGAGGCGCGAAAATCTTGTGAACAGTGACAATCTGATAGCGGTGAGAAAGGGCATGCGCGAAGCAGTGACAAGCGGTTCAGCGGCGGCGCTCAATGACTTGCCAGTTAAAGTGGCAGGCAAAACAGGGACCGCTCAGGTTGCAGGCCAGGCGCGGGAAAACGCCTGGTTTGTCGGATTTGCGCCGTATGATGATCCGAAGGTTGCTTTGGTGATCATGCTTGAAAACGCAGGCGAGGGATCTTCCTATGCGGTGCCCGTGGCCAATCAAGTATTTAAATATTATTTTACAAGGTAGAGGTTAACGAATAGCGCGAATGTCGTTGCTACGGTTGCTAATTATGCGAATAATTATTCGCAAGATTTGCAGGCGAAGCCATTCGCATAATCCGTCAATAATATGAAATATCTCAGCAAAGAAGGATTGGAGCAGATAAAAAAAGAGCTGGAGGAGCTAAAGCTCAAACGGCAGGAAATAGCACAGCGCCTTGAAGACGCTAAATCTTTGGGTGATCTATCTGAAAATACGGAATATTTGCAGGCCAAAGAAGCCCAGTCGTTTAACGAGGGCAAAATTTTAGAGCTGGAAGAATTGCTTAAAAATGCCGTTGTCATCAGCAAAAACGGCGGAAGTTCAGCTGTGCAGATCGGAGGCACTATTGAAGTGAGTTCGCAGGGCGAAAAATACAATTTTACCATTGTTGGTTCTGAAGAAGCAAAGCCATCTGATGGCAAAATATCAAATGAATCGCCGCTCGGAAAAGCATTTCTGGGGCGCAAGGTGGGGGAGATGGTGGAAGTGGAAACACCTAGAGGCAAGGCGACATATAAAATAATATCTATTAAGTAATTTTTTTCCGTAGGAGCTACTTTTCTGGCAGCCCCAGTACCAGAGCAAGCTCGGTACGGGGTAAAGTAGAAAAGCATGCCCCGCACCGAACGCCATAGGCGTTCTGGTGCCGGGGTAGCCAAAAGACTGCTTGCAGCTGAAAATTTTGATAAAATCATAGCTTGTCTCACTAAAAATTACTTCGTAAACTTCTCGCTACGCTCGTCTTGCCGCGATTTTCTTGCAAAATTTTCAGATGCAAGAGTAGATTAATTTATTCGCAGTTAGTATTTTTTACATAATATTTATGTCTTTAGATAAAATAAAATCTGACCGGCTGAAAAAACTGGAGCAAATCAAAGCCGCCGGCGTAAATCCGTATCCGGGCAAAACCGGCACAAAAATGTCTGTTGCGGAAGTTCTTGATGAATTTGATATTTTGGAAAAAGAAAAGATGCATGTTAGCCTGGCTGGCCGCCTGCGCTCGCTTCGTGGCCACGGCGGCTCAACCTTTGCCAACATCGAGGATTCTTCTGGCCAAATCCAGCTTTTTTTTAAAAAAGATGAAATAGGAGAAAAAGATTATGATTTTTTTGCCGACAATATTGATGTCGGTGATTTTATTTGGGTTTCGGGCGAGCCTTTTAAGACCCAGAAAGGCGAGCGTACACTTTTGGTTAAAAAATTCCAGCTTCTTGCAAAATCCATGAATCAGCTGCCGGAAAAATGGCACGGCCTGAAAGACGTTGAAGAAAGATTCCGTAAGCGGTATCTTGATTTGCTGATGAATAAGGATGTTTTGCGCCGTTTTCTGCTGCGGAGCAAGATAATCCGAGGTTTGCGCACCTTTTTTGATTCGGAAGATTTTGTTGAAGTAGAGACGCCGATCCTGCAGCCCCTGCCGGGCGGCGCGCTGGCAAATCCTTTTGTCACTCATTTAAATGCGCTTGATATGCAACTTTTCATGCGAGTGGCGCCGGAACTATACCTTAAAAGACTACTAGTGGGTGGGTTTGAAAAAGTTTATGAAATCGGTCGCTGTTTTCGCAATGAAGGGATGGATAAGCTTCACAATCCTGATTTTACGATGCTGGAATTTTACTGGGCGTACGCCGACTACGAAGATTTAATTGCACTGGTTGAAAAATTATTTGAATTTTTGATACCACATAAAGAAATTGAATTTCAGGGACAAAAAATAAATTTTTCGCCGCCGTTTAAAAGAGTTTCTATGTGTGATTTAATAATGGAACATTACGGCCTGGATATCGGAAGAGCAGGCCGGGGGGAACTGGAAGCGGCGTTGGCCAAAGCGGGAGGCAAAGCCGAAAATGATATGCATGATTGCAAGCTGACAGACGAGCTATTCAAAACTATCAGGCCAAAAATCATCCAGCCGACCTTTGTCACAAATCATCCGCTTGAAATGTCGCCTCTGGCAAAAGAGTCCGAAAAAAATCCAAAGGAGGCGGCCAGATTCCAGTTTATTGCGGGAGGGCTTGAATTGATGAACGCGTATTCTGAACTTAATGACCCGATTGAGCAGGCAAAAAGAATGAAAGAGCAGGAAGCGCATCGTGGAGACGAAGACGTGCAACGTTTTGACCAGGACTTTATAGACGCGCTGGAATACGGCATGCCGCCCGCCGCCGGCCTTGGCTTGGGGGTTGACCGGCTCGTTCAACTTTTGACAAACAGTTTTAATATCCGAGAAGTAATTTTGTTTCCGACGATGAAGCCAAAATAAATAGATGCCACACAGATTGTTTACTGATGGGCGCAGATTACATATATAAATCTGTCAGTTAGCGGAATCCGTGTAATTTGTGTAAAATCCGTAATAAATCCGTGTTTAATCTGTTAATGTATGCTGGACATTAAATTCATCCGCCAAAACGCTGATCTGGTAAAAGACGCGGTTAAGAAGAAGTTTTTGAAGGTTGATATAGACCGGCTTTTGGAATTGGACCAAAATCGGCGTAATCTAATTCAGAAGTCAGAAGCCCTGAAGGCGGAGCAGAATAAGTTTTCCAAAGAGCTGGCAAAGGAAAAAAACGAATCTCTTCTGGAAAAATCAAAAGAATTGAAAGAAAGATTTAAGGAGTTTGAAAGAAAACTGGCCGTCGTTGAAAAAGAATATAGTTATTTAATGATGCTTGTGCCAAATATTCCCGCGCAAGACGCGCCTGTTGGCGAAGATGAATCAGCAAATAAGGAAGTGGCTAAATGGGGCGATTTGCCGGAGTTTGATTTTGAAATAAAAGACCATATGGATCTGGGCCGCGATCTGGATATTATTGACACGGAGGCAGGGGTTAAAGTTTCCGGGTTCCGCGGCTATTATCTAAAAAATGAAGGGGCGCGGCTGCATCTTGCGGTTATTTGGTACTGCTGGCAGAGAATGATTAAAAGCGGTTTTTCACCGCTGCTTGGCCCAACACTTATTAAAGATTTTGTTTTGTTTGGCAGCGGACATTTCCCGTTTGGAAAAGACGAAATATATCAAATTGGCAACCCGGGCAAACTGGTAAGCGGCGAGGTGATAGAAGATCCGCTTTATCTTGCTGGAACATCAGAGCCGACGCTTTTGGCATATTTTTCCGATAAAACTTTGAACGAAAAAGATCTGCCGATAAAAGTTTGCGGATTTTCGCAGAGCTATCGTTCCGAGATCGGCAGTTATGGCAAGGACACAAAAGGTCTCTATCGAGTGCATGAATTTATGAAAGTGGAACAAGTTGTGCTTTGCAAGAATGATATTAACGAATCAAGCGGTTGGCTTGAAAAAATGCGAGAAATTTCAGAGGGTGTTCTGCGGGATTTGAAGCTGCCGTATCATGTTATTTTGAGCAGTACCGGCGATATGGGGGCGGGCAAATATAAGATGTACGATATTGAAACTTGGATGCCTTCGCGCGGCAAATACGGAGAGACGCATTCGGATTCCAATTTAACGGATTGGCAGGCGCGGCGTCTGAATATAAAATATAAAGATGCCGAAGGTGTCGCAAAATACGTCCATACGTTAAACAATACGGTTATTGCTTCGCCCAGGATCTTAATCGCGATTTTGGAAAATTGTCAGCAAAAAGACGGAAGCGTGGAAATTCCTAAAGTTTTGCGCGATTTATGCGGGTTTAAGAAAATTGAGAAAAAATAGCGAGACATGAAAAAAATTAGAGTCGCTTTGCTGAGCGGAGGGAAATCAGCCGAGCGGGATATTTCAATTAAGACCGGGCAGATGATAAAGAAGAATCTCGCCAAAGATAAGTACGAGGTTTTTTTGTTTGATCCGGCAAAACACCTGCTCAAGCTGGTTGATCTTTTGAGAAGAAAAAAAGTTGATGTAGTTTTCCCGGCTTTGCACGGCTCTTTTGGCGAGGACGGCACGATTCAAGGGATGTTTGAATTGTTTGGGATACCTTATGTCTTTTCCGGCGTTTTGGCTTCGGCTTTAGCGATGGACAAAGAGATGGCAAAAAAGATTTTCAAGAAGGAAAAAATCGCCAGCCCAAAATATTTTATTTTTGCAAAAAACAATCACATTTCGCTGAAAAAAGTAAAGTTTCCCTGCGTTGTCAAACCGCTGGCGCAGGGTTCGTCTGTCGGCGTGACAATTGTGCAAGGGCCGGGACAATTCAAGGGTGCGATAAAAAAAGCGATGGTTTTCGGGCAAAAAGTTTTGGTTGAGGATTTTATTGAAGGTCGCGAGATGACCGTTGCGGTTCTTGGCAACAGCAAGCCCCGCGCCTTGCCGGTTATTGAGATAAAGCCCAAAGTCTCCTGTTTTTTTGATTACAAAGCAAAGTATGACAAGGGCGGCTCGGAAGAAATTTGTCCCGCTCGCATTGACTCGGTTTTGACAAAAAAAATACAGGCACTGGCAGTGAAAACGCACATGAGCCTCGGGTGTCGCGGCGTGACGAGGACAGATATGATCTTACACGGCTCAAAACCGTTTGTGCTTGAAATAAACACGATTCCGGGCATGACCGAAACATCGCTTGTGCCGCAGGCAGCCGCGGCAGCAGGAATTAGCTTTCCGGAACTGCTGGACAGGTTGATCGAATTAGCGATGGAAAAATGAAAGTCTATAAATAAGAAACATGGAAAATGAAATCTAAAGGAGGAAGTAAAAAATGGGTTTGGAAAATAGCCGTTGCGGGCGGTTTCCTTTTGTTTTTAATTGCCAGCATTTTTTACCTGATAGTTTTCACGTCTTTTGCCAAAATCAGCAACATAAAGGTAGAAGGAACAAAAGAGGTTGACGCAAAGAGCATCGAAGAAATAAGCCGTTCGATAATCGGAGAAAAATTTTTTAACAAAATTCCCAAAGATAATTTAATTCTTTTTCCCCAGAAAAAAATAATCGGCGCAATCATTCGAGCGTTTCCAGAGATTAAAAGCGTTGTTTTGACAGAAAAGCCCTTTGAGCACTCGGCCATAATTAAAATTGAGGAACGGCAGGCATCTGCCATCTGGTGTCGTGTACCTGCGCCCGAGAACGAAGAAATTTCCACCTCATCGGTCACGCAAGCAGTTCAGGCGAGTTTACCATCGGCTGAAAGTTGTTTTTTTGTCGACTCAGAAGGGTTTATCTTTAAAAACGCTCCAATTTTAAGTGGCGGGGCAGTGCCGACTGTCTATGATAAAACTTCCCAGGATCTTGATTTGCGCCGCACGGTCGCAAATCCGGAACGCTTAAAATTTATCCTGGCGGTAAAAAAAGAGCTGGCTGGCGTGAACATGATTTTGACTGATTTTATAATCGCTTCGCAGACGCTTGGCGATTTGGAGATTTTGACGCCGGAGGGCTGGCGAATTCTGCTGGATACAACTAAATCGCCGTCATCGCAGATCAACGCTTTAAAAAGAGTATTGGAGGAAAAAATAAAGGAAAAACGCGCCCTGTTGGAGTATGTGGATTTAAGGGTTGAGGATAGGGTGTATTATAAATATTGGCAGTAAACAGTTAATAAAAAACAGCTGATAGTTTAAAGGAAATAATTATAAAATGCCCCGCACCGTGCGGGGCATTAGCTTATAAGACAAGGCGATAAGAAATTTCAGATCTTATCAGGGTATCTGATAAACAAAGATGGAATATCCGATAACCGCTTTTGGCTGCAAGTTGTTAAGCCAGTCGTAGTAGCCCGTTTTGTCTTTATAACCAGGCGCGGGTTTTCCGCGGCCGCCCTGCAGAAACGTGGCTGAAACAGCAAGCCAGTCGCCGCTTTTCAGGTCAGACGGATTTCGGTCTCCCCACCAGGGCTGGAACTTATCGCCCAAATAATATTTGGCATCTCCGCCGCCAAAATAGTCAACATAAAGTCTCTGGATACCTTGCTGACTGGCCCAGCTTTTGAGGCGTACTAAATCTTGTCCCCAGTCAAGATTTGAATCAGCCACATATTTATATCCCTGTCCCGGCCCACCGACGCTTTCGTTGAAATATGCCAAAAATGACGGGAAAACGGCCATAACGGAAACCGCCTGCCAGCCGACCAAAGCGGAAATTGCTCCGTATTTTGCGTAAAGGTAAGTTTTTTGTTTCTTCACTAGAGGCGTGAAATTGGTTTGTTTACTAATCCGTGTATCATATAATACGTGTGGTTGCGCTGACAAGGCGCTATTTGGCTGGAATGTAGACAGCGGTTCATGTTTTTTATTCCTCGCCCAATAAATTATTTGGCCGGAAACAAGCGTGTAGATGAGCGGAAAAGTCGGCAGGATGTGGCGGACTCCGATGTTTAAGTTAGAGCTTAAGCTGGTTATCCAGTAAAGCGCGATAAAAACGAGCATGGCAAAGGCATCGATATTTTTTTCAAGCCAGCCAGAAATTTTACTAAGCATGCTGGCTTGGCTCGGCGGTAAAGGAATCTCTGTCTTTTTTGTTTTCTTTTGGACAAAGTAATATGCAAGGGTGATAAGAGCAATGAGTGTAAAAATATGCAATGTCAGAGGTTCTTTGATCAGATAAATAATCGGGAAATATGATTTCCAGCCCGCAGCAGAAATCTGGCCTAAGAAGAAAGTTGTGTTGCCTCCGCTTGCCCGCTGGACAACCATGACAAGACCCAAAAGATAATGGCCAAAGGCACGCAAGGGTGTGGCTTTATCAGACATCCAAACGGCAATGTCGGCAGGACAGCGCGTGATACGGCTTGGGGTTTTGCAGGCGGCTAATTCAATCTCCGGCTTTTGCATGCACCACTCGCTTGACTTTTGTTCCAGAGTTTTTACATCCAGCGGTCCGCCCGCGTAGGACGCAAGAACGCAGACAGCTTCCTGGCGTTGTTTTTCCGCGGGAAGATTCTTTATGTGAAAATAGTATACAGGCGTGACGACAAAACCATAGCCAAAAAGAAAGATAAAGACAAGGCCACCAAGATGCCGCCATGCGATCTTGAATGATGTCGCTTTTTTATTATCTTTGCCGGGCGTTTTGTATAAAGCGTCAGAAAGAGGTTCGGGCGCTTGGACTCTATTGCTGATTAATTTATGTATTATCCAGGCAATAACCATAAATCCAAATAGCAATACGAGCAGAAACATCGAAAATTTTGCGAGCTGCGCGATGCCAAACCAAAGACCGGCAAAAAACAGAGTCCAGACAGTTGGTTTTTTCAGCCAGTGGATAAAATAGTAGGTAGCGATAAAAACTGCGGCAGAGGCGGCCACATCAGTGGTAACGAGCCGGCCGTGCGCAAGAAAGGTCGGCGAAAAAGCGAAAAGAAATAAAGCCAGAAGCGCCGCCTGTTTGCCAAAAATTTCTTTTGTCCAGCGGAAAATATAAATGCCCAGAACCAGCAGGATAAAAAGCATAGGCAGGCGGCCGACAAAAAGCATAAAATCAGCCGGATTGCCCTGGCCATACATAAAATCAAAGCCAAAATTCCACTGGCTGTTTATAGCGCCTCGTGTTTCGGCGAGCCAGGCAGGGCTGCTTGAAGGGAAAGCAATTTGGATATTATAAATTTTTGAAGCGAGCCATACAGCGCCGCCGGCAAGGTCTTTGACAAGCGGCGGATGTTCGGGGTTAATGCGCATATCGCCCTGGCTGACATATGAATATCCGGCCGGCAGATGCGAAACTTCGTCCATGATGGCAGAATCATCAAGCATGGAGTAATAGGCCACGGAGATCATGAAAATTAAAAGCAAGGCGGCGATAGATTTGGTTAAGGTTTCAGACATAGTTTTATTGTTACTTTTCTGATGGCAGAAAAGTAACAAAAGACCACGCGCAGGGCGCAAAAATTTTAGAAAATCGGATTCGTTCGGCTAAAAATTGGCTCGTAAAGTCGCACTCGCGCCGCCGTTGCGGCGGCGCGGCTCCGTCGCCAATTTTCTACACGCCTCGCTTGTCTCGATTTTCTTATAAATTTTTCGCCATGCGCGATTTTTAAAGAAAATTTTCTTACAAAATTTTCAGATGCAAGAAATAAAAAATTAGAAATTGATTTTTAGAACAGCGAAGCCGCTGGCTTCCATTATTTCTGTTTGCGAATACGGAAACATATTCCAGAGCTGCCGGAAGATTTCTTGGTCGTATTTCATGGGCAATATAACGACGGGCGAGCTAAGATCAGATATTTGCGCCAAATCCGCCAGTTGATTGTGTTTAATATACTGTACCTGGACAGGCGGTTGGCTTGTTTGTGTAAGGAACATTATGGTCTGGGCAGGCATGGGAATGCCGTCAGGATATGGCACAGCCGTGCCGTTTTCATTGACCACCACATATTTTTTTACAGCGGAAGGCAGGGATTTAAGATATAAGGCCTCGTCAACAAATTTTTTAGTGAAAGCGCCTTCGGTTTCTGGATGCTCGCCCCAGTAGATAAAATACTGGTAATAAGAAAAGCCGGCAATGCTAATCAAAAGCAAGACAAACAGCCCGGCGGCCGCGTATTTATAAGCAAAAAGAAGATGTTCGTATTTTAATAGTTTTGAATTTAGATAATCAATGGCCAAATAAACGCCCACACCCACAAAAATAAAGGTGGCGGGAATTGCGCCGATAGAACGCAGGGCATGAGGCAGGCCTTCGTTGGTCAGAATTGAGGGTAAAAGCATCGTTCCCCAGAGAAAAACGAGTGACCAGTGGCAGGAAAGCAAAGCCCAGGATCTTTGAATATAATTTTGTTTTTTGAATATTTGAATAAGTGAATAAGCAAGGCCGAGCAAAAAGAAAGGAATGAGCGGCCAGAACACCTGCGGCGCGCCCGAAAGATTGTGCCGCCAGTTATAGTCGCCGCGGAAAACGAACTGGCCTAAAGTTTTGAGCGTCGCGTCAAAGAGTGCCTTTATGGGGCTGGCAGAGGCAAAAATTGAAACCTGTCCCGCCCGGCCCATAAAGTCAGCCGGGTTATTTAAGTAATAATAAGCAAGTGGCGAGACGGCCAAAATTATGCCGAACGCAAAAATAAACCAGCGGCCCAGCTTAACCCGCGGCCAGTTTTTTATCATGTCAAAAATAAAGATCGGCACTAAAACCAGAGGCGCGACGCGGAAAGCGATGTATGTATGGAAGCCGAGGCCAAATAATAAACCAGAAACAAGAAATAGGAAATAAGGAATAAGAGGATTTTTTTTCGTGTCATTCGTGGAAATTTCTTGTATTGGTGTCGAGTTACTAGCTTTAAACAAAAAATATAAACTCCAGACGAGGAAAAACGGCACCATAACAGCGCGGAAGCCGATCCGTGAAAAATTGACGTGCCAGAAAGAAACAGCAATAAAAAAAGCGGAAAGCAACGCAATATACTCGCCGTTCTTTGAGCCGTTTTTAAACATTTCTTTGATCATTAAATAAAGGCCTAGCACCGTCAGCGTACCAAACATCGCCGCTACGACCTTTATCGCCCAGACGCTCGCGCCAAAAACAGAAAAGCTGAGCGCTATAAGATTCATAAATAATCCCTCGCGGCCGTTGTTAGCCGGGTAAAAAATTCTGAAATCATCATTTTGCAGGGCATTTAACGCGTCGGTTCCGTTAATCGCCACATCTGGATAAAGGGCGGGCGGGATCTGGTCCAGCTTATAGAATCTAAAAAAAACTGCAATTGCTAAAATGAGCAAAAGCAGGGTCAATCCGAGTTTTTTTGTTGGTTGATCCATATAGCATATTATATCACAGGATAAAAACGCATGTCGTGTGGATAACTGGAAAGCGCCGCCTTACTTGCTTAATTTTTTTGTGCTAGAATAGAGGAAAGGCCGTAAGGATGCTAATTTTTAGGTATAGTTTTTTATTATTAAAAAAGGAGAACTAACTATGGGACTTTTTAGTTTTTTTGGGAAGGCGGAGGGTCAGGATTTAGGCGGGGACGTATCTGTTGAAAAAGAAAAACCAGCGGAAAATAAATTTGAGCGCTTTAAACGATTTCTTGACGAAAAAGGTGCAGAGCAGAATAGGGCAATAAGCGAACTTCCGGAGGACTTGCGGACGATAGTCCAGCAATCGAGGAGCAGGCATATATTTAATCCGGAGAAGTATTTCTAAAAATCTATGGCACAAAATAGTGATCTGATGAATAAAAACATAATCACGGAATTAGGATTGCAGGACCTGGCTGACGAACGAAAATTTGAGCTTTTAAATAAAATGAGCAACCTTATACAGACGCGGGTGCTTCTGCAGGTGATTAAAAGTTTGTCAGTGGCAGACAAAGAACAATTTAATAAGCTTTTGGGCAAGGAAAACGACCAGGAGATATATCGTTTTTTGATTTCTAAAGTTCCTGAGATCGAGCAAATAACAGAGGAAGAGGTGATTAAATTCAAAAAAGAGGTTCTTGACCGGATAAAAGATTTAAACTTGTAAAATATCGATATCAAATATGGCAGATCCGTATCGTGAACCAACTGAAGGAGGAACGGCTGAGCCGCGGATTGAGAAACCATCCGAGCCGGAGATGACGGAAAAAACGGAGAAGATGGCCGAAATGCCAAAGACAGCTCCTGCCGAAGAAGCTCTAAAGCCGACACCGTCGCCCTCCGCGATACCCGCAGTGCCGGCGCAGGCCGCTGCGCCAGCCAGTCAGGTTTTACAGACCGAAAAAGACCGCCAGCTTAAAATGCTGGTGGATTTGGCTTTTTCTCAAGGCATAGATAAAGCGGTTGAGGCGGTTAATGCGACGAGCGACGCGTACTTGATAGATAAATTTCATGATACTTTGATTGACGAATTGAGACAGCAATTAGTGGAAAAGGGGAAACTAAAAGAAGTGTAGAAAAATCCAAAATCCAAAGTTCAAATGTCAAATCAGATCTCTCGCTGCGCGAGATCTGGCATAACCAGACAAAGCTCAAATGACTAAATTAAATTTGTTTTGGATTTTGGGCTTTAGTCATTGATTTGGAGCAATTTGTCTGCCCGCCGATTGCCAAAGCGAGCGAGCGGTTTTAATAAATTATACCCGTGTCTGCCACTTATCATCAATATCCCATTGTCTGCCCAATCGGCTTTGGCGGGCGGGGATTTTGACATTTGGATTTTTTAATTTATGGATCTCAATCTAATTCTCGTCCCTCTGACCATTGGCCTGGGTTTGTGCGCAGGGCTTTTGGGAATGTGGTTGCTGATAGCGGCCATTAAAAGCAAAGGCAGCATTTTTCGGGCTCTTTCCATGAGCCTTTTTTTAATTACTCTGCCGCGCGCCAAAAAACAGGAAGGCCAGGGGAAAAGCGATAAGGAGTTGATAGCGGTTATGGAGCAGCTTTATTCGGCGCTGGCCAGCTTCAAGAGCAAAGATAAGGAT
The DNA here is from genome assembly GCA_043800535.1 of bacterium. Classification (GTDB taxonomy): domain Bacteria; phylum Patescibacteriota; class Minisyncoccia; order Portnoybacterales; family GWB1-42-6; genus CG1-02-40-82. The sequence continues at coordinate 29,175 of JAZDMV010000023.1, read as the reverse complement.
AAATTTGTCTACGGCCAGCCGGTCGTAGTTTTTGAGATGGCGGTGCCACACATCGGTCAAGAAGTCTGTTTTTATATGGCGGCCTCAAAGCAAATAGAGGGCATCGTAGAAAAACAGATTCACGGTTTTTTCCCGGAGGCGCAGGTTGAAAAGGTTAAGGACTATAATATTTTCAATCCGCAGGGCGCCGCCGCCGGCTCGTTCATAACTTTGGAGAGGAGCGATTTTTGGCCGTTTAAAACGTATAAAAATCTGGAAACAGATCCGCTCGGCGAAATCGTAAACGCTTTCAGCAAACTGAAAGAAGAGGATGAAGGCGCGGCGCTTCAGATAGTTTTTCGTCCTGCGTCAGGCAATTGGCAGAAGAGGGCGCTAAAAATCGCCCAGGAAATGCAGAAAAACAGGACTTTTGAACAGGCGTTAAAAGAAACTTCAGCATTGAAAGGCTTTACGAAGAATTTTGGCGGGGAAAATAAAAATCCGTCCCAGCCGCAGGCGCTGGTGTCTGGTTTGACTCCGCTTCAGCAGGAACAGGTAAAATCGCTTGAAGAAAAAGCAAGCAAAATAGGATTTGAAACAAATATCCGTCTGCTTGCTTCCGGCGCAACGCAAGTTAGAGCAGAAGAGATTTTGGCGCAGCTTGAAGGAGCTTTCGCGCAATTCAACAACCCCAATTTTAACACCCTAAAAATAGTAAGAGCATCAGGTCGTGCGTTCAAAAGTCTTGTCTATAATTTTTCTTTCCGAACCTATGACCCTGGCCAGAAAATGATTTTGAATACAGAAGAGCTGACAAGCATATATCACTTGCCTGTCGTGGCGCTGGCGATTCCCGAGCTTAAATTTTTGAAAGCAAAACAGGCAGCCGCGCCGATAAATCTTCCAAAGCAAGGACTGGTGCTGGGGAAAAATATCTATCGCGGCCAGGAAACTGAAGCCCGTTTGCAGGAGGACGATCGGCGCAGGCATCTATACATCGTTGGCCAGACCGGTACGGGTAAATCAACGTTGATTTACAATCTTGTGGCCCAGGATATTTTGGCTGGGAAAGGTGTGGCCATGCTTGATCCTCACGGCGACCTGATAGAAAAAATTTTGGCAATCATTCCGCCTCAGCGCGCTGAAGATGTTGTTTTGCTTGATCCTTCGGACCTTGAACGGCCTTTTGGGCTCAATATGCTTGAATATGACCCTGCGTATCCTGAACAAAAAACTTTCATAATTAATGAGTTGATGAATATTTTTGACAAGCTGTATGATTTAAAAACGACCGGCGGCCCGATTTTTGAGCAATACGCAAGAAACGCGCTCCTGCTTCTGATGGACGATCCTTCAACACAGGCCACTTTAATGGAAGTGCCAAAGGTGTTAGCGGATAAGGAATTCCGGATGCGTCTTCTTTCCAAATGCAAAAATCCGGTTGTCAGGGATTTTTGGGAAAAAGAAGCGGAGAAGGCGGGCGGGGATGCCGCTTTGCAGAATATCGTGCCTTATATCACTTCCAAATTTAATGTTTTTATCGCCAACGACTACATGCGGCCGATAATCGGGCAGGCAAAAAGCACGATAAATTACCGCCAGCTGATGGACAGCAAAAAAATCTTATTGGTAAATTTAAGCAAAGGACGGCTTGGCGATATAAACAGCAGTTTGCTAGGTTTGATAAACGTGGGCAAACTTCTGATGGCCGCTTTTTCGCGCATTGACTTGGCCGAAGAAGCGCGTAGCGATTTTTATCTCTATGTTGATGAATTTCAAAACTTTGCCACAGAAAGCATAGCGACAATTTTGTCCGAAGCAAGAAAATATCGTTTGGATCTGACTATTGCGCATCAGTTCATCGGCCAGCTGACCGATAAAATAAAAAACGCGGTGTTTGGCAACGTTGGCTCCATTATGAGTTTTAGGGTCGGCGCGGAAGACGCGGAATTTTTGGTTAAGCAATTTGCGCCCGTGTTTGACATAAATGATTTGATAAACATAGATAACCGCAATGCTTATGTAAAACTTCTGATAAACGGTGCCACTTCTTTGCCTTTTAATATTGAGGTTCATCCGCCGCAAAAAGGGGACGTGGAGTTTGCCAAAAGCATTAAAGATCTGTCGCGTTTTAAATACGGCCGCGATAAGACAATGGTGGAAAAGGAAATTTTGGAAAGAGGAAGGCTTATGCCAGCTGTCTCGCGCGAGCCCATTCTTGAGCGACCTTTACCGTCCGAAAGGCCAATAGAACAGTCGCCTGCGCCAAAACCGGCAATTCCACCGCAGCCGGCCGCTCCGGCCGAACCTGCGGCAAGCTTCGTCCAGGCACCGGCCGCAGCCAATCCGGCGGATGTCAATAAACCGTCAATATAGATATCTTATGTCTAAACCATGCCCGCATTGCGGACCTTTGCCGGTCAATCATCTAAACAGCTGGTTCAGCGATCTGCTGGATTGTTTTTTTATGGGATTGGAACGAAAGATCGGCGGCTGGAATTTTTTTAAGCAATTTGAGCAAGGGGCAGGGAAACTGGCAACGGCGTTGCTGGAAAGGGTAAGAATCATTTCTTATGAGGATGTTGATAAAATAGACCGTGGCAAAATTTACAACCGTACTCTTGTGTTGCTTGACGAAGCCAAAAAAAGAGGCATTCGCGCTGGCGCGGCAAGATTTTTGGGCCGCTACAATAACCATTTTTTTGTGGAGATTGCGGGCAAGAAAAATATTTTTCAAGGATTGCCGGGCGCCGATTCTTTCGTAAAACCGGAAGGGCTTCTGGTTGACGACAAGGCGGAAGTCAAAAGAATTCTTGAAAATCATAATTTTCCGACAGCAGCCGGCCGGCACTTCTGGCGAACCAGGCCGGCGCAAAAATATGGCGTTGCTCTCGGATTCCCGCTGGTGGTCAAACCCAGATGGGGTTCTATCAGCCGCCACGTATTTATAGATATTCGTGACCAGAACGCGCTTGCCCAAGCAATCCGTCTGGTGCAAAAAATTAGCCCTTCGTTCGTGGTGGAAAAATATTTGCGGCAACGCGAAGTTTATCGGGCAACTTTGGTCAATTTTAAATTGGGTGGGGTTGTCAAAAGGATCCCGGCCAACGTTGTGGGCGACGGCGTGCATAATGTCTGTGAACTTCTGGAAACAAAGAATAGCGACCCGCGCCGGGGCGAGCCAAAACAAAAGGACTGCACTTTTTTAAAAATCGTGGCGGATGAAATTTCTAGGCGCCTTCTGTCCGAGCAGGGGCTTAGCTTTGATTCCGTTCCGCAGGATGGGCAGCGCGTGTTTTTACAGGAAAAAGTGATTCTGGATCTGGGCGCTGATCTGGTTGAGTGTTCAGATGCGGCTCATCCGGATAACATTTCGCTTTTTGAGAAGGTGGCCCAAATTTTCGGCGCCAAAATTTTGGGAATTGATTTTTTGTGTGGGGATATCGCCACTTCATGGAAAGAACAGGAATGTGCTATTATAGAATTAAATTCATTGCCTTTTATAGATATGCACCATTTCCCATCGCAGGGTCAGCCGCGCAACATCGCCGGCTTCATTTGGGATATGGTGGAGGGGAAAGTTAGTAATTGGTAATTAGTAAACAGATAACAGTTAACAATAAACAAAAATATGAACGAAGAAATTAAATTCAGCAGGAAGGATTTAGTTGTTTCTTTGGTTGTCGGTGAAATTTCGGCGTGGCTTATATGGGCACTGGTCAAAGGTCTTCTGCCAGCTGACAAATACATCGCATTTGTCGGGTATCTCAAATTGCTGCCGATTGTTTTTCCGGTTGCGTGCCTGCTGGGGCTTTACATCGGGTATCTTTTAGGCAAAAAGATCGCTATCGTATATCAGATTGCCAAATTTGCGGTCATTGGCGGCTTTAACACTTTGGTGGACTGGGGTGTTTTGAGCTTGGTTATTTTTATTTTTCGCCAATCGTTTGCCATTGAGGCAGGCGATAATCTTTTAATGATATCTTCTTTGACAGTCGCCTTTTACTCGCTTTTTAAGGCAATTTCGTTTGTTGTGGCGGCGACCAACGGCTATTTCTGGAATAAATTCTGGACATTCAAGCGTGAAAGCACCGAAAAAATGAGCAAGGAGTTTTTGCAGTTTTTTGTTATCACTTTTTTTGGATTCTTAATTAATGTAGCTATTGCCTCTGGTATTTTTAAATACATAACGCCGCCTCTTGGCTTAAATTCAGACCAGTGGGGGATTGTCGCCGCAGTAGTGGCTACGGCAATTTCTATGGTCTGGAACTTTTTGGGCTACAAATTCATTGTGTTTGAACAGAAAAGAATGCCTGCGGCGCCAATAGTGCCAAATGAGCCACCCGAGAGAAAAATTATTTAATTAAAATAGTATAAAAAGGCGCAAATTTATTGCGCCTTTTTTGTTTTGGGGGTAATATTAAAATGTATGGAAAATCTTGTTTTATATCGTAAATACAGACCTCGCTTTTTCGCCGAGGTTGTTAACCAGTCGCACGTGATAAAAACGCTGACCAACGCCATTACCATGGGCAAAGTGGCCCATGCTTATTTGTTTTGCGGCCCGCGGGGAACGGGTAAAACAACAGTGGCCAGGATCCTGGCAAAAGCCGTCAATTGCCCTTCGACAAACTCAGGGCAAGCCTCCTCAAAAACAAGTTTTGAACCCTGCAACAAGTGCGATGTTTGTCAGGAAATTAACCAAGGTCGCAGCATGGATCTTATAGAAATTGACGCGGCCTCAAATCGGGGCATTGACGAAATAAGGGAATTGCGCGAAGGGATAAAATTCAGCCCGGCGCGGCTAAAATATAAAGTTTTCATTATTGACGAGGTGCACATGCTGACACGTGAGGCGTTCAATGCTTTATTAAAAACGCTTGAAGAGCCGCCTTCGCACGCGATTTTTATTTTGGCCACGACCGAGATCCATAAAATGCCTCAGACCATTATTTCGCGCTGCCAGAGATTTGACTTTCATAAGTTCGCCCTGCCCGATATTGTTGAACGCCTGAAATTTGTCGCTGGCCAGGAAAAAGTAAAAATAGAAAAAGCGGCGCTGGAGCTTATCGCTTTGAACGCTGACGGCGCAATTCGCGATGCCGAGTCGCTTTTGGGGCAGGTGATGGCCATGGAAGACAAGGAAATAACGCTTGAAGAAGTTCAGACGATTCTTGGCACAGTTGATATTTCGACGGTGGTGGATATGATTAATTTCATTATCAAAAAAGATACAGCCGGCGCCATAACTTTTATCAATAAAATTGTTGAGGAAGGGTATGATCTGGGCCAATTCGCCAAATCGCTTATAAATTATTTGCGCAAGATGATGATATTAAAAACAGCAAGTCAAAGTGACATAGCACAATTTAGAAATTTGATTGCGCCCGAATTTACTGACGAACAGTTAAAAACAATTCTTGAGCAGGGACAAAAATTTTCTTCGGGCGACTTAGTACGGCTGATAAAGCTTTTCATAGAGGCAGAAAACCAAATTAAATCCGCCGTGTTTCCGCAGTTGCCGCTGGAACTGGTGGTCGTGGAATTACTGGGCGGGACAGTTAAACCATAAGCTATTAGCCATACGCTACAAGCTATTATTGCGGGATCGTCTAATGGTAGGACAGTGGCCTTTGAAGCCATTAATCGGGGTTCGAATCCCTGTCCCGCAGCCAGATAGAGATAGTTCGGACTTTGAAGAGTATAATAAAACAAGTATGACAATAAAATGTTCTCAATGTGATAAGGAAGCGATAGATGCACTTAATAATGGGAAAGGGCCTGCTTTTTGTCTTGAGCATATGAATATGTATCAAAATATGATTTCCAGACACCTAGCAGATTTGCAGAAACAAGAAGATTCAATTTTGGATTATGTTGAAATGACTACGGGAGTACCACTACGGCCCTCTAAGCCTACTCCCGTTATGCATCAAGGGAATCTTACAGTAAATAATTTAAAAATTGATCGTAGTAATATCGGGGTAGTCAATACGGGTACAGTTAATGATATTAATGCATCAATTACCTTTATTGAAAATACAGGGAATATTAAGTTAGCGAATGGACTGAAAAATATTTCGGAGAAAATTATCGAGAGTCCCAATCTAGAAAAATTACAAAAGGCAGAAGTCTTAGAACAATTATCTTTCATTGGTAATGAAATAAGAGTAGTTCCAGAAAAACGTAATAATTCAGTTATTAAATCAATTTTAAAATCAATCTCTAATATTTTATCAATAAGCTCAGATTTAACTACTTTATGGTTGGCATTTTATCCACTCGTCAAAAGTTATTTTGGTTTTTAACTTGTTCCAATAATGGTCGGCTTTCTTTTTGTTTTAAGCTCACTTTCAGTTTTGTATTATTAATAAAACTAGTTGGAAGATATAATCATTATGCTGAGTTCTAAGTTATCTTCAGCCGAATTGCTTAAATATGCTGATGAACACATTCTCTATGAAATTGACATGTTGAATGCCACAACAATTTTTAATCCTAGCTCTATCCAAGTTTTAATTAACATGCGAGTTGAGTCGTTTGGCATTCACTTGCGCAACCTGATTGATTTTTTCTACAACAACATACCGCAGCCCGATGATATGGTTGCCGCCCATTTCTTTTCGGATGAGACCATTAAGGCGATGCCATTGCCAATAATTTCAGAAAGTCTAAAAAAGGCAAAGGTTCGTGTTAATAAAGAGTTAAGTCATCTAACAACGGAGAGAATTTATGGATATTCATCGGAAAAAGAATGGGATTTTTTTGGTCTCACGCGTGATATTAATGCCCTATTAAAAATTTTTGCATTTCAGGCACAAGCTGATACCTTGGGCGTTGGTATTAAAAACCGCATAGCTTCTCTTTAATTTATTTAATTCTGTAGAAGTCTGATTTCTACAATGCTAAAAATGACCCGACCAGGACGGGTCGGGTGGGTTCTGGAAAGACCGCCAGAAAAGCCCTATAATGCTTAGTAGTAGCTGGTACTAGACTAGAGAACACAGCTTTGAGCGGAAGTATCGTGTGACCAGAGAGCATATGAATTTTGTCGTAGAGTCATATTTGTTTATTTTTTGAATTTGATCTTTAAAATCTTAAAGAAGGGAGGACGTGTCATGATAAGAAAAACTTTACGTTTGCAGTTAGAGAAAGAAATGAAAGAAAAATTGGAGGCCGATCTTATTAGAATAACTGAAGCCGAGATGAAAGAAGAGATTTCAGTGACAAAAAGAATGCAAGAAGTAAAAGCGGCATGGGAGACATATTGTTGTTCAGATGAAATTCCTGAACTCGTTAAGATTATTGATTATGATCATATCTTTGATTCGATTCACTCAAAGGAAGATTTTGAGCCGAGTGACGGTTTAAAAAAAGAAATGATTGCGCTATCCCTGATCAATTACCTGTGCAAATCCTCTGTGTTTAGGAGGCAATCAGAAATTTGGGCCTGGTTTTTCGTCCGCGTATCTATTGGTTACGAGAAGGGTTTTACTGATTGGAGTAATGTAAAATATGCTCTCGATCCTATTGAGGAAATTTTTCCACAACGTCAAAGAGTTATCGAAATAGCAAACCGTCTAATAGAACGAATTTTGGAAACCCCTACCTTAAATCAAGCATTTGACGATTCCATATTAAAGCCAATTAGCATTTTTTCTGGATGTGAAAAAAGACAAGGGACCATTAAAGATTTTGTAGTTTCTTTATCCACGGGAAAGTGGATATCTGAAATATATAGAGTTGGCGATAATGCTTTAGAAAGACTCCAATTGATGCTAAAAAATCTTCCTGATCCTCGTAATGTTAAGTGCGAAGATGCAATAAAGCGTATTGTCGAACTCTATAAAAAAAATCTTGATCCTTCAGCCAATTCAATTCCCATTGAAAGTAAGGAAGATCGTTTGTTTGCGGAGCATATACGTCAATGTGGTAAAAAATGCTCCGCCTTGGCAAGGTGTTTTTCATCTATAACTTCTGAACTTGTATTACAGTGGTCGGATAGGCCGAAGGATTTTACTGAAAAGATAATTAATCGAGCTCAAACACTCATAAATGCTTGAGTACCAGCGGGTCGCAAATAAAAAGCGACCCTTTATTTTTTTAGAGTTGTTTGACCAGGACGGGTCGGGTGGGCTCTGGAAAGACAGTCAAAAAAGCCATATAATACTTAGTAGTTGTTGGTACTAGACTAGAGAGCACAGCTTTGAGCGCAAGTATCGAGTGACCAGAGAGGGTCACAAAACTAATAGATAAATTTAATTATTAAATATTATGCCATTTGAAATTTTTACAAAAAAAGAAAATCCTTCAGAAGCCGAATTAGAAATGGAAGAGATTTACGAATTAGATGATAGACGTGAACTTTTACAACAACGCTGGAGTGAATTATTTGAGGAGGAAGAGGATATGGAGATGAAATATCCTTTTGAAGCCAGATATAGCTCAGATAAAAAGTTCAAAAGCGATCGCAGTTTTTTGTCGGAACAAGATATGGAAAAATTCAAAGACGCAGAAGAAGGGATGGTTAGCATAAGAAAAGAAACCGCTGAACTAGATAAAGAGATTCTAAAAATGAGATTTAAATATGGGGTTAAACATCTAACTGAATTATTGAATAGAGATAGTGTTGAGTGGAAAGTAGTTAGAGATTATAAGTCAGATCCGAACGTTTACACTGCGCTGCGTTCCAAAAAATGGGTGACTAAAATTGGAGACGATATTGCCGAAGTTGAATTTTCAGGTGAAAAGACAGCCTCTTTCACAAGAGGCGTTAAAGAAGTAGCCGATGAGATTGGCGATATGGAGCTTTTACAAAGTTTAGAAAAATTGCCCAAAGAACGCTCGATGCCATATGTAGGTTATCATATGAGGTTTTTATATGGTCCAATAAAAAGAAAAAAGCAGGATGAATATTTGCGGCCAGGTCTGGCTTTATGGAAAAGATATGATTCGTATAATGATAAATATGATATAACCGAAGCGGAATTGCCATTAAGTCTTGGAACTTATGACTTTCCACAAATAAACGAAGAGGAAAATGAGCGTGCAAGAAAAGCATTGATTCGGTTGGCAAAAGAATTAGATATTGAAAATATATAGAAAATAAGCTGACCAGGATGGGTCATAATGGCTCCGTAAAGACCCCCCAAAAGCCCTATAAAGCTTAGTAGTGGTCGGTTCCAGACAGGAGAACACAGCCAATTTATTTTTTAAATTAATCCTATGGAACAAAACAGAATGAATACAATTTCGAGCAAGATATGTTCTAAATGCGGCGGAGAGGCCGAGGGTTGGAAATGCGCCCAGTGCGGCCAGACGTCAGACAAGTTTGATCCACTGCATAAATGCGGCGGCGGGACTTTCCAGCCAAAATGCAAAAAATGCGGGGAGGCGGAAGATAATTGTACGTGCGTTGCTTAATTATTAATATAAAAATATGCAAGAACAAATTTTAGGCGCGGTTCAAAATCCGGTTCAGGTTATAATAACCAGGCCGGAAAAATCATCCAGATGGCTGGCTTTGGCCACCCTTCTGTTTTTTATCCCGAAAGGAATTATTTTAATTCCTCATTTTTTCGTCCTTTATTTTTTAGGCATCGCTTCGCTTTTGGTGGGAATTGTCGCGCAGGTTATAGTATTGTTCGCCGGCTCATATCCGGCCGGCATTCATAACTTTGTTAGTGCCATATTGCGCTGGCAGGTAAGAGTTAATGCTTATACATTCGGGCTAGTGGATAAATATCCGCCATTTACGCTGAACGAATAGCCGTAAAAATGAAACAGAGCCATCATCAAAAACTCGCCTCGTTTTTCTATGAGCTCGGCACTTTGCGGAGGGTTTTGAGGGCGCACCAGCAGATGTTGCTGGCGCATGACCCGACTGATAATATCGCTTCGCATTCATTCCGCGCGGCTTTTATCGGATATTTTCTGGCCAAAGAGTTGAAAGCCGACGCCGACAAGGTCTTAAAAATGTGTCTGCTGCATGATATTGAGGAGATAAGGACAAACGACCATAACTGGGTGCATCGCCGTTATACCAAAATGTTTGATGAGGAGGTAAGGGCAGAACAGCTCAATGATTTTGTTGGCGCCAAGGAGCTGCTGGCAGTATCTCATGAATATGGTCAAAGGATGTCCTTTGAATCAAAGATCGCCAAAGACGCTGATTTGCTGGATCAGGTCCTGCTTATGCGGGAATACGAATGGGGCGGCAATAAAGAAGCGAAAAATTGGTTGCACGACGGACATGGCCAGAGAAGCGCGCAGGAGAAGCAGATGAATACAAAGCTCGCAAAAGACATCGCCAAAGAAATAAAAAAACAGGACCCGAGCTTTTGGTGGGCAAATCTCTGGACGCCAAAAAGGAGGAAATAAAATGCCAAAAGCGGTTGAGGTTAAAAATTTAATAAAGAGATATGGAAATATCAGAGCGGTTGATGATATTAGTTTTGACGTTGAAGAAAATGAGATTTTTGCGCTGATCGGGCCAAACGGCTAACGTCTGGTACGGAATATTTTATCTGGCTTTCTTTTTTGTCGTTTTTGTTTTTATCGCCGCTAAGATTTTTGCTTCGGACAAGATTTTCACGATGAAGCTGAGCTTTGGAAAAAAGAAAAAGCAAATGTAAAAAGTCACGTCAACTATTAGAAGGTTCTACTAACCTGCTCTGTCAGAGCGGGTTTTTTGTTGACAGAATAGCCGGAAAGCGTTATTTTTGATTATTCGGATCTAGCGGAAAAATACACTCAAAAGGAGGGTATATGAGTACTTTAAAAAATATTATGATTTTGATGGGATTGTGGTTGTGGAAACAACAAAACTGTAGCGTGATAATTTTTGCGGGCATCGGTATAATAGTTATATTTTCAGGGATTCATTTTCTTGCCGGCTACGAGGCAGATCTATATTATCAAGTGTCTTGGAAAACGTTATTTTTGATCAGCCTTGTTGCATTGGCAATTGACATTTGGGCTTTGAACTATACAACGCCCAAAACGAATTTCCGTGTGGCGGTCGCCATAGGCCGGCGGATGCTCATTAAAGACGATCTTAGTTGCTGGGGCGTAGAGACCATTAAGCGTATGGTTTTGGAAGCCGAAGGCATGCACCAAAGCGAGCGTCTTGGTGCGTTGATCGTTGACTCTCGGCGTCTGGAGCAAATTCGGAAAGAGATTTCTCGGATTGAAAAAAAGATGGAAGACCTGCACGGGAAAGTCCATTCTTTGCGAGTGGAAGATAATCGGTTGCGGAAAAAATTGATCGTGTAAGCAGACCAGAGAGGAGGATAATATGAAAATTGCAGTTCTAAAAAGTGTCGGTTCGAACGGAATGTATCCAGTGCCGCTGGTCCTGATTCAAAATTTCTTGTTGCCATTTTTTACAAAAGCTGGCTGGACAGTGGCAGATTTTGCGGTCGTTGAGAGGTCAGCAAGCTTTATTTTGCTGAAACAGGAGGTACAGGCATCTAATGCCCAGGAAGTATTGGCGGATTTTTTAAAATACGCGGACGAAGTGGCGCATGCACCTGCTACAAGGGATGAATTGGAGGGTGTAAGATATCCGAGCCTTTATCTCAGTAATATATCTCTTTTGGCGGTTCTGGATAGCAGCGACCAGGACGGCAGCATTTTCGCCGGGTATCTTTTGAACGGGTTGTTGTGTAACACCCACAAACCAGTTGTAGAATTGGAGGAGAAAATTCGGGATATTGCCAGAAAGTTCAAAAATATGTAGTGCTGATATAAGAGGAAAAGGAGGTGATGGGAATGATAGTGATGTATCTTTACGGCGTACCAGACGATGAGGAGAGCGCGATAATAGCTAAGCTGCTTTCAGTGCTGGGAGGAATTTTACAAGGAACAAGGCGTCTGGAATTGAATCTTAACGAGATTGACTGGTTTGCGCCTTGGGACCGGGCACAGACAAAAAGAGGTGGCCGGATTATTCTCAAGGTAGATGGTTTTCGGGAGATCGCAAAAAAGAAGGGCTTTGACGATTGGGAGATCCATCGGCTCAGGGAGCAATTGGAACTGAAAATCAAGTCCTTCATTGAAGGGTCATCGGCGTATTGTTATTTTACATGAGGGAGGTGATCGGGGATGGCGACGATTGTTGTGTATGGATTACCGGATGGACTTGGTGAAGAGAAAGTTTCTGAATTATGCGAATTGATAAGAAAAGCGACAGTTAAAGAACGGGAGCTCAGACTCAACATAGAAGACGTTTTGGCCTGGTTCAATAAGGACCAAATGTTGGGAGATTTGGGCAAGGAATTTTCAGTTCGTATTGAGGGCATCAAAATTTTACCCGCCGATGAACACAAAATGCGGACTGTAAGCGGGCTATTGGCAGCCCATCTTGTCATGGTCATCAAGAACTTTTTTGACAAGACGGAGCTCATTGAGTTTAATATGTATTTCACCGTGGAAGGGAGAGAAGGAGTATGTCTATACTTTTCTAACCGGTATAGATGGCGAGCACAGGCATGATAAACAAAGGCCGGGTTCCAAAAAGGATCCGGCCTCTATTTTTATTGTTCGTGCCAGCTGAGAACTAAAAACAGCAAAATTTAACTTTTCCACAAGGTCGAAGAATAAATTTTGCTGTTTTTTTATCTGTATTTTCTTATGACCGCTTGGACGACCGCGGCGATATAGAGCTCATGGCGGGGGAAGATCGGGCGGTATTTTTTATTGGCTGGCTCAAGGAATATCTTGTTGTTTTTTTTGCGAAGATATTTGATCGTCCATTGTCCGTCGACCTGCGCTATAACTATGTCGCCGGCTTTTGCCGCTTTGCCGCGTTCAACTAAAACCAGATCACGCGGTAGGATCCCGGCGTCTGTCATTGAGTCGCCGGAAACTTCCAGCATGTATGTTTCGGAGCGATTTTTTATCAAAAATTCGTCCAGGGTTATTGTGTCCAGCTGTTGCTGTTCGGCTAAAGCAGGGAAGCCCGCCTCAACTGTGCCCAAAACCATAATTTCGTTGAAACAGGAAGTTGGGAGGAGCTTTCCTGAGCTGTCTTTTTCCAGAAGATTTTCTCCGACGAGCTTTGAAACAAGCTTAAAAGCGGCGTTTTTTGAACGCAAACCCGTCTCCTTCAAAATTTCCGAGTAGCTGGGCATCCTTTTGCGACGGTGGTAAAAAGAGATTATCTTTTGAAAATGTGATTTTGGGTCCATATTTTGTGTCATTGCGAGCGAATCCCGCATGTTGCGGGATGAGCGTGGCAATCTCGTCATCGACAGCTGTTTTCTGCGGGATTGCTTCGTCGTTCACCGACTCGCTTCTCGCAATGACTTTTCTTTGTTTTAATTATAAGTGAACGCGCGTTCACCCGTCAACCCCGTTAGAAGTTTTTATCCACAGGTGGAATATATTAAAAAAACCGAAGGAGATTTGTTCAGGGCATATGGCTTATTTATCGTCCAAAGGAACTTCTAACGGGGTCAAATGATGTTTTCCACAGCGAAGCTTTCGCTTGTGCAAACAGATAAACGTCGGTAGTATATATAGGTATGCTTATTGACGACGTAACAATTAAAGTTAAAGCCGGCAATGGCGGCCGAGGCGCGGTGGCTTTTAGTAAAACCAAGATGACGCTTGGGCCGACCGGTGGCGCCGGCGGTCGGGGCGGCAATATCTATATTGAAGGCGTTTCGGATCTCGGAGCGCTTATTCAGTTTCGTTATAAAAAAGAATTGTCGGCAGATGATGGCGGCAACGGTAGAACCAGCCTAAACGATGGCAAGGCCGGCGCGGATCTTGTTTTAAAAGTGCCTATCGGAACGGTGGTCAATAATTTATCTAGCGGCCAAACAGACGAAATCATTAAAATAGGCGAAAAGATATTAGCGGCAAAGGGCGGAAAGGGCGGAAAGGGTAATTTTAAATTCCGGTCGCCAACCAACACGAGCCCGGAAGAATTTCTTGAAGGCACAGAAGGAGAGCAATGTGAGCTGCGGCTGGAATTAAAATTAATAGCTGACGTTGGCCTCATCGGCCTGCCCAATGTCGGAAAATCAAGTCTGCTTAATGAGCTGACTAACGCGAAAAGCAAGGTGGCTAATTATCAATTTACGACGCTTGAGCCGAGTCTGGGCGTTTATTATGAATTGATACTGGCTGATGTGCCCGGCCTTATAGAAGGGGCTTCGGCCGGCAAAGGCCTGGGCATAAAATTTTTAAAACACATTGAAAGGACAAAAACGCTTTTTCATTTGGTTTCGGCCGAATCGCTGAATCCGTTAAAGGATTATGAAATAATCAGGCAAGAACTTGGCGCGTACAATAAAGCACTTTTGGAAAAGCCGGAGCATGTTTTTTTAGCAAAAAGCGATATTTTAAGCCAGGACGAGCTAAAAAGTAAAATCTTGGCGTTTGAAAAGATTAAAAAAGCAGTGACGCCAATATCCATTCATGATTCTGAAAGCCTAGAAAACGTTCAAAAAATTCTGCGTAAGATCATAAAAGAAAAATATTAAAGCATTTGATTTTTAATGGGCGAGGAGATATGGCAAGATATTCCAAAATTGTATCTATTACTTTCTTGATTGCTGTTTGTGTTGCGGCACTTTTTTATTTATCAAGAAACAGAACAGCGAATCCGCCGAACCCTTCGGGTCCAAATCAGGAACAGATGTCATTTGACATTGGTGCGGGTGCTGGCGCGCCCGCGACAAGCACTGTTCCTGTGTTTAACACCCCGATAACCGATTGGCAAAGCCGTGTCACTAAAAAGCCATTCGGGATATACATCACCCTGCAAAATTCGCCTGTGCAGCCCGAACGATTCAACGGCTACCACACGGGCGTTGATTTTGAAACGTTTCCAGACGAGCAGAATACGGACGTGTTAATCTATGCGATCTGTGATGGGCCACTCAAGGTCAAAGAAGCGACTTCTGGCTACGGCGGAGTGGCCGTGCAGGCGTGCCCCCGCACCAAATTTGGTGTGGGGGCGGGCAAATTGGATGGCGAGGACATAACAGTAATTTACGGTCATTTGCGATTATCAAGCATAAGCGCGAATGTCGGGCAAGAACTCAAAGCAGGCGAAAAGCTGGCGGTTTTGGGCACTGGTTTTAGTCAGGAGACCGACGGCGAAAGGAAACATCTGCATCTTGGAATTCATAAAGGAATGGCAATAAGTATTCTTGGTTATGTTCAGAGTGCATCTCAATTGGACAATTGGATCGATGTGACCAAATATTTAAAATGACAAAATTAACATTTTGTCATTCCCATGAAAATGGGAATCCAAGTTTGTTTTTTTAATCTGGATGTCGGATCACCCACCCGAACGCTTCAGGCGGGCGGGAGTCCGGCATGTCACGGCTCTAAGAGATCTGCGCTTGTCTTGCTGGCTTTTCAGCGTTACTATAAAAACACATGCCCACTTTTGTATCAACAGGAAAAATTCTGGCGCTGCTGATTTCTTATCGCTATGCCGTATTTTTTCCTATGACAGTAGCCGAAGGGCCGATCGTCACTATAATCGCCGGTTTCTTAGTGACGTTGGGTTACGTTGATTTTTGGCTTATTTACGTATTAGCGGTTGTTGGTGATGTTGTGGGAGATATTCTTTATTACGCGCTTGGCAGATGGGGTAGCAAACGGATTTTCAGACGGGGGAGTTTTTTGGGCATAAAAGCGGAACAATTAAAAAAAGTAGAAATTCATTTTGATGTTCATGCCGGAAAAACCCTGCTTTTTGGAAAGTGGACTCATTCGGTCGGCGCGATAATCCTGACCGCCGCTGGCATGGCAAAAATGCCGCTTAATAAATTTGTTTTTTACAACACGATCGGGACAATTCCAAAGGCGTTGGCTCTTATGCTTATTGGCTATTATTTTGGCCGCGCTTATCAGGAAATTGATAAATATTTTGGCTACGCTTCTTTGGCTATGCTTTTGCTGATAGTTGTCGCAGTGGCAATATATATTTCAACGAAGCGTTTCAGAAAACGAATAAATATAGACGGAGTATAAATATGGAAGGAACAAAAATTTCCTGTATAATCCCGGCGTTTAACGAGGGACCAAGAATTGACGGAGTTTTAGCCGCGGCGCATAAGCATCCGTTGCTTAATGAAATAATTGTCGTGGACGACTGCTCAGCTGATGGCACAAAAGATGTGGTTAAAAAATTTGATGGGATCAGATTAATCGTCCATGAGAAAAATTATGGCAAGAGCAAGGCGATAGTCACGGGGATTAAAGAGGCAAGCGGGGATTTCCTTCTTTTCCTGGACGCTGACCTTGTGGGGTTAACCGCTAAAAATATTTCTGACCTGATAGAACCGGTTATTTCTGGCCAGGCGGATATTAGCATCAGCTTGAGAGGCAACACGCCGTGGCAATATAAAAAGATCGGCCTTGATTTTATTTCCGGTGAGCGGGTATTCCCGAAAAAATTAGTTGAGGCGCATCTTGATAAAATTGAAAACCTTCGCCGCTTCGGGCTTGAATCGTTTTTAAATAAGCTCATAATAAAGAATAGATGCCGGATAAAGGTAGTTCGCTGGGATAACGTGGAAAGCCCGTGGAAATCAAAAAAGGACGGCTTTTGGCCGGGCGTCAAAGGCGATATTAAAATGACAATGGATGTTTTAAGAACTAATCACGTCTGGGGGTATTTTTACCAGATAATAAAAATGCTGCAGCTTAAGGTCTAGTATTATGATTGAAATGTTCTCTTTATTGGTCCGGGCGGTTATTTTGAACAACGGTGAGGTATTGCTTTGTCAGAAGAAAGGCGAGGATTATTATTTTTTTCCGGGCGGACATGTTGAATTTGCCGAGAAAGCGGAATTGACTTTGGCGCGTGAGCTCAAAGAAGAAATTGGCGTATCACCAAATAGGGTCAATTATATAGGAACCGTTGAAAATTTATTTGAAGAAAACGGCAAAAAACATCATGAAATTAATTTAGTTTTTAAAGCTGACATAGGAAATATGCCAACTAAATCGCTTGAGGATCATATCAATTTTTACTGGATTAAGGTAAGTGATATAAAAAATGAGAAAATCTTACCGATTGCCTTAAAAGGATGCATTACTGAATGGGTTAAAAATCATCAACGTTTTTGGGGTAGTCAAAATTTGTAAATAATTTTAATGGCAGTTAATATTATGAAATTAAGTTTTGTCATTCCTGCTTATAACGAAGAAAAATATATCGGCAAGTGCCTCTTGTCGGTTTTTAAGGAGCTTGAAGGCAAAGATTATGACACAGAAGTTATAGTGGTCAATAATGCCTGCACGGACAGGACACGCCAGATTGCGGCCGAATTTCCCGGCGTTAGAATTGTTGATGAAATGGAAAAAGGTCTTGTGCCCGCGCGGCGAGCCGGTTTTTTGGCATCCAGCGGGGACTTAATCGCGAATGTTGACGCCGACACAATGCTTTCGCCCGGCTGGACTGAAAAGGTTTTTAAGGAGTTTTCAAAAGACGAAAACCTGGTCGCTTTGAGCGGACCGTTTATCTACTACGATCTGACAGGTTTTGTCAGTTTTTGGGTGCAGGTGTTTTATTATTTGGGATTTTTGAGCAATTTGATCAATCATCATATTTTCCGCGGCGGCTCGGTTCTGCAGGGCGGGAATTTTATTGTCACGCGAGAAGCGCTTGAAAAGATCGGAGGATATAATCCCGATCTGAATTTCTATGGCGAAGACGTGGATATAGCAAGGCGTATCCGCAAGGTTGGCAATGTGAAGTTTACGCTCGGCCTGCCCATGTATGCCTCCGGCCGGCGGCTTAAAGCCGAAGGAGCGTTGATGACGGGTATACGCGCCATGCTGGATTATTTATGGATCATGTTTACTAAAAAACCATTCAGAAAACACGCGGTGACGGATATACGTTTGCAGGAGCAGGAAACTGGCGCGGAAGAAAAACGGAGAAGGTAAAATATCTTAAAGGTCAATCTTTGTATAGTACGAAAACGGTTGTCAAGCAGCCGTTTTTTTGTTGAAACACTATGGTGTTCTGCTGCGTATAAACTAAGCGAAAAAAGGTCGAAGAAGTGCCGTAAATTAATTTTAATTTAAGCATTAAAAATATGAAAAAGATATTAGCAATAGGTTCTACAATGGCAGTTTTGGCATCATCACTCGCTTTTGCTGTACCGCAGGTTTCCGCCGCTACATTTTCGGTCGGCAATGATATAGCCGCGCGGACGCAGGTTGACACATTCCATAATTTTACGATCGTGGATACCAATCATCCTTCGCCCTCAAGCGGTCAGCTGACGAGTTTTAACTATTATGCCAGCAACACAAATAGTTTTAGATTCGTTCTGGTTGATGCTTCAAGTATAGTGAGATGGGTAAGCGTGCTTATAACTCCATCTTCGGTTGGAGTGCATACGTTTACTCCTGGTTCACCTGTGACAATTAGCGCGGGCTGGAACATCGGAATGTACTTTGCTTCAATGGGGACAATTCCGTTTGAGTTTACCGGCTCTCCGGCCTGGTACACGGCCAATAATTCCGGATTGCCGACCGTTGGCATGATTTTAAGTTATATTGGCTCAAGCGGACGGACTTACTCGTTTGTTGCTACGGGCACAACGAATTCAGGACACGAAGAAGGAAATGAAAATGAGGATGAGAATGAAATTAGCGAAGGACACCATGGCGGACATGATGATTCGGATAATTCAACAATAGATCAGGGATCAAATAGTGATGATATTTCCGAGCATTTGAGAAATACGTTCAATGACAATTCATCGGAGAATAGCTTAAGGGATATAACGAATCGGATGTTCGAAAATGATTAGGAATAATTCGGTTCTTTGATGCAAAAGCCCTTCTTTCTTGAGAGGAAGGGTTTTTTGCGTTGATCTATTAGAGGTTTTAAAGCGTGTTTTTATATCTATTGGCTTGATGATATAATAAAACCGATCACATGGCTGCGATCTTATTTTTCAATTCACGCGAAATTATCTGGACTCAGCATAGTTTGAGGAAATTGCGGCAATATAATTTATCCGCCAGCCGGATAAAAAGGGTTTTGCGGTTTCCCAAAAGAAAAGAAGTCGGAGTGGCGGAAAATACCGTTGCCTGTATGCAGCCGGTCGGTTCGGCAAAACATCCGTATGAGATTTGGGTGATGTACCAGCTCCGCCTTACGGCGAAGCAAATTCCAATAACCAAAAAACAATTTCCAAACAAAAAGGAAAAAATTACTATTATCAGCGCGTGGAGATATCCGGGCATAAGCCCGATTCACGAGCCGCCGCCGATTCCGGAGGAGGTTTGGGAGGAGCTGGAAAGACAGCCAAAGAATTGACTTGATTTTAACAATGTGCTATAATTTTAGATATGGAATTTAACGAATTTGAAGAACTTGTTAATCAGGGGATAGCGCAGATACCGCAGAAATTTCTTGATAAGCTGGAGAATGTAGCGATTGTGGTTGAAGACGAGCCGACGCCGGAACAGGCGGAAAAATTAAAATTGCATAAAGATCATCTGTTGTTTGGTTTATATGAAGGTGTGCCGCAAACAAAGCGCGGGGCTCATTATTCAGCTTTGCCCGATAAAATAACGATATTCAAGCGTCCAATCGAGCAATACGCGCAAACGCCTGACCAGATCAAAGAATTAGTGAAAAATACGGTCTGGCATGAGATTGCGCATCATTTTGGCTCCAGTGAAGAAAGGGTGAAAAAAGCGGAGAAAAAGAAGAAGTTCTTTTAATCTTTTGCGGGACTTTTGTCCGGAAAGGAGAACGGCCATGGCAAAGAGATTTTGTACAGCGTGCGGGGTCGAATTTAAATTCAAAAACGACCCTGACGGCATACCGAAGAAATGTCCCAAGTGCAAAGAACCGTATTCATTGATGAAGGTGAGCGATTTACCATTTGACGGGATACTCATGGCAGCGGTTCAGCCAGACAGAAGAGCCAACCCTTTACGAGCACACTGAATTTTATAAGCGGAATTGGGATATTTAAGCCGGCAGATGCGAATCTGCCGGCGTTTCATTTTTTAAGAGGGATTTGAGTTAAAATATAGGAAAACAGGCCTGTGGATTAAAAGGCTTCACATTTAGCTTTATTTGTGCTAGAATGGAAGTAACCCCTTAGAAGGGGTTTAAGCGGAGGTATTAATAGGTCGAATCTGGCCCGCCCAACTTTGCTCTATAAAATCAAGGCAAAAGGGGGCCAAGGAACATAATTTTAATAATAAAAACAAAAATTTTATGCCAGGTAGTATTAATTCGGCTGTTCCCGCAAAGCGGGAACAAAAATAGCCGTTTCTACTATTTGGCACTGATAGTTTAAATGAAGGCAGGCGATTTTACCTTAAAATAACCTGCCGAATTTTCACTACCTGGTATGACAGAAGCATATTGTGTTAAGTGTAAAGCGAAAAGAGAGATAAAAGACCCCAAAGAAGTTCCGATGAAAGGCAAAGGCGGCGTTGAACGGCGGGCTATGACCGGAACTTGTCCGGTCTGCGGCACCAAGATGTTCAGGATCTTAGGCAAGAAACAGGCTTAATTTACAGGATTTCTTTCAATATAAAAATCTTCCGTTGTACGGAGGATTTTTATATTGTGCGCATGTTGAATCGCGGGTGCTTTGTCATGGGGTCAAGCCAAAATTGAGCAAGACCGCCTGGAAACCGCAAAATTTTGACCTGTGGAGAATTAGATACTGTCGCGGCTAAAAATAGGTGATATAATAAACTCAGTAAAATATAATAGACGCAGCCGCTGCTTATTCTAAAAACAAGCATTAGTGCATGTTTATTAGTTTGTCAGCGGCGGCAAAGTGTTATGGAAAATAAGAAAGTCACTATATTAATAATGTTGGTGGCTTTATTGCTGCTTGCGGGCATAGGCGCCTACTTTTTCGGACTGAAGCAGGGTAAAGGCCAGATTCCGACGACAGACGCAAAAACTCACACAGCCGTGACATGCATGCAGGATTTCGGTCTGGAAAAGGCCAAAACCGATGCCTCGGTTATCACTAATCCGATGCAGAATCTGCCGGAATCAAACCCGTTTGAAAAGATTAAAACAAACCCATTTGAATAAAACAAATATAACTGGCGGAAATGTTAAAATGGGTTTTTAACTTTACGGCCAGTTCAATTTTATGACGAAAAAGTCAACAAAAATTTATATTTACGTTCTGATTATTTTGACGTTCTTTGGGGCAATAATTTTAGGCCTTAACACCGTAAGTCTAGTATTGGCGCAGAACGCTGACACAAGCGGAGTTTCTTTTCCTGTAAGAGAGCTGGGTAATTGCGCTAACAATGAAGAGTGTAAAGCTTATTGTGATGAGGCGGCGCACCAGAACGCCTGTTTGGATTTCGCGGAAAAGAGCGGACTTATGGAAAAAGAGGAAGTTGATAAGGCAAAAAAAGTTTTGAAGTTGACCGAACAAGGTGTCGGCACTCCCGGCGGCTGCAGATCAGAAAACGAATGTGACGCTTATTGCAGTGACACTGCGCATCTTGATGAATGCATAACATTTGGAGAAAAAGCCGGCATTTTGTCAGCCGCGGAAATAAAAATGATTAAGGCCACCGGTGGCAAGGGGCCGGGCGGATGCAAGGGGAAGGATGCGTGCGACGCTTATTGCGAAAAGGAAAAAAATCTGGACGAGTGCATAAATTTTGCCGAACAAAACGGGATGATGACTTCTGACGAAAAAGAAATGATTAAAAAAACCGGCGGCAAAGGCCCGGGCGGATGCAAGGGGAAGGATGCGTGCGACGCTTATTGCACGAATGGAGACCATTTTGACGAATGTGTTGAATTTGGCAGGCAGTATGGAATGATGAGCGAAGAAGAGTATCAGATGGCCAAAAAAATGGGGCCAAAAATGATGCAGGGCGGCCCGGGTGGATGTAAGGGGAAAGAGGAGTGCGACAAGTTTTGCAATGACGAGAAAAATTTCGAAACGTGTATTGATTTTGGCCATGATAATGGCATGATGTCTGATGAAGAGTATCAGATGGCCAAAAAAATGGGTTCAAAAATGATGCAGGGCGGCCCGGGTGGATGCAAGGGGAAAGAAGAATGCGAAAAATATTGTAACAACCCAGGGAATGCTGAAACCTGCATGAATTTTGCCGTTGAGAGCGGAATGATGACTCAAGAAGAGCTTGATAAAATGAAAGCAGGCGGATTTATGATGCCTCCAAAAGACGCGCTGGGGCCGAACGGTGAATTTGCAGGGCCAGGCGGGTGCAAGACGCAGGAAGAATGTATGGCTTTTTGTTCGGCTGAAGAAAATAAAAATATTTGCACGGTCTTTGGGGCGGGTCCGCAAGGACCGAATGGCCCGCAGGGGACTATTGGGGCGCAAGGCGAAAATCAACAAGGGCAGCTCGGACCAGGCGGGTGCGATTCTCCTACTGCCTGTATGAAGTTTTGTTCTGAGTCTGCGAATCAACAAACATGCATGAATTTTAGCCCGTCGCCTCCGCCGGCTGGACAAGGGACCCCAGTGCCCAGAATAGAACCCGGACAGCAGCAGGCGCCAATGCCTGGAACTGCACCTGAAGGCGGAGGAATGGCGCCACCACCAGGCACTGCGCCTCCACCGCCAGCAGGACAACAGCCGCCTCCGCCTGGGACTTATCCGGACGGAATGATGCCGCCAGGCGGAGTTCAACCGCCGCAAGGCATGATGCCACAGGCGCCACCTTCGGAATTTATCCCGCCACCATCCGGCGGAACATTACCACCGCCTTCTGGCGAAGCGCCACCGCCTCCGCCACCTTCTGGTTCGCTTGTGATGCGTGCTCTTAACTCATTTGCGGACATGATTGTCGCGGCGTTCAACGTCCTGGTGAAATAAACGCAGACCAATCTTAGAAGTATTGTATTAAAGAAGTATTGTTGCAAAACATGCTATCTAAATTTTTGTATTCGTTTTTGAGCTTTCCATATTATATTATATACGCGGTTATTTTTTTTCTGATGGTTTTTCTCGGAGAAGAGGCGCTTTTGATAATCGGGGCACTGACGCACTTTGGCGTTATAGATTTTTGGGACGCGTTTTTCTTCGCGTTTCTGGGAACAATAGCAGGGGATATTTTTTGGTTTAAGATAGGCGGGCGATACGGCGAAAATTTTATATTAAAATATGGCAAATGGTTTTTTATAACGCCCGAGCGGTTTCAGAGGATTGAAGGAATGATCAATAAGAACAGCGGAATTTTTGTCTTTCTTTCAAAGTTTATGTATAACCTTAATCATATAAGCCTGGTTGCGGCAGGGGCGATAAAGTTCCCTTTCAAAAAATTTATCCGCCTTCAGGTATTTATCAGCCTGATCTGGGTGTTTGCGTTTATGTGGCTTGGTCATGCTTTTGCCTATAATCTGGCCAAGCTTAAACACGATGTCACTTTGTTTACGATATTGGTTCTGGTTGTGTTTGTCGGTTTCATTTTGATTGAAAAATTTATTGAGAAGTTGATAAAATGGAAAATTTTTGACCGGCTTGGAGGAAACGGAAAATAACTTTTTATTTGATATTTCTGTTTGTACCAATTTCGTGCGATAGCAACAGAATTGGTACAATGTTTAAAATTACCCGTCCCGCACTCCGCCAGCCAGCGGAGCGGGGCGGCTTTTTGTACAAAAAGAAAACCCTTCGTCGTTTGACGAAGGGTTTGTCGGCATTGAACTTGAAAATTAGTTTATTCCTTTTGAACGGGCTGCGCGTCTTGCAGCTGGCACCATTCTGGAATGGTATTAACGTCCGGAATCACTTGGGATGTTTTTAAGCATTTTGACTCCGCGATGGAATCATGACAAACGTCCGCGCACTGATTGCACTCTTCAATTCCTTTCATTTTCTCCTCCTTTTAGAAAAGTTTTTGCCCCGCGTGAGCATACTTTACCTTTGCTGGCCACAAGAATTTAATGGCATTGTATCATCCTGATACAATATCCCAGTTAGGACCAACCCTCGGGGCAAATTTTTAGAAAGAACTGTTTTAATTCAGAGGGGCCGGCGCTACGGATGCCAATGGCCGTGACAAGCCTCGACAAGGAATCGTACTCGCTGTAAATCATTCAGTCCTGGTCTCCCTAGATTTTGACCGAAGATTACACGAGGTTTGTCGTACTATCTCTGGTGGCACACTTCCACTGGCGCCGGCCCCTTGAATTTTAAAAGGGTTCACCCCGTTAGAAATTTCACAAAAAAGTCATAAATAAGGCGAAGTGGAAATGAAAAATTTCTAACGGGGTTCACGCTCCAACGAGGAGAAAAAGCTAACTGCTTGGTCGCTTCCTCGTTTCCGGACATTAGCCTGGAGCGCGACCCTTTATTCTTGTGTTCTTGGGGGATGATATATTATGGGAAGAACATTGTCAATTGTTTTCGTAAATTTAACTCACCCCACCCCTCTCTTTAAAAAAGAGAGGGAGCAGAAAATCTCCCCCAGCCCCTCCTGAAGGAAGGGAGTAAATTCAATATCCACAGTGGCGGCCGCACGCTATTGACAAGCTCTGTGAATTTGATAAAATGGGAATTAAGGAAATTATGAATAAAAAACTTGCTATATTAAATAAAGGAAGCGGATAATAACGTCTGTTTTTTCGTGTCGTAAGGGTGGCAGTCCGCTTCGCAAAAAGCGGATTTTTTGTTCTTATATAACAGTTAGTCATCCTGAGTAAAGCGAAGGATCTTGCACGAATGTGCGAAAGTGGTCTCGCATCCGTGAGAGATTCCTCGCTTCGCTCGGAATGACGGAGATAGTTGAATTGATAGCAACTTAAAAATTGAATAAAGCAGGTATAACCCCGTATTGCATTGGTTGCTACTATATGTAGTGACTTTTAAACGGGGTAATTAAAAAGAATCAGAGAAAGTTAATGGTTACTTAATTAGAATAGTCATCTACCCCGCACAGTGCGGGGGGCAGAAATTTAGACAGATGGCTAAGGGTGTATGGTGGATGCCTAGGGATATTGAGACGACGAAGGACGTGGCGTGACTGCGATAAGCCTCGGGGAGCTGTCTAGCAAGCTTTGATCCGGGGACTTCCGAATGAGGAAACTCATACCGATAAAATCGGTATACCTGCGCTTATTAGGGGAAAATAAATTTACCAAGGAGGGACATATGAAAGGGGTAAAAAAATCTGGAGCAGTAATTTTCAAACGCGATAAAAAGTTTGTAGCCCTTTATGATGCTACAGGAATCAGAACTATTGAAAGCTCAAGATTGAATCTTTTGGCAAAGCGGCTTCAAAAGATAGGAATCAAGGGGATGACTGACGGAATTATTACCGTGGTAACGGAAGAAAATGTTCTTTCTTCTATAGAAGAAGCGTCTTTTCTAGACAAATTTTTTTAACAGTATAGGTGCTTCGTCTTTTTGAGAAGCACCCTCCTAATAAGCGCAGGGGTCAACCCGCTGAAGTAAAACATTCTAGTAAGCGGAGGAAAAGAAGACAAGGTCAGTTTTTTTGTTTATCAGTTTCGTTCCGCGTTGCGGAACTATCAGCTTTAATTAACTGATAAACTGACAAACTAATTAACTGATTCATTCCCTTAGTAGCGGCGAGCGAAGAGGGAAGAGCCTAAACCCATCACCGCACTTCACTGCGTTACGTGCGAAGCTCAAATTTCAAAGTTCAAATGTCAAATTCTCGACGCGGCGCTTCGCGCCTTGCTCGAATAATAAATTTATTATTCGAGCAAGCGGAGCGAGTCGAGAAGTTGGAACAATTTTTATTTTGTCATTTTGATTTCGTGCACGAGCATAGCGATGTGCGGTGGCTGGGTGTTGCAAGATAGTAACGTCTCGGAGCAATCCGAAGGGAGATCACATTATAAAGCTTCGTTAGCAGAATCCCGATGGAAATCGGGAGCCAAAGAGGGTAATAGCCCCGTACGCGAAAACGGTTTTATGCTCCTAGTTATTATTCTTAAGTACGGCGGAGAACGACAGCTCCGTCGGAATCCGGCACCACTATTGTGCCAAGGCTAAATACTCAATATCACCGATAGTGAACTAGTACCGTGAGGGAAAGGTGAAAAGCAGCCCGATGAGGGCGATGAAATAGAATCTGAAACCATGCACTTACAACGAATGGGAGTCCTTCGGCTCGACGCTGAAGCGTCTCGCTCAGGATAAACTCAATTAATGTTGAGCTTGTCCCGAGACGAGGTACATAGCGCCGAGTCGAGGGATGACCGTGTGCTTTTTGCAGAACGATCCAGCGAGTTATTGCGTGTTGCTATATCTAAGTCCTTCGGGACGGAGATCTAGGGAAACCGAGTGTTAAAAGCGCGTTTTTCGCTTATTGCGAATCGTTTATCCCGCTTTCGCGGGACGAACTATTTGCGATTTGCGAATATGCAGCCCGCAAAAGACCCGAAGCCAAAGCGAGCTTGCCATGACCAGGGTGAACCCCGATTAAACTCGGGGGGAGGCCCGGACCCACTAGCCGTACAAAACTAGGGGATGAGTTGTGGTAAGAAGTGAAAAGCTAATCGAGCTTGGTAATAGCTGGTTCTCCCCGAAATAGTTTTAGGACTAGCCTGCTGAATCAAGTCCTGGAGGTAGAGCACTGAATGGGTGCGGATGGATTTTCCTACCGAGCCCAATCAAACTCCGAATGCCGGGATTTTTGTCAGCAGAGTAAGACAGTGGGGGCTAAGCTCCATTGTCAAAAGGGAAACAGCCCAGATCATCATCTAAGGTCCCTAAACTAAGCTGAGTGTAAAAAAGGCGGTGGAATTTCTTTTACAGTTAGGAGGTTGGCTTAGAGGCAGCCATCCTTTAAAGAGTGCGTAACAGCTCACTAATCTAGAGATTTCGCACCGAAGATTAACGGGACTAAGCTTAGTACCGAAGATATGGGTTACCGCGGATAATACGCTGATTTATAAAAAACGCTGATATTACGCTGATCAATTTAATCTGCGTGCTATCAGCGTGTTAGATCCGCGTCTTATCCGCGGTAGCGGTAGGGGAGCATTTCTGTTTGCTGTGAAGGTGAATCGTGAGGTTCGCTGGAGCGACAGGAAGAGAGAATGTTGGAATAAGTAACCGCAATGCCGATGAAATATCGGCACACCGAAAGCCTAAGGTTTCCTTGGCAATGTTAATCATCCAAGGGTTAGCCGGTCCTAAGTCTGCGGCCGAGAGGCCGTGATGATGGACAGCAGGTTAATATTCCTGCGCTTCGGTCAAATTTCAATGGAGTGACGCAGTTAAAAAGTCTGAGTGAATTATTGGATTTTCATTCTTGGTTTTGGGATGTCTGTTAGGCAAATCCGACAGAATAATTCCTGAGATTGAGATTAGCCCCGCTTAGGCGTGGCAATTCGGACGAAGAAACTGCCAAGAAAAACTTCTAGAGTTAATTTGATCGGATCCGTACCGAAAACCGACACAGGTGGGCGAGGCGAGAAGCCTAAGGTGAACGAGTGATTCCTCGTTAAGGAACTCGGCAAAAAATCGTGTCGTAAGTTCGCAATATGACCTTCCCCCACCAATTTAGTTCTTGATTAGTATCTGGAGGCATTTCTAGAAAAACGCCCTTCGCGTAAATCCTGTGTACAGGCGTGGACATGGACTAAACCACGTTAAAAAATTTCTAGATTTGCCTCCACCATATTTATTTCAAGAATTGAATTGGTGGGGGATGCAACAAAAGACCCCAAGCGACTGTTTATCAAAAACACAGGTCCCTGCAAACTCGCAAGAGGAAGTATAGGGGCTGACGCTTGACCAGTGCTGGAACGTTAAACTTGTCGGTCAGTGCTTCGCACTGACACGCAAAGAAAACGCAAACTCGGTTGCTTCGCAACCGGTCGCAAATCAGACGCAAACTTTCGCGTAAATTTGCGTAACGGGCGAAGCGAGTTAATAGCGTTTATATTGGCGTGCCAGTGCGCAGCATTGGCTGAATGAGCTAAGCGCCAGTGAACGTCCGCGGTAACTATAACCGTGTTAAAGTAGGAAATCTGCTTTAGTAAAATTTGGCTATATGTTCCCGATTTGTCTGCGAGTGTAGCGAGCAGTTACAAATCGCAATCCCGCAACCATTTGGTTGCGAAGAATAAACATTTTGGGAACCCGTAAGTCACGTTATTGTGGTAGACGCCGCAATAGTGGAAGGCTTGCGGGACTGGAAAATCTGGAGTGTCTGATGATACTTATAGTTTTTCTCCTCCTCTTTTTTAATGTGGAGGTTGGGAGGAGTTAAATTTATTTTTAATTTAACTCACCCTACCCCTCTCTTAAAATAAGAGAGGGGAAAGAAAAGCAGATAAGTGAAAACTCATCAGCGTGTCCCGAAAGGAATGGGACGCCAGACAATCAGCAGGAAAGACTAATTATTGTCGCGTAAAAATTCAAAATATACCTGCGCTTATTAGGGGAATAAAATTCGAGGAAAGGAGGACACTTCAATGATCTTTATTGCAAGAATAAGGGGTACTGACCAAATCCATATTTTAGAGGACAGAAACCGTCCATGGACTCACATTCCTTCTGAAGTGGGACAGAAACTTAGGTCTAGGGGTTTTCAACCCGATGAAGTTCAGTTCATCGACGAAGTTGAGTCTCTTTCAGATGAAGAAAAGAAGGCGATATTAAAACCACTTTAATTATGGGCGTCGAAGTTTGACGCCCCTCCTAATAAGCGCAGATGTAAAATTCGTAACAATAGTTAGAATCCTCAGAGACTATACGCCAAAACAAATAAATATTGCGTATCCAAATTTGGTTTAAATTTCAAACAGGAGGTAAAAAAAATGGCAAAGCAAATGACTAAGGAACAGATATCATTTTTCAGAGAAGAGATAGCTCTGGCGGTGAAAGTTATGGCTGAAGAAAAACTAAGAAAGTTGGGCGTAGGTATGGAAAATATGTATTCCGACGAATATGGAGATATCTGTCGAGCCGCTAGTACGGTCGGTATACAGATAGCAGATGTTACTGCTCGTATTTATCGAGAAGCGGCATCAAGACAATAATTCGAAAATTCTGAGCGGAGACAAGGTATTACTTCGCTCAGAACCAAATTTGGATGCGCAATACTAAATTATTTGTAAGATATAGTCCGAACTGTATGGCGACATACAGAGTTGTTCCGACATAAAGTCGGGACAGAATAACACATTTGAGCGAAATTCCTTGTCAGGTAAGTTCTGACGCGCATGAAAAGCGTAACGACTTGGGGACT
>JAZDMV010000011.1:0-2759 GCA_043800535.1 bacterium | reverse complement strand
CCTCCGGTAACCTCACCGGTTCCTCTGCCTTCAATGATGTTATTTTTTTAGGAACCGCGCCTAGCGCTTCTTTCCAATTTCTTGATAACGCCTCAACTTCTAATTTTTACATAATGGGAGGACCGTTGACATTCGTTGCTCCTTCGCTCCTGACAATCGCGGGCAACTATACCAACTCCGGTTATTTCACCGATGGTGGCGGCACCGTGTATTTTACCGGCTCGTCAAAAACGCTTTCTGGCACGACGAACACCGCCGCCACTGACTTTTACAATGTTGTGTTCACCAATTCCGGCTCCTGGACCTTCCAGAATAATGCTTCAACAACCAACTTTACTATCACTTCTGGCACGGTCACTGCGCCTTCTTCAGGGCTCATTTCTGTCTCTGGCAACTATTCCAACTCCGGCACTTTTACCCACAACAACAGCTCAGTCTTTCTTAATGGCACTGCCCAGCAAACACTTTCCGGCACAATGACCGGCAGCTCTGCCTTCTACAACCTCAATATCCTTAACAATTTCGGAGGTGGCAATGCTACGACCAGCCCCTCGGTTATTTTTGCCAATAACGCTTCCACCACTGCCAGTTTTGTTGCCAGCACGACAAATTCAACCATCCGTTTTGCCGCCGGCGGCCAATACGATTTCCAAAGCATCCAATGGCAGGGTCTTTCCGGCGAGCCGATAAAAGTTCGGTCTTCCGACACCTCAACTCCCCCGCCAACCCACAGCCAGTGGCAATTAGCTGTGCCAGGCACCCGCACTCTTGCCTATGTTGATTTTATGGATACTAATGCTTCTTATGCCGGCAATGCAACCATTGACGCTTCGGGCGGCACAAACATTGATTCTGGCAATAACGCCAATGTTTCTTTTGCCGGTGCGAGCGCTTCTATCTCTTCGGCCTCAAATCAAATTTTTGAAATAAACCAATCGGCTGCCACAGGCCCGACCATAACCGTCAGTGTGACAGGCGGAGGCGTAATTACAGACGAAAAAGATCTGCGCATTGCGATTGCCACTTCAACCGTGCATATGCTCTGGGACACGACAAAAACTCCGACTTTTGGCGGCGGCGCCGAGGGCAAAGTATCCCTGAGTTTATTGCCATATGAAGGAGGCGACTCGGTCTTGGTGATAAATGTCATTTCCAGTTTCACCGGCACCGATACTCTGACTATTTCGGGCCTAGGATTTACCAGTTTCAGCCAGGTTAACGCGGCGGCCGCGGCCTTACAAGTTTTCAAAGACGGCTCAACGGATTTTAGCTCGGACGCAAACGACAATAAAACGGTCGTCATAAAAGGAAAGCTGTCCGAGGCCAGCCACACAGGCGGCCAGGAAACAAATAAATTTGATATCTCCAGCGCTGAAATATCTAACAGCAACCTTTTCAGGTTCAAGCTGACGCCTACCGGAGAGGATACAACGATCAGTAATCTTACTGTTTCGCTTTCAAATGTTCACGGCTTTGAAACTGCAAATATCACTAATGCCAAGCTCTGGCGCGATTACGACGGCAATGGCGTAGTTGATGCTGGGGACGACCAGGTCGGCGACCTTGGCTCTCCCAGCATTTCCGGTTCCAGCGGCACGATCGCGTTTTCGTCTTCGTTCCCCGCCACCACCACCCTAGACTATATTTTAAAAGCCAGTATTGCCAGCATTAACTCCGGGGACGAAATGACTTTCGGCCTGTCTTCTTCAAACATCACTCTCACAGGCGCGACTTCCTTGGTTTCTATCACATCCGGCGGCTCTCTGGTTGGCGCCTCTCATTCAAAGATCGCCGGTCTTGCCGCCGGCCAGGGCATTGGCGCGGCTCCGCCCTCCGGCACTCCCTACACAGAAGGTTCACCCACTCTGCCTGGCGAAGAGATCGGCGGTGAAGCCGGCTTTATGGCGCCTTCTTCCCTTGGCACGGTTCAGAATAACTGGACCAACGCGCCCAACGCCTATGTTTCTGATAATAACTATGCAACCCGAACAGGCACAGACCAGGGCCAGGATTATGGCGGATTTTCTTTTAATATCCCGGCTGGCAACACAATTGACGGAATTGAAGTAAAAATTGAGGCCTCGGGAGACCCGGCTGGCGGCACTATTCAGGCCGCCCTTTCCTCAAATACCGGAACTGCGGTAACAGAGACAAAAGCCACAGACACCTTAACCACTTCTGACGTAGTCTACCGCCTTGGCGGCTCTGCTAACCTTTGGGGCAGAGCGTGGGTAATTAGCGATTTTGGCAACGATTTCCGTCTGCGCATCATCGCCCAGCCAGCCGGCACCACTGTCAAAGTTGACGCCGTTCAGGTTCGCGTCTACTATCATATTTCCGGCGATGGTGGCAGCGGGGGCGGCGGAATAATTTATGCGCCGCCTGCCAGAAGCTCCAGATTTGCCTCTATATTTGAATCTGTAAAAACAGCAATTGACTCATCTGTAAATTTTCTGATCAGCCATTTTCTGGCAAGTTTGTAATCCATTAGTAAAAAATAAATCCCCACACCGCGCGCTTGCACCCTTAACATTCTGACTTGCCTTTTCTAACTATTCAGCCATCCGTCACGGGCTAATTTACTTCCTGGTGTGGGATGGATTGTCTTAAAACAGTGTTTTTAAAAATTCCTGTCAAAAACTTCTTTATCCTGTTTGCCGTCTTTTTTTTAGGCCTGGCTGGTTTCGCTTTTGCCGATGAATTTACCGCTACTAGCTACAAAATCCTTGACCCTGTTATTGCGCCCGGCAGCTTCTCAA
>JAZDMV010000010.1:0-4834 GCA_043800535.1 bacterium | reverse complement strand
AGAATGACATAATTTTTAAATTGTGTTTTTCTCCGGTGGCAAGAGGACAGTGCCTGGTGGGCAGTTTTAGTGGGGCGCTAGCCTCCAAAAGAGTAACGGAGGCGTTTATCAAGGTTGGCTTGGGCCGGATGGAAATCGGCCTGGACGCGTAAAGGCATATGCCAGCTTTACTGCAAGACTGACAGGTCGCGCAGTCGCGAAAGCGGAACTTAGTGAACCGACCGCAATGTTAAGCGTATTTTTAATATGCTTGATGCTTCGTAGGAAGGCGGAAGATCATCGGCCAAAAGCTACTCCGGGGATAACAGGCTGGTAGTATCCAAGAGTCCATATCGACGATACTGTTCGGCACCTCGATGTCGGCTCATCTCATCCTGGAGCTGGAGAAGGTTCCAAGGGTTTGGCTGTTCGCCAATTAAAGAGGTACGTGAGCTGGGTTCAAACCGTCGACCAAAGCTGTTTACTGTTAGACAGCTTGGCGGCCTGCGGCAGCAATGTCGCAGAGTAAAACCAGTTGGGAAAACAGAGTTCTATCATTTTTTTTCTTTGTCATTCCGTGCTTAACACGGAATCCAGATTTTTAACCTGGATTCCCGCTTCCGCTGGAATGACACAAATTATAGGATTGTGTTTTCTCAACTGGCAAAAAATCGACTCATATCGGTGAAGTCCTAATATTGCACATCAACCTGTCGCAAATTAGGATAATACCGAGGGAAGCTGTAATCCTTTAAAAGGTTTATTAGCCCCGTAGAGACTGAGTCTCGCAAAGTGCGGGACGAGAGTCGTCCACGATTTATATCGGGACGGCTAAGACGTCGATCATCCAATTTTGGATGATGGTATAGTCCATACACTTAGTAATAAGTGACGAATATGCGTGAGACAGGTTGGTCTCTATCTGCTGCAGGCGTGGATACTTGAGGGGAGTCTTCTCTAGTACGAGAGGACCGAGAAGAACATACCTCTGGTGTGTCAGCTGCACCGCCAGGTGCATTGCTGAGTAGCTATGTATGGAGCTTATAAGCGCTGAAAGCATCTAAGCGCGAAGAAGACCCCGAGATTAGGTATCATAGATTCCTTGTAGACTACAAGGTTGATAGGTCGCAGGTGTAAGGCCAGTAATGGCTTAAGCCGAGCGATACTAATAAATCATCCATCTGTCTAAATTTTTGTCCTTCGCTGCGCTAAGGATAAACAATAAATTTTTGTCTTAAGCCAGCGAAATGACGAATAAGTAATTTACCCCGAGCCGATTTGGCAAAGGGTTTATCCCGAGCCATTTTTGGCGAGGGGCCATTAACTTTCTGATTCTTTAAAAAATTTTTTACCACTAGAGAAGGGTTTTTAGTTTGTTAATTTTGGATTTACGAAATTCATTTTTTTGTCATTCCGTGCTTGACAAGGAATCCAGATTCATTAACCTGGATTCCTGCTTTCGCAGGAATGACAGAATTGAATAATTCAAAATGAAAGGAGGGATGAAAAATGTATGGGCAAGGGATAGGGGATGTAATTTTTATGATGATACTGTTTGGCTCTGCGATGATGTTAATTAATCTTGAGGTCGGCGATCCCGATTCATCATTAGGTGCATAT
The DNA here is from genome assembly GCA_043800535.1 of bacterium. Classification (GTDB taxonomy): domain Bacteria; phylum Patescibacteriota; class Minisyncoccia; order Portnoybacterales; family GWB1-42-6; genus CG1-02-40-82. The sequence continues at coordinate 3,235 of JAZDMV010000010.1, read as the reverse complement.
GGAATGATGCTTGTAAGTTTTGCGTTTCTTTTACTCGCCATTTGCATCTTTCCGCCAGACAACGCGCCGACATGGGAAGATGTAAGACCTTGGTTTGTCGCACATTATAGAGGATGGTGATATGGGGTTTGATTTTTGAAATTAGTTCACATTTTACCCCTAGTCCTTAAAAGATTAGGGCCTTCTCTAGTGGTAAAAAGTTTGTAGTAGTTTTTAGCGGTTAATTTTGGAGTTAAATTTAATCAGGAGGTGCCAAATGTCAGATCAATATGTAGTTGTGTTGATGTATGGAAAAAAAAGAGAAGGAGGGTTTTGTATAGTGGGACCCTATGGTAACCCGAATGAGCCAGATGATCTTGGTCGCGCTCAAGTGGATAGCAACAAGATGGGAGCGTTCGAGGTCCATAAGCTCTTCCCGCCCTCGAAATTCGAAAAATGATTTCTAATGATTCAAGTTCCAGAGGGGAAAATATTCCCCTCCAAAATTAACCGCTAAAATAAAATTCCCGCCAATTGTGCATTTTGGTGGCGATTATACTGGTGTTGTCCCACCCGATCCCATTCCGAACTCGGAAGTGAAATACACCAAGGCCAATGATATTCGGCTTTGCCGGAGAAAGTAGGTAGTCGCCACCAAAGCATGTAATTGGTTTTTACTAGGAGAAGTTTATATCCATAAAACTCAGGCGAAAGGAGGGTCAAATCATGGGAAACGGAGGAGTTTATTTTTCTGCGGTGGTGAAGCGTCTGAAATGGAATGAGACGTCGGAATGCGCGAGAAACGGGGCTTATGGTGGGCTTGTCTACTTCGCATTTGTCGTCACGACAATTATCGCTTCATGGCCGATATTCTGAATTGTACAAGGCCTATGTTAATCTGAGGTACGTCCATAAAATGGAAACGGCCTCTTTTTGTTTGGTGCGGGGCGTGCAATTGGCCGGTTTTTGTTTTTTTAAATTAATGGTATCTGTACCAATTATGTTGTTATCGCACGAATTTGGTACAACGCAAATTGAGCGGATGGGTTTTGGTTGTTTTGGGGCTATTGCCCTTTTTTATTTGTGAAGTATAATTAGATTGATGGCATATCGCACCCGCAAGCAAATTACTATCGCAGTGATTTTTTTTCTTATTTTAGCCGCCTTGGGCACGGCTGTTTATTTTGTTTTTTTGAAACCGGCGCCCAGCTGCTTTGATGGTATTAAAAACCAGGACGAAGATGAAGTTGATTGCGGCGGAAATTGTGAAACTGATTTTGATTTGCCGTGTGAAAAGAAATTTTTAAAAAATGTTGAAGTTGTCTGGGCCGAGGTGATTCCCGTCACCCAAAATGTCTACGACCTAGCGGCCAGCATCAGAAACCCTAACCCTAACTATGGAACAAGCAACTTGCGTTATTCGTTCGTGTTCAAGGGGGCTGGCGGCCAAGTGCTTGAAGAACACAAAGACGGCATCACATTCATTCTGCCCAATGCCACAAAATACGTAATTGAAAACAATATTGAAACAAAAGAGCCGGTCGCTTCGGTGGAACTGAAAATTGAAATGGGCGATAGGGAAAATTGGGAGAAAATAAAAGATTATCAGGCAATCAGTTTGGTTGTAAAAGATAGGCAATTTGATGTTGCCTCGGGCACGGCTTCGGGCACAATAAAAAACGATACCGATTTCAGCTTTGATAAAGTTGATGTCAACGTGGTGCTGTTTGACAGCGCGAGAAATCCGATAGGCGCATTAAAGAGCGTGATGAGGACGCTTACGGCTGGCGAAGCGCGCGGATTTTCTTTGCGCTGGTTTTACTCTTTAAATTCGGATATTTTATATCCGGACATGCAGGCAGAAACAAATCTTTTTTCTGACGAAAATTATATGGAAATACATGGGGAGCCGGGAAGCGGATATTGATTATTTATATTGTAAATCTGGTTGCTGGTTTATACGAATAGAGAACTTCTATTCGTATAAATTGGTAATCCGCAGTCAACTTGAATTTTTGGTTGCATCTAAAAAAAATTGACTGGGGTCTGGTCGGGGCCGTTTTGGTGCTTTGCGCCATCGGCCTTTTAACTTTATACAGCATAAACTACGGCAAACCCGGCCTGACTTTCTTTTACAAACAGCTTGCGTTTGTCGGTGTTGGTTTTTTGCTGATGATCGCGATAAGTTTTTTTGACGCCCGTATTTTTAAAAACTATCCCTCACTGCTTATCGGTCTTTATGTGCTTGGTTTGGTTTTGCTTGCGGCAGTGCTTGTCTTTGGCCGCCAGATCAAGGGGGCGCACAGCTGGTTTAGTGTTGCAGAATTGGGTTTCCAGCCGGTAGAACTCATAAAGCTCATTATAATTTTGATAATGGCCAAATATTTTTCGCTCCGGCACGTGGAAATGTATCGAGTCAGAAACGTTATTGCGTCGCTGGTGTACGTCGCTTTGCCGGCTGGACTCATCTTATTACAGCCGGATCTTGGCTCCTCGATCATTCTTGGCGCGATATGGGTAGGCATTGTGCTTTTGACGGGCATCAAGTTGCGGCATCTGGCTTTGGTCATTGTGGGCGCGGCAGTTCTTTTATCAATCGCCTGGTTTGGCGCTCTTAAGCCCTATCAGAAAGATAGGATTTTGACTTTTTTAAGCCCGCAGCGAGATCCCTTTGGCGCAAGCTATAATTTAATACAATCAAAAATTGCCATAGGGGCGGGCGGCTTTTTTGGCCGGGGACTGGGTCAAGGCACGCAGGGGCGGCTTAATTTTTTGCCGGAAAAGCACAGCGATTTTATTTTTTCAGCGTTCGCGGAAGAGTGGGGGTTTGTCGGTGTGATATTTATTATTTCGGTTTACGGTTTTCTTTTTTTCCGCCTGATAAAAATTTGCCTGCAAAGCCAAAATAATTTTTCGCGGATATTTTGCGCGGGCGTCTGTGTCATGATTTTTTCGGAGGTTTTTATTAATATGGGCGTAACATTAGGGCTTTTGCCTATTACCGGCATTTCATTGCCATTCGTTTCATACGGCGGCAGCGGCTTAACAGCTCATTTTATCGCTATTGGCATTGTCCAGAGTTTATTTATCAGAAGCCGTAAATAATTAGGAGGGCTTGACCCCTCACTTGAAAAGGATATGTTTTATGTCTACATACTAAAAAGTTCCAAAGACAAAAAGCTATATATCGGTTCTACAAACGATCTAAAACGCAGATTTTCCCAGCACAACAACGGAGATGAGCAGTCAACTAAGT
>JAZDMV010000009.1:0-37730 GCA_043800535.1 bacterium | reverse complement strand
CCAAAAATTCCCACACCAATAATCATACCAACCAGCGTTGATAGCGCGTAAAGAAAGCTCCTATTACGCATAAAAATGATCCTTGCCTTATTCTAAAACCTTAAACACTTCATCGCCTTCCTTCACGTTATTGCTAGCTTTTAAACCGACGGAGTCGCCAGCTTTGGCGGCCTGCACGTTTTCGTGTTCGATCTGCATTGAATCAACTGTCTGCTCAAAATCGCTGGTGTGGCCTTTTATGTGAATTTTATCGCCGACTTTTAATTCATCAGTCAGCTCAATTATTCCCACACCGATATTGGTGTAGAAATGCACGATCTTGCCGACTAATTTTTCTTCTGCCATATTTGACACCCCCTTTCGCGACCAAGCACATAAATTAATTATTTAAACCTATGTGCTTCGGTCAGCGCCCGCCGTAGCCTTGCCGTGCCATCCGAAGCTTTACGCAAAGGATGGGCGAAGGCGGGCTTCCTTTATGACTCGCTTTTATCTATCTTCGGCCTCTTCTCTATTCTTACTACTTTCTCTTTCTCAACCAGCTCAATCACCTTTTCTACTAATCTTTTCGGGTCAGAATCATAGATGATCTTTCCTGGCCCGCGATTGGCCTTTTCAACTATATCATCTATAAAATCTGACATGCCGCCGGTTTCTGTCAGGATTCCGATGGGTTTCTGGTCTTCAAAGGCAATAGTGAATTCGTTAAGCGTGCCCATCCTTCCGCAGACAACAATGACGGCATCCGAAGACCTGGTCAGCAAAAGATTTCTGCCTGCATATTCAAAACCTGTATAAATAATCATGTCAAAATAATCAACCGGCAGATGGTATGTTTTAACATGGGCGATTTCCGAAGCAGCGGGCGAAAGACCGATAGAAATTCCGCCTTCTTCTTTGGCGCCAATAGCCGCCCAATAAGGAATGCCGGTAGTGGCGCCGGTTACCAAAACGCCATTGTGCCGGACAATTTCCCGCCCCACTTCTTTGGCTTTTTCAAGCGCGCCCGGCGCGCAACAATCGGTTTCGGCCGCGCCGGAGACACAAATTTTATATTTTAGATAACTGGAAGCAAGTTTCTTCATAATTTTCTCTAAAATTTCAAGCTGCGCAACAGCGTAGAAATTTTAGCTAGAAAATGTGAACCCCGCACTAATTTTGCCGCTTTTTTTTAAAAAAAATTATCAAATAGATTAAGTCGGCTTTGCTTTTGCGGTATGCGTGGCCGAATAGGCCATCCCTTTATGGACGAAGCAGACCGCCGCCTATATTGTTTCCAAAATTGGTGCGCGGGTCATAATCTGTTTATATTTTATCTCAGCCGTTCACAAAAGTCCAACGCCTTGATTCTTCTCTATTTATCACTCATTCCAATTCCACCACATCCCCCATCTCCGGCGCTTCGGCCACAATTCCCATCCGGTCTTTAATTATCTGCACCAGCGCCAGCGCCGGTTTTTCCTCGCCCTGCACAACAAAAATCTTTTTAATTGGCTTGCGTATTGCTTCCAGCCACTCAACCAGTCCTTTTTGGTCCGCATGCGCAGAATAGCCGCTGATGCTCTTAATTGCTGCCCGAACCGGAATTTTTTGGTCTAAAATCTCAACCTCATTTTCGCCCTCAAGAATTTGACGGCCAAGCGTGCCTGCCGCCTGATAAGTGACCATCAAAAGCGTATTTTTTGCATCTGGCAGGTATCGGGCCTCATGATGCAGTATCCTGCCGCCCTGTGACATTCCCGAGCCGGCAATAATAATTTTTGGCGCCGGGATATCATTTATTCCTTTTGATTCTTTAACTGAAGAGGTTATCCTTAAACCAGGAAACTTAAAAATATCATCGCCTGATTTTATCAACCCCTGCGCTTCTTTATTAAAATACTGCGGAAACTTTTCATAGATCTTTGTGATGCGAATTGCCAAGGGGCTGTCAAAAAATATCGGCACGGCCGGAATGCGCTTGTTTTCCACCAATTCATTTAAATGATACAAAAGCTGCTGGGCCCGCTCCATGGCAAAACTGGGTATCATAAGCACGCCTTTTTTGGAAATCGCATCCTCAACCGCGTCCTCCACCGTTTCCTTCGCTTCCTTGTTTGTTTCGTGCAGGCGGTCTCCGTAGACCGATTCCACCAGAACATAATCAGCTTCCTGGATTGTTTCAAGCGGCCGCAAGATCGGCACAGGCGTATTGCCCAAATCCCCTGAAAACACAATCGTCCGGCCAACTTTTAACTTTTCATCCCGTAAAGTCGTTTCGCTCCCACGGGGTAAACTTTTAACTTCTAACTTGACAAATGCCGAGCCCAGAATATGGCCCGCCTCAAAAAATTCAAATGATATTCCCGGAGCCAATTCTTTTTTTTCATGATACTCAATGGCCTCAAAAAAATTCATCATTTCATCTATTTCTTTTTCGGCAAAAAGGGGCAGGCGGCCGGCCTTCTGCGCCTTTTCCTGCAAAACCCGCCGTGTGTCTTCCAGCATTACTCGTGTAAACTCAATGGTCGGGGGCGTAGCAAAAATTTTGCCTCGAAATCCTTCTTTTATGAGCATCGGCAGGCGGCCGATATGGTCAAGGTGAGAATGTGTCACTATGACAAAATCAATTTCCTGCGGCGCAAAATCAAAAGGGCCGAAATTTTTATTCTCCAGTTTTTTGTTGCCCTGATACATCCCGCAATCAATCAGGATCTTTTTATCATTAACTTCAAGCAGATAGCTGTTGCCCGAAGCAATTCTTGTCCCGCCTAAAAAATGTAATCTCATATTTATATTCCTTTTGCTTTAACCGCGTATTTGCGGTTATTTGTCTCGTTAATTTTCCTTTTTTGGACCTCACGGAAATACCGATACTTAAAGCCGCTCGGCGTCCGATAAGCCGTCTTGCCCTTTCCTGCCCGCGCTGACGAATATCCTTTCATGCTATTTTATTATATCATTTTAGGCGCTCAAAAAGAAATTCTCAATTACCTTTACAAATAGCTTTCTTCGTGGTATTTTATCAGAACTGAGCATTTGCCCTTTCACAATACAACGAACGGTTATAGCAGAAAGGAGGTACAGAACATGGCTACAAAAATAAAAGCCGAATGGACGGGAGTGATAGCAGTCGATCCATTTGAACTTGACTGCCGCCTCACTCCGGCGATTGGCAGGGTCAAACCCTTGCCAATTGTTGAAGTACACTTTGGATGCCACACGGTCCTGACGCCGCCTAAGACAAAAGAGGCGGGAGCGGAAGCCCAAGAAGAGAAAGACACAGAAGCGGTCTGCGTCCGCGAACAGATCTTCTGTCCGAAATGCCAAAGGCCGCTCAAAACTGACGAGATCGGCTGCGGGATTGATATGGCTTCTGGGGTCGTGCAGATTACAGATGCGGAAATTGCGAGCTTAAAGTTTGAGCCGACCAAACGCGTATTTTCCCAATTTATCCCTGATAATGACCCGACCCTGGAAACCATCGGTTTCAGCCGGCGCCTCCATGTCTATCCCAAACCCGCCTCGGTTGACTCATACTTTAACATCTTTCACCTGCTCCGCGACAGCAATTCTCTAGGTTTTATCCCGCTCATTGTCATAAAACGGGTTCCCAATGTCGCGGTGATAAGGCCTCTTGAGATTCCCGCTGTTATCTTCGGGCAAAAACGGCTGTGTCTAGTCGTGGATATATTAAATGACACAGATCGTCTCCGCGACCCGGCCGAATTTCCTGATTTTACCCCTATAGCCGCCGTGCCGGATTTCAAGCGTCTGGCGCAACCCATGGCCGATACAATGAAAAATGCCAAGCCCCTTGATCCCGAGCGATGCGTTAGTCCCCGCCGCGCGAAGATAAAAGCCATCATCAACGCGGCTGTCGCCCGTTCCTTGAAAAGATAGAAACCGGATCTACCTCCCCTGACCTAACCGGGTCAGGGGATTTTTTATCCCCGCGTTTTGTGCTTGTTATCCACAATCCTTATTGGCACAAATTTACTGACCAATCTATTATATAGACAGGAGGACGGCAAAACGGCTTGTCCTTTTAAAACACAAAAAATCGGCTTCAAAGAAACTTAACGAATCCAAAGAAAGCCCGCCGTCGTCCCGCAAAGTGCGGGGCTATGGCAGGGCAAAGGAGGAGGGAATATGAAAAACGGGATTCTGATAGATGATCCTGCCGCACCCCAAGACCCTTCTCCTGAATTTCAGGATTGGGTTTTGGAAATGCAGAAAGACGGGTTTTTGAAACTAATTATTGAAGCTTTGGGCATAGCGGACAAAGAATACGCCGATCCCCAAAAAGCATTGAATTTTCTTCAGGAGTTAAGCGAAGAGCAAGACCTGGCGGACCTGAAGCTTGCCTGCGCTGATTTTAAGTCAGACAAGGTAGCAAAAGGCAAAATGGCCGAGCTCAGAAAAGCGCTGAAACAAAAAACGGAAAAGAACGTAAATTTTATTTGCGGCCAGATCGGTCATTCGATCATGCCACGCCTGGTTATGGGAGAAATATTCAAACCCCTGAAACATCTGCCCAAAACAACACCCGGCCAACTGATGCAGTTAAGTTTCGACTTCACTGAAAAACAATTATCTCTTTTCAATGGTCCTTTCAAAACTGCGTTTTTAAGCGGACAGGAAGCAATCACAAGCGATTTTATCGACGGCAGAAGGATTGAAAAAAAATGGCTAAGGGCTCTGGAGATCATTGAAAAAAATAATTCCCTATGGCCCGATTGGTACTGGGGATGCAAGAGGATAATAGACGACCTGTTTCTGCTTCTATCCCCGCTTCTTGGAAATCACACGCAAAGACTGCTCAGATATAACAACCCAGCAGACCGGGAATTTATCAGCCTAAGCATCTTAACCTGGGCGGCCGCTGTCACGCATTTTCGCAAAACCGCCCCAAGGATTATTTTTCCCGAAATTCCTGTTTTGCGCTATGGCGATGATATCCACGGCGGACGGCTTGATGCTGTTGAAGTGACCGACATAAACGGCAGACCACCATCAAAAAAACAGAAGAGATCTCTTCGCGAACTGGCCAAATACCGATCCGGTTCTCTTCCTCAGCTTTTAAAGAACATAGAGCTTGTGTTGGGCAGCAAAGATTTTGGGCTAAACGTCAGCGATTGGAAATTCTTTGTCGGCGATTGCGGCGGGAAAAATAATCTCCTTCTGGCTCAGGATCTGCCGCAAAAAAAGCATATAGAACAACTGGCAAGATACCTTGTCTTCTGCTCTTTTGGCAATAAGTTGGCCGAGCCCAACAGATGCCCGGATTTTTGGTCCGGATTCAACTGCGGCGAACTGACATATCTGCTGCCGACTTCTTCCCCGTTTTTACACCAGGTAGCGCTTGGCCAGTCCGACAAACAACGCGCCTATGCTTCACAGGTCCTTAATAAGCTCGACGAGGCGGAAAGACGCGCCACCATGAGAAAACTGACCAACGGTATTGTCAGACACATTATCCGCCGGCTGGAGAACAAAAAAGTGTCAAAGAACCAGCCCGTTCAAACCAGCCAAAATGGCAAAAACGGCAAGAACGGACATGACAAAAATGGCCAGACATCGTTGTTCCCTGAAGTGTCGGCCAAAAAGATCATTTCTGGACACAAATCCGAGCGCGAAAAAACCATAGACGAAATGATCCAAGATCAAATAACCCAAGCCGGCTCCTTGGTCCCGGCAAAAACATTGGCGCTGTATGACAAAGAATTCACGCCCCTTGAAAAAGAGAGAAAGTTTCTTGACCCACTCAAAATCGTTGAAGAAATCGTATCTAAGCGAGACGGTGAAGAAAAATATATCATGCATCTTGATAGGCTTTTTGCCGCGATTGAACAGGGCCAAATGCCAACCAAAGGCATCAGGGCCAAAGGCGGTTTCATCCGCTGCGTCTATAGTTTAGTCCCTCCAGAACATCCCAAATACCACGCCGATATCCATCCTACTCTTTACATCTGGATGCCTCGTTTTGATCCAGCCGCCAACTCGTTCTATAAAGGCGGTTTCAAGTGCTTTGCTTGCGGGATACACGGCCAGATAGATTCAAGGTCTATCCCAAAAGATCTGCTGGGAGAACTGCAAATTCCTGCTTCGTTTGATCTTGAAAAAGCGGAAAAATGGAGCGGCCAAGCCACAAGTGAAATTGTCATCCCTGCCGAACACAGCCGGATAATGTCATCGGCCCAGGAAATTCTGCGTGCCCAATTTAAAAGCAGCAAAGCAGAGCAGTATATCAGCAAAGAAAGATATCTGGACCCAGAGCTGGCATTCAAATATGGTGCCGGATTTGGCAACGACCGCTTCATCAACGAAATGCTTGACAGCGGCTATTCTCTGGACGATCTGATCTTCTATGGCTTTGTGGGTGTTTCTGAAAACATCACGTCTGGCAGAGGTCTTGGGCCGCTTCTTAAAAGACGCGGGCTTGACGAAAATCAGATACGCCGGGAAATTGATGTCATGCTGCTTTCGCGGGAAGAGAGAAAAAAAATGCAGAAACAATTTGGCTATCCTTATTCGACATTGCGAGACCGCGTGACTTTTCCTTTGGTGCTCACAAATATGACAACCAGTTTCTATGGCCGAGCCACTTATGCCTGTGACAAAGAATTCCGTCACTACAAACTCTCGACCCAAAGAACAAATGTCCCTCACGGCGCTTTCAATGCTGACGTTCTCTATTCCGAGCACGAAGAAGTAATAGTGGCCGAAGCAGTAATGGAAGCATTGACTTTAATTCAGATGGGCTATCCTTCATCAATGGCAATAATCGGCATAGATAATTCTCTGCTCATTGAAACTATTGCCAACGCCCAAAAAAGCGTGGCCATTGCTCTGAACAATGACCCGCCAAAACCCGGGACAGAAATGCGTCCAGGCCAGGAAGCAACAAAACGCCTGACTCAAAATCTGACTCGCCGCGGCCTTGCGGTCAGAGATTTCACTGCCCAGTTCATGGCTGAACACCCAGATATGGCAAAGGATTTCAATGAAACATGGATCGGGTGGAAAAAGCAGAACCGCAGATAAAGCCGCACTTATCTGACAATTGTACCTTCTGAAACAAATTACCCCTGTTCGCCTAAAAACGAGCAGGGGCTTTTTTATGAAAAAAAGGTCAGAAACCGAATTTTGGTTTCTGACCTTCATGCTGTTTTTACCCCAGTCGGGCGGTTATGACGTTATGGCTCTTGTGCGTCAGCGTGAACGCACTGAAGTCATCCTGGTTATTGACCTCAACCAGTTCCTCATGAGAAGCAAGATTGCTTTCCCACTTTGGCGCCTTATTCGCGGCAGACTCGATAACAATTGCCGCCCCGCAGGGGACACAAACCAGAAGCTCTTTGCCCTTGTCCATCGTGACGCTCATTTGCCACTCTCCTTTCGTGTTTAAAAATCATATAAAATCTGAATTTTGAAAAAACTATTAAGGGCTGAAGTCCCCTGCCACAAAACGATTGCAATTCGGACAGATCTTCTCGTTCTCTTCCAGAACAGTTCTGCAATTCCAGCAGGTCTTCCTGCGGCGGTCAATGACAGGAGACGCAAAAGTGTCAACCGCCTTTCCTTTCCTTATCTGGATTACCTTCTTCTGACGCCTTTCTTTCCACTCCCTGAACTTCGCTATGTCAACCAGATTTCCTTTAACCACCCTCGGCTCCACATTATTCATAATCCCCCTCCTTTTATGAGGAAATTTTTGGCTTATTTGATTGTCAAAATGATAACATATCCAAAGACCAAAGTCAAGGACGAAGTTTTGCTAGCTCTTCCTCAACAATTTTGCGCTCATTCCAGGGGATTTTCTTGCCATTTTCAACACACATCCAAACCTCTCCTCCTTTGCCTGTCAAAATCACCACATCCCCCGTCTCAGCCAAACTTAACGCCTTTTTTATCGCTTCTTTTCTGTCAACAATCTTAAAAATCTCACACTTTCTGTCATCCCCGCGGAAGCGGGAATCCAGGTTTTGATCCCTGCTTTCGCAGGGACGACATCTGGATCCCGGGTCAAGCCCGGGATGACACGGAGGAGCGACCCCTGCCGCCACATCCTCAATTATCTGCTCCGGACTTTCATCGTATGGATCCTCATTCGTGACTATTATCGTATCCGCATACTCCCCCGCTATCCTCCCCAATTCCGGACGTTTGCGCTTGTCTCTTCCACCTCCCTGCGCCCCCAAAACCGCGATTATCTTTCGCGGATTAAAAACTTTGATTGCCTTATAAACCGCTTCCAGCGAAGCCGGCTCGTGCGCGTAATCAACTATGACAGTAAACGGCTGACCACAATCAACAACTTCAAGGCGGCCTGGCGTGGACTTAACGTTTTTTAAAATCTCTTTGATTTTGTTGGGGTCTATTCCCTGCGAAACTCCGACACAAATCGCGGCCGCCACGTTAAAAACATTAAACTCGCCAATCAACGGCATTTCAAAGTGCGCATTATCAAAATCAAATTCTGTTTTGCTGGGGGATAATTTAATATTTGAAATTTGAAATTGTCTAAAATCCTCCCTAACCCTCCCTAAAGGGAGGGAGCCCCCCTCCTTTAGGAGGGGCTGGGGGAGATTTAAAGAATACCCATATCTTTTCGCAACAGGAATTTCCAAAAAATGCCCCGCATTCTCATCGTCCAAATTGTATACCCCCGTTCCGTTCTTTTTCCTTGCCACCGCCTCAAACAATTTTAATTTTGCCTCCCGATATTTTTCAAAACTGCCGTGCCGCTCAATATGCTCCGGCGACAAATTCGTAAAAACCGCGACAGAATAATCAATAAACCGATGCCTATGCTGCAAAATGCCTTCCGAAGAAGTTTCAATCACCGCATACTTACATCCTTCGCGAACCATCTGCCGCAAAAGTTTCTGCAATCCAAACCGGCCCAGCATGGTCATCTTTGATTCGTTTACCCATTCCTTTTCGCCGATTCTGAAATTGACGGTTGTCGCCATGCCGGTTTTTAGCCCTGCCCCGTTTAAAATCTGGGCTATTAAATTGCAAGTAGTTGTTTTGCCTTTTGTCCCTGTCACACCAATGACAATCAATTTTTTGCTCGGAAAACCATAAATCAACGCACCCAAAACCGCCATTTTCCAATGGTACCAGTATAAAATAAAATCTGGGATGAATTTTTTAATCAGGTTTTTCATCTTCAATAATTTTTATGTCGGGCAAGTCCTCAAATCTAACCTCAATGACTTTTTCTGGATTAACTTCTTTATAGGTTCTCCACTCATCATTCCTGTATTGTTCAAATCCGCTTTTAGAAAAAACATGAATATACCCTCTAAGCTTATCTTTGATTGCCTTCAGCTGTTCTAACGTATTTCGTGAAGCTTCAAAAACAATAGATTTTTCTCCTTTCTCGTTAACTTCGTACCCCCATAACCAATGAAAAATGCCAGCGAACTCCGGACGTTGCCAAAAAATCGCTTTGGCAATAGCGACTTCCGCCCTATCAGTAGCGCAGACTGCCGGTTTTCCATCTTCCGCCAATCCTCCTTTTTCTTTGTCAAAATCGAATGCCTGCCTTGGTTCCAATTTATTAAGATTCAAAGGTGAACCGTGAAAAACATATTTCCCGTCCATTTCAAACCGCAATAATTCCCTTTTTGCTTCTGACATGCCCTCCTGCTCTGCATTTTTCTCAAATTTTTCAGGCATACCCATAATTGTCATTCTGAGGCCAAAGGCCGAAGAATCTCCGACTTTATGTCGGCCCCGCATCCGCGGGAGATTCCTCGCTACGCTCGGAATGACAGAAAATTTTTATCTTAAAATAATCCTTGCCACTTTATAAATCTTATACCAGAATTTATCAAAGATATAATCATGCGTGCCGCACCATTCAATTTCACGACCCCCAAAGCCGCGCTTGAAACGGCTGACTCCCGGCCATTTCTGTTCGTCACAGCCCCAGAAATCATAGATTTTGCAGCCAATATTTTTGGTGTATTTTATCTGCTCCCACTGCAACAAGTGCGGGGACATTAAGCTTCTGTATTCATTATCCAACCCGCCGTGCAGATAAGTCGCGCGGCCACCAAATATATTTACCATATTTGCAGCGATTGGTTTATCTTGAAATTCGGCAATAAAAAGCAAGTCCTGAAAATTTAACTCACCCTCACCCTCTCTTAAAATAAGAGAGGGAATTGCACTCGTATTCCCTCCCCCTCTTAAATTAAGAGGGGGGTGGGGGGCGTTATTTCCTATTTCCAACTGCTTTCTATAATATTCTTCTCCAAACAACCTGATTTTCTGCCTACGCGCCGTCTGATTCAATAAATCCCAAAAATTATTAAAATCCTCCCCGTTGTATTTGGCAGTTTTTACCGTAACTCCACGCCGCCGCGCCAACCCTATGTTATACCTCGTTTTCTCGTGCATCTCTGCCAACAATTCTCCTTCACTCAAATTCAGATCCAAAACCAGGGTTTTATGTGGTTGAATGTCTTTGGACTTTACAAAACATAATTCCGATAAGTCTTCCTTCGTGCAATTCGCTAGTTTACCCCGAACAATCCCGGAGGGATTTGTGAGGGGCTCAACTCTCAAAAAAACCGACTTCTCTTTTTTTGCCAAATCCTGCAACTGTTCCAAAAACCCGCATATTTTTATGTTAGCCGCCAAGACCGGGCCGTGCGGGCAATAAAGATAATTTTTGCCAAGAGGCATCTGGTACTTAACGATTAGCGCTTGCCAGTTTATATCCCGCAAAAAAAATACCTCGCGGCCAAGCAATCTCTGAAATTCGCCCCATTCATAAGATTGTAAAAAACTACCGTTTTGCTCCATCACAAAACGGTTCCAATCGCGTTTTCTAATATTATCAGCTCCAATTTCTACCATTCTTCCATATTGTCATTCCGGCGGAAGCCGGAATCCAGGTTAGATCTGGATCCCGGGTCAAGCCCGGGATGACACAAGTTGTGTCATTTTGTCTTGCCTAATCTCTTCAAAGTTTCTTTGACCCTATTTTCAACCCCCCTGATTTCAGCCGGCAATTTTTGCAACACTTCTCTGACTTCATAAACCCGGTAGCCAAGCGAGACCAAAGCATCAATCACTTCTATGTCGCCGGCCACGCCGGAACCATCACCCTTTGATATTTTTTTGACTTTTGATTTTAGCTCCAAAACAATCTTTTGCGCCATTTTTTTACCGATGCCAGAAACCTTGCCCAAAATTGTTTCATCTCCCAAAACTATTGCTTCCTGCAGGTCAGCCACCGAAGCCACGCCAAGAATATTCATCGCTGTCTTTGGCCCGATGCCTGGAATAGTTATCAGAAGCTCAAACAAGTCCAGCTCCTCAAAAGTCAGAAATCCGAACAGATCCCAGCCCGTTTCCTTAACCGAAAGATAGGTGTATAATTTTACAGAACCACCAACCTGTGGTATTTTACCTAGGGTTTTCTCGGAACAAAAAACCTTATAGCCAACACTGTTAGCTTCCAGAATAAAGTATTTTTCTGTCTTTAGCGCGATTTTACCTTCTAAGGATGAGATCATTTTTCTTGTTCCTCCCTTTCGTAAAGGGAGGGTAAGAGGGATTTACGGACATTATGTAAAAAATAAATCTCCCCTAGCCCCTCTTTACAAAAGAGGGGTATAAATCATATTTCCAGTATACCCCTTGCCCCCGGGAAATTCAAATAAAAAAGGGCAAGACATTCTTCAGTCTTGCCCCTGAGGTCACGGCTACTATATTTATGCCTCCCCGCAGTTAAGATCATTAAGGAAAATTGGTTCTTCAAGGGTTATCCCAAGTTTGAATACAATATCCCTTGCCCACTGCTCTAAATCTTCAAAACTTATTTCCTTTTCAGCAATTTTTCCCATAATATGCGCGACGAAACCAACAATCAAGCTTTCCTTCTCGGTAGATGAGCTTTTTCCTCCCCCGACTTTATTCGCTAAAGTAATCGCCAACTGATTTGCATAAGCAAACTTTTCTTCCGTTGTTAGACTTTTCATACTCTCCCTCCTTAACCAATATTTTATTACATTAATCATATAGTATTAGAAATATATGTCAACTTTCAAACTTCACGCCCCATTCAAGCCCACCGGCGACCAACCGGCGGCAATTGAAAAACTAACAGAAAATTTACAATCCGGCGCTAAACACCAGACGCTTTTGGGCGTGACGGGTTCAGGCAAAACTTTTACCATGGCGAATGTAATTGAGCGTGTGCAGAAACCTACACTTGTTATTTCTCATAACAAAGCCCTGGCCGCCCAATTGTATCAGGAGTTCAAAGAATTTTTTCCTGAAAATTCGGTGCATTTTTTTGTGTCTTATTATGATTACTACCAGCCCGAAGCCTATATCCCGCAGACCGATACATATATAGATAAGGACTCCAAGATTAACGACGAGATTGACCGTCTACGCCACGCCGCCACGCAAGCTCTGCTTTCAAGAGATGACGTGATAATTGTCGCTTCGGTTTCCTGCATCTATAACATCGGCTCGCCGGAAGAATACAGAGAGATGAGCCTAGAATTCAAAAAAGGCCAATTTTTGAGCCGTCAGAAATTTTTGCGCCATTTAACCAGTTTACAATATCAGCGCCAGGACATTGATTTTAAACGCGGCACTTTCCGGGTTCTGGGCGACCTGGTTGAGGTCTGGAACGCCACCGGCGAACAGATCTTAAAATTTGATTTTTTTGGCAACGAGATAGAAAAAATAATTGAAGTTAATCTGCCAAATAATATTCTAAAGGCCGGCAAGGAAAATGAAATTGAATCGGCCCTTGTCTTTCCTGCCAAATACTGGGTGGCTCCGGAACAAAAAGTCGTTCTGGCCATGAAAAACATCAGAATTGAGTTAGAAGGCCAATTAGCGAAGTTCAGACGCCACAAAAAACCCCTGGAAGCCGAACGGCTTGCCCGCCGCACCAATTTTGACCTGGAGATGATGAAAGAAACCGGCTTTTGCCACGGCATAGAAAATTATTCGCGCCATCTTGAATTTCGCAAGCCCGGCGAGCCACCATTTACATTACTGGACTACTTCGCGCATTCGCATAAATTCGTAAACAATTCGCAAAATTCGTCAAATGATTTCTTAATCATAATTGACGAATCGCATATGACTATTCCCCAGCTCAATGGCATGTCGGCTGGTGACGAAGCGCGCAAAAAAATCCTGGTTGAATACGGCTTCCGCCTGCCCTCGGCCATTGATAACCGACCGCTGAAGTTCAAGGAGTTTGAGCAACGAACAGGCCAAATAATTTATACTTCAGCCACGCCTGGGGCGTATGAACTGAAAAAATCGACCCGTCAATGCGGGTCGTTGCGAGCCCCGCAATTGCGGGGCGAAGCAATCCCGTGGAAAACAACCGTTGCCGGCGACAGTAGTAATACTTCGGGATTGCCGCGCTCGTCTCGCAAAGCGGGACTCGCTCGCAATGACAATGATACTTGCGTCGTCCAGCAGCTCATCCGCCCCACCGGCCTGCTTGACCCGAAAATTGAAGTCCGTTCAACCAAAAACCAAATTCCACATTTGATCAAACAGATAAAAGAGGCGGTCAAAAGCGATGCCAGGGTGCTAGTCACAACTATGACTAAGCGCATGGCCGAGGACTTATCAGAGTATCTTCAGGATGCAGGCATCAAAGCCCAATACCTGCATTCAGAGATCAAAACACTTGAGCGACCGGAAATCTTGAAAGATCTACGTATGGGAAAAGTGGATGTTTTGGTAGGCATAAATTTATTAAGAGAAGGTCTGGATCTACCGGAAGTCGGCCTCGTCGCCATTCTAGACGCTGACAAAGAAGGATTTTTAAGAAACGATACAACGCTTATTCAGACCATGGGCCGCGCCTCCCGCCACCCGCAAGGCAGAGTTATTATGTATGCGGATAAAATCACCGGCTCCATGCGCCGCGCGATTGACGAAACCAACCGGCGCCGGAAAATTCAGGAAAAACACAACAGAGAACATGGCCTGCAACCACAAGCTATCAAAAAACCAATTCGCCCGAGCATCGTAGAGGTTACCAGGCCCGCCATTAACCCCAGAACCGAAAAAGAATATCTGGACGAATACATCAAAGAGCTTGAATTTAAAATGTCCCTTGCCAACCGCAATCTCCAATTTGACGAGGCGATGAGGTTACAGGCGGAAATAAATAAACTGAAAAACATATCAGCCAAAAAATCAAAGCATTGACTTTATTTTTATACGCTGATAAGATACAAAAAAATCTGAATCTCATGAAAGGAGGAAATCAGCATGGCAAAGGTAAAAAGTTATTGTGCGGTAGTGACCAAGGTGGGCCTTGATGTCGCCCTAGACGAGCTTGATAAGAAGATAAACGAATTGAAGCCCGAAGATATTCTTTCCATTCAAGACACGGTGCACATGCTCGGCCAAACTCCACTATTAACACGGGTAGTAATCTACAAAGAATAGCCAAGGGAGAAATATGCACATTATTTTTGGGCACTCATTAAAAGAGTGCCTTTTTCTTGCCAAAAAACCGATTATCTGATATGCTCTTAATGCAAAACTGATAACTGACAAACTGATAAACTAAATAAATATGCCTATTAAAGAATCCGCCAAAAAGTATTTAAGACAGACAAAAAAGCACCGGGTGCTTAATTTAGCGCGGGCCAAAGCGGTCAAAGACACGACAAAAAAAATAATGAGGCTGGTTGCCGTCGGCCAAAAGGACGAAGCAAAAAAAATAATATCTTCCGCCTATCAGGCAATAGATAAGGCAGCCAAAAGAGGAATAATCAAAAAGAATACGGCCGGCCGTAAAAAGTCTCGCTTAATGAAAATGCTGAATAAATAGACATTATTGATATTAGGAAATTAGGATATCAAAACCCGGCTCTGCCGGGTTTTTTGTTTCAATCTGCCATTCCCGCCCGCTTCGCCGAAGCTCCAGCGAGGCGAGCGAAAGCGGGAATCCAGGTTAAATCATCTGGATCCCGGGTCACCCGCCCGCCATGCTTCGCAAGGCGAAGCATGGCGGGAGCCCGGGATGACACTATGGGTGGCTACCCTGCAATTTCCGCGACTATTAGGTCTAATGCGATTTCCGGTTCAATTTTGCCGCGCTTGATGGCAATGTCTAACTTCATTAATCGTTCGTAAATCTTCTTCAAAACATCCAAACTAAAATTTCTCAACATTCCCCAAGATTTTTTTATGACAAACGGGTGCAATCCCGTTTTTTTGGCCAGCGCCTCGGAAGGTATTCCTGTGTCAATTAAGCTTTTTATCTGCAGCAGGTTCCTGAACTGATACACAAACATCGTTAAAATATAAATCTCATTCTCGCCCTGCTCAAGATGCTGATGAATAAGCTTATAAGCCAAATTTTTGTTCCGGTTTGCCAAAGCGTCAATCGTGGCAAAAATATTGGGGTCATATTTTGATCTGACGAGCAAGTCAACGTCTGAATCCGTAATTAATTTGCCTCCTCTAAAACTTACCAGCTTGTCTATCTCGTTATGCGCCTGCCACAAGTCAGAGCCGACAAAAGCGGCTAATTTTTCCGCCGCGCCTGGAGAAATCTCACCGCCCGAATTTTGGGCGTCTTTTTTCATCCAATTACAAAGATTGGCTCCGGAAAGCGCCTCAAAGCATTCAACCATTTTAGCATTCTTTTTCAGCCAAGTTGCCAACTCATTTTTTTCCGCTTTACCCGCTTCATAAAAAACGACAATAGAGCTGTCGTCTTTGACATTTTTTTTACCTGTCAGCAGTTCAATAAGATTTTCCTGGTCTGTCTTTGACGCCTGGGAGGCGCCTTTTATTACTATCAGTTTTTTTTCGTCAAACATTGAAAAAGAAGAAAAAGCGCTCTTGATTTCGTCAGGCACTTCAGGAGCCCATTCAAGCTGCATAAAATTAAGCCCGCTTTTGTGTTTAGCCTTATATTCTGCAATTATCTCTTTCAATTTTTGACTGGACCGATAACTATCCGGCCCGTATAGAAATATAATCATACGAGATTGAAGATTATTCACTTGCATCTGAAAATTTTGCCAGAAAATCGCGGAGAAACGGATTTCTGCATACCGCGCATGTGAAAAATTTGGCCCGATCTTGCATGGCGTAAGTTTTATCAGAAAATCGTGGTGAGTGAAGCGCTAAGAAATTGCCGAGCGACGAGCGTAGCGAGAAGTTTACGAGGCAATTTTAGCTGAACGAACCCGATTTTCTTAAAACTGGAGCCCTGCAAGTGGTTTTTTGGTTACTTTTTTGCCATCAAAAAAGTAACTCTTTGACGCCTTTGGATAAAGGCGATGGAAAAATCCTATTTCCACGTTACCGCCTGCCCAGGATCCACAATCTCAACCCAGATCTGTCCGGGCACAAATTTTATCTGCGCCCCTTTGCCATCCAAAAAAGTCAGCCTGCTTTTTATATCGCTTTTATCTTTTTTCCAGCTGCCTTTTATCGTCTGCCCGCTTAAATAAAATTCCGCTTTTCCTTCGCCTTCAACCTGCACATCGTTATAGTCCCCTTCCAATGGCTGCGACCCTGCCCGCATTATGACTATGTTTTTTGCCTCAACTTGCTTTCCTGTGTTTTCATCTATTTCTTTCGTGCCGCCGCGGTATCGAAGATAGGAATTGGTTTCCGGAACATATTGGTAGCTGACCCTGAAAGAACCGGCGTATTCAACTGCCAAAATTTT
The DNA here is from genome assembly GCA_043800535.1 of bacterium. Taxonomy (GTDB): domain Bacteria; phylum Patescibacteriota; class Minisyncoccia; order Portnoybacterales; family GWB1-42-6; genus CG1-02-40-82. The sequence continues at coordinate 21,043 of JAZDMV010000009.1, read as the reverse complement.
TTTCTCCTGGCCATGAGCGACTGTCTCGGATTCATTCAGATGCGGATATCCGACAAATTTATTTTCCATCCGATAACCAAGCCTCTGTGAAGCGTTGACCAAGCGGCTCATGGAAGTAAAGCCGTTGTGTGGAGCGACAATGCCGCTTTGCCGGTAAAAAGCATTGTAGGGATTTGGCAAAGCATCGAGGTTATTGATAATGCCTGTATTTAGCTTATCCAGGGCAAAATGCGAGCCACCCCAGTGGGCATAGATAGCGTCAAGACCAGCGGCCAAAGGGATAAAATCGTGGCGGGCGCTTCTAACCGAACCAATCTGGCTTGGGCTTTCGCAGACGAAAACCGCCATAAAACGATTTATACTTCCTTCAACCACCTGCATTTCAAAAACTATATCAGCCTGGCCTAAGCCCGAAAGAGGTCTAGTTTCCTGATCACCGCTGAGCATAACAGCCAGGGGCCGGCGATTGGCATTTTCACAAGCAACACCAGAAATCGGGCTTTTTTCAAAATTAGACTCGTTCGTTGCTTGCGTCTGTCCGCCAACATTTTCTCCTTCTCCGCCCGGACTAACATTAAAAGTCATTTTTTTTCGCCAAACCAAAAAGAGGCCCGCTGCCAAGGCCAAAATCAAAAATGCATATAAAAATAACCACCACCTTTTTTTGCGTTTCATTAAATAGAGCTAAATAGAAAATCGCTTAACAGGCCTTTAATTTTTGCCTTTCAGAACCTGCTTTATCTTATCGATGATCTCTTTTGGCGTAAAGTGAGCCTTTATCAAAAAATCAACAGCGCCAAGATTGATGCCCTTCTCAACGTCGTCTCTCTGGCCAAGATTGCTCAAAATTATTACCGGAATGTTTTTTATGCTTTCTGAAACATCACTTTTCAAGCGTTTAAGCACTTCAAAGCCGTCAATGCCCGGCAGTATCAGATCAAGCAAAATAAGCGCCGGCTTTTCTTCCTTGACTTTCTTGAGCGCCTCGTCGCCGTCAACGGCAAAAACCGTTTCGAAATTCTCGGTTTTCAGCTTTTTCATGATAAGATCTCTCAAAAACTTATCATCCTCAACAATCAAAATCTTGTTTCCTGGCGTGCCATTGTTTGGTTTTTTCCCTTGCGGTTTTGTTTCTGTGTAAGCAATCTTTTTCCCTGGCGCAGCAGACGCCTCACCAAGAATTTTTACAACTTTTTCAGAAACCTCCTCGGGATCAAATTCTGTCTTAACCAGATAGTCTCTGACGCCCATCTTCAGCGCTTTGTCTATCTCTACCGGCTGACCGGAATTTGAAATAATGACAACCGGTATGTCCGACAGTTCCTCGCTCTGCTGCATGGCCGCCAAAACCTCAAATCCGTCTTTTTTCGGCATGATGATATCAAGCAACACCAGGTCTGGTTTATCTGCTTTCATTTTCAAAATCCCCTCATCGCCGTCTTGCGCAATATCGACCTGGAATCCTTCGCTTGTCAGTTTTTTCTGCAACACCTCCAGCAGAACTTTTTCATCTTCAATTATTAATATTTTCTTCATGATTTCTCTACGGATTACCTGCCCGCCAACAGCCAAAGCGACGGGATGGGTATTCCGAATTTTAATTGTTTAGTCCGCTTGTTTGATTCGCCGTCTAATCGCTGTTGGGCTTTGGCAGGCGGGCGGATTTTTTACTGATATACGGATTTACGAATTTATTTTACCCTGAGCGAGTCGAAGGGTTATCCGTATATCCGTACTAATCTGTATTCCGTAGCTACTTTATTTTTTTAGTGGTAAAGTAAAATAAAAAGTTGATCCTTTGTTTTCTTCGGTCTCAAACCAGATTTTGCCGCCGTGCCGCTCGACAACATTTTTAGTCAGGAACAAACCGAGGCCGGTCCCCTCTGTTTCCATTTTGACGGCATTGTCTCCTCTGAAAAATTTGCCGAAAACCCTTTTCTGCTGGGCTTTGGGGATTCCCATTCCCTGGTCCTTGACAGCCAACGTTAAATTAATCTTATCGCTTTTTAGCAAAATTGTCACGGTTGAACCAGCCGGCGAATAATTTATCGCGTTTTCAACCAAATTCTGCAGAACAAGCTTCATCTTCTCTTTGTCCACCGCCGCTTCTATGTTCTCCTTTGGTTTTTCGAATTTTAAAGTTATGTCTTTCATTTTAAGAAGTGAGGCAAAACCATCAAGCGTCTCTGCGACAAAATCAGGAAATGCAATCGGCGTAAAACCGTAGATAAATCTTCCTTCTTCAATTCTGGCCACATTTAAGAGATCGTTGACTAAATTTATCATACGCTCATTGCTCTGATAGCCCTTTTTCAGTGTTTCTTCTTGCTCTTCACTAATCGGCCCCAAATCCCGATCAAGGATCAAGCGCAATGTCCATTTAACAGCCGAAAGAGGAGTGCGCAGCTGATGGGCAGCAATTGTCACAAATTCTGATTTCATCCTTTCCATTTCTTTTTCTCTTGTGACGTCGTGTATAATAACGAGCTGCCCGAGCACTTTCTTGTCCGAATCCACCACCGGCACCGTGCTGACTTCAAGCACTCTGTGCACGGGGTTTTCCAGTGTTACTTCCTTTTTTTCAAGCTGGCCGTAAGATTCTTCCAGCAACGCCCCTATCATTTTGAATTCCGGGTCGTTTATTTCGCCGAACCGCTTAAAAAAAATCTCTTCTTTGTCAACGCTTAACAATTTCTCTGCCTCCCCGTTTATCAAAAGTATATGACCAAACTGGTCAAGCATTATCAACCCGTCGGTAAGGCTGCGTAATACTGCCTCAACTTTATTTTTTTCCACTTCCTGCGCCCGCCTTGCTTCTTCAATATCTCCCAGTATATTCAGCGTCGCCAGACGCGCTTCCTCTGCTCTTGCCCGCGCCTCTTTAGCCTCTTTTAACGCCTGCTCCTGTTGATCTCGGGTTTGACTTAACGCAATATCCCGCTGTATCAGACGCTTAGCCGCCTGGTCAATCTGATCCCGTTGGGCCCTGATTTCCCACGTTCTTTCCTCTACTTTTTTTTCAAGATACACATATGATTCTTTAAGCTGGTCAGCCATCTCATTGAAAGAACGGGCCAGCTCTTCTATCTCGTCTCCTGTTGTCAGGTTAAGCCTGAAATCAAGATTTCCACTGCCAATTATTTTTGCTCCTTCGCCAAGGCGTCGCAAAGGACTGCTTAAATAACCCGCCAGCCAACGCGCCACTATGCCTATGCCAAATAAACCCAGAACAGTTATGAGAACAAAAGCCGTGATTTTCCCGTTCAGCCCGGCATATGCTTCTGACTCCTGCCGCTCAATGATCAAGCCCCACGATAAAGTTTCCAAAGGCACGCCTGCTGCCAGAACCCATTGATTGTTACTATCAAGGTATCTGTCTTCGCTTTCCAGGCCCGTGGCGACCTTGCGCTCTTGGACTATCGTCTTCACCGGGCCTAAATTCATAAGAACTGGATTCTTCAAAACCAGCGAAGGGTTAGGATCAGCAATCAGCCGGCCTTTTCCGTCAACCAAAAAAGCGTGACTGGCTGTTCCTATCTTTAACCCGGAAACCACCTGCCATGTCTCCTTTAAATTCAGCTTTGCTGTCAGGACGCCTGTTGATTCTCTCTGATATGAATAAACCGGGATGGCCACAATCACAAATGGCTCGCCTTTTTCTGAAAAGAAAACTTCGCTGATAAATGTCTGGCCCTGAATTGCTTTTTCAAAATAGTCCTCAAAAGACCGACTCACAAGATCCGCAGAAGTAAATATGTCGTACTGCGAAATTTTAACTTTCTCCCGGCCAAGCTCATCAATCAAAATCATTTCAAAAAACGCCTGGTCTTTTTGTAAAAAATTCTCCAAAGCAGCTTTTTGGCTGCTTGCTGAACTCTTGGAGTCCAAAAAATACGTAAGCCGCTGCAATAAATCAAGCTTGTAGGCAACAAAGGATTCAATTTCCTTGGCTCCCCTTTTTGCGATTTCAAGCTGAATGGCGGCGGCATTTTGCTTAATTTCGGTGAGAGACGGGATCAACCAAATAAGATTAGCCGCGGCCAACGATAAAAACCCTAAAATAGCGTAAATTAGGGCAACTTTTGTGCCTAGCTTTAATCGTAATGCCGGTAGTCGCATGTTTTGCTAACGGATAACACGATTGGCTCTCGATAGAATATCGGCTGTCGGAGTCAAGCCGATGGCTTGGGCTGTTTTCATATTTACCACCATGCGGAACGTCCGGGGCATTTCAGTAGGAATTTCAGACGGCTTGCTTCCTTCCAAAACCTTGGCCACCAATCTGGCCGACTGTTTGCCTAAATCAAAATAATCAACTCCATAGGTAATTAAGGCTCCTTTTTCTGCTTCCAGGTCGCTCATCATCATAAGCGGAACTTTCAGGCGCAGAGCCGCCTGCACCAACGAATCAACACTGGCTGTCACCATCGAATCAGCCGGATCCATTAAAGCATCAACCTCGCCCGGCGTTAATTTATTCAATATGCTCTTGATCTCGTCTGATTTCGTCACTGGCTTTAACAAAACCTGGATATCTAGTTTCTCACCGGCACTTTTAATTTTTTCTGCTGCCGGCTCGCCGGATTTGTCGCCAGGCCTGTAAAAAACCATCACCTTTTTGACCGAGGGATCGGTCTGTTTCAAAACTTCCAGGCGTTTTGGCGCAATATCTATATAGGCGCAGCTTGTGCCGGTCAGATTATTCTGCGAGCTTTGAATACTGGCCACAAAACCTGCCCTGACCGGGTCAGCCACCATCGAAAAAACAACCGGGATGGTGCTTGCAGCTGTCGCGTCTTTGGCTGCCTGCGCGGCAGGAGAGCTATTAGTGAATATCAAATCCATATTTGCCTCTACCAGTTTTTTTGCGTATTCGCCAATAAGCTGAGTATTGCCTTCTGCGTTATAGTAATGATAGTTCACGTTCTTCCCTTCCTCATAACCAAGTTCTCTCATTCCTTCCTTTAGTCCGTCCATATTGGCATTGATAGTCGAAGCCATCTGCAGAAGCCCGATCTCATAAACTTTACTGGGTGCCTTTTTATTTGCCGGCTGGGTCAGGTAAAAAACGATCAACCCTGTCGCCACCAAAAATATCACCGCAAGGAAAAAAATTTTTTTAGTACTCATATTGATGTCCTTTACCCATGGCGGGCAAAAGAATTAAAGTTTTCTAATTAATTTAACTGAACGTTTATACCTGGCGTTTTTAATTATGTGGCTCGCAAAAATCTGATGGTCCATCCGGCTCTGCCGCGACATCTGATTTTTGCTGGACGCATAACCCAAAATTTAAAAGTTATTGGCTTTTTCCCGATTGCGTTTTTAAATTGCCGACAGTGCTTTTCAACGTTTCTATCTCTCCCTTAAGTTCCATCATTTTTATTTCCCGGCCGACCGTGGCCTTTGAAAATTTTTCCAGCTCATCAATTTTTGCTTTAAGCTCCTGGTTGGCTTTTTCAAGCTGCTCCTTGGCGCTGGCCAGCTCTGTCCTTGTTTTATCGGATTTTGTCAGTGCCTCATGGAGCCAGTTCTTTGTTTGCGTCAATTCTTCGGAACGATGAGTCATAAGTTCGGTTTTTTCCGTTAATTCCCGCTTCTGCAATTCCAGCCGTTTTTCCCGCATCCGGAATAAATCGGCTATGGAGCTCGCCATGAAAGCGCTTCCTAATAAATAAGTAATGTATCCGACCAATTGACCTCTCATCCAAATTCTGTCGCCTGCCACAAAACGGGTAAAAGGCGACTCAACCGTCCCTTGTGGTCTCATAATACCCATATATTCCAAGACCGTTAAACCACTAAGAATTAGTATGGCCCAAAAAGTAGCCAAAAAAACGCCGCGCCTACGGTAAATGCTGCTGGCAATTATCAGCGTCATCGGATACAAAAGAATTATTAATTTATTAACCGTGCCTGAAAAATATATAACCGCGGTGATTGTCATTTGGTCCAGTGGCACCTGAAGAAATTTTAAGCTTTTTATGGCCCCCTCTCCTAATTTTTCAGCTGGCCGGCGCAAATATAGCCAAAAAAATAAATTTCCCGCAAAATATCCCAGGACAATAAAAGTCAAAACCGAGGTGCCCGCCAGTGGCACAGCGCTTTTAAAAAAGTATTTGATTATCAGTCCCTGAATAAAAACCGCAGACCCAATAAACCACCTGGCCCTAATGACGGTTCTTATTGATTCAATCGCCTGCTGTTTCTCAAAAATATCCATTAATTTTAATCGCTAAAAGCCAAAAGAGCTATTGTTTCGTTATGAAAACACGAATTGCAATCGGGCCCTAGCTTGCCGCCGAGCGGCGCCTGTTCGCCATAGGTATAAAAACCTATCATCGGCACGGTTTCGCCAAACACTTTCTGGATTGCCTTGATCTCATCGCCAATTTTTGGGCCTAACAATTTATATCTGGCGATGCAATTAAAAACAAATATTGCATCCGGTCTCTTGCCGCCAATCTGCTCCTTGGCGCTTTCGGCCGCCTCTTTGGCCGCGACAATTGCTTTATCGCGATCCCCCAGCATCAGACGAACTTCTTTGCCCTCGGGAATTTCCGCCGCGCAAGTAATTTCACCTTTTTCGTTGGCTAGAACAGCATCTCTGATCAAAAATTCATCGCTTCCCTCAACGCTCATTCCCAAAGGATAGGTATAAGCCAAATTTGCCAACGGTTCCTTAATTAAATCCTCGGCCTGCTTGCCAAAAGAATCTTCATAGATCTTCAGCGCCGGCTTGCCGTCCAATTCTTTTAAAACCGCACCTTCTGATTTTGTCACTTTCATCGGCAGGCCAATCGGCTCCCAGCCGTGCCGCACGCCGACGCCAAAAGAAAACTGACCGGAGAAACCGACAGCTACCACCGAATCTGACAGAACTTCGCCGTTAAAATACTGGAAAGTTTTTTTAAACGCAAAATCGTCGCCCGCCGATCCACCCATAATCGGAAAATTTTTCCCAAAAACATCCTGCACGCCCCTGACAATGTCAGCGCCGTTTCCGTTCACGCCGTCGGGGAACATCACAAAAAGCGAAATTGGTTCGCTTGTCTTGTTTTTAATGTCTTCGGCAACAGCTTTGCCGACACCTCTGCTGTCGGCCTTGACTCCGTGGCCGATGCCGATGATAAATTTTACATCCGGTGAGGCCAGCGCCATAACGGCGACTGATTTTGTTGTTGGCCCATCGGTCGTAATCTCTCCGGCATCGGAACAGCCGGCAATGGGAGTATCCGGACTGACACCCTTAATTCCCTCTATCAGTTTCTGCTGGTCGTAGACCACAGAAGAAAAAACTATCAAAATGTTTGGCTTCTGGTTCAATTGACGCAAAGCGGCCTGAGTCGCCTGATCGCCGGCTGCTTTTGGATCAGGGGACGAACTCCGCCCCACGCCCGCATAAATAGGCATAATTTTATTTAACTTTCTTATATTAAATATTAAATTAATTTTACCGACCTCTTTAATTATACCACAGTTTAAAAAAGGCTCATTTAAGTTCTCCACCGTTTAAAAAACTAAGTTCTCCCCAATTCGGCCCGATTTCTATTTTAACAATCAACGGCGCCTCAAGCTGATAAACATTTTCCATAATTTCCTTAATTTGCGACGCCAACTCATCAATCTCATTTTCTGGCGCCTCAAACAGCAGTTCATCGTGAACCTGCAGCAGCATTTTCAATTTTTGCCCCTCGGCCGGCAGATTGATTTTTAATTTAATACCCACCATAGCCATTTTTACGAGATCCGCCGCCGTGCCCTGAACCGGGAAATTAATGGCTGCACGTTCGGCCGAAGCTCGCAAATCCCAGGCCGAAGAATTAATTTCAGGCAAAAATCTTTTGCGGCCAAAAAGCGTTTCCGCATAACTGTCTCTGGCAACCTGCTTTTTTGTTTTATCAACATAACGCGCCACTCCTTCAAACTCTTCAAAATACTTTTTAATGAATGCCTTTGCTTTCTCAAAGTCAATCCCGGCGGCCTGGGCGAAACCATGCATGCTCATCCCATAAATCACGCCGAAATTCAGCGCCTTGGCCGATTTGCGCATTTTAGGTGTCACGTCTTTTAGCGATACCTCAAAAACCTCAGCGGCGGTGGCCAAATGGATATCTTCCCCTTTTTTCAAAATATCTATCATTTTTTTATCTTCGGCCAAAGAAGCGACAATTCTTAATTCAAGCTGCGAATAATCAGCTGCCAGCAATAAAAACCCTTTTTCGGCAACAAAGGCCTTGCGGATTTCGTTTCCAAGCTCGGTTTTGACAGGAATGTTTTGCAGGTTTGGATTTTTTGAAGAAAGCCGGCCGGTGGCAGTGCCAAGCTGGTCGTATTGGGTATGCAGGCGGCCGTCTTTGCCGATCAAACCGGGCAAAGCGTCAATATATGTGGATTTCAGCTTGGCCAGCTCGCGGTGTTCCAAAATTTCGTCAATTATTTTATGCTTTCCTTTCAGCTTTATAAGCTCCGGCGCGGCAGTTGAAATAACCCTGCCGGGAGTTTTTTTGAGCCCTTTGGTTTCCAATTTTAGCTTTTCAAACAGAATCTCGGCCAGTTGCTGGGGAGAGCTGATGTTAAACTCTGTGCCGGCCAGTTTATGAATCTCTTTTTCCAAACTGATCAGCCGGCCATCAACTTTTTTGCCCAATTCCTTTAATTTTCCCGCGTCAACTTTTATGCCGTCTTTTTCCATTTGCTCAATCACCGGCGCAACTTGTTTTTCTATCTCGTAAACTTTATCCGATAAAATGCCGGCCTGCCGCGCCTGTTCTATCTTTTCAAAAACTTCCGGCAACCCCCCTCTTTGTAAAAGAGGGGCTGGGGGAGATTTTTTATCTTCCTTGACGTTTGCCGATCCCGCGCTTATTTCGCCCAGCCGGTTGATCAAGCTGAAAAACTCCAATTCTTTAAAAAGCGACTTTATTTTTTCCAGATCATATTTGCCGAATTTGGCGTCTTTTAAATTAAATTTCAGCGCCACGTCCCTTTTTATCGTCGCCAGATATTTGCTGAATATCGCCTGATCTTTATTCTCTATTAGTTTATTCACTAAACTTTTAATTTTTAACTTTGACTTTGCACTTTTAACTTTGAACTTTGAATTTTCCAGTGTCTCATAAAGCTTTTCCACTGTACCAAATTCTTTTAACAATTCAGTTGCCGTCTTCTCCCCAATCCCCGGCACTCCCGGAATATTGTCCGATGGGTCCCCTTTCAATCCCCTATAATCAGGCATCTGCTCAGGCTTCAACCCATAGCGTTCAACCACCATTTTTTCATCATACAAAATCGTGTCTTTAACTCCTTTGCGCAGAGTATAAATTCTAGTATTGTCATCAATCAGCTGTAAAGTATCCAAATCCCCTGTAACAACAATACTTTTAACTCTTAACTTTTCACTTTTAACTTTATCGGCAACTGTGCCGATAACATCGTCCGCCTCAAACCCCGCCTTTTCATATATAGGAATCCCAAACGCACTAACCACTTCTTTGACCCTCCCGATCTGCGCGTAAAGTTCATCGGGCGCTTTGACCCGCGTGGCCTTATATTCTTCAAATTCTTTGTGCCGAAATGTCGGGCCCGGCAAATCAAAAGCCGCCGCCACATAATCGGGTTTCAATTCTTTTAACACCTTGAACAACACCAAAATAAACCCATACACCGCGTTCACTCTCTCCCCCCTTTGGGTGCTCAAAGGCGGCAAGGCATGAAACGCGCGGTGAATGAGCGCGTGAGAATCAATCAAAACTAAAGTTTTTGAGTTTTTGTCAGCCATTTTAAGAAATCGTTAATTTTCTCTCTTCTTCAGAAACCCACTCAAACCTCACCCAAACCGCGCCTTTCGGGATGAGCGATTTTACTTTATCTGCCCATTCAATGACCACCAGATTTTCTGGGTCTTTTAAAATTTCGCCAAGACCCAGGTCGGCTAAATCCTTTGGATTGTCCAACCGATAACAATCAATGTGATAAAAATTGCTAAAATGTCTGGATGCTAAAATGTTAAAATGACGCAGAATCACAAACGTCGGGCTGGTGATTTTTTCTTTAACGCCGAGCGCCTTGGCCATCCCCTGCACAAAAGTCGTTTTGCCGCCGCCCAATTCGCCTTGCAAAGCCAAAACCAGGGCGTTTTTGCCCGTCTTTTTGCCGGTAAGACGTTTAATAATATCAGCCGCTAATTTCTGCGTCTCAACCGCGCTTTTGGTGATAAATATCTGCCTCTCCATGCCTTTATTTTAACACGCGAAAGCAAAATTGTGGATAATCCTCTTGACCTACTATCGCCAATACGATAGATTATACCAACGTCCTTATTTTCTAATCTTATAATCTATATGCTCTCTCCCAAACAACAAGCCGCCGAACTCATCAATAAAAGTCAGAATGTCTTGATTGTCCTACCACAGGACTTATGTGCCGACGCTCTCTGCTCGGGCCTGGCGCTTTTTATGCTCATACAGAATCTCGGCAAAAAGGCTGATTTGATCGCTCATGAACCTGTTCCAGAAAAATTGCTTTTCCTTCCCGGCCTTGAAAATGTCAAATCAGAATTAACCAGCTTGCGCGATTTTATCATTTCAATTGACACCTCTCAAAAAAGAATAAAACAGCTGCGTTATGAAAATAAAGACGCAGTTTTGAAAATTTATCTGGCCGGCCCGGATAAGCTTGAGCAAAAAGACATAAAACTGGAACCCGGCCCTTTTGTCTACGACGCCTTAATTACAATTGACACGCCTGATCTTGAGACGCTGGGCCAATTTTATGAAAATTATGCCGAACTTTTCTTTGAAAAGCCGATTTTAAACATTGACCACAAATCAGGAAACGAATATTTTGGCGAGATCAATATGGTTGAGCCGACCGCCAGCTCCTCGGCCGAAATTATCACTGATTTTATTAATTCTTTTTTTCCAAGCCAGCTGTCCGAATCCATTGCTACCTGCCTTTTGACCGGCCTGATTGACGAAACCCATAGCTTCCAGAAAATAAATACCGTTCCGCAAACATTCAACCTTGCTTCCCTGCTAGTCAGCCGCGGCGCGGAAAAAGAAAAAATCGTCCAGGCGCTTTATAAAACAAAGCCGCTTAACCTCTTACGCCTCTGGGGCCGAGTTCTGGCCCGCCTTGAATATGACAGTGAAAAAAATCTGGCTTCAGCCGAAGTCACGGCCGAGGACCTTGCCGAAACCAGCTCTTCTATAAACGACCTGCCAGCCGTGTCGGATGAAATTAACGAACTCCTGCCCCAACTTTACGCAAGCGCCATTTTCTGGCAGTCGCAGCCGGGCGAAATAATGGTCTTGGTACACTCCGAAAGACCAGAACTCCTCAACCGGCTGGCTCTGGAGCTGGGCGGTTCGGTCAAAAATGGCCGCTCTCTCTTCAAAATTCTTGCGCCTGACCTGGCCTCTGCCAAATCCCAGCTTCTGACCTTGATAAGTTCTCTTTTATAGATTACGATAAGGATATAACTTGGTAAACCCCCACACCACGGCCAAGAAACCTGAAAATTCCTAAGGGGGCTATTTTTAAAATACATTCATCCCCAACCTAAAGGAGCGAATCCTTTGGTGTGGGGGTAAAACGGTTTTTAGTTATGCCAGGTAGTGAAGATTCGACTGTTACCTGGCAGCAAGCTAATTTTTATATGTCGAATTTCTACTACCCGGTATGGCAATTTCAAAAATAACCCGCATCAGCGAAAAATTGGGCGAAATGAAACGCAGCCAGGAAGAGGCTGAAGCGGAACGCCATGCCAAAAAATACTCGCTCCCCTACATGGACTTGAGCATTTTTCCGATTGACGGGGAGGTTCTCTACACTTTGTCAGAAAAAGATGCCAAGGCCGGCAAACTCGTTGTTCTCAAAAAACAAACCGACAGCGTGACTGTCGGTGTCGTTGACCCGCAAGACCCGGACACCCAGGCGGCCATAAAAACCCTGGTCGAAAAAATGGGTGTCAAAATCAATCAACTTGTCATTTCCCTCTCGAGCCTGGAACGGGCATTCAAATTCTACCGCGTCAAGGTTTCAGACGTGCCGCTTGTCGGCATCGTCAGAATTGACCAGCAATATCTTGACGAATTTAACCAGCGCGTAAAAAATATTTCAGAACTCAAAGACCACATCGTCAAGCTTTCAGCCACTGAAATTTTGGAAACTATTATCGCCGGCTCCCTAAAAACTGGGGCTGGCGATATTCATATCGAGCCGGGCAAAGAAATCCGCCTGCGCTACCGGATTGACGGCGTCCTGCAGGATGTGGCAAGCTTTTCTTTAAAAGTTTATAGCTCACTGCTTACCCGCATAAAACTTCTTTCTGATCTGATGATCAACATCAAAGATGTTGCCCAGGACGGCCGTTTCACCATTCAAATAGCCCAACAAGAAGGCGACCAGAAAAAAATTACACAGGAAATGGAAACCCGCGTTTCCATTCTGCCCGAAGGCAACGCCGAAACGGTTGTTATCAGAATTCTTGGCGCTGGCATTGAAAAATTGCAGATTGAAAAGATCGGCATGCGGGAAAATGTTTTTAATTCTCTTGTCCGGGAGGTCCAGAAGCCAAACGGCATTATTTTAAATACCGGCCCGACGGGCTCGGGCAAAACGACAACGCTTTATGCGTTTTTAAACCACCTTAATAATCCCAAGATCAAAATTATTACGATCGAAGACCCGGTTGAGTATCGCCTGGCCGGAATAGTCCAGACGCAGATCAGCAAAAATTATTCTTTTGCCCAGGCCTTGCGCGCCATCCTGCGCCAGAATCCCAATGTCGTTATGGTCGGCGAAATAAGAGATGAAGAAACGGCCAAGATCACCCTGCAGGCGGCGATGACTGGCCATCTTGTTTTTTCCACACTTCACACAAACGACGCTACAAGCACCATTTCTCGCATCATTGACATGGGCGTTGATATAAAAACTTTGCCTGACGCCCTAAACGCCATTATTGCCCAACGCTTGGTCAGAAAGATCTGTCCCGAATGCAAGGAACAATACGAACCCGACAAAGAAACCCTGCTCAAAATCGAAAAGGTTCTTTCTATTATTTCGCCCCGTGCCAAAGTCCAAATACCAAAAGACCGTAAGCTTTGGCGGAGCAAAGGATGTCCGGCCTGCTTTGGCCTGCGCTACAAAGGCCGCCAGCCGCTTTTTGAGGTCTTGACCATGAACGAAGAAATCAGAAAATTGATCTTAAGCCGCGCCTCGGCCTTTGAAATTCTGGTTTCCGCGGTTGACGCGGGCATGCTCACTCTATATCAGGACGGTGTCTTAAGATGCCTTGAAGGAATAACCGATCTGGAAGAAGTTGAACGGGCAGTCGGCAAACCGGGATACCTTGAAGAACTTTATGAACGCGCCTCTTCCCAGTCGCTCACGCGCGGCATCACAATTACCAAAGAGAAAAAAGAAAAATACGAAAAGATCGCCACGGAAAAAGAAAAGGTTGAAAAAGTTTTGTCTGCGGCCAACCAGGAAGATATTTTTAACGACATTCTTGCTTTCTCCCTGCTTCTCCGCTCAACCGATATACATATTGAGCCAACCGCCGGCGACCTTATGGTCCGCTGCCGGATTGACGGAATTTTGCAGGATATTGCCAAACTGCCAAAAATTTATCACCTGCCGCTTCTTGGAGAAATAAAAATTCTGGCCGGCTTAAAAACCAAGGAGTTTAAAGGCGTGCAGGAAGGCCGGTTCAATATTGACTTTGGCGGCGCCAACCTTGACGTGCGCCTTTCGATCATTGCCGGCGGTTACGGCGAAACAGCGGTTATCAGAATTCTGGGTTTGTCCCAGGACGTTGTTTCAAAAGAAGGGGGTCTGGATTTGCGCGCTATGGGCATAAGAGAAGAAATCTATCCCCTGCTTGAAAAAGAGATCCGTAAACCAACCGGCGTTATTTTAACCACCGGTCCAACGGGTTCCGGCAAAACGACAACGCTTTATGGCATTTTGCAAAAACTCAACGCGCCTGGCGTCAAGATTATGACGATTGAAGACCCGATTGAATACCGGCTTTCGGGCATCATCCAGACGCAGATCGATGAAGCATCTGGCTATACTTTTGGCAAGGCGCTAAAATCATTTCTGCGCCAGAACCCCAACATAATTATGCTTGGCGAAATTCGAGATGAAGAAACAGCTAAAATCGCCATTCAGGCCTCGCTCACCGGCCACTTAGTTATTTCCACGCTCCACACAAATGACGCTTCCAGCACGGTGCAACGGCTAATAAATCTTGGCATTTCTGCCGGCGATATTTCATCTGCCATCAACGCGATTATGGCACAACGGCTCGTGCGAAAATTATGCCCTGACTGCAAAAAAACATATAAGCCGGACGCCAAAATTGCAACAGCAATAAAAACCAATCTGGCTAATCTGCCAAAAATCATCAAAACGCCGAATCTTTCCAGCATCACTTTATACAAACCAAAGGGCTGCAAAAAATGCAAGAACTTCGGCTACTGGGGCCAGATGGGTCTTTATGAAATTTTATTGAAAGACGAGAATTTACAGACGATCATTGCCAAAGGCGCCCAAACCCTGGAAATTAAAAAAGCCGCCCAGGCGGCCGGCATGTTAACCCTGCGCCAGGACGGACTGTTAAAAGCGCTGGACGGATTGACGACGATCGAAGAGATAGAAAGAGTGACGGGAGAATTAGGAAAAGCAGAGATTTAAATATCAAATAATTAATAAATTATGAAAAGCTATAAAAAAGTAATTATCTATTTTATATTAGGTTTTTTTATCGCGCCCCTGCTAATAATTGTAGCTATATTTTTCATCCGTCCATTAAACGATATATTGTTCCCGTTTGACTTAGTGATGAGCCTCGGCGGAACGCCATCCGAAGGAGGGATGACGATTATGTTATTTTACGCCTTAGTTGGCGGATTTATTGGCTATGTTATCGCGAGAGTCAGACGAGATAAAATAGCAACAGGGACTAAAAACCCCCATTAATCTGCAGGCAATCTCTCTCTGTTAAACAGAGAGGAAAAAGTTTTCCCGAGGAGCGACCGAGCCATTCAATTATTATTTTCTCCTTGAATAAAATAATCCCCATGAAAATTGTTGAAAACCAAATTACAATCGAAGAATTAAGAGAAATGGCAAAAAATATGTTCGGCAATTTGATCAAGGCGGTGGTTGACGTTGAAAAGGAAATTATGGCAGTTGACGGAGAATTGCACGCTGATGAAGAAGCTGTTCTGACCGAAAGAGGCTCAAAGCGTGAAAATGTCTGGGGCATCAATATTTATCCTGATATATCAGATGAAGAATGGATTGAATTTGATTCCCTGATTAATTTAAAGCCTCAATTTAACAACCGAGGCCGAGGCGTGGACAGCGAAGAAATAAGAAAAAAAATTATTCAAATCGTAAATAAATTAGTCAAGAAATGATTTGCGTGGACGCATTGATACAATGGACTACCAGCATAAAAATTTGGCACAAGGGCGATGGAAAGAATTATCCTTTTTTGAGCAGGCGGCCAATATCGGCAGCGAAGTGGAGCGAGCCATCAAATGGCGCGATAAAAATTCTTCTTACAGCCAGGCGGCTTTTGAAAGGGCGCTTGAGCTTTTAGACCTAACCACGGATGATGAAAAAAATCGTTCGCGCTTAAAAGAGCTTTTGCGTCTAAGAGAGGTCTTGGCCGATTATTTTCAATTTAAAAACATTTACGGCTCCAACGATCAAAAATGGCATAATTATTTTTATGCCTTTAACTACGCCGCCAGAATCGGAGCATAACGCCGCACTGAAATCTGGCTATATAATATCCACGAATATAATGATAAAATATACAAAATAAAACCTTTGAGCAAACTAAAAACCCCCATTAATCTGCAGGCAATCTCTCTCTGTTAAACAGAGAGGAAAAAGTTTTCCCGAGGAGTGACCGAGCCAAAGCCAGGCCGTCCGGAGGTGCTAAGGAAAACCCCAATAAGATCCCAGATAAAGAGAATCCTGATTGCCTACAGGTTAATGAGGGCTAAAAATAGCTTATCAAAAAAGCTGACAGCAGAGCCAAAATTCCGTAATTAATAGGTCATTCTATCATATCTTCAATTAAATGTCAAGCCCGCACTTAACCGACCCCCATTTAACCGGCGAAGACCAATCCCTGGACCAAACCTTAAGGCCAAAGACCTTCAAGGATTATTTAGGCCAGGAAAAGACCAAAGAATCGCTTAAAATCCTGATTGAGGCGGCAAAGCAGCGAAAAGAGCCGATTGAACACCTTCTTTTATCGGGCGCTTCGGGCCTGGGTAAAACAACACTCGCACATATTATCGCCTATGAGATGAATGTCGGCTTAAAAGTCACCTCCGGCCCGGCCATTGAACGGGTCGGCGATTTGGGCTCAATTTTGACCAATCTTTCTGACGGCGACGTTCTTTTTGTTGACGAAGCACACCGCTTAAACAAACTCATTGAAGAAGTACTTTATCCAGCTATGGAGGACTACAAGCTTGATATCGTTATCGGTAAAGGCCCATCGGCCAGAACTCTTCAGCTGGACCTCCCCCGCTTTACTTTAATCGCCGCTACGACTCGGCCAGGTCTGCTTTCAGCCCCGCTCCGTTCGCGCTTCGGCCTAAGCTTCCGCTTGGATTTTTACGCTTTTTCTGACATGGAAAAAATAGTTGAACGTTCGGCCAGAATTTTAAAAACCGCGATTGAAAAAGACTCCATTGCCACAATCGCCCGCTGCTGCCGTTTCACCCCGCGCGTGGCCAACCGACTATTGAAACGCGTGCGCGATTTTGCCCAGGTTAAAGGAGATGGCAAAATAACAAATGAGCTGGCTCAAGCGGCTTTAAAAATGCTCGAGGTTGACGAGCTCGGCCTTGAGCCGGTTGACCGGCAAATATTAAAAATCATAATTGAAAAGTTTGACGGCGGGCCTGTTGGTCTGCAGACGCTCGCCGCGGCGACGAACGAAGAAGAAGACACGCTGACAGACGTCTACGAACCTTATCTTATGCAGCTTGGCTTTTTGCTCCGCACCACCCGCGGACGGATGGCTTCCCGCGAGGCCTGGGGGCATCTAGGCATCAAATGTCCGACAGATTATCAAAAAAAACTTCTTTAATAAATATTTTCTTATCCTTGCATCTGAAAATTTTGTCAGAAAATCGCGGCGAGGCAAGCGTCCCGCCAGCTGGCGGGAAAAATTGCCGAGCGACGAGCGTAGCGAGAAGTTTACGAGGTAATTTTTAGTGAGACGAGCTATGATTTTATCAAAATTTTCAGCTGCAAGCAGTCTTTTGGCTACTTTTCTGCTGCCAGAAAAGTAGCTTAAAAAAATATGGCAACCGCCGCTCTGATCATTTTTAATTTCCTAATCACCGTCTATATCGTATTTGGCCTGGCGATTTTATATCACTTAAAAAAATACCGCTGGCCGGGAGATCTGAACGTTGAATCCGCACTTCTTTTTATCGCCGGCTCGCTGTTTTTTATAATACTGTCGATTTCTTTTTTCACGTCCCTGCCGATACCAACTGTTTAAAAATGTATGTTTTTTGAACTCAAACCCGACGAAAAAATCGTTATCTGCCTACGCCGCCATTGGTTTGTTTTGACGCTGGTACTTTTAAGGTTGGTGCCACTTTTTATCCTGCCTGCCATCGCCTGGTTTTTCCTCTCTATGCGTTTTGATATGTCAGTTCTGTTTGCCCAAAAATTATTCTGGCTTCTTTCTTCCCTCTGGTGGCTGTTTGTCTGGGGAGGCATGGCGGTCTTATGGGTGAATTATTATCTTGACTTCTGGGTGGTCACCAATCAGCGCATTATCAGCACTTCGCAAAAAGCGCTTTTCAGGCGCGAAGTTTCGGAACTCAGCTTTTCCCGCGTCCAGGATATAACTGTTAAGGTAAAAGGCGTCATTAAAACTTTTATCAATTATGGCGATCTTGAAGTGCGCACAGCCGGCACTTTTGAGGCCCAGCAGGATACCAATGTCTTTATTTTTCAGGACATTCCCGACCCTTATCAGACACAGAACCTTCTTTCGGGCCTGCACCGCAATTTTTTTGAAAATATCGCTCATCATACCTAAAAAGATGGCAACCGCGTCTCTTAAAAAATTTTTGGTAATCGCAGTTTTTGCGATTTTTTTTATTTTGCCAGAAAACTCTTATGCCCAAGTCGTGATAAACGAACTTTTTTCAGACCCGGCCGGCTCAAACGACACCGGCAAAGAATGGATCAAGCTTTTTAATTCTTCAAGCCAAGAAACTGATCTGACCGGCTGGCAGATCAACGGGTCGGGCAAATATTTCACCCTCCCCTCTCTTTCTCTTCCACCCAATTCTTTTTTACTTATCCACTGGCGCGCTGACGGACAAAACACGGCCAATGAAATTTTTACCAGCGCCGCGGCCATTGATACGAATATCGGCAACAGCTCCGGCTTCATCGCTCTTTTTAAATCCGGCGAACGCAATAAAGACACTATCATTGATTATGTTGAATACGGCAAAGCCGGCCAGTCACTTGAAGCAACAGCGGCTTCAGCCGGCATTTGGCCGAAAGAGCAATTTTTGCCGGCTCCCGGAGAAAATCAGACCCTTCGGTTAAAAAAAGACGGCCAAGATTCAAACTCAGTCAACGATTGGGAAATCTATAATTTACCGTTGCTAAACAATCCTAATTCTACAAATGCAAATACGAACAGCAACGCAAGCCCGCAACAAGAAAATCAACTGGGGAATGAAGTGCTCCAGGAGCAAGCAGATAACGCCTCATCCAGCCAGCCCGCTATAAATAATTTCTCCGACAAAATTCTAATCAACGAGTTTCTTCCCTGGCCGAGCGACGGAAAAGAATGGATTGAATTAACGAACACCGACAGCAACACAATAGATCTTTCTGCCTGGCAGATCGATGACGGGCCAGAAGGAAGCGCCAGCCAAAAAATTCCCGAAGGCACGCTAATTGAGCCAAACGACCTTCTTGTCATTGAGTTAAACAAAGATATTTTGAATAACAGCGGCGACCAAGTACAGCTGCTCTGGCCAGACGGGCAAATAGTCCATTCTGTTTCTTATAAAAACGCCAAGAAGGGATTTTCATCAGCCCGCTTTGAAGCTGGCCTCTGGTTCTGGACAAATCAGCCAACGCCCGGCCAGCCAAACAAAAAATCAACCGCCTCAATGACCCAAAAGGCTGCCCTGCCTCTGCCAGCCGATCCCGTTGCTCTTTCCGAACAAGTGATAGAAGCTACGGCCCAAAACGCGCCCATTGTACAGGAGGCAAGCCAAACGAACAAAACATCATCCCTCAACCTTTTTGCCAGCCCTATAGCGCAGCAAAATGATATTCCCGCCGCCAACCAGCCCCAAAAATCCGCTTCTCCGCCGCTGGCCCTGCTTTTGGGTATTGTTACTGTTCTGTCCCTTGCGTCCGGCCTGGGCCTGGCCTATTTCAGGCATAAAAAATCCATTGACAATAAATAAACTAAGGTGATATTTTAAACGTATGTCATTGCGAGGCCGAAGGCCGAAGCAATCCCGTGCAACAACTGCGTCTCACGGGATCCCTTCGTCGTTACACTCCTCGGGATGACACTTCGTGTCATGTCCGGGCATTCCAAATGGAGCCAGATAAAACATAAGAAGGGAATTAATGACGTCAAAAAGGGCAAGCTTTTTAGCAAGTTTTCAAACCAGATCACGATCGCGGCGCGTCAAAAGGGCGGCGACACAAGTGCCAACCCGCAGTTAAAAATGATCACTGAAAAAGCCCGCTCCTTTAATATGCCCAACGAAAATATTGAACGGGCTATAAAAAAAGGAACTGGCGAACTTGAGGGAGCAAAAATTGAAGAACTTACTATTGAGGCGTATGGCCCTGCTGGCGTAGCGCTTATAATTGAAGCTATAACCGACAACAAAAACCGGACGGTCTCGGAAATAAAATATTTTCTTTCGCAACACGGCGGCAAAATGGCAGAGACAGGCGGCGTCAATTATCTGTTTGAGCGTAAAGGGGTAATCCAGATAAACTTTCCGGACAATCAGATCCCGAAAGACGACCTTGAACTTTTAGTCATTGACTGCGGGGCACAGGACCTACGCTGGCAGAATGAGGAAGAATTTGATGTTTATACAAAACCCGAGGAATTAGAAAAAGTTAAGCGGGCGCTGGAAGCAAAAAAAGTAAAAGCCGAGTCAGCCGAGCTTAACTGGGTCGCCAAAACCGAGATCGAGATCACGGACGAGAAACTCAGGCAGACGCTCGAAAAACTCTTTGAGGCGCTGGATGAGAATGATGACGTCAACGAAATATATTCAAACTTATCAGCGACTAGCAACTAGCGAATAGCCACTAGTATAAATAGAATTTTACTTCTCACTAGTCGCTAACCTCTAGTCGCTAGTTGCTATCAAATGGTAATCCTCGGCATCGACCCTGGCACCGCCCGCCTAGGTTACGGACTAATTAAAATCGAAAAAAACGAAAGCCGCCTTATTGCCTTTGGCTGTTTGGAAACGGACAAAGGCCAGAATCCTGACCAGCGCCTTAAGATCATTTATGACGGGCTTATCGACATTATAAAAAAACATAAGCCGGATTGCCTGGCCATTGAGCAGATTTTCTTTTTTAAAAACTCAAAGACGGTCATCGCCGTTTCTCAGGCGCGCGGCGTTGCTATTTTAGCGGCCGCCAACCTAAAATTACCGGTCTGTGAGTTTACCCCGCTCCAGGTCAAACAAGCCATCACGGGCTATGGCCGCGCCGAAAAACAACAGGTCCAAAAAATGGTCAAGGCGCTTCTTTGCCTCAAAGAAATTCCCAAGCCCGATGACGCAGCAGATGCTTTAGCTGTTGCCATATGCGCTGCCCACACAAAAAAATATTGACCCCTCACTTGAAAAGGATATGTTTTATGTCTACATACTAAAAAGTTCCAAAGACAAAAAGCTATATATCGGTTCTACAAACGATCTAAAACGCAGATTTTCCCAGCACAACAACGGAGATGAGCAGTCAACTAAGT
>JAZDMV010000032.1:0-3589 GCA_043800535.1 bacterium | reverse complement strand
TATCGGCTGGATGGCGGGCCTTACGATCTCATATTTCAACATCGTTCAAACCACTCTTACAATTTCATCCGTGCTTCTGGCATTCGGCGTCTGCGCGGCCATTGGCATTATTTTTGGCTATTACCCCGCCCGCCGCGCCGCTTCGCTTAATCCGATTGAGGCACTAAGATACGAATAACGCAATTGACCAGGTACGCCGCTCGCTCCGGCGAGCGGCGTACAAATTCCATTAATTATTTAAAAAATAAAAAGTAGCATAAAAAATATATGAAAAAAATAATCCCCATGGTCATTGTCGGAATAGTCATCACCGCAGGTGCCTTTTATGGCGGCATACAATACGACAAAAGCAAAAACACAACCGCCAATCTCAGCGCCTCTGCCCTTGCCAATATGACGCCGGAACAGCGCCAGGCCCTTTTCCAGCAGAGACAGCAAGGCGATGGCACTGGCACTAATAATCAAAGAGGGACGATCCGCGCTAACGGCAATTTCGTGGCGGGCGAAATTATTGCCAAAGATGACAAAAGCATAACGATAAAACTTCAGGACGGCGGCTCAAAAATAGTTTTTCTGTCTGACACGACACCCGTAACAAAGTCCGCCGAAGGAGCGCTGACCGACCTTACCATCGGCCAGCAAGTGACCGCCAGCGGCACCTCAAACCAGGACGGCAGCTTGACCGCCCAGAATATTCAGATAAGACCGGCGCAGACGGCTCCCCCAACTCCCAACAACCAGCATTAAATATTAATTTTTCCAAAAAAAAGACGGAAACATTAAGATTTCCGCCTTTTTTTATCCCCTGCAACCATATCAGGGCTTCCCTGATGCAGACACAAAAATCAGATAAAGCATGCCTAAGTTATTGACAATCGCTTTTAACAAAACCTCCTGATTCTCACTGACAGACTCAACCGGCATGATGCAGAAAACTTTTATGCCAAAATTTTCCTGCATTGAAGCTATTGCCCAGCAACCATCGAGATTTTTGTTTTTTAATAAGTCTTTATTGCTTATCTCGCACTTGAGCAAAACAGCCGAGCCTCTTGCCGCACTATACTCGCTCAAAGTTTTCCCGCTAATCGTATCAATTATCCGAAAAAGCACCCAGTCGCCATTGACGCCGGCCAATGCTTTATTCGCCAAAGACTCAAACAAATATCTAAAATCCTTCTTGCTTTCCGGATATTTGATCAAGGTGTCAAAAATTGATTTGACTTGATCAACTTGCAGGTTTACCGCGCCGATGTAGCTTAACGTCTCATCCAGCTGTCTTTCTCTTTGCTTTAATCTTCTTTTGTATACAAAATAGATCACGAAACCGACAAAAACCAGAACAAAAAGCATTCCCGCTTCAACCATCTCTTTTATTTCTTCGTCCAAAATGGATATGCCTTGATCCACTAAAATAGGCGTTGACACTATCAGCGCAAAAAGCACGATCATTAGCGCGATATAGATATTCCTTAACAAATTTTCGCTTTTCATCTTAGTTAGGCACGGCCTCGGGCCGCTATGTTAAGATGTTAAGAGTTATACGTATAAAGCCCGCATAATCATACAAGCCAAATATGAATTCGTCTGTGCTATATTACCATAAAATCGCATCCAGGCGCCAGCTTAAAACAAAAAGATCCCGACGGGATCTTTTTGTCACACATTAATTGCACAATTTTTTAAATTTGTCATCAATTACCTTTTGGCCCGCGTCCTGTCTATCTTTGTCAGAAACTGTTTGCGCAGGCGCACGCTTTTGGGCGTCACTTCCAGATATTCGTCATCCTGCATTATTTCAAGCCCCCTTTCCAAAGTTAATTCCAGGGGCGGCGTCAGCATGATGGCTTCGTCCGAACTTTTTGAACGCATGTTTGTCAGCTGTTTTCCTTTTGTCGGATTAACTTCAATGTCATCCCCCTTGGAAACATTCCCTATGACCATACCTTCATAAACTTCAACATTGGCGCCGATATAAAGCGAGCCACGCTCCTGCAGATTATAAAGCGCGTAGCCAAGCGCCTTGCCCGTAACCATCGAAGTCATAGAACCCAGATCACGTTTTTCAATTTCGCCGACATAGGGCTTAAAACCGGTGACGCGGCTGCAAAGAATTCCTTCGCCGCGCGTGTCAATCACAAATTCCCCGCGATACCCCAACAGCCCGCGCGTCGGAATTTCAAAAATAATCCGAGTATGCGAATGTTCCGGCCCAATCTTTAAAATAACACCGTGTCGCTTGGCAAGCTTGCCGATAACAACGCCGGCCAAATCATCTACAACATCAACCGTAACCTCTTCAAATGGCTCAATTTTTTTACCATCAAGCTCTTTGACGATGACGCGCGGCTGAGAAACCTGAAGTTCGTAACCTTCACGCCTCATATTCTCCAAGAGTATCGCGATATGCAGCTCGCCTCGGCCGTAGACTTTAAAATAATCAGTCGAAGAAAAATCTATTTTCAGACCAACATTGACTTCCAATTCTCTTTCCAACCGTTCTCTTAACTGGCGGCTCGTCACAAATTTTCCTTCGCGGCCGGCAAACGGCGAATTGTTCACCAAAAAATTCAAAGATATCGTCGGTTCATCAATGCTGATGGCCGGCAAAGCTTCCTGCTCCTCGTTCTGGCATATCGTTTCGCCAATATAAATATCGGGCAGGCCAGCGATCATCACAATATCGCCGGCAGAGGCCGCTGCCACTTCCTCGCGCTTGAGGCCCCGAAAAGTAAAAATTTTTGCCACTTTGCCGCTCCGGGCCTCACCGGCAACAGTTTTTACAAAAACATTCTGGCCGGCTTTAATTTGCCCCTCATAGATCCGGCAGATGGCCAGTCGCCCCAAAAAATTATCATAAGCCAGATTAAACGGCTGAACAGCCAAAGACATATTTATTTTTTCCTGGCTTGAGGCCACGGGGACTTCTTTTAAAATGATATCCAGTAAAGGGACAAGATCTTTGGACTCATCCGCCAAATTCATTTTGGCAATTCCTTGTTTAGCAATGGCGTAAACAGTTGTAAAGTCCAGCTGTTCGTTACTGGCGCCAAGGTCCATAAATAATTCCAGCACCATTTCGTGCGTCCATTCGGGTCGGGCAGCCGGCTTGTCGATCTTATTAATGACGACAATGGGTTTCAATCCCAACTCAAGAGATTTTTTCAAAACAAATTTAGTTTGCGGCATCGGACCTTCCTGGGCGTCGACGATCAGGAGAACCGAATCCACAGAACGCAAAACGCGCTCAACTTCGGAACCAAAATCAGCGTGGCCCGGCGTGTCCACAATATTGATCTTTGTGCCCTTATAAAACACGGCAGTGTTTTTGGAATAGATCGTGATTCCCCGCTCCTGCTCAAGCTGATTTGAGTCCATGCTGACGCCTTCCTCGGCCACCCCTGTCTGCTGCATGAGCGCATCCGTCAGCCGCGTTTTGCCGTGATCAACATGGGCGATAATAGCGATGTTTCTGATTTCCATACCGGGTAGTAGAAATTTGACTTAATAATTAGCATCATCTAAAAATTTTAACTAAACCACATTTTGCCTAGATCGTAAAAATATAGATTTCCTATCAAATGATAGAAAC
>JAZDMV010000020.1:0-6806 GCA_043800535.1 bacterium | reverse complement strand
AACTCAATTTTGCGCTCAACTTTGCGCTTGTTTTTGTGCGACCAGTGATTGATGCGCTTGCACTCCTTGCACTGCAATTTGATTATGTTGTCTTGAGACATAAATTCATTTAAACATTAAAACATTTTAGCATTTTAACAGAAACCTAGAATTTCTTTCTTAATGCTTTAATGTTTAAATGTTAACATGTTAAAATGATTTTTATTTTTTAATTCTTTTGCACCCACCGACCCACTTGTTCATTATATTCGTATAAAATCAGACTGCGGCCGGACATATCGTCTTGCCCGCTTTTCAGCACCCAGTCCGATTCCCCGGGCGTAAAATACGCCTTAATTGCGTAGCTTATTTTTTCCGGCGCTTGAGAAGTATCGGCTACCAGCAATAACTGGCGCAAGATGTGCCCATCTTCATATTCAACATAAAAAGTGTTATTTGAACCGTCAATAAACCAAAACCGGCTGGCAAACCAATGACCGCCCATAACCGGCTCTTCCGGCGAAAGCTCGGCGATTTTGGCGGCCGCGTCCTCCATTACAATCTCCCGCGGATCTTTGGCAATGCTGGTTTCCGGCGAAGCCGTGGGAGTCGGAGAAACGGTGCCGGACCCCTTCTGCTGATATTTTTGCCGATACAAAAAGATACCACCGATTAGGATAAAAATCAAAATTATTAAAATAATGATTTGCTTTTTGTTAAACATGCTTTTACTCCTCCCTTTTTTCACCCAACGGGTGATCTCCCGAAGGGGATGAAAAGGGAGGTTGGGAGGGATTTAAATCCACCCCTACCCCTCCTTTAAAAAGGAGGGGTATTTATCATTCTCTGAGCCGATGTCCAGATTCGGACTGGAGACCTACTCCTTACCATGGAGTTGTCCCGATTTTCGTTTCGCTTTGCGAAACTGAAAATCGAGGATCCGCGAAAAATTCCTTAGAATTTTTTGGGACTCTACTTCACCCCGCCAGAGCCGATGTCCAGATTCGGACTGGAGACCTACTCCTTACCATGGAGTTGCTCTACCAACTGAGCTACATCGGCTCTGGCGGGGCAAGCTGAGCTGCATCGGCTTATTTTTGCTTCCCAATCAACCCCTCCAATTCTTCCAGCATTTCTTTGGTCTTGCCTTTTGAAAAACATTGACGCGCGGGTTCCAGTATTTCTATCAATTTGGCAGCCACGGCGTTTTTTAAGTCCGTTGGGTGCAAGCCGCCATTTTTGAAATCGGTTTCCAGAGAATCGTAATATTTATATTCCTTATCCCCGCCAAATTTTTCCTCGCGCTTCACCGCTAAAAAAGCGTCTTCTCGGCTGAAAATCAAAAGTTTAGCCCAATTCAAAATCGGATTAAAGACAATTTCCTGCGGCGGACAAAACGCTTTAGCGATTTTCTCTCTAATCGTCTCCTCGCTGTCATGAATAAAAACCGCACCGGCCTCTTTGGATTTGCTCATCTTCATTGACTCCATTGCCTCTTTTCTTTCCGCGTCCGATTGAATTGCGGCAACATCCATTTCCGGCTTACCCAGCCCCATTAATAATTCATTATGTATGGCTACGGGCTTTATGACCTTGCCTGTCTTATTTTTCAACGGATGCAATTGCAATTTATCGGCCGCATCGCGAACAATAACATGCGCTTTGCGCTGGTCCAGACCGGCGTGCGCCAGATTGATACCCATATGAAAAACGTCCGCCACCTGCATTGCCGGATAAATCAGCTTGGCAAAATCAACGTCCCTGCCCTCTTTCCGGCCCAAAATCGTGATACTGCGCTGCATGCGCGACAACGTTACGTGCTTGGCCACGTCTATTACCGTCTCCCAATAGGTGTCGGCGTTATGGTATAAATCGCTACCCAGCACAAATTTTAATTTTTTAGGGTCGCCACCCACGCACGCAAACGCCGCGCTCATCGCTTCCTTGAAATAGCCGACTGCCACCCGTTTTATGGTCGCGATATCCCCGCCCAGTTTTTCGTTTATCCACGTATGCCAATCTGCCAGAAAAATCGTGCATTCGGCGCCGGCATCCATAAAATCTTTAACTTTCTGCAAACAAACCAATCCGCCCAAATGAACCTTGCCGGAAATCTCAAAACCGATATAATGCTTGATTTGCTCGTCCGACTCCAAAAGCCCCCTTAAATCCTCTTCGGTTAAAATTTCGGCTGTGTTGCGTTTTATTAAATTGAGCTTTTGGTCTGTGGTCATATACTCCCTCCTTTTTAAAGGAGGGCTGAGGTGGATTTAAATCCCCCTTTGTCCCCCTTTAAAAAGTGGGAAATATTAATACAACAAACAATCCTTTATTACTTTCTCATAATATCGCATTTAGACGTCCCAGTCAAAGACTTTATGCTATATTTGCCCCGCAATGGACAAATTTACAAAAAGAATCAGCGGATGCCTAAAAAACCGACTGATTTTAAAAAAATAAAACATCGCGCTGAAAAAAAATCAGGCCCTGTTGGTCAATGACCAACAGGGCCTTTTTATTTTTTTATTTTTCTTTTGTTTTATTTTCCTCCTTTGATGCTTCAATCCTTTAAAACCTTACCGTGGTGCGAATGCCAATATTCCCCTCATGGAGACGATACCAGCTCCAACTATCTAACCCACCTTTGCGATTCCAACCGACGTCAAGCACACCGCCCGCAATATGATGATCCGACGTATACGGGCTCCACTTACGGCCCTCTGCGGTAAGAAGATACGCGCCAAGCAGATAAGAACGAGATCCAAAGGCTCCAGAGATAGACCCTATGTTTTCTACAATTTCGTCAAGAACGCGATTCGTGGTTTCCAAATAAGTAATGGCATAGATTAAATAGTCCTCGGGAGTCATGGCTTGTTCACCCTGATAAATTGGCTTCTCTTGCAGGGCATTGAGAAATTCCTTGGGACCGATAACGCGACCTTCCCTGATAAACTCTTCTATGCTTGAGCCGACTGTGTCAATTTGAGGTCTGCCCCCGACTGTTTTTCCCTCCCCTCGCCTGGGGATATGAGGCATATCTTCTATCAAGATGGCTTGCCAAGCGTTATCCGGGTCCTCCATGAGAAGTTCTTGTTTGGTCTTTCCTTGGTGTTTTGGAGATAATTCTTTGGGAAAATAGACAAGCCTGTTCTCTTGATCGGCCTCCTTTAAATCATCCGGAAACATTATTGGTTTGTCTTCCCTAAAACCGTTGATCTCAAGAAATTCAGGCGGAAATTCGTCTTTTGGACCTTGTTTGGTGGAAAAAAGGTTTTTCTCTTTGCTGTGTTTTAAAATAGTCAGCCTATAAACCTCTATAAGATCGTCCAACTTCATGCCAAAAGGAACAATTAGAAGCTTGGCGAAGCCCTGTTCTTGCTTTTTTTCAATACGCTCCCGCTTTTTGCTCATTCTTTCCCCAATCTGTTTTAGAGAAGGGAAAGGATATTCCTGCCCGTCTATACCAACAATGCCTTGTTCGCCTTTTGAAAGCTCCGTGAGAATTCCGAATTTTTCAAACATCTCCTTCTGGGATTCGTATTGTTCTGCCAAGTTAGGAAGGAGCTCAAAATCTTTTTCTGTCTCTGCCGCTGTTTCCGGCGGCTGAATTTTTTCGTTCATTCTTTTTTCCTTTCTTCATATTATTTGATTGTTAAAAGTACCGAAAGTACTAATATAACAATATCAAATTGTATATGATTTGTCAAGTTATTATTGACTGAATTCAACCTACTAGTGCACCACTCAATATTAAAAGGGGGCGTTGACCCCGGACAGCAATTATTGCAATTATTAAACATTATCCTGTTTTTTGAGATTTTTCAAGAAAAACAACATTAAGCCATGCGGACTGACGGCTTATTAAAAATTCTCTTTTTGAAAAACTCAATCAATAAAATTTCCACCAAACTGATGCCGAAAATCAGAACCCATTCCATCGCGTTTAGCGGCTGGGTAGCCAAAAGTTTCTGCAAAGGCGGCAAGTAGACGGCGCCGATGAGCAATGCAACTCCGACAATTACCGCTCCGACTAAATAATGATTGGAAAAGATGTCTTTTCTGAAAATTGTTTGCTTGAAGGAACGCACGCTGAAAGCAAAAACCAAGGAATCAAGGCACATTAAAGCAAAGACTATGGTCCGAGTTTTGTGCAAATCACCGGTCAATTTCCAAAGAATAAAAAATGACAGAAATGCCGCCAATCCCGTAATAAATAAAATAGCAGTCATCCAAAGTTTTAACGGCTTATTTAATATCGGCTCTTTGGGGCTTCTCGGTTTTTCGTCCATCACGCCTTTGGTTTCCTGTTCAGCGGTGAGGGCAATATCCGGAAACCCGTCTTCAACAAGATTTATCCAAAGAATCTGGGCCGGCAACAACGGCAGCGGAAATCCCATAATCATACACGCTAAAAACATAAAAAGCTCGGAAAAATCGTCCGCCACCAGATACACAAACACCTTGCGGATGTTGCCGAAAATCACCCTGCCCTGCTCAATCGCTCCAACGATGGTTTTAAAACTGTCGTCCAACAATACCAAATCAGCCACTTCTTTGGCCACGTCCGTGCCCGAACCAACCGCCACTCCAATATCGGCGGATTTGAGGGCCGGAGCGTCGTTCACGCCATCTCCCAGCATGGCCACCACCTCTCCATTAGCCCGAAGAGCGTCAATAATTCTTAATTTATGGCTGGGCGAGACGCGGGCATAAATAGAAATATGCTTGGCTTTCTCCTGCAGTTCGCCATCGCTTATTGTTTCCAATTCTTTTCCCTCAAGTATATTTTCATCTTTCGCGCTAAGACCGATCTCTTCGGCAATGGCCTTAGCGGTCAGCTTATGATCTCCCGTAATAATGATTGTGCGAATGCCGGCTTTTTTAGTGATTAAAATTGATTCTTTGGTGTCTTGGCGGAGCGGATCTTTGAGAGCGATAAAACCGACCAGCGACAAATCTTTTACCAATTCAATAAGATTCTCGTATTTTGTTTTGGCATCATAATCTTTATGGGCGCAAGCCAGAACTCGCAAACCTTTTTGGGCGAGCGTTTCCAGTTTGGCTATCAATTTGTCCGCTTCGGCGGCGACTAATTTTTCTTTCCGGCTGTCAACATCCAAATTAACGCAACGCGCGATAATTTCTTCCGGCGCTCCGATGGCATAAAGCATATTGTGCTTTTCGTCCTTACGATGATATGTGGCGGCAAATTTAAAGGCCGACTCAAAACTGATTCTATCCAACACCGGATATTGTTCCTCAAGATCGTGTTTGTTCAAGCCCGACTGCATCCCCGCCAAAAGCAAGGCCTTCTCGGTGGGCCGGCCCCGCACCACCCATTCCTGCAATTCCGCCTCCGGATTTTCCACAAAAGCGTCGTTGGCCAAGGTGGCGATTTTCAACGCCGAGATATGGGACTCTACGCCATTGGCGTTTTCGCCTTTAGCCAAGCCGTCAAGGTGGTCGCTCAACAGCTCTCTGGTGCTGGTCAAAATATGGCTTACTTGCATTATGCCTTCGGTGAGGGTGCCTGTTTTATCGGTGCAAATGACAGTGACGCTTCCCAGTGTCTCTGTGGCGGCCAGCTTTCTGACCAGACCGTTTTTTTTGAGGATGCGGCGCATACCCAAAGCCAGTATGACGGTAATGGCGGGCAACAATCCTTCGGGTATCGCCGAAACGGCCAAAGCCAGCGAGGCGACAAAAATATCGGCAAAAGATTTTTCCCTGAAATAACCGACAATAATGATGGCGAAAATAATCAAAAGAACGAACGCTCCGGTAATTCTTGAAAGCGAGGCAATTTTTTTCTGAAGCGGCGTCTTGCGTTCCTTGGTTTCCTTAAGAAGCAACACAATCTCTCCGATTTGCGTTTTGAGGCCGGTGGCGACAATCACTATTTTGGCCCGTCCTTCTTCCACAATCGTGCCCATAAAAACCGCGTTGGTTCTTTCCGGAAGCGGCGTTGATTCCGCCAGATCGTCGCCGGCCCTCTTTTCAACCGCTTGCGATTCACCCGTTAAACTGGCTTCGTTTATTTTTAGATTTTTTGCCTCAATAATGCGCCCGTCGGCCGGCACCTTATCGCCGGATTTTAAAAACACCGCGTCTCCGACAATCAATTCCTCACTATCTATTTCTTTTTCGTAGCCATCCCGTAAAACTCTGGCTCTGATTTTTACCATTTTCCTTAGGGCCAGAAGCGATTGATTGGCTTTATTTTCTTGATAAAAACCGACAATAGAGTTGATTAACAGCACAATAATAATGAAAACTGTGTCCGAGTAGTGGCCGAGCGAAAAAGAAATAACAACGGTTACCAACAAAATATACATCAGGGAACTGTTGAACTGACTCAAAAAGAGCCGTATTTTTGAATACGGTTTTTCTTGGGGCAAAGTATTGGGACCGAATTTTTTAAGCCGGACGGCGGCCTCTTGTCCGCTTAATCCTTCGCGACTGCATTTTAAACCACTAAAAATCTCATCTAAAGTGATGGCGTGCCAGTCTTTTTTCATATTCATATTATACCATAAAAATTATTTTAAAAAATCAATTCAAATGACTTATGATAGAAAGCGTTTCTATTATGTCCGGGCACAGATATATAATATCCACTTAAGCTTGTAAAATTATTATGTCTTTTGTAGATAGTCGACCCTGCTGCCATTTAAAAAAATAGAATGGATTTTAATCAATTACTCATTAATGCCGCATATGCGGCATTAATGAGTAATTGGCACCTTCTGGCGCAGCCATTAAACGGTTACTAAACATTGGGGTAACGGCGGCATTTTTCTTTACCGCTAATTTTTCCGGTTTTTTAC
>JAZDMV010000005.1:0-17244 GCA_043800535.1 bacterium | reverse complement strand
TAGACCGGAATTTCCATTAATCTCTAAAATTTATTCTTCAACTAACCCCCGACTATCGTCGGGGCGCATAGAGAAGTTCTCGATCCAATTTACCCTGAGTCCTTCGATTTTGCTCAGGATAAACTTCGTCGAAGGGCTCGAACAATATTTTGCTCTACTCGCTTGTCTTGCCGTCAAATTCCTCGCTGTCCGCTTCTGCCTCTTCTTTTGTCGCGTGCGTGACGCCATCTCTGTGATGCGCCGGAGAATAGATGGTGTAAAGCCTAAGCGCGTCAGAACCGGTATTTATAACGTTATGCTGGGCTCCGGCCGGCACGACAACGGCAAAGCCGTCAGAAATTTCGTATTCGTTGCCATCAATAACAACTTTGCCCTGCCCCGCTTCAACGCGAAGAAACTGATCGTTATCCGGATGAACTTCCATACCTATCTCTTCGCCAGCTTTTAAGCTCATTAAAACCAACTGGCTGTGGCTGGCTGTATAGAGAACTTTTCTGAAATTTTCGTTCTCTTTTGTTGTTTGCTCTATATTTGTTACGTATCCTTTCATGTTTTTTAAAATTTAATAATTATATTACTTTAATAATTTTATCATAAAGGCTAAAAAAATAAAATCTTACCAGCCGAAGAGGAACGCCTTGTTTCTTGCTATTGACGACATTTCGTCATAACTGATATAATTAGTATATATGGACGCATCTAATTCTTCAACAACCAAACCTCTGTACCGCGGCACGCAAGCCGTCTGGTATATTTTGGGGATCCTGGAAGCCTTCCTGGCTTTCCGGTTTGTTTTCAAACTCCTTGGCGCAAATGCCGGGGCCACCTTCACCGGCTTCGTCTATAATGTAAGCTCTCCCTTTGTCTGGCCGTTTCTGAATGTATTTAAGATCTCGCGGGTGGTGCAAGGAAGCATATTTGAATGGACAACCCTGCTCGCCATGCTCGTTTATTGGCTTCTGGCCTGGGCAATCATAAAGCTCTTTATCATGGGCAAATCCGTCTCCACTCCAGAGGCCGCGGACAAACTGGATAGACAGGATAAATAAGTTTTATTTAAACTCATAATTCTATGGGAATAATTTTGTGGATCATCTTTGGAGCTCTGGTCGGCTGGGTCGCGTCGCTCATCATGAAAACTGACGCTCAGCAGGGCCTGATCATGAATATCATAGTCGGCATTGTCGGGGCTTTGCTCGGCGGCTGGCTGATGAGCTTGATCGGCCAATCCGGTGTTAGCGGGTTCAATCTCTATAGCCTGCTGGTGGCACTAATCGGAGCAGTAGTCCTCATCGCCATCGTCAGAGCCATCCGGCGCTAAAACATTTTTAAACTACAAAACACCCCGCCTAGGCGGGGTGTTTTTTGTTACTATATTTGAAAAAAGATAAAAGCCATACACTAGTGTATGGCTTCAATGGGGTTAGAGGGTTTTTTGGAAGAGGAGGAAAGAGCTATGGATGACGTCGAAACGCCGAATTATTTGCGTTGTGATCTGTATCACACTTCTATTATACGCCTTTTAAAAATGCTGTCAACAGCGCCGGTATTTTTTCCGCCTTTTATTTTTTCTGCCGGCTTTGACCTAAACTAAAATTTAGTATAAAAGATGGTTAAGGTGATAAAGAAATAGCAAGTTCCGCCCGAAGCCACGGCGCTATGTTTGATATCCCGATATGCGATCAAAACCGCCCGGCTTGACTGCACCCAATCATTATACTGCTTTTCTACATCGCTCGCCGCGGCCCTCATCTCGCCGCAAGGCGCCTGGGCAGAAAAAATTACCAGCCGTTCAGGATTTGACACCACCTGTTGCGCTTGAGCAACTTTAACCGTTAAAACAAATATCAGACCGGCCAAAAACATCAAAGCTATTAATTTCTGCCTCATATCAATCACCTCCTTTTTGTTGAATAAAAATTTTAGAAGAACTGCTATTTTAAAACCCGCCCGCTTGCCCCGTTAGAATTATTTTTCCAACAGGAGGGGATTGAAATTAAATAACAGCGCTTGTACTAGCATGATTAATTAAAAGGTACCTGACACCTTTTCCTGCCCCCGACTTTAATTTTCTCCATGTTATTTCTATTTTACGACTTGCTGCTTTTTTAAGCAATAAAAAACCAGGGCCGATCTTCAGCCCTGGCTGCGTCAAATTCTAAAGAACCTCATAACACACGGCCAGATAGTATGGGAACTTTGGCTCGTCGTCGTGCCGATCGTCTGACAGCGCTACGACGGATATTTCTTGATCTGCCCGAAACCATTTCATGAATTCCGAGTAGGCCTTCAATCGCGTGCTTGCATTAAACTGCACGGTCTTAACATTGGGTAATTCCCGCATTGACATCGCCATCACCTCCTCTCGCAAATATTTTTTAAAACAACAAGGTCTTTCAGCCAAATAAACCATCATCCTTACATTCTCCCTCCTTCGCGCAAGGCTTCGGAAGGGCGAAGCAAGTTTGTAAGGATGTTATTGTGTGTGGCGGAATGATTCCAGAAACCGGACAAATGTTTTCCCGTAGGGCGATAATTTATGCTCGACGAACCTGCCGCGATATTTTTTATCAACCAGCCCGGCGTTAAAAAGCCGTCGCGCATGTTCCCCTATCGTTTTCTCATTAACGCCAAGCGTTTCCACTATGCCTTCAAGCGTAATCCCCTCGCGGGCGGCGACCAAAAACAAAATCTCGATGCGGTAATGGTTCGCCATTCCTTTTAAGTGCCGCTCCATTTGCTTTGCCGTCTTTAGTTTTTCCATATTTACATTATACAACGATATACCAACATACTCCAGTTTGTAAGGATGTCTTGTGTATCGGATAAGGAGGAAGGCCGCGTCGAAATTATTTTTCTGACAGAAGAGATTGGGATCAGATAACGGCGGCTGCTCGCCCTTCCGTAGCCCCGCATTTGCGGGACGAAGGAGGGGCGCCTTTCTTTGCTCTAATTGACTAATTCGATTTAGCGTCCACCGCAGATCTCTTGCCTTTAAAAAGCAGCCATAGCGCTCCTACTAAAATTACCAATTCAGACCAGAAATCCCACTGAAACCAATATTGGCTAAGCAGTTCCATTCTGGTAAATCTGGAATAATATCCTCCGGTCGCGTCTTTACCAAAGATTAAAAATAAGAAATGTCCAAACATCAAAAACGCCGTAAATATTACTGCGCCAATTAATATCATCTTATAGCTTTTTGACGTTTGCGGGGCTGATTTTGTCAAAAAAAGGACTCCAAACAGCAAAGCCAAAACTGTCGTATCTGTAAAATGAACATTAAGAAAATCCCATAAAAGCTGCGGCCAAATGCTGACGTTGCCGCTTCCAAGAGGAAATTCAAAACTCCGCATTCCAAAAACAGAATATCCGTGTTTGTATGGCATCCAAATCTCCTGAACAAAAATCATTGTTAGTATGATCAGAAAAAGAAAAGCTCCCGCCAGAATCCATTTCCAATTTGTATCTCTTTTCAGATTCAAGTTTGGCCTAAATATTTCATATGCCAAACCGACAAGAATAACAAGAAAGCCGATCCATGGAGGACTATAAACTACCCCTGGAGAATCTCCAACGTTTATTTTCGTCCATGTAGGCATCCAAAGCAACAAAAACAAAACTATCGCGAAGAAAATAAATGCAAAGATGCGGTTTGAGAAGTTGCTCATATTTTTAATTATAGCAAAAAATCTCTTTACTTCGCTCTTACCCCGTAGCGAATTTATTCTGCTACTGAGCCTGCCCCGACAGAATTATTTTTCTGACAGGGGGATTGGAATTAAATAACGGGGCCGGACGCCTTTTTCTGCTTTACACAACATCCTTACATTCTCAAGTTTATAAGGATGTTATAGTTTAATATTTAATCTTTTACTTGCCTGATGACCAGGTGTCTTTTTCTTCCACATACTTTTTCCTTTCATCTGCGTCTGCAATAAATTCCGGTTTTAAATGCCAATGCCAAAGCCCATCCTTTCCCAAAAATAAATCCACCTCTTCTTTTTTGATTCCGGCGGGCAATTTTTTATGCCAATTATCCTCGTATTCACCGATCACTCCTTCAATTACCTCTTTTGTTTTTTCTTCTTCTTTTTGATTTTCAAACTTTTCCATAGAACATAATACTAATTTCAACGGTTGGGGATTAAATAGCGGCGGCTGATATGACTATTCCTGCGAGATTTCTTTTTCTTTTTTTAAATTATTTTCCATTGAGGCGATTGCTTCGTCTAAATCTTCAATTTTCACCAAATTTACGTCTTTTTTATAGCCAAACATTGGATTATTCGATAGAACTTTTACTTTTCCCCGCTGCTCTTTATATAACTGAATCCCCTTTTCTATATCTCCCACCGCCGGAAATCCATCTGACAAAATTCCCAAATAATCAGTTAAATCTCGCAATGCATATCTGGCCGGTTTGTCTTTAAATTTGCCGGCAGGATTAAGACCGGACTTTTTGCCGCATTTGACGGCTTCGTCGATAGAAGCGTAAATAATAAATTTTTTAATTTCTTTGTCGCTAAGGCTTTTAAATGGCTCTTCGCTCTCTTCAATAACGTGTTTTGTCTCTTTTCCAAATAGATTAAGATATTCATCAAACTTTGTCTCCAATTCGCGATAACTCACCAACCCATTATTTAATTCGTAAGTATCATAAAGAAATGCGTGAAAAAATTGGTATCCGAATGGAGCAAAAAATTCCCGGCATTCATCTATCCTATCTCTTTCTTCTTTTTGATTTTCAAATTTTTCCATAAAACATATTTTCTATTTACCTACCTGCCCCGTTAGATAGCCTTGCATCTAACGGGGTGAATACGAATTAGACAATAGAACATCCTTACATTCTCAAGTTTGTAAGGATGTTATTGTGTGACGGACGAAGCGATGGAATTGGGATTAAATGACGGGGCCGGACGCGTTTTTCTGCTTTTTAAATGAGTATAACAAATAAATGATAATAGTGCTCAATATCAGAAGGATAAAGCTAAGAAACCAAACCGCATAAATCCCTTTGACAACCGGAAAATCATTTTGCAATTCCGGTTTTGTTATCATTTCATATTCGGCCTGAATGAGAAAAAACCAGATTAAAGAAAAAAACGTCAATAAAAACAGCTTGATAGTGATAATAAGTTTATTTTCCATTTGGTTTAAGAATGTTTCTTAATCGAATTGCTTCTACGGAAAAATCGCTGCCGACACGAATATGCTCTACTGGCAAACCAATATTTTTATATAATTCGTCCACAAACTGATCTCTTTCTATCCAATCTGAAGTATTGTGTGACAATCCATCAAGTTCAACCGCGAGTAAAGGTTTGGACGAAGCCATATCACAAATTAAAAAATCAACGTGACGAGATTTAATTTTCCCCCGTAATCCCCAACTCTTAGCTTCAACAAAATCCTCGATTCGCACCTTAGAAAGCACAATAAATGAATCACCAAGACTTTTTTGCAAATTAAAATACAACGCTTGTTCGGAATCATTCAGCACTCTATCTCTCTTTTTATAGTCAAAATCTGCTGCTTTATTTCTCCTTGTTCCAAACAAAGCCGGGATTATATCTCTAACAATAATTCCTGCTACAACTAACCCCAGTATAATTGCCCAAACTTCCCAAGTATCTTTAAAAATCTGCCAGAGATTAATGTTGATCATAAATTATTTTAATTCTTCTGCTCGAAGTAATGAGACTGGAATTAAATAACGGCAGACCTTTCGTCCAAAAAATTCAAATTATAAATGATTTCTGCGAATTGCCATTCTCATCCTTAACGGCTTTCGCCTCTCTGTGATATGGTTTAACCAACCCCTGCGGCAATTGCGGTATTTTACCTTTTAACAACTCCTCAATAGTTAAAATCTGGATTTTTGGAAATTCAAAATCGCCTGTAATGGGGGCCTTAAAACTCCCCATATCAACAATTTCTTGCAACATCGGTTTTGTCGGATTTTCCAAAGTGATAAAAATTCCCGCGTCTGCCTTTTCTCGCTCAACATCGCTTTTTAAGGTAGCAATATCATCCCGATGGACTGTTCCGCCTTTAACCTGCACAATCGCCTTACCATACTCAATTTTCCCGTCTATCACTTTCTTATGAAAGGTTATGACACCATCAACGCCTTTATCCGCCCCGCGCATATTTTCTTTGGTTTTACTCTGAGCCGGCATTGCATCTATTAAATCCAGCGCCCAATACTCAAATTCAAACGGGTCTTTTTTAAATAGCTCTTTGGCACCGGTCAGATCAGTCGGTAAGCCATCAACATTTATCTGTTTCGCGCCTAAACCAAACTGGTCCTGCAGACGTCTTTTAATCAAGTTTATTGCCAACGCAGTTACGTCAATTCCAACCCAATTCCTTTTTAATCGCTCGGCGACCGATACTGTTGTTCCACAACCACAAAACGGATCTAAAACCCAATCGCCTGATTTTGTTGAAGCATTTATTATTCGCTCAAGTAATTTTTCTGGTTTCTGAGTTGTATAACCAAGATATTCAGAAGATTGACCCTGCAAGGGCAAAATATCATCCCATAAATCTTGGAGAGTAACACCCTTTTGTTCGTCGAGATACCTTTTAAATCTAGGAACCGTACCTTCGCTCGTTTGAATTATCAATCCTTGTTCATACAGTTTTTGCATATTTTCTTTTGTATATCTCCAATTTCTAGTAACCCCTAAAAATTCATACTTTGGGCCGCGCCCACCAGGAGCCGTAATCGATGTTAATTGGTATATCCTCCCTTCTTTGTCCTTGTGTTTATAGAAATTTTTAATATAATCCTCACTTAAAGGACTAAATTGTCTATTCCAAAAATACTTATCGGCCTTTGCATAATAAAAGATGATGTCGTGTTGCATGCCAAATTTTTGTGCATCATTGTGTGGCACGCTTCTTTTCCATATGATTTCATTCCTAAAATTTGTTTTTCCAAAAATCGCATCCAAGACAATCTTTAAATAATGACTGGCAGTGGGGTCACAATGCAAATATAAGCTGCCAGTCTTTTTTAAAACCCGATGCAGTTCAATTAAACGCACGGCCATCATCGTCAAATAAGCCATCATATCGTTATGGCCAATCATTTTTTCTAACGCCTGCATTAAATTTGAAATGTCGGCATTTGTCTTTGAAACTAGATACTCAAAATTTTCTACTGATTCGTGCGACCAATGCCAGGAATCCTCAAACGCGTGAACTTGCGCCGGACTATCTTGCAGCCCTTCCTTAAAAAGCACGTTATAACTACGGTTTGAATTAAAGGGCGGGTCAAGATAAATTAGATCAAAACTCTCATCGGGAATTTTTTTGCGCAGAATCTCTAAATTATCGCCAAAATATAAAGTTCGATTTTTCATAAATTGTATCTCTCTTTAATTTTGCCTTCGTGATTTACAATTTTTTCTTTTCCGATCCAGTTTAAAGTAGACATAATCAGATAAGTCTCGCTATCTTCTTTAACTTCAAAGCAATGGTTGAATGGTATATGGGCTCGATTTTAAATGTAATCAAATCCAGGCGCGGCTTCCACGACGGCTCAATTTTTAAATTCACAAATTTTATTGCCTGAGGAACACTTTGAGTAACTCCTGGATTTATAGTTTGCCCTTGCTGTTGGATGTCTTGATTGACCATCGGAATCATCATTGACGGCCTTAGAACCTCTCCTTCTTTTTCTCCAATTTCTTTTTTAAAAGTATAATCTGATATTTCCTTAATAAGCGTATCAAGATATTCGCCTGTGGAGTAAAGATTACTTATTCTATCTAATTCATCATTATCTAGGTCTCCTACAAAAAGATGGATACTTTTGCCCCAACTATTAGTAGCAATTATTTTTTTGGCGAATTGATAGCCACCGCTCTGTTTGTAGTCGGAAATTATATCCTCCGCGCGTCTAATTTCTTGCAGAATTAGTCTCGCAGCGTCTCTTTTGTTTTCTCTTTTCTGCTTATAATATAAAATTAAAGCGAAGCTCCCAACTAAGAGGGTGATAATTATTATTCCAAAATTAGAGTACCATAGAAATTTAAAAAAGATAGGGAAATAAAATTTTAAACCCAAAAAAAATTCGGCTGCAGCCGCTAAAACTATAAACGAAATTATTACTTTCTTAATCATTTTTACTTCCACCCCTGCCCGACCGGCCGGAAGACGACTTGCTCTTGCGGCACTTGGATTGGGCCTTGGGGGGTTTGCTGAACGACGTTTATTTGCTGTTTTTTATATTCTAAAGTCAGCTCAAAATAGTTTCCAAATTGCGAGCTTTGAATATAGGCAATCTTATAATCCTTTCGGGTCTGCATCGCATTGACACCAAGTTCATTTTCTACGTTCCAAACAACACCGAGCTCCATTTCCTTTGCATATTCTTCATACAAATCAGTCATCGTTTGGGCTAAATCTTTATCAGCAAAAATAACGCTTTTGACGCCCAAGTCGTCTTTAGCTTCTTTCCGGCCAATAAAATATTGATGCGAATAAAGTTTTTCTGTGAAATAATCAACAACTTTTTCAATTTCATCCTCTTTCATCGGCGATTTATGACTTTTCAAAAGCCGCTTGGCTAAAATACGAATTAGATTATGCGTGCGATTAACGTTCCCGAGCGCCAAAGGATGAATTTGCGGATTTGCCTCAACAAATTTATTGAATATCTTTGCCAGCTCCTCATCGTTTTTTATGCCAAATTTATTTTTGGCCAAGTCAAAATAAGCCATTACATCCTCAACCGAAATCGGAATCTTATTTTGCGGATTTTGCGGATCTTGTGGATTAAAAACATTGGCGGTTGAAGGATCAATCGGCGAAAGTTCCGAAAGATCACTCATTACAATTTCGTCCGCGCCCAAAGATATCATTGTCGCGGCGCTATGGGCTTTATATGAAATCAAAACTGAAAACTTATCACAATATTCACGAATCATTGAAACCATCCGCCACGGAACCATTGTGTCACCGCCGCTTGAGTATAAAAACAGATCAATACTGTCTGTCTTGCCAATAGCCCTAAGTTGCTTGCTAATAATCGGAATCACATCCATCGCAATCCGTGCGTTCATCGGCCCTTGCCGATCACTGGTTAAATAGGTTATAACCCGCGATTTTCTTAATTCTTCTATTTTTTGAATAAGTTGTTTTTTGTCCATAATTTTTTGTTAGCCGTTTTGCTTATTATAACGCTTGATTTGGCTTAAATACAATATCTTATAGCTAAATTATATCACAAATTTGGTATCCTGCGCCCCGCAAAGTGCGGGGCTACGGAATACCGAGGTCGTTTATTTTAACACCTTTACCCTGATCAACCCAAAGCACTTGTTTTTAATTCTTTCTTGAGTTCTGGCCATTTCGGAATAGTTTTTGCCACTAAACCCCAGAAGCTTCTGGAATGATTAAATTCTTTAAGGTGGCAGAGCTCGTGGACTATGATATAGTCCCGGAGTTTTTCTGAAAGAAACAGTATCTTGAAATTAAAATTTAGGTTTCCCTTACGCGAACAACTGCCCCAGCGGGATTTTTGGTTTTTGATATTTATTTTATTAAATTTATATCCGTAAAATTGGTTAAAATAAAGCACTTTTTCTTTGGCCAGCGATTGCGCCTGGTCTTTATGCTTTAAATAATCTCTCTGGCCATACCTCGCGATGGGCCGCTCTTTAAATTGCCTGAAAAAATTAATTTTTGATAACAGCCAATCGGTTTTTTCCCGGATGAATCGCTCGGCAGAAGTTTCTTGAAAATTCTGCGGCAATGTGACAACAACCATTCCGCCGCAATAAACCGCCAGGCGCAGATAGCGCGCCCTTTTGCTTTTTCTCAAGATATAATCAATCGCCTTATTTTGCAATATGATCTGTTTTTTCATCTCCAAATGATATGGAACCATTCCCGCCCAAGGCGGGCAGGCGCGCGAATTAGAATCTGTATAAAATAGTGTACAAGCGC
The DNA here is from genome assembly GCA_043800535.1 of bacterium. Taxonomy (GTDB): domain Bacteria; phylum Patescibacteriota; class Minisyncoccia; order Portnoybacterales; family GWB1-42-6; genus CG1-02-40-82. The sequence goes on along the minus strand of JAZDMV010000005.1, from coordinate 7,278 downwards.
AAGAAAAAAATCTTTTTAGCCGGACCACTTCTCCTTTTCCTCTTCGTATTTTTCCCTTTCCTCTTTGTCCTCTTTGTCTTCTTCGCCTTCAATGAATTCTGGTTTTAAATGCCAATGCCACAATCCATCGCTTCCCAAAAATAGATCTACCTCTTCTTTTTTAATTCCCAAAGGTAATTTATCCTGCCAATTATCGTCATATTTACCAATTGCTCCTTCAGCTATCTTTTTTGGCTCCTCTTTCTCTTCTTGTTGTCGGTCTTCAAATTTTTCCATATAATATTTTAATATTTCTATCTTATTTCCATTTCCCCCACCCTTTTGATCTGCAAAAGTTCCTCCGGCTGGATGCCGCTAAGCGAATTGCCGGCGAAGCTCTGAATTATCTTTATCCCTTCAATATCAATAGCCATTCTGCTTTCAGAAGCCAAAATCAAGCCCGGCTCGGAATTCTCTTAAGAAAGTGACTAACAAAATCCAAGGAAGAATCATTCAAGACCAGAATATCGTAAACGCTTTTATATATATCCTCCCCTTCTTTTGTTTTACCGTTGAAAAATCCTATTTTGATCAAATTATCATAATCAAAGCCCTCTACCATTCCCACATCGTCTAAGTTATCGCCAAGCAATATAACATTTTTCTTATCTTTTATGGCCTTAAAGATCTCAGGAAAATTTTGAACTAATGTTTCGTCTTTGTTGGCGCCGTGAATAATCGGCTGTTTTACAGCAATTGCTTTTCCATTTTTATCCCATTCAAATGAATTGGAAATAATATAAATATTGCTGTACAGCTTTCCTTCTTGTTCCAATCTTTGAGAGATTGATTCTTGCCCCAGGCCGGCAGAAGACATAATAACCAAAGGAATATTATTGTCTTTTGAAAAATCCGCTAACTCTGAAAATCCGTCTCTAAATTTGATCTTGCCGGATCTTATGACTTTTTCTATATCTTTTTTATTCAATCCTGAATTGATCAAAAGCTCAAAATGCGTATTCCACCATTCAGCCATTAATCTCTTTTTTTCCTCTCCTGAGATATTTGGGTCTTTTTCCAGAGGATGGTATTTGTCATAAAGTTCTTGGGCTTTGCGGGCATAGTCTGGCGTCAAATAGCTGCCGTCTCTCAAAACCGAAATAACAGAAGGAGCTTCTTTGCCGTCTACAAAAGCTCTGATCAGGGTTTTATCAAAATCTGCCAAAATATGGACTTTGTCCAAGCCGCCTTCTTGAAATCTTTTTTCTATCTCTTTAAGCTTTTCTTCGTCGCAAATTATTATATTTTCCATTTTTTGCCCGCTAAATGATTCAAATTTATCAGTCATATTTTGTTAAAATATAAGACAGGATCGCACAATTAACGATTAGCCACTGGCGAATTAGCCAAAGGCAAGGCATCCAGCTCAATTAAAGGGATTACTGCCACGTCCTGCCAGCGAAATCCCCGACCGATAAATTCCTCCGGGCTTGAGATCGGTTCTTTTGCGCCTTCTCTCGTCAGATAATAGACAGTCGGATTATCCTCTGCTCTGACCAGCGAAGCGTTATAGATCTGGACATTGGTGCCAATATCGGCCCAGTCATAAATTTCCTGGTCCAGGCCCGGGCCAATCCTGATACATCCCATTGAGTATTCTGAATAATAGAGCCGACCGTCCCGATAAGTGGGAATGCCGTGCATATAATAAGCGCCTTTAAAACGCACGCTTAGCGGCATGAACAGGCCGGTGTAAGAAATAACCTTTTTTGACTTGCTCAAGACCTTGAAATTTCCGGTTGGCGTGGGCGAGAATTTAGGATGGCCGGCTCCCGCGATCTTATCCTGTTTGACCAAAGCGCCGTTGTCAATTAAGGTCAGGGATTTGTTGTAAAGATTGATGCGGATAACTTTGCTGCTTTCGCCGCCGACCAAAGAATAAAAAATGCCGGAAAAATAACTGCCAAAACTAATATCCTGCGGCAGAAGATAAAAAAGATTAAATTCAAAAAACCCCAAAAAAGCCGCTACAGCTAAAATTAAAAATGTAACCCTCCTTTTCATTGTTTTTAAACTAACGACTAGCCACTAGCGATTAATTTACGCAGTCCCTCCTTCGTCCCGCATTTGCGGGACTACGGAAGGGTAAACCGAAGCTTCTTAATTCGCGCAGTCAGCTAACATGTCGCTCGGGAAGCCATATGAGGAAAGCGAACAGGGGATCTGGCCGTTGCCGTCATGCACTATCTGCCACTGGCTATTAACTTTTGCGGCTAAAAATATCCCGCCCGGCTCGCCGTCAACAAAAGTGATCAGCCCGCGCGCGTGGCTTTCTGTTTCTTTTTCAATTATAACCGACAATGTTTCGCCGTATTTGGGATATTTTTGGGCAAACAGCTGCCTCAACGTCTCGCCCGCCGGCACATTGGGTTCACCCAATCCGGTGCACCGCCAGTTAACCTCGGCGGTTTTAGTGTCTTCAGAAACGACACAGGCAGGATTGCAGCCCTGCTGCGTTGCGTTTAAGTTGGCGTCAAACCACCAGCTCTTGGAGTTTTCGTTATACAAACCGCTTGCTGCCAAAGACTCTCCACCCTTAATACAGGTGGCCTCGGCGATTTGACGCGCTTCTGTTTGGTTTAATCCGGTTTTTGGCGACTCGGACGTCTCTGGCGCCTCAGCCGCCGGAGTTCTGTAAAAATACCAATATCCGGCCAAAAGCGCGGCAATAATAATTAAAAAGATGAAAAGTTTTTTAGACATATGGTTTTTTAGGTTTTAGGTGTTAGCTTGCAGCTGTTAGGGTTTAGGATTAATCTGGATTCCGGCTCCCCGTATCAAGGTACGGGGTAAGCTCTGGCCGGAATGACAAAGTTGCGCTAGGCCACTGGTTGCGCGCAATGGCTGCACCTTTTGGCTTCGATCGGAATTTCGCTTAGGCACTCGGGGCATTTTTTGGTGGTCGGGTCAGCCGGCGGCTCGCGTCGGCTGCGCGAAATAAGCATGTTGATGGGTTTGACCACAAAAAAGAAGATCGCGGCTGCCACCAGCAAAAAAGAAATAAGAGCGTTGATCAAATCGCCATAAGCAAAGCGGCTGCCTCTTATCGTAAAAGAGAGATCTGAAAAATCAGGCACGCGGGCAATGGCCGCAATCAGCGGAGTCAAAAGATCTTTGACCAAAGCTGTCACAACCGTGCCAAAAGCGGCGCCGATAACAACGCCAACAGCCAGGTCAACCACGTTTCCCCGGAGCAGAAATTGCTTGAATTCTTTTAGGATGGGCATAAATTTGGTTAGTTGATGAAAATCCTCCCTAACCCTCCCTAAAGGGAGGGAACTTTTTTGTCACTGTCTCTTTAATTCCATTCTATCCCTCATCCTCCTTAAAATCAAACCTGTCCGACAGGATTGCCCCGAGCGCAGTCGAGGGGCTCAGGGGAAACTAGTTCAGGGTGAAATAAAAAGCCCCGCGAAAGTTTGTGCAGGGCTCAAAGATATTTTGGGAACGATGCTGAAAAGTTAGGGTATGAAATGCCACCCGATTACCAGCGCAGCACAGACAGCGGCAATGAGCATAACAGTCTTAAGAGAGGCCTTAAACAAGAGAGACGCGATTTCTTTGTGCACTAATTTGTTATCGGTTGCCTCTGCCATTTCTGCTACCGCTCGCACAATTATGATAGCGCGTCCCCACAGCTTTATCAGACACAAAGCCGCCAATAGAAGCACGGCCGCCACACCAACAAAAAACAAAAGATAATAGACAGACGTACTCGCTGCTGGCATAACTTCCTCCTTTCTATGTAATTGTGATATTGCCGTTTATACAGCCATTCAACTCACCTGTCCTGTCTGCTGCAGGGCCTTGCCGATGATTTCCCAGATCAGGTCGCTGAAGTAACCATCGAGGCTATGCCATTTTTGATTACCGGCAGTCAGGTCGCTCCGGCTCTTGTTAAGATCCTGGTCCGAGATAATGTAGCGGACCGCAATGTCGCCTTTGGGCGTCGTGATCTCTGCCTCAAAAGCAATTCCGGAAAGCGAACCAAGGGGGGTGCGTCGGAAATTAGTGAAAATATCTCCCCTTATTCCGTCATCTTTGACCTTCCGGTGCGCTTGCCCCTTCTGGGCCATTTCGCAACTGGCCAACACCAAAAAAATCCTGTCGCTCTCTTCCAACATCACACCTCTTGACGATAAACACGTAAAATTGATCATAACACCCTCCTCTCTTTACGATCAGAATGGAATTGAAATTTTTTGTTCCCTTATTCATTTATCAAACAACCTAATCCTATGACATAACACAAAATAGCAATAGCGTCAATCTCTTAACTCGGAATATAAACAAAAAACGGCTCTTTTAAAAGCCGAATTTTGATACTGTCAAAAAGACAGATTAAGCCGCTGCTTTTTCTTCGTCGTGTTTTTTCCAGGCGGCTGAAACTGAAGGTTCTGCGCTGTCCAGCTCCGAAAGAATGCTTTCTTTGATCTCTGAACTTGTTATTTCTTCTTTACCCTCCGCCATCGCAATGACTTTAGCCGAAACCTGTTCTACGATTTCGTTTTTTTTATCTTCGGCCACGCCGGCATCGTTGGCCGCTCCGGCAATGGCGCTTTTAATTTTTCCTGCGTCAAATGGCTCTTTTGTGCCGTCCTTTTTTGTAACTTCTTTTGCCATAATAAATATTTTTTATCCAACTAAAATACGACCTTTAGGGATTGAATTTATTTTATTATATCACATAGCCGGTTATCAAACAATCTTTTGGTCGATTTTTGCATAAAAAAAGCCCGGGCAGAATGATCTTGTCCGAGCTCTATCAATGCTTATCAAATAACGCTGAGCCGCTTCACTTAAAAAGCGTCCAGTCCCCTGTTATTTCCGGTTCGGTATTTTTGATATAGTACATGCCGTCCCAGTTTAAGATCAGCTCAACCTTCCCGTCGGGTCCCCTGAATTTTCTGGTAAACCCGTCGGTCCATATTTTCCAATGCCCCAGCGGCTGATAATTGCGCGCCTTCATCATGCAGTCAGCCGCCTTCAAGACCCGAGGCGAAAAATACTGGGAGAACGACTGGGCAAGCAAAGCCGAGTCAGATGCCTGAGCAACCCATACGCCTGATGCAAGAATAACCGCCGTTAGAACCCACACCCAACAGACCTTTTTAAAATCAGCCATAACACCCTCCTCTCTTTGCAGGCAAAATAGGGTTAAATGTTTCTGTCCTTGTTCATTTATAAAATAACAATTGCCAATATAACACAAAACGCCGCTGGCGTCAAACTAATGTCTCACTCCAGAATTTATAGGTCAGAAACGCGGTAAAGAAAACCAGGCCGCGCAGGGAACAAGAAGCCAGGCAGGCACAGAAACCCTTGCGCCTCTTGAATTACAAAATTCTTGACTGTCGATGATTATTCTGATAGCTTCAGGTCAGCACATTACATTAAATCCGGACAAGGAGGGAACGGAATGAAAACAAAAATTGCCGCGTTGCTGATGATTTTTTTAATACCTTCCTCTATCTGCTTTGCCCAATGGTCAAAAATATCCGACCTCACAACGGCCAGATCTTCCGGCCAGTCGCTCGGCAACGCCGAGTATCTTCTGGAGGGCATTGCCCTGCGCCAAGATCTAGAAGCTTTTTTTGCTGATCCGGATGCCGTCAAAAAATTCCTTTGCCGTTGGATTACCTCGCTCCCACACTCCTACATCCAGCTTCCCTGCTTTATTCATGAAAGGCCGGAGTCAGTTCTCTCTTTTTCCCTGCCGCAGCTGATCCGCGTCTACCTTATTTTAGACGCCCTGAAAAACGGAACCCTGGTGAGCCAGATCGGCACGATAATTGAAAATTATCAGGAAGGCGATTATTTTGAGCCCGGAGGCCTGGGGCTGATCAGAAGCGGCCAGATTTATCTGGAACTGCGGCCAAGCGAGCCGACCGAACCCATCCCAAAGACAGAGGGCGCGTTCATCATCTCGCAAAAAGACCTGCAAATTCCCCATATTTTTCTTTTTCATCTCCATCCGCTCGGCAAAAGCGGGCCAGCTCCCGGCCCCAGCATAGACATTGAGATGACTGACGGCCAGGAAGCAAAAATCGGGTCTGACGTAGGAACGGCCATTGCCAGAGCCAATCACTACGGCGAATACCATCACCTGCTCATCAGCAAGCTGGGCAACAAAACCTTTAACATTGATTATTACGCGGCCGAAGCAGTGCCTGAATCAGGAGACAGCTTTACGCTCTGCCATAAGCTGGAAAAATTCAAAATAGTTGACCTTGGCAATTGGAGGTATTAAGATCCTTTCGACAAAAAAACGCACGGAAACTTTCTCCGTGCGTTTTTAAATTTATCAGGCACAAAGATCAATTCATGATCAAGACCTTATAGGTCAGAAAGGTGGCAAAAAACACCCAGGCCGCGTATGGAATTAAAAGCGAGGCGGACAAGCGCGAAACAGGCCAGATCAAAATGACAAGCGCCACGACCGAAAGCCCGAGCAGGCCGGCTTCAAAAACAGCTGCCCCGAGCAAATGCTGATTGAAAAATAGCAGACTCCAGGAAACGTTTAGAATCGCATTTAAGATAAAGATCGCGACAATCAATTTGAGTCGGCCAGCTTGCCCTTCGCGAAGCGAAGAATTAAAAACTGCCAGTGCCGAAATCGTTGCCAGAATAAAAAGAATTGTCCAGACCGCGCCGATAAAGGAGCCAGGCGGCGTCCAAGAAGGTTTAGCAATAATTTTATACCAGTCCATTCCGCCGGAAGTCAGTATACTGCCCAAAAGAGCAGTGGCAATGGTTATTAAGGGAATGATAATATAGTTTAGCTTCATGGGTTTGTAATTTATACTGTTTATATTTTCATTTTACGCCCGTTTTTATTTATAATCAAACATTGACAAAATATCTAAAATTTTCTATAATAGGACATCAAAAACGGATAGTTATTTCTATCACAAACACAAAAGGAGGTATAAAAATGACGAAGGCGCAGGGATTAGCAAGGGGAATGCTTTTTGCGATAGTGGAAATTCTGACAGAGAAGGGCATGAAATTTTCTTCTTCGGTTAACAGCGACAAGGTCGTAGCGTTCATGGGCTATCTGCCCAAATATGAAGACACCTACATCGCCTTTGAGGCGCGTGACGGAACCCTCGGCCTACGCTTCTACGCCCAGCCGGGGCTCAATGAACCGGAGCTTGTGCTGGTTGAAACGGAAATTTTTCGCAGGATACAGCACAATCTGGGCCTGCCGCCGCCGGGCGGCTGCTACAAGATGACCAA
>JAZDMV010000001.1:0-3138 GCA_043800535.1 bacterium | reverse complement strand
ACATATTTTAAGAATGATCTGGCTGTGCTATTTTGGCTGACAGTTGCGGCAGGAATTAACGCAAATAAATTCGCGGTGTCAAATTAATCCTCCTTCGCTCCGAAAATACGGAGCTACGGAAGGATTGTTCATCCCGCTTTGAGCGGGATGAACAAAAAACGCCCCGTATAGTGCGGGGTGCCAAAGCAAAGAGCGACAGTCCTGCTTTATAAATTTAGCTCAATATTGTAGATAAGTTCGTTGGTCCGATTGATAAAGAAAAGATAGTCACCCTGGGGCGAAAGGACAAGATTTTCAGCGTCAAAAGATTGCTCATCGTCTGACTGGGCAATTTTTGTTTCTTTTTGCGTTAGAGTGTCTATGAGATAAATATCGTCGCTCACGATCACTTTGCGGTTAATATAGTCGTCCGGCCAGGTCTCATAAGAAGATATTTTTTGGGGCACAGCGCAAAAAATTGTCTGGTTGTCGCCTGACCAGATGCATTTTTCGGCTAGTGTCGCGACAGGGAGTTGTTTTGGCTGGCTGCCGTCAGAGGCGGCAATAAAAAGCTTAAGATTTTTTCCCTTTTGGTCGCTTGCGCTATAAATGAATTTTTGGCCGTCAGGCGACCATTTGGCTTCCAGTCCCCAGACGCCGGAAAGAATTTTGGTAGAAGCGCCTGTGGCCGCGTCTATGGCAAAAATAATCCCTTCCTGTTGGCTTGAGGGAGCGCTTAGCGCATAAATTTTTGCGGGCGCGGGCCACTCAATTTTTAAATTTTCAAGACGGGTCTGGAAAATACTGCGCCAGTTGGCACCGTTTGCGTCAGCCACGCTTATATTATTGTATTGGCCGTCGGCAGTGGTATATTGATAGACAATTTTTTTGCTGTCAGGCGACCAGGCAATTTCCTTAGCGTCTGCGGGCAGAAGCGAGGACTGCTTTGTGGAGTGGTCGTAAAACCATTTTTTTGTCACGCCCTGATTCTGAAAAACGCCGATGACTTTTTTTCTGTCCGGCGACCAGAGAACGCTAACTAGTCCCGATAAGTCGTTGGTCGTGAGCGGTTCAATCACACTGCCCTCAAAATCAGAAGAAACAACATGGCTGTTGCGGACAAGATAGTATTTTATCGTTAAGTTGTCTTCGCCGATTGCCAGGGCAAAAGCTTTGTCTTGGCTGATGGGTTTAGCCGCCAAAGGCGTCTGGCCCTGCAGTTCCCCTTCTCTCTGGCTCGGTTCCTCGCCGGTTTTTAAAACAAAATTATAAACAGCCAGCGAAGCGCCGGCTAAGACAAAAAGGATAAGGATAATAATGAAAATTGTTTTGCGGGACATTTGAATTTTTAATTGCAGCCGCAACCAGAGGCCTGGCCAATGCTGACATGAATATGGTTTCCTTCATTAAGCACATACGCGCCTGAATTACAGTCTTTGGCGGCGCTTTTTATAGCGGCAGAATTCTGCTGATCGCCAAAATCGGCCGCATAAGATTTACCACGGCAGCTACCTTTGCCTCCGTAATGGCAGGAAACAGAGCCGGCGGTGCAGGTATGGCTGCAGCCGCCCGGCTGGGAGGAACAGTTTGCGAAACTGCAGGTGCCGGCGGCAATTTTTGAATCAGAAATGCTGGAAATGCGGCCGACATTTCCAGGCAATTTTCCCTTCATGCAGTCAAGGAAAGAATTGAGCGCAGGCGACGCATCGCCCGTCTGGTTTTGGATGCCTGGATCGTAGTCAAATTGGCCATCGGGTGTTTGCGGCGGCGGTGACGGAGGAGGCGTTGGCGTGGATATCCCTTCCATCGGGTCTTTAAATGTAGCCAGGTCAGGATTTATGGTATATAGCACAAGCCAGGCGCCAAAAAGGAGAAGCAGACCAAGGAGTGCGGCCAGCATTATTTCTTTGCCTTCTTTTGTGCTGCCGACCATATAATAAACGCCACCGTAGGCAAAAGCAGTCACTGCCGTTGCCCCGACTATGCCCAAACCCCAGGCGTAGAGTTTTTTGATATATTCAGCAGGGCTGCTAAGCTGGCCAAAAGGGTGTTCGCTCAGGGCCAAAGCAATGAGTGGCAGGGCGATTAAAATAAACGAGATGATTAAAAAAAATAAAACAGATTTTTTCATAAATTATGTCAAATTTGGGTTTTAAGGGTTGTGCTCACTGATTTGTTCAGTTGTCCAATTCATTTCTTGATCTATTGTTTCCAGCTCCTCTTCTGTTTTTTGGTTGAGATCCTCTAAATTTATTTCAGCCGCCGCCGCTTTTTTACGGACATCCCACCACATCCAAAAAATACCGGCTGTTGTCAGGGGGAGGTTATTAATGGCAAATGGCAATAAGTCTACAATGAGCAGTATAATTCTCTTTCTGTAGAAGTTTTTAAAACAACCGCTTTTACTCCACGCAAAATATGTCATAATGCCCGTTACGACGTAGCCGGGCAATTGCCCGAGGATTGGAATCTCGCCGATTGCGAAAAAATCAAGAACCCAATCCATCGCCCCGTCTTTAAGTATTGCTAAAGAAAAAAGTATAAAGAAAGCCGAAGTAGCATGTCCGGTTTCTATCATTTCGTTTAGTTTTTGAGCCACTCTTTTGAATATGCTTAGAGTGAAGCGTTTTTTGTCTTCATTCCTTCCTTCTTCCAGTGTCTGCTCATAAAGTTGTTCATCGTAAGTAGGCATAAGAATAAATAATCAATAATCAAGGCACAAATACCAAACAATTGTCCAAACCGGCTTTTTATTATTTGGTTATTGTTTCTTGGTGTTTGATTATTGCTTTCTACGCCGGCTCATTCGTCAGCGGTCGTTTTTGCTCTAACTGTTCCTGCTCGGCCAGTTCCTGCTTAGCCTTTTCAATTTCCAAAAGCTGGGCCGGGTCTGAAGTTATTACCTGGTCTTCGGAATACGAAGCAACAACTTTTATCGCTACATGTTTCAGCCCCGCAAAAAATATTCCTTCTCCCACATTGCATTCAAGAAGCAAATATTTTTCCTGGTCAGTCAGGCCAAAGGTTTTTTGGATTATATCAATGGTGGACGGCGATTGTTTCATCAAAATCTGGATGGAAGAATTACTGACAATCGGTTTGCCGTAGGGCGAAGCCATAAAATCAGCCACGTCTTGGGTTATAGTGGTCAGGCCCAAA